>JAGXHI010000041.1 GCA_024636295.1 Desulfuromonadales bacterium
CAGGCTGCAGGCTCCAGGCTCCAGGCTCCAGGCTCCAGGCTCCAGGCTCCAGGCTCCAGCTTACTTAATTCCTGCCGCAACATGCAGCGCGATGGCGGCGGAGAATCCGAGCGCGGCGATGAGCAGGAGAATCGTGCGGGTTCTTGGGGAAAACCGCAGAAGCTCCCAACCGCTGCGCCAGGGGAATTCCCCCGCATAACGGCGGCGCATTTCGGAGGCGGTCAGAAGAAAAGTCAGCCAGAGCGCCGCCAGGGCGAATCCTGCCAGAACCCCGGAAAGACGCTCCATGCCGAAATAAATACGGCTGAAGGCGATCAGAAGAACAAGGAAGCTTCCTCCCGTGAGAAGGCCCAGACGAGAACGCCACTGGTTAACCGTCCCCAACAGGAAATAGATCGTCAGGCCACAGAGCATTGCGGCGAAGAAGGAATGGCCGATGGGCAAAACAGAGAAGATTACCTGCAGCTTTGGTGCGAGAAGTGCAGGTTCGGGAAGACGGAAAAAAAAATGAAGCATGCGAAGAATAAGCTCTCCGCCGCCGAGCCCCACAATGAGGATAAGGGCGGAAAAGTCACGGTTGTTCAGGATCAACCAGGACAGGAGAAATCCGGCTGACAACAGAATCACCGTACCGTCGCCCAGCGAGGCGAAGGATTTAAGGACGATATCCGCCCAAGGGTGATGAAGGTCGCGTAAACTGCCATGGACCAGCGCATCGAGCCGGTCCAGTAACGGCATCTTGCCAACCAGCCAGAAGAAAAGAACCGCGAAGGAGGCGCTGGTCGCCAGCCCGGCGGTCAGGTACATTCCGGTGCCTCGCTGCAAACTCAGTCGCTTGGCCAGCCACCCCCACAATCGTGGATGATTTCCGATCCATTGCCGCATTCCCGGTGTCTCGAGGAATCGTAACCAGAAGGAGCGCAGGCTCTCCCATCGGCGGGCCGTGGCCTTCGCAAGCCCTGGAGCGGCTTTTTTCCAGAAAAGACCATCCAGAATGAAAAGGCTCAACAAGATGAGTATTATGAGGCTGAATCGCCCGGAAAGGATCTGGACCTGCCGCCAGCTGGCGCCCCCGAGATACCCGAGGCCCGGATAGAACAGCCCCCAGAGAATTCCGCTGATCAATGTGTACAGGGCGAAGAAGCCCGGACTCATCCGTGCTCCTCCCGCCACGAAAGGGATGAAACCCCGTATCGGCCCGATAAAGCGTCCGAAAAAAACGCTTTTCCCCCCGTGGGAAGCAAAGAAGTTTTCGGCCCGGCGAACAATCCGGAGGTGTCGGCGCAGCAGGCGCCGGTGCAGAAGCTCCGGGCCAAGGCACACTCCCAGCCAGAAGCTGAGCATATCTCCGGCGATGGCTCCGCAGGCAGCAGCCGACATGACCGGAGCAAGCTCGCCCTTGCCGTGCAGCGCGAGAAATCCCGCAAAGACGGTGATGACGCTCCCCGGCACCAGGATGCCGATCACGACGATTGATTCGAGAAAGGCTACCGCGCCAATCAAAAAATAGTAGACGCCTCCCTCCGGAAGCCATCCAAAGAGGGTCTGAAGCCAGTCTTCCATAGGATTCTTTCCTTCATTAATTTAGTTTTCGTCCGGAAACGGCCCTTTTCCGCAATCTCCGCGTCAATCCGCGGATTTGATTGTGCGGCGTAAAGGTCTACGCCTCCGCTCAGATCCTTGATTTCCTTGATCTTGCGAAAAATGACTCGTTTCCAGAACGAAAACTGCATTTGTGCTTCCCGGGGTTTCCGGACGGCATTAATTTAACAGAAAGAGAGAAGCTTTTTCAGCAGCAAAAAACTCGACCGCGGTCGAAATTAACTTGATTTCTTCCAGCAGTACGCTTATATTTGTTTCGGCTGCAAATTTCCGACCGCAGTCGAAATTTAAGAGGAGGACTGGATGAGCGGAATCCGGGCAAAAAAGAAAAGAGAAACACGCAGTGCCATTATCGAGGCCGCCATTCGTCTTTTCGGAGAAAAAGGTTTTGAAGGCACGAGCGTTGAGGACCTCGCCCGGGAGGCGGGCGTCGGCAAGGGAACTATTTACGGGTATTTTCAAAACAAAAATGAAATTTTTCTGGCTTTTTGCGAGGAGGAACTCGAGATCACCTACGGCGCCCTCCACGAGGAGATCGACCCGGAGGCGAGATTGCTCGATCGGCTGGTGGCCCTGTTCATGAGGCAGTTCCGTTTCGTGACTGAAAACCGGGAGTTCGGACGAATCCTGATACGGGAGATGGCCTTTCCTCCCGAAACTACCTCCGGAAAATCCCGGGAGCTGGATGCCAGTTTCCTGGAAGCCGTGGCCAAAATCCTGCTCAAAGCCCAGGGACGCGGAGATCTGAAGATTGGGCTGGACACCTTTCTGGCGCCAGTGCACTTTTACGCATTGTACCTTGTAGCGCTTTCGGGCTGGTACAACGGGTACGTTGAAAATTACATGGAGGTTGAGATGTCGTTGCGAGGGCTCTTCCGGCAGGCGCTGGAAGGCATGATGCCCCCGGGAGGGGAAATCACCGTTCTGGGAGAATCGGCGTGAAAATCATGAATGAACTTCGGATTTCGTTGTTGTTGCTCCTGCTCCTGATATTCGCCGGGTGCGGCAGGGGAAGCGAAGCGGGCGACGTAGAGGAAATACAGGTGCAGGAGGAGAAGCGGATTCCCGTCGCTGTTCGATCTCTTGGCACGGAAACCCTGTCGGAGACTTTCACGCTTCCGGGGTCCCTTGAGGCGTGGGAAGATCTGACGCTTGCCGCGGAGCTTGCAGGGCCGGTTCGCGAAACCGCCAGGGAGGGCGGACGTCTGAAAAAGGGGGAGGTCATCCTCCGTATCGATCCCGAGACGCAGCAGGCGGAATATGACCGGGTTCTGGCGAATTACCGGCTGCAGGAAAAGAATCTCGAGCGGCTGGAAAAGCTGGTGGAAAGTAAATTCGTCAGCCAGAGAGAATACGATGACGCCCTCCGGGGATTTGAGGCGGCACGGGCCGAACTGACCCGTGTACGGGTGGCCCTGGATAAAAGTGTCCTGAAGAGCCCTGTGGACGGAGTTCTGGACCGTCTGATGACGGACCGCGGTGAATTCGTGAGCGTCGGCGACCCCGTGGCCGTCGTCGTGCAGGTGGACCGCCTGAAGGTCCTTATGGAAGTGCCGGAAAAGGATATTTCCTTCCTGCACGTCGGCGACGATGTCGGTGTCGTCCCCGCTGCCCTGGAAGGAAAAACAGCGGAGCGGATTATCGGCGAAATCATTCACCTTGCCTACAAGGCCGATCCCGTGACGCGGACCTATCTGGCCAAGATCGCCGTGGACAATGGCGAAGGAAATCTGAGGCCCGGGATGATCGTTCGCGTCCATCTGGACCGCAGGAAACTCAAGGATGTCATCACTGTGCCCCTTTATGCCCTGGTCGACAGGAGTGCCGGCAAGGTGGTCTTTATTGAGGAGAACGGGGTGGCCCGTATGCGACAGGTCCGGATCGGATCGGTGGTTGGTGAGCGGGCCGTTATCCTGGAGGGACTCCGGCAGGGAGATCGGCTTATTATCAAAGGGCAACATCTTTTGAGCGACGGTTCGTCCGTCGCCGTCGAGGAAAGCTGACATGCGCATCACCAATGCGGCCATCAGTCATCGCAGCACCGTCTTTGCCGTGATGGTGATTGCCGTTCTGACAGGTATATACAGTTACATAACCCTTCCCCGGGAATCGTCGCCGGACATCACTATCCCTTATGTTCTGGTGGTCACGACTCACGAGGGAGTGGCCCCTTCGGATATCGAGACGCTGATCACGCTTCCCATAGAGCGCAAACTGAAGGGATTGAAGGATGTGGAGGAGATCCGGTCCGTAAGCGCCGAGGGCTCTTCCATGATCACCATCGAGTTCACGCCCGACATGGATATCGAGAACGCCCTCCAGCGGGTACGGGACAAGGTGGATCAGGCCAAGGCCGATCTTCCCGCCGATCTGGAGGAAGATCCGTCCATTCTGGAGATCAATCTTTCGGAATTCCCCATTCTGATGGTAGCCGTATCCGACAATCTCGGCGAGACGTCGCTCAAGATGGTGGCCGAGGAGTTGGAAGACCGCATCGAGGAGATTCCCGGAGTTCTCGATGTGGTCCTGACCGGAGGCCGGGAGCGGCAGATCCGGGTGGAATTCGATCCGGAGCGGATGGCGGCATACCGCTTGTCGTTTTCGGAAATCCTGACCGCGGTGCAGCGGGAGAATGTCAATATCCCCGGCGGAAGCATCGATATCGGCAAGGGAAAATACCTCCTGAGGATCCCCGGAGAATTCACCGATCCGGCGCAGATCGATAACCTGGTTCTCACCGTCCGCGGAGGAAAACCGATCTACTTCAAGGATGTCTCCTCCATCCGGGATACCTATGAGGATCGCGCCAGCTATGCCCGGCTGAACGGCCGTGACAGCATCACTCTCGCCATCAAGAAGCGCACGGGAGAGAACATCATCCAGGTCGCCGATCGGGTTTTCGCCCTTCTGGAGATCGCCCAGAACCGTCTTCCGGAAGGGGTGGAACTCTCGGTCACCATGAACCAGTCCAAGGACATCCGCAAGATGGTCTCGGAACTGGAGAACACGATTCTCACCGGTCTGATTCTGGTGGTTTCGGTCCTCTTTCTCTTTCTCGGGCTGCGCAATTCCATTTTCGTCGCTCTGGCGATTCCCTTTTCCATGCTCATCTCCTTCGCGCTGCTGCAGGCGCTGGGGATCACTCTCAACATGGTGGTCCTGTTCAGCCTCATTCTTGCGCTGGGGATGCTCGTGGACAACGCCATCGTCATCGTGGAAAACATCTATCGCCACGCCCAGGAGGGGAAGGGCCGCGTGCAGGCCGCCCGCGATGCGGTCAGCGAGGTGGGGTGGCCGGTGATCAGCTCGACCCTGACCACCCTGTGCGCCTTCTTCCCGATGCTTTTCTGGCCGGGCATCATGGGCGAGTTCATGCAGTATCTTCCCCTGACCCTGATCATTACCCTGAGCGCTTCGCTTTTTGTGGCGCTGGTGATCAATCCGGTAATCTGTGCGACTTTTCTGCGAAAGACTCCGGGCAAGGAGATCTCATCGAAGGAAAATCCGATCCTCCGGCATTACAGGAAGGTTTTGCGGTTTTCTCTGCGCCGCCGCGGGTGGGTTCTGGGGGCGGCCCTGGCTTTTCTGGTGGGGATTGCAGGCGCCTACGCCGTTATGGGCCACGGAGTCGAGCTTTTTCCCGATACGGAGCCGAACCTTGCCTTCGTCGAAGTCAAGGCGCCGGAGGGGACCAGCCTCGATGCATCCAATGATCTGGCAAAGCAGGTGGAGAGGATCGCAACGGATGAGTCGGATCTGCGACACGTCATTGCCGAGGTCGGGGTATCGGGGAGTTCCGAGCCAGGAATGGACTCGGGGGGGCAGTCCAACCTCAGCAAAATTTCACTGGATTTTGTCGAGAGCGCCGATCGCCGGGAAAGCTCCAATCATGTGCTCGAGCGCATTCGCGATGCTCTGGCGCCGATTTCCGGCGCGGAAATAAAGGTCGAGAAGCAGAAAAACGGTCCGCCCACAGGGCCTCCCGTGAACATTGAAATCAGCGGGGATCAGGTCGAGGTGCTCGGGATGCTGGCCGAGCAGGTCAGGACAATGATTCGGGAAATTCCCGGCCTGGTGGATCTCAAGGATGATTTCACCAAGGCAAAACCCGAAATCCGGATCGACGTCGATCGGGAGAAGGCGAGCCTCCTGGGTCTTTCCACCGCCGAAATTTCACGCACCGTCAAGGCGGCCATCAGCGGCACCAAGCTTGGCGTCTACCGGGAGGGCAAGGAGGAATACGACATCATCGCGCGGATGCCGGAGGGCCGGCGACAGGATTTCGCGGATGTGGGAAATCTTCTGATTCCGGCAAGAAACGGCGACCCGGTTCCTCTCTCCACCGTAGCCAGGGTGGAGCTCGGGACAGGGTTCGGCTCCATCCGCCATATCGACCAGAAACGCGTGGTGACCATTTCCGCCAATACCGAAGGGCGCAACAGCAACGCGGTCCTCAAGGATGTCCAGGCCACGCTGGCGGGTCTGAACCTGCCCGGCGGGTATAACATCTTCTTCTCCGGGGAGCAGGAGGAGCAGGAGAAAGCCTCCGCTTTTCTAGGGAAAGCCTTTCTGTCGGCGATCTTCCTCATATCCCTGGTGCTCATCACCCAGTTCAATTCGGTTTCCCAGTCCGCAATCGTCATGACTTCCGTGGTCCTCTCCCTTTCGGGGGTGTTTCTGGGACTTCTGCTGACGGCTACCCCATTCGGCATCATCATGACCGGCATCGGGGTCATTTCCCTGGCGGGGGTGGTGGTGAACAACGCCATCGTGCTGATCGACTACATCAATCAGCTCCGGAAGCAGGGATTCAATCTCGAAGAAGCGCTCATGCAGGCCGGCGCCGTGCGTTTCCGCCCGGTGATGCTCACGGCGGTGACCACTATCCTCGGGTTGCTGCCGATGGCGGTCGGGATCAGCTTCGATTTCCGGAGCCTGTCCTGGGTGATCGGAGGGGAATCGGCGCAATGGTGGGGGCCCATGGCCGTGGCGGTCATTTTCGGACTCGGAGTATCCACCGTTCTGACCCTGGTTGTTGTGCCCGTGATTTATTCCCTGTTTGAAACGGTCCTGATGGGAAGGTTTTTTCAACGGGCCGCGGGCGATGATGTAGCCGGTGATGTGTCCGTTTCGGCGGATTAATTTAATTTAAGGCTGGAGGCTGGAGGCTGAGGGCTGAGGGCTGAGGGCTCAAAATCCAACTGGACGCGGATCAAACCTGATGCTTCGCAGACGCGGATTAAAATCTGATTTTTTCAGCTTTAAATCGGATTTTTATCCTCACCCGACGTCTGAGGAAGATCGGGAGAATAAATCCACCCTGAAAACAACGAAAAGTGGTGGCCGAATCCATAGGCCACCTTTTCCTGACCACGAAGACAGGACCTGGTCAGCTTCACCGACATCCGAAGGTTGAAATTCTACATGCGACAGAAATGCCCTCCGCAGGAGAAGCTGGTTTTTGCTTACTTTTTGGCAGCTTTCAAAAAGTAAGGCGTCTGTCGGTACGCGAACCGACGGTTTTGATTCAGGTTTCAGGTTTCAGGCACAAGGTTCGAGGCAAAACAGAAATCAGAAATCAGAACACTGAAATCAGAACACCGCGGGCCCGCTCACCTTTATTTATTTTCAATCCCCCCAAAAAATGCAGGCCACTGGACAGTTGTCCATGGCTTCCTCGATCTTCTCCTCGGGCGCACCCAACGGATCGTAGACCTCCGATTTGTGATCGTGGTGGGCTTCTCCGGTTTCGGTCATCCGGAAAACCTCCGGGCAGATGAGAGTGCAGGTTTCGCATCCGATGCAGGTTTCCTGATCGACAACGGGGACTCTTGGCATGATAAAAATTCCTCTCTTTTAATTTTTCCAGAAAATATCATTTTTCCCTGCTTCTTTCCAGACCGTAGATATCCTACCGCATCCCCGGCATCTTGATTGCAGATATAGACAAGAAACCAGATCTTGAAAGCTGAAAGTGCCTTTTTGATTCTTGATGTTGTGGATTTTTAATTGGATGAATTTGAAACTGGTTGAATATTAACTGATTTCTGGAGTGACATTCTGTGGCGGTCTCTCTCCGCTAATTGGCGGGAGAACCTGAAATCAATCTCGGGAGGTAAAGATGTATCGAAGTTCTTCAATAGTGGCCATGGTGTGTTTGTTTATGTTTTTTTCTTCAAATCGTTCTGCTGCGGATGTAATCATCAATGGAAGTTTTGAAACAGGCGATTATTCCGGATGGCGGCTCGTGGAGGGAGAGCCTCCTCATTATGGGACTTGGGGCATTGCGCAGGACGCCCAGACCATCGATAAAGGGGATGTGATCTATGATTTTTGCGATAAAGTCGAGATCACCCAGATTTCCTCCGGACTCCCGCTAACCTATTCCGCTGCGGATGGAAATTATCTTGCAATTCAGCTACAGGTGGGCGGGCAGGAACATCGGATGTTTCAGGATGTCCGACTTCCTGAAACTGCCAAATCTCTCAAATGGAGTATGTTTTACGATAATAAATCAGGCTCCTACCTGCCCGACCAGTATCTCGCTGTTCATATCCGGGATTTGAACGACCAAATCCTGGAGACTCTATTTCTGTCTGACGCTGAAACGCCGCAAACCACCTCAATGCAGGAATATTCCTTTGATATTTCAGAGCATGCCGGATCAGAAATTCGTATCGATGTTGAAATGAAAGTGCAACGACACTTCTTTGAAGCAGGTTTCGATAATTTCGTGATCATTGCCGAGGACAGCCCCTTTTCATCAGCTCCAAGGGGATGGAGTCGAAGGACAGGGAAAAAGATCGGATCTGCCATGCCGAAGGGACTTCAAAAAAAAGAGGAAGTTCCGAAGGGGTTTCAAAGCGGGAATAAAAACGGGTGGAACAAATAAAGTTTTTTCCTTTCAATCTCCTTTGCCGCACCCTTACTCGGTGCGGCATTTTTTGTAATTCGTTCGTTCATATTCTTCTGAAATTATGCTACTTTCTGCGTAAATTCCATAAAGTTATAGAATATGAAGAAAAATTCAGGTTTTCGTTACGAAATTCTCTTGACGCTGGTTTTTTTAATTGGTGCGGCTCTACTGCTGATGGGCGTTTTTATGCTCAAGACGATGGAGAAGGAGTTGATTTCCCAACGTTTGAGATACGCCATGGATTTTTCAAAGTCGATTTCACAAATAAATGCTGTTGAATTTCACAATTCTGCAGAAGAAATCCGCTTTTTCACTGATGCCCTAGAATCCCAAGAGATTGTTTCCTGGGCAGTCTTCGATGCCGACCGAGAGCCACTTTACATTTCATCACCCGATATTCTCCTAGAGGGAAAAATTCCGACCCTTCCGGATTTCGAACCGGTCATCCGAGTCGAATTCCCCCATTGGCAGAATCTTTTTGCTGGCAAGAAAGACGGCTACATTCTGATCTCAACTCCGGTTAACCATGGCGGACGGGCAAAATCTCTTCGGATAAAATTTTCGCTCGGTGATATTCGGGCTCGGCTGGAAAATATCCGCACGGCACTCCTGATTTTTATTTTACTGGATGGCGGATTAATTCTTCTGTTCGGAATGTATCTGCTCGACAGAAACCTCGCCCGACCGGTGCGGGCGCTTTCCGATAGTACGCAGAAAATCTCGAGGGGAAATTTCAGCGCACCGGTGATCTTGCAGGGACCAAGGGAAATCCAGGACCTTGGACGCTCGTTCGATTCAATGCGTGTCGCCCTGGACGGGAGCCGCAGGCAGACTGATGCACATATCCAGGAGCTTCGGGACGCAAATCTGAAGCTTGAAAAAACCCGTGTTGAACTGATCCGCTCAGAAAAGATGGCCTCCGTTGGACACCTCGCAGCCGGGATGGCTCACGAAATTGGGAATCCTCTCGGAGCGGCAATGGGCTACCTGGAGTTGCTCAAGGCTGGACTGTCTGACGTGAATCGCAATATCGCCGACCGGACGGCGGGTGAACTGGAGCGCATCGATTGTCTTGTGAGAGATCTCCTCGATTATGCCGCTCCCTCGGAAGGGGGAAGAGAGTCCCTTGATCCCGCGGCCCTGGTTTGCGATACGGTTAAACTCCTTCAGCAGCAGGGCGCCTTCGGTTCAATTCAGGTCGACACAGAAGTCCTTTCCGCCCCTCTGCCGAAGATCACTGCCGATCGCCAAAAGTTGGAGCAACTTTTCGTTAACCTGCTGTTGAACGCGCGCGACGCCTGCGCTCCCGATGGACGTATCCGGATTTCGAGCCTGGAATCGGAAGGACTGGTCCGGATCATGGTGGACGATAATGGCTGCGGGATCTCCCCCAAGGATCGATCCTTGATCTTCGATCCATTCTTCACCACCAAGGATCCCGGACGGGGGCGCGGTCTCGGACTGGCGGTCTGCCTGCGGATTGCACAGGAATTCGGGGGTGATATTTCGGCGGAGTCGCGTCCCGGATCGGGAAGCGTCTTCACGGTGGCGCTTCCCGCCGAAGGAGGGGATGGATGACAAAAAGAGGTGGCCATGTTCTGATCATCGATGACGAAGAATCGATGCGGCATATGCTGCGACTGGTGCTGGAGAGGGAAGGGTACCGAATTGCCGAAGCTGCGGAGGGGGCAGCAGGGCTTGATATTCTCGGGCAGCGGGAATTCGACCTTATCCTCTGCGACATCCGAATGCCGGTCCTGGACGGGCGAGGGTTTCTTGGGGAGGCGGTCCGGCGGCAAATTCCCTCCACGATTATCATGATGAGCGCCTACGGCTCCATAGATACCGCTCTCGAATGCATGAAACTCGGCGCCTATGATTACATATCAAAACCTTTCAAGCCAGACGAGGTGGTCCTGACTCTGAGAAAAGCCGAGGAGCGGCTCCGCCTGCAGAGGGAAAACAGGTATCTGAAAAGCGAACTGTCACGAAGCAGTGAAGAAAAAAAGACCATTTTCAAAAGTACGGCAATGTCGCGGGTGCTCGCGCTTGCGGAAAGGGTGGCCGAAGTTTCCTCGCCCGTGCTGATTTCGGGGGAAACGGGCACGGGTAAGGAGCTGATTGCCCGTTTCCTTCACTCGGGGGGATCGCGTAAAGTTGGTCCTTTTGTCGCCGTAAACTGCAGTGCTATCGCTGCCGGTCTGATGGAAAGCGAGCTTTTCGGGCATGCCAGGGGCGCCTTCTCCGGAGCGGATCGGGAAAATCCCGGCCTTTTCGCGGCGGCGGACGGCGGAATATTGTTCCTGGACGAAATTGGCGAACTTCCCCTGGAATTGCAGCCTAAATTGCTGCGAGTCCTTCAGGAAGGAGAGGTGAGGCCGGTTGGGCATGTGCATTCCCGAAAAATCGACGTGCGCGTCCTGGCGGCCACCGCCCGTGATCTCCGGAAGGAGGTCGCGGAAGGCCGTTTCCGGGAGGATCTCTTCTACCGGTTGGCTGTTGTGGAGATTGAGGTTCCTCCCCTGCGTGATCGTGCGGACGATATCCCTCTGCTGGCGGAATATTTTCTGCAGCGGATCGCCCTGCGCGAAAAGCGATCAATGCCGAAACTGACCTCCGAAGTTTTCCACGCCCTGCAGGAATATTCCTGGCCGGGCAACGTTCGGGAACTCGAAAATCTCATGGAAAAAACAATGATTTTCTGCCGGGGCGACAAAATTGATCTCGCCTCGATGTCATGGGAGATCCGACGTCGGGAACGGATCACGGAAAAGGATCTGTCGCTGAAGAAGGCTACCTCTCGCCTGGAGCGGGAATATATCCGTAAGGCACTCGAAGCCACCGGGGGCAATCGGACCAGGGCGGCCGAGCTGCTGGAGATCAGCCTGAGAGGATTGATGTATAAGATCAAGGAGTATGGGTTTGAATAGTTTGTCCAAAAATGCAAAATTTGCATGATATAAATTCCCCCTTTTTCCCTCTCAGAATAAATCCCTTTATACTTCAGGCCATTAAGAGTCTTTTTGATCCTGGCATGTAGATTGCTTGTTGTTTTGCTTTGAAGATTTGAATGGAGATGAAATGAACAATAAAGGTTTCACCTTGATGGAATTGATCGTGACGGTCGCCATTATTGCCGTTCTTGCCGGACTGGCTTTTTTCAACAGCGGAAGCATGCGAAACGGATATACCATTCGCGCTGCCGCACGGCAGGTATATGGAGATTTGCAGAAAGTCCGGATGAAGGCAATCAAGGAGGGAAAGCGTCTGAAGGTCGATTTCGATGGAACAACCGGTGCTTATTCTCTTGACATTGTTGATAGTGACGGAGCTTTGATCGAAACATTTATGAATTGCGATTTGAAAGGCAATTATCCCGCCGTCGAAATCTGTAAGGCGGACGATATCATATTCAATCCCAACGGTTCGGCATCTACGGATGGAATATATATGCGGCTGGGGGACAGGGTCAAGCGGGTTTACGTTTCGAGCAGCGGCACCGGGAACATCAGGATAAGGGACGAATCCTGTCCCTGAAGAGGGTAATCAGGATAGGAGTGGCGGCATGAAATATTCACCACATAACAAAAAGGGCTTTGCTCTCATCGAAGTCCTGATTGCCATTGTTCTGCTTTCCATTGGCCTTTTGGCAGTGGCGGGGATGCAGACTACGGCTATTTCCGGGAACCGAGTTTCCCGGGACAGCACTACCGCCGTGCAACTCGCCGAGGAGATCGTGGACCGGATTCGGGCCAACGGGGGAACCGGTCCTGGAATCTACAATGGCATCGATACGAGCGTGGCGAATAACTGCAATGGCTTTTCCGAGCCGGCTAAAGGCGACTGCATTCAGTGGAAGAGTCGACTCCTGGCGACCCGTCTCCCCGATATCGGCGGGACGGTGGCCGTAACGGAGGATGACCCTATTGAAAACACGGCTATCGTCCGGGTCACCGTCACGTGGGGCGGGGGCCGCAGCGTGGATTTCACCACCATCCTCGAAACCTGGGGGAGCTGATTTGAACGTTATTGCGAACAGAAACGGCTTCACCCTTGTCGAGGTCCTTGTGGCGATGGCGATCGGTGCCATGGTGGTCACGGCTGCCTATTCCCTATTTTTCACCAGCAATCGTACTTCCATGGTTCAGGAAGAGCTTTCAGAAGCGCAGCAGAATGCCCGTGTCGCCATGGAGCGATTGGCACGCGACATCCGCACGGCGGGCTTCGGTCTGCCGGAGCCGCCCTTTTCATTGACCATCGATGGAACGACATTCACTTCTCCGGTAACCGTCACCAACAGTTCGAACTCCCCTGACAAAATTACGCTGCTGGGGATCGGATACAAGGCGGGAGTGCTGAAAAAAAACGGGACGGCGGATTGTAATGAAACGGGGGACAGTCTTCTCTGCCTGAGTTCCGTGGAAAAATTCCTGAACGATTCAAGTAGTTTTAAAACCAGCAGAAAATATATCAGCATCGGCGGAATTGAGTATATCGAACTGAGCTCAGCCCAGACAACAACGGATCTTGAGGCCAACAACCTGGCGCTGGCAAGTAATCTGTCCGGAAAATACGGGGATGTCGACAAAGTTCCCGTCTACATCATTCAGGCGGTGGAATACTCCATCGCCACGGATCTTCCCAACCAGGATTGCTCAGTGCAGAATCCATGTCTGGTCGGCAAGGATTTCACCGATTTACGAGGCGCCGGCAGGTGGGCGGTAGCTGAAAACATTGAGGACATCCAATTCGCCTATGGGGTGGATGCGAATCCCCGCGACGGAAAAATCGATTTCGCCGGAAGCTATGACGAGGGAGATTTCCTCGATGCTCCCGCAGATGATAACAGCATCATTGCCGTACGGATCAATGTGATCGGCAGGACCCGGCACATTGATCCAGCCGCGGATTCCTTCAGCCTCGAGTGCCGTGAGGACCGGGCCGATGATACGGGATGTACCGGGGCTTCGGACGGCTACCGCCGGCGGCCATTATCAAAAGTCGTGAAAATCCGCAACCCCCGAACCGGTGCTTGAATGCCTTCAGGAAGAAATCAATGACTATTCTGCGCAACGAAAAAGGGTCGGTTTTTCTGATCGTACTGATGCTGATGCTCATCATGACTCTGGTCGGCATCATGGCAATCGATACGGCAACGATCGATATTCAGATCGCCGGGAATTTAAAAAGGACGACAACCGCTTTCGAGGGGGCCGAGGGCGGGGTGGATGTAAGCATACCGGTTATAGAGCGCACAATGGCCGAAGGCTCTCTTGCGCCTGCGGGCCTTACCGATCCGCCGGAGATCACGGGAGCGGACGCCACCAACCTGGGCAATGAAATTCTCGGCGGGGCCAATAACGATATTGATGATCCCATTTGCGAGGACTTGAACGGCGACGGGGTGCTGGATGCTGGGGAAGATACCAACGGCAACGGCACCCTGGAAAACGAGGACCTGTGCATGAACCTGAACGGAGCCCGGGTGGGCGTGGATATCGACAGATTGATCTCCGATGTCAATGCCGGAAATTCACTCGAATTCGCTTCCGGTTATGAGGGGATAGGCGCCGGAGCAGCGGGCGGCGGCATGTCGGTTCTCTTCCGCATTCGCAGCCAGGGGACCAGATAATGGGGGAATTCTTCAGGGAATTATTATGAAAAATATAGTGCTATTTATCTGGACGGCGGCGGTTCCGGCGTTTCTTCTTTCTTTGCCGGCAACCACTCTGGCGGCAAAGCCGATACCGGACAATCCTCCCGAAGTTGGAACAAAAATCGAGGATTACACTGCCTTTCCTCCCTTTCTACCCCGGGTCGTCTCCCCGAACATCCTTTTTCTTCTTGACTACTCCCAGCACATGGTCCGGCCAGCCTACGGCGAGTGCCGGGACGATATCGCCGACAGCAATTGCAAAACCAATTTTATTCATCTGCTGGACGATTTCACTGCCAATCAGGCCAGCAACATCAAATACTCCGGCTATTTCGATCCTAACTGGACTTATGACGGCAGTTCTACACAATTCACCAAAGCTTCAACGAGTACCGGCGGAGAGTGGAGCGGCAGTTGGCTGAACTGGCTGACCACCACCCAGTTTGATCTTATGAAACTGGTGGCTGTGGGCGGAGAGGCGGATGCCGCCCCGGAAACAGGAAATCCGCACCATGTAGGCAGCAAGAACCTGACCAACAATAACGGTGTTCCGGTTCGCACTATGCATAAAGTGGTTGACGTTGAAACCTGCAAAGCGAATGCTCCAGACAGCCTTTGTGCCGGCATTGCGCCGAATACGATTCCCTACAAATGGGTCGAAACTCCGGAATCGGGGGTAACCACGATTTTCGGTACGTCCAATTCGACGGGCGGAGTCGATCAGATACCACTTCCGTTCGATTTCCAACTTTATGGGGTGACTTTTCCCTCTGAAACCTCGATATCAGTCAACGTCAACGGCTGGTTCACTTTCACGGGCGGGACAATCGCCTCCAGGCCCAACAACGAGAGTCTTCCCACCGCGAACAATTACGATTACACCATTTTCCCGTACTGGGACAACCAGGAGATCGCTCTCAATGTTCCCGGTAAATCAGAAGGCAGCTCTATCAAGGCATTTGTCACCGGAACAGAGCCGAATCGGATGTTTGTACTGACGTTCAAGAACATGGTCATCGAGGAAAATGATACAGGAAAAGACGATCCCCTTACCTATCAAGTCCTTCTGTTCGAGGGATCCAATCACATTATTTTTCAGTACCAGGACGTTCAAGAGACGAAAACGCACGGGCGGGGCCGATATGCTACGGTGGGCATCCAGGGGAGTGTCGCGGCAAATGAAGCTGTGCAGTATTCATTTGATGAAATAAAACTTGTCAACGAACAGGCTATTCTGATGACCCCCGAGGTGACCATTTTTACGGTGGAAACTTCCAACCAGGAGACGATATTCAAGCCTTATAGTTCGACTTCGACCACTGATGTCTTCCCTGCTTGGATCACGAACGCCCAGATAGCAAAGACCGGCACGCCTGCCTCCTGCCCTAGCGGATCCTTCCTGAACAAGTGGAAAGACGCATGTTACGAGCACCCGACGGAAGGTTTGCTGCAGGACTTCCGCGACGGCGAACTTGCAGGCCTCCTCGGCTTTCGACTCGGCATTATGCTGCTGAATTCCGAGGACGGAGGGAAAGTCGAAAAACATTTCAACGACAAGGACGAGAACGGCTGGTCCAGTCTCATCAATGCAGTCCGAAATGGGTTGCCGAGGGGTGATGCCCCACTCGCGGAGTCGCTATATGAAGCGATGGGGTATTTCAAGCAAAACAATTCTTTTGACTTCGGCTCGGATTTTGACGTGCAAGCCACTCGCGATCCCTATTATTTCGATAGCGCAAAGCAGCAGGTGCCCTGCGCTAAAAGTTACGTGCTGATGATCAGTTCGGGCCATTACAGTCACGACAACGGCACCAGCTATGAGGATACGACGGATCCCCTGTTCAACTTTAACAAAATTGCCGATTCCGAGACTTGGGATGAAGTCTGGTCGCAGGGGTTTCGGTCGACGGATGATACTGATCAGGAATGGGAACCGGTCAACGGCGGCTGGTTGGACAATGTCGCCTATGAAATGCGGACCGCCTCCCTGTCCGGGGACGACCACCGGTCGGAAAGCACGCTTCCGGGACAGCAGCTCGTCAGTCTCTATGCAGTGGATACCTATAGCGGTGGAATCGGAGTTGGCACAGAGACCCTGAAAAAAGCGGCTCGCTGGGGTGGTTTCAGGGATCTGGATGGGAACGGAAATTATGATCCCGGCGACTGCAGCGCCACCCCGCAGATCAAGGATGAGGCGGACTTTGGCTGCGACGGCAAGCCTGACACGTATTTCGCTGCATCCAGCGGGGGCGGACTGAAAGCGCAGATTGTGAATGCCGTGCTTGACATCCTGCGCAATTCCGCCTCCGGAACCTCGGTTTCGGTTCTCTCAACCTCCGCGGGTGGTGAGGGTGCTCTCTATCAGGCCTATTTTTATCCGGCCAAAATTGACGATGAGAACAATCAATACCGGGAAGCACGCTGGCCGGGATATCTGCGCTCGTTTTTTATCGACCGCTATCAGAACCTGCGCGACGACTATTCGGATGGGGGGACGCCCGACCAGGCGCTTGTCCTGGATAAAGACCGGATTGCCATGATGTTCCTCGCCGACGACAATTCGGTGAAAGTAAAGCTTTATGCCGATACCAACGGGGACGGAAAGCTTTCCAGTGCTGAGCTGACCGCCCAGCCGAACCCTTCAATCATCGAAATGGATGATATCGACACTCTCTGGGAGGCGGGTAAAAAGCTGGCGGTGCGCGATACCCCTCCCCGATCCATTTATCTTTGGGTCGACAGGGATGGAGACGGGATTCCCGACCAGGGAGATTTCGGTTCGGCCGGCGTGTCCACCGGAGAAGCGCTGAAGCTGGCCACAAATGCCTCGGATCGAACGAGCCAGGCCGCGGTCCTCAAGCCCTATTTCAGAGCCAGCGACAGCTCCAAAGATGGCAGCACCTGGGTCACCGCGAATCAGGAGTCTGAAAATCTGATTGATTTTATCCTGGGGAAGCACGTCAAAGGTACCGATGATGCTGATGTGGCCCCCGTTAAATGGGAGTACAGGGGCCGCTGCATCAATGTGGGTGTGACGGCGGAGGCGGGGTGCCGTGGAGCCAACAACACAGATACCCAGCAGAGAACCTGGCCTCTTGGAGACATTGTATTTTCAACGCCAACCCTGGTCGCCAGCCCTGCCGAGAGATATGACAAGATCTACGGCGATTCCTCATACCTGGAGTTTTACCAATCCGTAAAAAATCGGCGACAGGTCGTTTATGTTGGTGCGAACGACGGTATGCTGCACGCTTTTAACGGCGGGGTATACGTAGAAGGAGACAAAAGCGGGACGGCAGATATTGAGTATGGGTACTTCGCGCCAAATCCGACGGGGGAAGTTGGCGCAAGTTTCGGCTTCTCCAACGCCACACCCGCTGCAATTGGTGATGAATTGTGGGCTTTCCTGCCGCACGACAATCTTCCGCACATGCCATGGTTGGCCTGCAACGGTTCGGAGGCTGATCCTTCGGTCTGCGGGGATGCCGAGTATACCCATGTCTACTATGTGGATAATCGGCCGAAGGTAACCGACGCCCGGATTTTCAACGCCACCGGCTTTACAGGGATCGATGGACAGACCAATGTGACCCATCTCAACGGCTGGGGAACTATTCTCATCTTGAGTATGCGACTCGGGGGCGGCGCGATGGATGTTTCAGCGGATTTCGGCAGTGGCACGGAGGAGACCAGGCAGTTCCGCTCGGCCTACTATGCCCTCGACGTTACCGACCCCGAAAAGCCGCCGCGTCTGCTCTGGAGATTTAACGATCCCTCCCTGGGATTTTCCAGCAGTTACCCGACGATTGTGCGGATCAAGGAAGATGATGGAACCATCAGTTGGTACATGGTGGTGGGTTCGGGAGCGAAAAACGGGACGGGTGAAAATAATCGGGATTATTCTCATAAGGATGCCGCAGTGAGCGGCAAGATTTTCGTGGTCGACTTGAAAACCGGGACCGCCGTAAAGACCTTCGACACCGAAACGGTGCTCAATTCGGCTGGCAAGGTCAATATCATGGGGGATGCCACAGCGGTCGATGTCAATAGGGATTCCGGAGTCGATGTCATTTATATCGGTGGCTCCTTCGGGCCAGAGATAAATTCAGGAGGTCCGGCAGGGCGGATATTCCGGATCAATACCCATGGCGATGTTCCCGCCAATTGGGAGTTGTCCGTACTCTTCGATGTGGATCCCTCGGCCACCAATGCCGATCCCGACAACGGAGATGATATGGGACCTATCCTGGTGGGACCTTCTGTCGCCAAGGACAACTCCGGAAATTTATGGGTTTATTTTGGAAGCGGTCAATTGAAAAACCGGGACGACCTTGCCAACTCGGACCTACAGCGATTCTACGGGGTCAAGGATAAATGTTGGAAGAGCGTCTCAGGAACATGCGATCTGCAGGTGTCCAGTTCGCCCTTCTACGCTTACGACCTGAACGATTTAGTGAATACTTCCAACGCGCGGGTTCTGGAGATCTCCACTGGCGTAACGCGGGCCGATCAGGTCAGAATTCCCTCCGGCGGTGACAATGCGCCCTGCGGCGGCACAGAATTCGAATGCTCCTTTCAGGATCTGAAATCGACGATCGCCGGAAAGAGCGGTTGGTATGTCGATATGGCGGACACCGGCACGATTCCGAGCGAAAGGATTCTCTCAAAAAGCTCAGTGCTTGGTGGTGTCGTTCTTTTTACGTCCTATCGCCCATCTGGCGATATGTGCTCGATTTTCGGCGACAGCTGGCTGAATGGTCTATTCTATGAAACAGGAACAGCCTATTCTAAATCCGTCATCGGTTCGCACCTGGAAGATTCTGATGGAAATATACTGACCGATTCCGACGGCAATCCCATTAACGGCGATGATTATGTGGTGGGTTCCGGAGGAAGCCTTGTCCACAAGGAGACTGGCAATGCAGCCCCCTCTGGAGCGGTGAAAGTTTTCGATTCCAAAGCCGATATCGGCCAGGGGATGCCGACCTCCGTCGGGGTGGCTATCGGGGAGAGCACCTCGGGCTTCATTCAGAAGTCGACAGGGGAAATAAAGCAGATCCAGACCGACCCGGCTTACAAGCTGAAAAGCGGCCCCTTCAACTGGCGTGAGGAGTCCACCGGGGGAGGGAATGCCGGGGTCGAGGTCATCTACAAGCACATAGTGCGATGATGGTTTCGGGGTAAAGTGACTTTGAAAACTCGCGAAACTGGATTGAAAAAAACTTTTGTCATCTGTCTTCTGCTTGGATTGATGGGATGCAGTGATTCGCCCCCTCCGCAGGAGCCGGCGAAAAGCACGGGTGCGGTTCCCGAATCTCGGAGTTCCGGGGACGTGAGCGCATCGGAGGCGGCGCCGGATGTTCCCGCCAACCGGGCGCCTGTTGTGCGTGCCGTACAGCTTGCGCCGATGACGCTCATCCCCGGAATGGAATTGCAGGCTTGTGTCGAGGCGGTCGACCCCGACGGGGATGAGGTTCGTCTGGAATATGAATGGGAAAGAAATGGAGAAGTTCTCCTGGGGGAGTGGTCCGAGACGTTGGCTACGGAAGGGTTTCGAAAAGGAGACTCCTTGCGGGTAACGGTGACACCCTTCGATGGAAAGACTCGGGGTGAATCGTTCTCATCCGAATCCGCATTTATAGGAAATCGCCCTCCGGAGATTCTTTCACTTCCTCCGCATGAGCTGAGGGATGGAAAATTCATCTATCCGGTTGAGGCGATTGACCCGGATGACGATCGGCTTTCATTTGCCCTTGAAAAAGCCCCGCCGGATATGGTGATAAATAAGGAGACCGGATCGATTGAATGGTCTGTTTCCTCTGAAATCAGGGTTGATTTCCCTGTCAAGATTACAGTCACTGACGGCGAGGAGACTCTTTTTCAGGAATTCACCATTACAGTATCCCCAAATTGAGTGAGGCGGGATACGAGCGTTTTCTCGATTTTATCGAAAATATCCAGGAAAATTTATAACTCCCGAGGTTCCACCCACCGCCTGGCGCAATCTCCATTTTCCCTTGCAACCCCTCCGTCAGTTCCCTTATAGTGATTCCTTCGGAATCTCACCGAAAAGAGGGAGCTTTTTAATTATGGCCAAAATTTTCCCGTTTCACGGGATCCGCTTCAACCCGACTCGGATAAAGGATCCGGCCGCCGTCACCGCTCCGCCCTACGATGCGATTTCGCCGGAACATCAGGCGGAACTCTACCGCCGCAGCCCTTTCAATATTGTTCGGCTGATCCTGGGGAAGACCTCCGACGAGGATGACGAGACCAACAACCGGTATACCCGGGCTGCCGCCGAATTCGACTTCTGGCAGCAGGAGGGAATCCTGGTCCGGGATCCCGAACTCTCTTTCTATCTCTATGATCAGGAATATCAGGCGGGGGGCGAATCGGTGGTGCGTCAGGGTTTCGTGGCCCTGGCAAGGCTTGAAAATTTCTCCTCCGGAGTAGTCAAACCCCACGAAAAAGTCCTTTCCAGCCCCATGGAAGACCGGTTGAACCTCATCCGGGCCTGCCACGCGAATTTCAGTCCCATTTTTTCCCTTTATTCCGACCCCTGCTGCGTTCTGGAAGCCCTGGCCCGCAGGAGGAAAGAGGAAGCGCCGGATATTCTCGTCAAAGACGATGACGGGATTATCCACAGGCTATGGCAACTTGACGACCCCGGGATCATCGGGAAGGCGCAAAACATGCTGGAAAACAAATCCCTCTTTATTGCCGACGGACATCATCGTTATGAGGCCGCCCTGAAATACCGGGATGAACAGCGGGCAAAAAACCCTGATTTTACCGGCAAGGAGCTTTACAATTACGTCCCGATGTACCTTGCCAACATGGAAGATCAGGGCTTGTTTATTTTTCCCACCCATCGTGTGGTTTTCGATCTGCCCGACCTGGAACTCACCACCTTCCTGGAGGATCTGGATGTCTGGTTCGAGATGGAGACCCAAACCGTCGACCCGGCCGATCCCGAAGAACGCCTGCGCATCCGGAGGCACCTCAGGCAGAAGGGGCAGGATTCCCATACTCTCGCGCTCTTAGCCGGGGGAGATAAGGTCCATTTTCTGACCCTGCGCAAGGATGACATGATGGACCGTTTCTTTGATCCGAAAAGCCCGAAGGCGCTTCGGACTCTGGACGTGTCCATTCTTCATCGACTGATCCTGGAAGATATGCTGGGTATTTCCTCCGAGGCCCAGGAGCGCCAGGAGCATTTGAAATATATGCGGGATTTCGATGAGCCATTTGAATCGGTGTGCGGCGGCGAGTCCCAAATCGCTTTTCTTATGAACCCCACACGGCTGAGCGAAGTGCGCGACGTTGCAAATGCTGGAGAAAAAATGCCGCAGAAATCGACCTATTTTTACCCCAAGATCCTCTCAGGGCTTGTCATGCAAAGGATCGTGG
>JAGXHI010000042.1 GCA_024636295.1 Desulfuromonadales bacterium
CGAAGGTCTCTCCGGCGAAGACGGGAAAAAGCCGCAACTGCCTTTCACCGCCCATCAGAAGTTCGGCCTTTTCGATGAGATCCAGCGCTCTTTTGCTGAAGCCCTCCTGGCCTTCAACGCCCGCACCGATCACGTGGATCTTCTTCATGGCTCTCCCTTTCCCCCAGGACTCATCGATTGATCCCTGAAAATGGTCGTCCCCCCCTGATAATCCACCAGCAGAACCGCGATTTCCGATTCCGGCGCGCGACGGCGCATCTGTTCGATCGCCCTCTGCGCCACCGGCTTCGATGGATCGATACCGGCCTTCAGATCCTCGAAAACTTCCCGGGCCGTATTGGCACACTCTATCTTTCCGGAGGTCACCTCGTCAAGACCGGCCTTTCGCATCCACTCCGCCAGAATCCCCAGGTCAAGGCGTGAAAAGCGAACATGAGTCCGGTCATGACCGCATGCGATCTTGACCAGCTTTGCGAACTGGGCCGCCAGCACAATGCGGGGCACCCCCTTCTTCCGGCATGTTTCAAGTGCATGACCGACGAAATCGCCCATGAGAACGAATGCTTCCTCCTGTAGTGCGATGAAGCGTCGGGCGGCCCTTTCACTGGTGCGGCCCGTGGCCAGTATAATCGTGTCCAGACCGGCGGCCAGGGCGACATCGATGGCCACCTCCAGGGTGTCGGTCCAGGCCTTGTGCGAGATCGGTTGAACAACCCCCGTCGTTCCCAGGATGGACAGCCCACCCACCACACCCAGACGCTCGTTGAGAGTTCGCGCGGCACGCTGCTTCCCGTCGGGAATGGAGATCGTCACCCGTAACCCCTTTTCTGGGAGCGGAGAGGGAAGAACCGAACGGACAGCCTCTTCGATCATTCGTCGGGGAACGGGATTGATTGCCCACTCCCCCACGGGAACGGCCAGCCCCCGCTTCGTCACCCGTCCGATTCCCGCGCCCCCCTTGATGGTCACAGGAATTTCATCCTGGCCCTCCCCCGCCCCGTCGACAGACGCGTCCATCCATGCCGCTTCCGCGTGCACCTCCACCCCGTGGGTGATATCCGGGTCGTCCCCGGCATCTTTGACCACAAAGCACCGGGCGGACTGCTCCAGGATCTCCTGTCCCTGCAATTCGAAGCGAGCCGCAAATCCGGCCGGCAGGAGGATTTCCGCCTTTTCGATCCTCTTGCCCTCGCTCAGCATCCGCGCCGCGCCCAAGGCGGCCGCCGCCGCGCAGGCGCCGGTGGTAAAGCCCCTCCGGAGATTCTTTTTAGGGTTTTCTGCATCCATGTCTTCATTCGGAATGACTTCCAACTCCCAGTTCCCTGCTAAACTCTGGATATCATTTCCTGGACCGAGAGCAGCCTCAGAATCTCCCGTCGCGCCTCTCCGACAGTCAGGGGAATATGGTGCAGCTTCACATGATCCTTGGATTTCAGAACGTGCATCAACTCCGCCACCAGGGGGAGATGAAGCTGCGCTTTCTCAATGGCCTGCGGATCGGCGAAGACCTCCTCCGGAGATCCGAAGCGCAGAACCTGCCCTTTGTGCAGGATGGCGATCCTGCTCATGAAAAGAGGGACCAGGTCCACCACATGGGTGGCCATAATCATGGTGATCCTCTCTTTTTTGTTGAGATCCTCCAGAAGATGCATCAGGGAGTGAACCGATACGGGATCGAGCCCCGCCGTCGGTTCATCCAGGATGATCACCTGGGGTTCCATGGCAAGAACACCGGCGACGCAGATGCGTTTTTTCTGGCCATGGGAGAGGGCGTGGATGGCCTTTCGTCCGTAATCCTGCATTTCCACCAGATGAAGAGCCCGGTGCACCCTTTCCTTCACTTCCTCGGGGCCGAGTCCCATATTTGTGGGGCCGAATGCCACATCCTCTTCCACCGTGGAGGCGAAGAGCTGATCGTTTGGATCCTGAAAAACAATCCCGATGCGGCTGAAGATTTCCTTGTCTTCCACACGCTCGATCGGTTTTCCGTCAAGAAGAACCCGTCCGAGAGTCGGATGATACAATCCATTCAGATGCTTGATCAGGGTCGATTTGCCGCTGCCGTTTGCGCCGAGAATCGCCAGGAACTCCCCCTGGGCGATCTCCAGATCGATCCCGTTCAGCGCAGGAGTCCCGTCTTCGTAGGTATAATGGAGATTTTCGATTTTCAGCATGAAAACCTTCCCTGGTTACCGGGCTCCGGCCTCCGGGTCCCTTCACCATTCATTTTTATTTCAACGCAATCCAAACAAAATTCCCAACAGAAGCAATCCGACAACCAGCCCCCCCCAGTCCCGTTTCTGCAGTTCTCCCGGTGTGACGGCAGTCAATGCGCCTCTATAACCCCGGCAGCGCATGGCATCGAAGCTGCGTTCGGCCCTGTCGTATGTGCGAAGGATCAGCATGCCTCCGAGAATACCCGAGGACCGCAGAGTGCTGCGAAGGTCCGCAAAACCCAATCGGGATTTCTGGGCGCTGCGGATCCGTCCTCCTTCTTCGAGGAGCAGAAAAATATACCGGTACATGATCAGGGACAATTCCACCAGCACGGGCGGACAGTGGAAAAATCGCGCCGCCCTCATCAACTCGGGAAGAGGGGTGGTCAGGGAGAAGAATAGAAGAACTCCCATTCCGCCGAGAATGCGCGCCGCAAGCTCCAGGCCGCGCAGCAGTCCACCGGAATAAATCACCACTTCCCATTGCCAGATGGGGAGATTCAGGACCTCTCCCTGTTTGTACCAGAAAATCTGAGAAAGAAAGGCGACCACTGCGAGAACCCCGGGAACAGCCATGCGCTTCAGAAAAACTCGCGCGCGGACTCCCGCCGCCAGCACCAGAATAAAAGCCAGGACGGCCAGCGCCAGGGGAACCCGGATCCCCCCTGCAATCAAGTTCACGATCAGGGCCGCGAGAAGAAGCAGCAGCTTGACCCGCCCGTCAAGTGCTACCAGGAGCCGGCGGCTTTCGCCCTGGGCATCGATGAAATGATGAACCCCTCCCATTATTTGTCCTGTTCCTTTTTACCGCTTACAAACAATTTGTGCCAGTAATAGCCCACGATGAAACCGCCGATCGCTCCGGCAAGGGCAAAAAGAAACAAGAGCATATCGCCTTCCACGCTGATGAAAGGTTCCGTCGAAATGCGCCCGCGGTCCTGTGCGAATTTTTCGATGATCGACTCATCCACCCCTTTCCATTTTTCCTGGGCGAAGGCGGCCGGGGACAAGGCCGACAAAAGGAGAAAAGACCCTAAAGAGGAAAGGATCTTCATTTCGTTTCAACCTCTCGTGGGGGAAGAATTCTCATCTTCCGAAGAATATCGGGGCGATTTTTGTTCACATATACCAGGATTCCACCCGTGATCGCCCCCTCGAGCAGAGCCAGGGCAACGGTATAGGGGGCAAGAAGTGCGAAAAGCGCCGCGACCTCCGACAGAAATGGCTCGGTGCCATGCAACCCTGAGGCGAGAGCGAAAGATGTACCTAAATAAGTAAAGAAATTGGCAAACATCCCTGCCATGAATCCCGACCAGAAAAGATTGAACCGGAACAGCCTTGAGAACTTGAAGGCGAAAAATCCGGCAAAGGCGCCCATAACCCCCATGGAAAAGGTATTGGCCCCCAGCGTGGTCAAGCCGCCATGGGCAAGGAACATTCCCTGCAGCAGGAGGGAGATGAAAGCCACCACCACGGTTGGAAATGGACCTATCATGATGGCGCTGAATCCGGTGCCCGCGGGATGGGCCGTCGCTCCGACTCCCGGGATGGGAATGGGCAGGCAACTGAAGACGAAAACGGCCGCGCCGAAAATGCCCAGAAGGGGCATGTAGTTGGGAGACTCCTTTTTTTTCCGGGTGATCGAATAAATGCCGAAGGCCAGAAAGGGCAGGGTCAGGGCGCCCCAGAAAACTGCCACCTCAAGGGGCAGCAATCCTTCGGCTATGTGCATGGCCAAAGCGGGATGAGGCGCCGCAAGAACCAGAAAAAGCAGAACTGAAAATCGTTTTTTCACGAAATGCCCTCTCGTGCCTGGATGATCAGTGCATTAAATGCGGCGACGGCCGTTGCAGATCCCCCCTTGCGACCGCGACAGGTTATAAATGGCAGTCCGGAGGCGATCAGGGCCTCTTTCGATTCGGCCGCCCCGACAAAACCTACCGGGATTCCGATGACCAGGGACGGATTCGCCGCCCCGGATCGGGTCAGGCGCAGCAGTTCAAAAAGAGCGGTGGGCGCATTGCCGATGATATAGATGCCGCAACCTTCGGCCGCGCCCCTTCGAACCGAGGCCATGGACCTTGTAATGCCCTCGGAAGCGGCAATTCCGGCAGTTTCAGGGTCTCCGATATGGCAGCGGATCTCTGAGCCGAATGGCTTCAGTCGTCTCTTGTTTATGCCCGCTTCCACCATTCGTGTATCGCAGAAAACCTTTTCGCCCCGATTCAGCGCGGCCAGGCCGGCCTTAACCGCATCCGGGGAGAATAAGGTGACTCCCAGAAAATCGGGATCTCCGGCGGCATGAATGATACGCCGAACAACAGGCCACTGGAGGGAATTAAAGCCGTGATTGCCGCATTCCTGCTCGATTATTTCGAAGCTTCGCGCCTCTATGGCTGAGGGATCAACGATAACATCCCCCCCGTTCTTTGCAATTCCTCCTGCAGCAGGAACAAAACCCGCACTCCAACCTCGCCGGGAGAGAGATTCCCGGATTCTTTGGCAGACGATATCTCCCAGTTTCGGATGCAGACCAAGCGGCTCTGTCAGAGCCATTTCCAGATCAGGGTGACGGCGTGCCCCCTCCTCAATTTCCCCAGGCAGATCCTCCAGCACATGTGCCCCGGCAAAGAGAAAATATGGGACAAGAAGTATGCGCCGCGCCCCCCTGGCCACGCAGGCATCGATTCCTTTTTGAATATCTGGAGCGTGCTGCTCCCGGAAGGCCACCTCCACGATATCGCATCCCATCCGGCCGCGAACCATTTCAGCGACGGCATGAAGCACCTGATTGGCCTCCGGCACCCTGGAGCCGTGCCCCAGCAGCAGAATGGCTGTTCTGTTATCTTCCATTGTTACTCCGAGTCACGCGCCTGAAATGCGGCGCGTGCGGCAGAATTCGACGAAATTACGGGCCAGAAGCGGATTGCTGCCGAAATGAAGATGAATATAGGATCCCAGAACGTTGCCGACCCTGTATCCTTCGGAACCGAGATCCTCTTCGCCCCGACGCGAGAGTCTGTAGCCGCGGGCGACTCCCGAGGGCATTTCCATCTCCGAGTAATGAAATTCGTGCCCTCTCGCGCGCATCCCCTTGCCTCCCAGAGGAGAATCGCCCGTCAAGACCACCTCGCGATAGCCGAGGGCCCGACGGCGAGGCAGCATCCGGGCGCGAGCGGGGAAAACCCCGGCCATCGGGCGCCCGTCAATGCTTTCCGCCAGAAGCATGAGGCCCCCGCATTCGGCGTAGACGGGCAGGCCCGCTTCGGCCACTTCCCGAAGCTCCCGCAACAGACGATGATTTCTCTCCAGACGAGCCGAATGCAATTCCGGATAACCACCCCCGAGATAGATTCCCTGAATATTCTCCGGAAGAGTCTCGTCATGCAGAGGCGAGAAAAAAACCAGCTCCGCCCCCGACTCCTCCAGAAGTTCAAGATTTTCAGGATAATAGAAACAGAACGCCTCGTCCCGTGCCACTGCGATCCGGACCGAAGGGATTCCAGGTGTCAGGTCTACATATGAGACCATATTTCTGTCACTTGTGTAGACCTGACACCGTGTGAACTTCACCAGGGCGTTTATATCGATGTAACGCTCCGCCCAGTCGGCCAGGCGGTCTATATTGAATTGGTTTTTATCCCATTCCCCGGCGGTGACCAGGCCCAGATGCCGCTCGGGTATCGACAGATCCTCTTCCCGGGGAAGGCAGCCAAGTACCGGCGGCAAGCCTCTGGTCGAGGCGACGGCCTGACGGAGCTGCTCTTCATGGCGGGGACTTCCGACCCGGTTGAAAAGAAGGCCGGCAAACTCCAGCCTCGGATCAAAACCGCAGAAACCCTGCACAAGGGCGGCGGCGCTGCGCGCCTGGGATCGGGCATCCACCACCAGCAGAATCCTCGCCTCCAGCCATCGGGCGATCTCGGCGGTGCTTCCTTCGTCCGAATCTCCCGACGCCCCGTCGAACAGGCCCATGACCCCTTCGATTACCGCTGCCTCGGCTTCGGCACAGCCCCGGGAAAAGATTTCCTTCACCCTCACCTCTCCGCACATCCACCCGTCCAGGCTGCGCGATTCGCGGCCGCAAATGACAGAGTGATGTCCCGGATCGATGAAATCCGGACCGACCTTGAAGGGAGCGACCGACATTCCTTGACGCCGGAAAGCCGCCAGAAGAGCCAGCGTAACGGTGGTTTTGCCGCACCCGCTGGACGGAGCGGCGATCACCAGTGGTTTCATTCCGCAGTCTCAGCCATTGAGAAGTTTCACCACGCTGATGCCGTCGTCGTAATAATCGATGATATTAAGACAGCCATAGTCCTGTTCCACGGAAAAGAGCCGCTTGAGAGGCGCACCGATTGCATCGAGGAGAATGACCCGGTTCACGCCGCCGTGCCCCACAACCGCCACTTCCTCGCCCGGATGGGCTGAAAGAATCTGTCGTATCGCCGGACGAAGGCGTTCGGCGAGATCGAGGACGCTCTCACCACCGGGAACCCGATAATGAACGATGTCATCCAGGCGGCCTTGCCACTCCTTCGGATAACTTTCCTGAAGCTCTTTCCAGGTTCGGCCCTCCCAGTACCCGATGTGCAGTTCTCGCAATTGACGAAGGGAAATGGCCTTGAGTCCGCGATCACCCGCCAGGAGATCCGCACCAAAAAGACACCGGGACAAATCGCTACTGTAGACGGCGCTGATCTCGTTGTCTTTCAGCCGATCACGAAGGCGCATGGATTGATCCCGCCCTGTTGGGGTCAGAGATACGTCGCCCTGGCCGTTGTATCGTTTTTCTCCGAATCCTTCCACCTGCCCATGGCGGAGAAGATAAAGACGGGTCCGGGTCATTTCAGGATCTCCCTGCGCATGATCTTAATACGCCGCCAACACCAGAAGCAGAGCGATGACCTCCATCACCTCGGTGGAGGCGCCCAACACATCTCCGGTCACTCCTCCCAGGCGGGTCTGAAAATAGCGCATCAACCCCATTGTCGCGAGGCCGACCAGCAGAATGATGAAAAAACCTTTCATGCCGAAGAGTATTACGGAGGCAAGGATCAGGGTGCCCGTGGCAATGATCATCTCCCGCTCTCCCACATGGTTCACGAAAGCGCTCCCCGTTCCTCCTTCCGGCCGGACATACTGAAGAAAAGAAGCGAGGACCACCTGAATCCACCTCCCGGCGGCGGGCATGAATATCAGCGCGGCCGACTTCATGGGCAGCGCGATATGGTAAAGCGAGAGATATTTCAACAGAAGAATCATGATCAGCGCCACAACTCCCATGGCGCCGACACGGCTGTCCTTCATGATTCGGAGGACCCCGGCGCGATCCTTTCCTCCTGCCAGACCGTCCACCAGATCGGCGATCCCATCCAGGTGAAGGCCTCCGGTGGTCGCGATAAGGATCAGGATCAGAAGGCAATCCAGCACGGGACGGGGAATGAACGGAGCCAGGATCCAGTTCACCACCACGAGCCCGAGCCCTATCATCAAACCGACCGCCGGGAACAGAGCCATGCTCCGCCCGAGTTTGTCGGGATCCATGGCCAGACCGCGCGCGGCGGGGAAAACGGTCAGGAAACCGGCAGCTACTCGGAAATCCTCCCAGCCCTCTTTCATTTCTGTCTCTCCCTGGAAACGCCTGCCTCCTCGAAAGTCCGGATCTCCCGAAGCATCCTCATGGCGGCCTCGATCAGTGTCATGGCCAGAGCGGCGCCGGTCCCTTCCCCAAGCCGCATCTGCAGATCGAGCATCGGCTCCTGGCCCAGCCGCTCGAGGATGTGACCATGGCCGATCTCCACAGAGCGGTGGGCGGCGAAGATATAATCCCGCACGTGGGGGTGAAGCTCCGAGGCGATCAATGCTCCGGCGGTGGAGATGAAACCGTCCACCACCACGGGGATTGAAAGGGCGGCGCACCCCAGAACGATCCCGGCAATGCCGCCGATCTCGAATCCTCCGACTTTCGCCAGCACATCCACCGGGTCCCGGCGGTCCGGGGCGTTTTGCTCAATCCCCTTCTCGATCACGCGGATTTTGCGGGCGAGCATCTCGTCGTTGATTCCCGTGCCCCGGTGCGTCACCTGCGCAGCGGTCAATCCGGTCAGCACCGCCGCGATCGCCGAGGAGGGGGTCGTGTTGCCGATCCCCATATCGCCCGTACCCACCAGCCCGATCTGACGTTCCCGACAGATCAGGGCCAGCTCCAGGCCAGTTTCAATCGCTCGAACCGCTTCTTCACGCGACATGGCCGGCCCCCGGACGAAGTTATTCGTTCCCGCACGAATCTTTCGCCGCAGCAATCCATCCATCGGAGGAAAATCGTAATCGACTCCCAGGTCGACGACGACAACTTCGGCGCCGGCATGTCGGGCCAGGGCGTTGATTCCAGCACCCCCGTCCAGAAAATTAAGAACCATCTGGGGAGTGACCTCGCGGGGAAAGGCGCTTATCCCCTCTTCGGTCACTCCGTGGTCTCCCGCGCAGGTGAAGATCACCTTTTTCCCGATGCTCTCCCGGCCGGTGATCGCCACATAGCGGCGGGCGAATTCCTCCAGCCGTCCAAGGGAACCCGGAGGTTTGGTCTGGATGTCGAGGCGGGCCTGGACGGCCGCTTCTTTCGCCGGATCCACGGGACGGATCCGTTCCAAAGCCTCCTGCAGGGAAAGGGTCATATCTCTACCTCATGAACTTTCTTTTGTGATATTTCCGTGATCACTTGAGGCGCAACGGGATGCCTGAAACAACCATCCATGCCTCATCGGCTTGCGTCGCGAGCCTCCGGTTCACGGTTCCGGCAAGATCCCGGAAGGCTCGGGCCAGTCGGTTTTCCGGCACGATTCCGGAACCCACTTCATTGGAGACGATGTAAATGGGGTTTTCCAATTGCGGAAGAACGGACAGAAACCGCTCCGCTTCCGCCAATGCGGCAACCGTTCGCTCTTCATGGTGCAGCAGCAGGTTGGAAAGCCAAAGGGTGACGCAGTCGAGCAGAACCGCACCATATCCTGCGGAGGCGGCGGGAAGACGCTCAGCCAGAGCCATCGGTTCTTCGAGCGTTTCCCAGCGCACGCCCCGCTCCCGGCGATGGCCCTTTATCCGCTCCGCCATCTCATCGTCCCGTGCCTCGCCGGTGGCTACGTAGAGCAGACTGCCGGAGATCTTTTCGGCCTGGGAAAGGGCAAAGGCGCTTTTCCCGGAGCGGGCTCCTCCGGTGATGAAAATCGTTCGGCCCACGTCAGTACTCGATTCCGCGACGGGCCGGTATCCCCTGGTCAAGAGGATGTCGGAGCTTTTCCATTCGTGTCGCAAGATCAGCTCGCTCGAGAATCTCGGCGGGAGCATTTCGCCCGGTCAGCACCAACTCCACCTCCCGGGGCCGCTCTTCCATCAACGAAAGAATTGACCGAAGATCCAGGAAACCTTTGTGAATAGCATTATTGATCTCGTCGAGGACCACCATGTCGAATTCTCCCGCGAGGGTTTTTTCACGTGCTTCGAGCAATGTCGTCTCCACGCTTCGGCATATGGCCTCCCTGTTCGAACGGGGGTCGAGAATACCGATTCCCGAATGAAGGATTTCCACCCCCGGGGTCCCCTTCAGGAATCGGATTTCCCCACTCTCAGGAGACTCGGGTTTGAGAAACCGCACCAGGAGCACTCGCATTCCCTGACCCAGGGCACGTACGATCAAGCCGATCGCCGCGGTGGTTTTACCCTTCCCTTCTCCGGTGTATACCTGGACCAGTCCCTGGCGCATGCAGTCAATGCTTTTCGGTTTCTATGAAAAACCCCCGACCTTGTGGGGCCGGGGGCTGAATTTTACGCCTGCCGGCACCCCTCCCTCGAAAGGTCCGTGTTCGAGATCCGGGCAGGTCTCCTGGCTTGTGGGTCCGATTTTCCTTCCCACATACAGTTGCGGGGCAGCGAGGGATTCTCACCCTCTTCCCTATTCTCCCCCCGAAGCCTTGGCAAAGGAGGGCACCCGAAATGATATCGATCCTTTGTAGCAGGGCGAAGAAGGGGCTGTCAACGAATATCGGGGGCCTCAGCTCTGGAGTCATCCGGCGCCTCCGGCCGGAGAGTCGTCTCCAGTCGCTCCCATATCTCCTCTGTGCCATCACGGCTGACCGCGGAAAAAAGCGTGAATGCATCACGGGGCAGTCCGGTAGCCTCGAGAATCGGTTTTATCTGTCTTTCGCGCTGGCCGCGGCCGATCTTGTCCGCCTTTGTGATCACAGGAATCGTGGGAATCTCGAACTCCTCCAGCCAGTCGAGCAGCTGAAGGTCCTCCTCCCGGGGCACGCGGCGGATGTCGAAAAGGACCACCACCGCCCGGAGACTTTTTCTCTCCTCCAGGTAGGTACGCACCATCGGTCCCCACTGCGCCTTCACTGCCGGCGGCACTTTGGCGAAGCCGTAGCCGGGCAGGTCCACAAGAGTAAAAGCATCGTTGATGGTGAAGAAATTGAGCAACTGAGTACGCCCGGGAGTAGAGGAGGTACGTACCAGGGCCTTGCGGTTGACCAGGACATTGATCAGTGAACTCTTTCCGACGTTACTGCGACCGGCAAAAGCGATTTCGGGCAGATCGGCCGGCGGGTAGTTGCTCGGACGGGTGGCGCTTTTGATGAAAACAGACGATTTGACCTGCACCACGCACTCCCACTCCGGATCGCTTAAGAATCCGGACCTGTAATCAAGCCAAAATGTAAACCCCACGACGCCAGGAGAAAAGCGTCAATAAAACAATAATTCGGATCCCTTCAGGCTCTGGACAAGTTGAGGGATCCCCTTCGGACAGAATATCCCAGGCGATCTTCGAATGCAATGCGGATTCCTGAGCTGGATTCCGGTCCATCATCTGTTATCATTCTTGTAATTACCCATCGAAGTCTGTCATTGATTTCATCACCCGAGGGAGGCCCATCATGTTGAGCGAAAAACTGCAGGATGCTCTGAACGAGCAGATGAAGAACGAATTCTATTCGGCCTATCTCTACATGGCCATGTCGGGATATTTCCAGTCCGAGGATCTTCCGGGGTTCGCCAGTTGGATGAGAATCCAGGCCCTGGAAGAAATGACACATGGAGAAAAGTTCTTCAATTTCATCTGCGATGTGGACGGCCGTACGGAGATGCGGGAGATCATCGCGCCGAAAAACGACTTTCAATCCCCTCTCCCCACGTTTCAGTTTGGGCTGGAGCATGAAAAATTCGTCAGCGATCGGATTCACAAATTGATGGATCTGGCGCAAGAGGAAAGGGACCATGCCGCACAGATCATGCTTCAGTGGTTCGTCACCGAACAGGTAGAGGAGGAATCCAGTTTCTCTTTGATCATCAGAAAGCTCCAGAGGGTGGAGGGCGATGGTCGGGGCCTGCTGCTTCTGGATCAGGAACTGGGTCAGCGGGTATTCGTCCCGCCCGCGGCTGAATAAAAAATCGCTGAAGAGGGCGGCTCCTTCGTCCCTCCAACTTTTTTGCCCCGTGCAGAAAGAAAGGAAAGAGCACTTATGTTCGAGAAAGTTGACGTGCAAGAGGCGATCAAGCGTTCCATCCAGACCGAGAAAAACGCCATGGATTTTTACCGTCTCGGGGCAGGACACATGAAAAACGAAGGGGCCCGGAAGATTTTTGAACTTCTGGCCCGGGAGGAAAGGGAGCACGCGGAGTGGTTCTGGAAAATTTACCAGGGAGGCGATATCCCCGATTTCAATGCTTTTATGACAAAACCTGCCAGCGGGGAGTCGGACTGGCTTTCAGATTTCGAAAAACTGCTCCTGCCCGATTTTTCGGAACGCAAGGCCCTGGAACTTGCAATGGACAAGGAACTGAAGCTGGAGAAAAATCTCAGGGAGATGGCCGGGAAAATAGAAGATCCGGACGTGCGGCGGGTTTTCGAAGCCAACGCCGTTTCGACCCACAATCATTATGAAATCATAGAGTCCGAATACGCGCGACTCATGGGAATGGTCCACGAGACGGATGTGAACATCTATGTGCGGGAGTGATTGACGCTCTCTTCTTTTGAAATCAATCGGGAAGACCTTCAAGGAATTTTCGCAGTCCCGCCTTGGCGCCGCCGATCCAAGGTGAGCCGTGGGCGAAGAGGAGGTGATCGAATTCCCGCTCGTCCGCGATCCCGAGAAGGACCTTTTTTATTCCCTTTTTCACCCCTTGCGGGTCGTCCCCCATGTATTCGTCGGGGACGAATCCCAGGGCGTCGCCGCTTCGAATTAAAGCATCTCCGATGGCGAGAACACCTCCCTCGAGAGGGAGATAGAGGGCGGTCTCTTCCAGGCACAGATTTCCCACCCGGAGAGCGTGGACGCCGCCCGGGAGCTCTTCTCCATGCTCAAACGGCATGACCTTCTCTCCCCGGGTGAACTCGATCAATCCATCACGGTGACAGCGGACCGTCGCACCGAAAGCTTTTTCAAACCGATCACTGTGACGGTAATGATGCCTGTTGGTCAGGTAGATTTCCCGGAGCGGAACACTGCCCCGGAACCAGTCGATCCCTTCCTCCGGAACGCGGGGATCGATAAGGACGGGAGGATCGGCGGAGGCCCAGAAACAGGAATGGACCTTCTGTCCGATTCCTTCATGGAAGGTCGTCCAGTGGAAAAGGCCGCTTAGAATTTCTTTCATCACTAATCCCCCTGCGTGTCCTGAAGACAGGTGAAAAATATTGGCGTTGCGGGAGCTGCGAATATCCGTTCTCTTAAGAGATATCTCGAAATCGGCCCTTTTCAAGAGGGCCGGACAGACAAAAGGACAGGACGATGAAACGACACCTGACGATTCTTTGCGAAAACTCCGTCCTTCCCCAGCTGGGGCTTATGGGAGAACACGGCTTTGCCTGTTTGCTGGAATCCGAAGACGGGAACATCCTCTTCGATACCGGCCAGGGCCTTGGAATACTGAACAACAGCCGCATCCTTGGGAAAGACCTTTCCACCTTGCGTGCCGTGGTGCTTAGCCACGGACATTATGATCATACCGGCGGTCTGCCGGATGTTCTACACCAGAGCGGACCTGTGGAAGTTTTCGGCCATCCCGATTTGTTTCGTGCCCGATATCGCACTGTCGGCACAGGGAAGCGGTTCATCGGGATGCCTTTCCAGAGAGCGTTTCTCGAATCTCTTGGCGCTGAATTCAGCCTGAGCACCGAAAGGAGGGAGATCGGTCCCGGTATTTTTCTGACGGGGGAAGTTCCCCGCCAGACCTCTTTCGAGCGGGGGGACGACCAGATGACCGCTATCGACGATGGCGGGGAACTCCATCCCGATCCGCTGCGGGACGATTTCTCGCTCGTCTTCGATTCGGAAAAAGGGCTCGTTCTGGTGCTGGGCTGCGGACATGCGGGGCTGATCAATATCCTCCGGCACGCCCTTTCCATGACGGGAAGGGACAGCATTCACGCGGTCATCGGGGGGACTCATCTCGCCTTTGCGGATGAGGAGCAGTTCGAGGGCACTCTGGCGGCTCTGGAGGATTTCCGCATCGATCGGATCGGAGTTTCCCACTGCACCGGCCTTGAAAACGCCGCACGGCTTCAGTCCCGCCTGGGGGAGCGGTTCTTCTTTGCCTCGGCGGGAACACGTCTGGAATTCTGAGGCATATCACCAGACCACGGACGTGAAGAAGCGGTCTCACGCAAAGATCGCAAAGGACGCCCTGCCTGAATAAAAATGAGCCGCCTTTCGATAATTCCGATGGGCGGCTCATTTCTGCTCTGACGAATCCCCCTCCTCCGGGGGGAGGGGACCCGGAAGGAGGGGATCCCTGAGCCAATCATCCTCACACGATCTCATCGATGCGAGATAGGCTGAATTGCCGCCTGGCGCTTAACCGGTCGGCTATTAAAGGGCGTTTGGACTCATCTCCACGATTTCCAGAGCCGTTTCCTCCCCAAGCACCACATCCGCGAGGATCTCCACGGTCTCGAGACCAGGGGCTTCGATCACCACCCGATAGGCTCCCTCCTCCACCAAAGCTCGGAAGGTTCCGTCTTCCGCGGCCACCGATCCCGAGGCGACGGGCGCTACCATGCTCTCCTCGTAAACCGCGAAAACAGCGTCGGACACCGGCACTTCAGAGGTCACGGGCGGATCCACGGAGTCGTCGGTCTCGACATAAACCACCTGCCCGGAAATTCCACCGTAACTCTCGACCACATTTTCGGTGCGGACCACCCGGATTCCCGTGGGCTTGAGAATCCAGCTTCCGCTGTTTCCCGCCTCGACCACCGCACGGGCCGGATCGAAGTCAAGTACGATCGTATTCAGGACGTCGGCTTCAACTTCGATGTTCCCAATGATTTTCAATCCCGATTGCTGGCCGCTGGGCGTTGCCAAGGGGATTTTTGTGTCCGGAGCATTCTGCAAGACGATGAAGTTGGCGGGATCGGCCGGATCGAGGTTCTCCTCCAGAACGAGCCGCACCTGGCTGTACCGTCCGGCCGCGATCACCTGTGAACCAAGAAATTCCTGCTGGAAAGCAAGATCCAGCACATTGACGGTGAGCGGTGGATCGAAGGAGGCGATGAGAGGATGCCCGGAATCGTCCCCTTCATCCGTTTCATCTCCGGCGGGCACGACGCGGACTTCCCTGATCGAGATCACCACCTCGCTGAAGCCGGGATCGACATTGTCCGTCAGCGCCACCTGCAGGGTCCCGGTGGAGGCCCCGTCTCCCCCTCCTCCACCGCATGCGGGCAGGAGGGGCAGGATCAGAAGCAGGAGCCATGCGAGAATTTGCGTCTTTTTCATTTCAGTTCCTCCTTGGTTTGTCAAAAAAAATGATTCCGTATTCCTGGGGAGCATAGCAATTACTCTGCCAAACCTAAGTCACCGATTATAAGTTGTTTCTTGACTTCCGGTCTGAATCAGTCCGGTCCTTTTTACCGATACCGGGACAATTTGGGTCACCCCCTGCGGAAAGGCCGGCCATCGGTCCTGTTTTGCCGCTGGAAATCAGAAGAGGTGGTGAACAGGAAAAAAGAAGGGCAATCTTTCAGTTCTACGGCCTAAGGGCTTTTAAACCGTCGCCTCGATGGGCAGCTACCGCTCCGCAGGATCACCGCTGCGGTTTGCACGGCAACTGCCCGGAATCCCTGGATTCGCTCTAAGTAAGAATTCCACTATAAAAGTGGGGCCGTAAGGGCTCTTTCAGGGCACAAAATGGATCCGGCATTTTCATTACCGAAGCCCTGACGGTCCTCCCGGATGACAGCCTGTGGGGGAGCCGTCCGCATTGGTGAATTGATCCGTGAAGCAACTCGGCGCCGGGGGCAAAAAACTCGCCGTCCATGATTCCCAGTTCTCCACCCGCCTGGGTGAGATCTTCGCCGTGCCAGGTGGCCAGCCCTGAGTAGAACTGGGAGGAGTCGTCCCTCTCATCGTAATCGTAATACTTGAACCGCAGACCCAGTTCCCAACTCTCCAACTTCACCCATTGCACATCCCCGCCGTAGATGGTGAGCGTCTCCCCTGTATTCGCCAGAAAGCGAAAGGGATTCGCGCTGAAATCGTCTTCATTGAAGTAATCTTCATACCGGAAATGCTCGAAATAGGGACGGAGGTAAAAATCGGCGATTTTGAAACGAAGCTCGTAGAAATGCTCGGCCCAACCTTCGGTATCCAGGTTGTAGCTTGATTGACCGAAGAAATTCACGCCGGCGGGAAGAGCGGCGGAAAGATCGATCCCGACCCTTTCGTCCTCGAGATTGTCGTCATTGTTGACCTGGCGGTAGGACACCCCGATCTCATAGAGGGTTCCCAGATGATGCGCCAGCCGCCCCCCAAAGGCGCTGTCGCCGCTGCGGCCTTGCTCGGAATCGAGAGCGACGGGCCAGCCGGCGTAGGCCGAGGCGCTGAACCAGGGGGTAATATCGCCGCTCACCTGCACACCATCCACGGCGAGATTGGAAACACCTTCAAAAATATACTGACGGCCCAGCTTTAACTGAAAGTTGTTTTCCGCCCGGGTGTATTCAAGATAACCGTAAAGGAGTTCTCCCGCCGTATCCTCTCTGAAAAAATTGCTGCCGGCCAGATCGGCCCGACCCCAACCGTAAAGATGAAACGCAAGCCCCTCTGTTTCGGGATCCCCTACGTCCGCCCGCATGTATTCGTACGCCGGTGCGACAAAATCGTTGTTGCGCTCAAAAAATCTAAGAAGTGTTTCGGATTCCAGCTTGAACTCGGCACCCCAGGCTGGAACCGCCGCAAGGAAAAGAAAGAGAAGGAATGCTGCCCAAAAAGGTGCTCGGTGTCGTATACCGGCGAGAGGCATAGTATTCTCCCTGGGGCTGAATTGTATTCATTTTCAATGGGAGACTACCAGATCCCAGGGCTTTTTCAAAGGCAAGTCTTAAATTTTTTTAAGTTATTTTATTTAATTTTTCGCCTTGCAAAAAAACGGCGCCGTCATTGTCTATTGAGTAAGGCGCTGATTCAGTTGCCTGGCCATTCCGGGATTGACCTGCTGCAGTTGTACCGCAAGTCGCCGTGCCGAAGCGGGGTCCCCTAGACTGATGTAGATCTGCGCGGCATTATACAGGGAGGCGGCATGCTCTGGATTCAGCCGGGTTGCCGTCAGAAACTCCTGAAGAGCCTGATGTTTATCTCCTTTTTTATACAAGGCGGAACCCAGGTTGAAATGGGTATCCGGATTCGCGGATTCCAGCGCGATGGCCCGGCGGTAATGGGTGACGGCTTCATCCAGTCGGTTCAATCTTTCATAGGCCAGCGCCAGGTTGAAATGCATCGTGGCGTTATTCGGCTCCAATCTCACTCCCGTCTCCAGGAAAGAGGCGGCATCGTGAAATTTGCCCATTAAATTGTAAAGAACCCCGAGGTTGTTATACAGCTTGAAATGCGAGGGGTTCCGCCGTAGTCCCTCCAGAAGGACCTCAACAGCTTTTTGATGCTTTTTCTGCGCGGTATAGACCATTGAGAGGTTGATGTGAATCAGCACATAATCGGGATTGATCTCCAGCGCTCGCTCATAAAGAGGCTGCGCTTCCTTCAGTCTCCCCTCTTTTCTGTACGCATTGGCCAGATCGACATGAACGCGTTCACTCCGGGGGGCGCGGCGAAGGTTGTCCTGATGAAAAGCGATGGGGTCGTTCCACAGATCATTCCGCTTCCAGGCGAGAACCGCCAGAATTGTTGTAATCAATAGAATTCCGACCAGAGCCGTCCTCCGGGGCAGCCGCGCGAATCCGGCCATCACCACCATCGCAAAACCGAACATCGGCAGGTAGAGCCGGTGTTCGAAAATCGGATCGAGTGGGATGACCGTGGACTCGACGGAAAGACACAGGAAAAACCAGAGAATTCCCGCCGAGACACAGGGGAGTCTTTTCCGCAGGACGGCCGCGGCAGATAGCAGAGCGGCGACCCCGATAAAAGCGATCAAATTCTTCCAGGTCCAGATCGCAGCAACAATGGGAAGATCATAATCGAGGGCCTGGCCATAGGGGAAGATCAGCAGGCGCAGATAAACCCAGATGACGGAAAATTCGGTCACCAGGTAATTGGTCGGAGATGAATGCCTGAGGTGGATCAGATCGGGCAATCCTCCGACATCGGATATTCCGCTCCCGGTGAGCATCGGCGCTAGAAGACTCTTTATCGCCAGCAGGATCGGAACCACGGCAAACGGCGCCGCATACAACAACAGTCGTCGCCAAGGCGGACGCTGTTCAGCAGGCAGGAAATACCGGTCGAAGAGAATGAGGGCCACCGGCAGCACCGCAGTGTTCTGCTTTGTAAGAACCGCAAGAGCGCCGCAGACAAGCGCCCCTATGTAAAAAAGCAAGTGACAGGCAGGCGGGTCTTCCGAGGCCTCCCGGGCGCGGACATAAAGATAAAGGGCAAGAAAGAAAAACAGCGCAGCGAGGCTGGTCATGCGCTGGACCACGTACGTCACCGCCTGGGTCTGCAATGGGTGGGCGACAAAGATCAGGGCGCCGCCAAGGGCCAGCAGGAACCGGTTGCGGAAAACCCTTTTGAACAGAAGGAAAACCAGGCAGGAGGTGACCAGATGAATGGCGATATTAACGAGGTGGTATCCGAAAACGCTGGTCTTTCCAAAACTGTAATTGATGGCGAAGGTTACATCGGCGATGCCACGCGATGAGAAGAAGAGGTTTTGCAGGGCGTCCTGCAGCCGTTGGATGGACCTGTTTTCCACGATGGCCCGAATGTCATCCATGTACCAGGGGACATTCAGTGTGTGGGCATAGATGAGGCTCCCCAGCAGAACGATGCCGAACACCGCGGCAAAATTTCCTCTCCATCCCAGATCCATGGAGTTTTTATCCAGATCAGACGCCCATGCCGATTTCTTCATTAACTTCAACTTTCCTGCCGAACGTCTGCGATTGGCTTCCTGAGAGCGGTCATCAGAATTGCCAGAAGTACCTTGACCATGTAATAGAGTCCGGTGATCCCGGCGATCGAGGATCCCCCCTCCTGCCGTTCCGCCATGCGGGTAAAGACTTCGGCGATGCCGAAGCGGTTTCGTCCGAGCAGGATCACCGCTTCCGGTTCCGGGTAATCGACCGGATAATGCCTGGCCAGAAAGACGATCGCCCGGCGGTCATAGGCCCGAAAACCAGAAGTATTGTCTGTCACCCGCTGCCCGATCAGTACCGAGTTGACCACCTGGAACAAGCGGATACCGATCCGCCTGGCGAAGGTAGACCGGTAGCCGGCCTGCGGTTCGAGAAATCGCGAACCGATCACCATACTGGCTTCCCTCCCCTCCAACCCCATCAGCAGCTTCGGGATTTCGGCCGCCAGGTGCTGGCCGTCCGCGTCGAACTGGATGGCGATTTCATAACCGTTTCGGGCTGCGTATTTGAAACCGGTCTGCACAGCGCCGCCGATACCGAGATTCTTCGGCAGATCAACGACATTCACCTGACCGGTGTCCCGGGCTTCTCGGGAAGTCCGGTCCGTCGACCCATCGTTGATCACCACAATGTCGAGGGGAATATCGATATTTCTCAGGTCAGCAATGACCCTGGCGAGGCTTCGCTCCTCATTGTAGGCGGGTATGATGATCAGAATTTCACCCCGTTTTTCAAGCTCGGGACTTCGCCACAAACCCATCTCCTGGATCAGTTCCTTGTTCTGTTCGGAGAGCCGGGTAATGACCATGGTCAGATGAATCAACAGGAGAAAAGTGAAGCCGGTCGTCATCAGCGTCAGAACACTGGGCGAATAAGCGATGCCGAACAGTCCCCCCAACCGGTCGATGGCGAAGCGGTCGATCGAAAGGTAGAGCAGAAAGAGGCTCATGGCGAACCAGAGGATGGAATATTCCTCCCTGATTCGTTTGTTCTTCACCAGGCTGAAGATGAAAACGAAAATGAAGATGCTGAACAGAAGAGAGACGATCTGAATTCGGTCAAATATGAATGGATTGGACATCGTCTTCCGTCTCCAGAGCAATCCAGAGTGTCAGCTGATAGTGAAGGAAATCTCAGGGCGGACCAGGCCCGGTGGGTCCGTCCATGACCAGAGGGGGAAAACCGACCGCCAATGAATCAGGGCTTCATCAGCCGGTAGATCAGCCGTGTGCGCATGGCGTAGATTCTGTGAAATACCAAAGACAATTTGCCTCTCCACCCGTAATCCGCCGCATATTCACGCACTGTCAAATAAGCCTCTTTCAAGTGCTCCTTCACCCTGAGGCTGCTCTTGGCGCCTTTATGGACTCTGAAATCCGCAAAGTATCCTTTATAAACAACGGGTTCGACAATCTCCGCAAACCGAAGGAAAAGATCGTAGTCCATAGTCAGGTGCCGCTTTTTGTCGAGTTCCCCTGCCGCTTCCCATAGCGGCCGGTTCCAGAATGTCGCCATCTGCGGAATGAAGTCTTCGGTCAAAAATTTATGGAAGGAAAAACGCCTGCCGCGAAAATTCTTGTACCAGACGATATAGCGCGAGATCTGACAGCCCTTCTCATCGATGATGCCGCAGCGCCCGTAAAGCCATCGAGGTTCAGGTCCCTTCAGAAAAGGCAGGATCTGCCGCAGCGTCCCGGGGCGCAGTCTGTCATCGGAATTGAGCCAGCCAAGAATGTGGCCGCGAGCCCTGGCCATGCCGCAGTTGATCGCGTCGGCCTGGCCATCGTCCGGCGCAAAATGCAACTGGAGCCTCTCCCCATATATTTTCTTCAAGGACCGGAGCAATTCCCTCGATCCATCCGTCGAACCGGGATCCATGACCAGCAGCTCCAGATCGACATCTTCCTGATCAAGCACCGAACGAACGGCCTCCTCAAGGAAAGCCACCTGCTGATAGCACGGCATGATGATGGAAACGAGCGGTGAAGTTGTCATGGCAGCTCGGAACCCAGCTCTGCGACCTGTCGGTAAAGCACCTTGGCGGTGCGATAATTCCGCCAGACATGGGGACTGAACAGGCATTTTGCTGAACTCCGGGCACTGAATATCGTTGCACCGGCTTTTGCAAGATCGCCCAGCATAGGCACAAATTTCCGCTGTTTCAAGTTCTGTTTCCCCCGGGCAGCATACAGTCGCGCCTTTTCAAGCCGGAAATAGGCGGGCAGCCCCTTGCATCCGTATCGCCCGGCGACCGCTTCGACCTCCTCGAGCCGCGCGAACCCCCCTTCGGCAGTCTTGTTTGAACCCAGCCACCGGTAGCTGGCCAGATCCTTATCGATATAGAGCACATCATAATCCCGGGCCAGGCGGATCCACAGATCCCAGTCCATGGCCCAGTTCAATGTTTTATCCAGCCCGCCGACCGACTCGTAAGCACTGCGGGAAAAAAAGGCGGCCGGCTGGATGATGTAATCGCCGTAATGGATGAGACGATGCAGGCTGTAAGGCTCCACCACCGTGCAGGGTCCGATGGTTTGGCCAGCGGCGTCAATGAAATCGGCATTGCCGTAGATCAGAGCCGCCGCGGGATGCGCGCGCAAGGCATCCACAGCCGCGCGGATGGCGCCGGGCTTAAGCACGTCATCGGCGTTCAACCAGCCCAGGATCGCGCCATCGATCTGTTCGAAACCCCGGGCCAGCGCATCTGCCTGGCCATCATCTTTTTCGCTGATCCACCGCAACTTATCGCCGAACTCCTCAAGCAACTCAACGGTGCCGTCGGTCGATCCCCCGTCCATAATCAGGTACTCGATGTTCGGATAATCCTGCCCGAGCACGCTGTCTATGGCTGCACGAAGATAAGGTGCCGCATTATAGCTCGGAGTGACGAGACTCACCCGCGGCAAATCATCCCCGGGAGAGCTGGCGACACTCGAGCCCATAATCGGGCGCGCCTTCATTGCTCGTTTTTTCATCGCTCAGGCAGACTCCTCTGGTACAGCTCTGAATAGCGTTGCGCAACCTTCGAGAGAACAAAATCGGTTTCCACTTTCAGCCGTGATCGGCAGGAAAGTGCAGCATGACGATTTTTATCCTCAATAACCCAAATGATTCCCCGGGCAAGATCTTCGATATCATACGGTTGCGCGAGGTATCCACTTATCCGGTGTTCAACAACATCCAAAAGTCCCGTCGCCCCGAAGGCGACCACCGGCGTACCGCACGCCATCGCTTCCGCTGCGGTCTGACAGAACGCTTCCTGGATGGAAGGGGCGACAAAGACATCCGCAGCCGAATAGATGGTGGCCAACCTGTTATCGTCATGGATCCGTCCAAGCGATACTACCGGCATCCCCAGATCGGGCATTTTATTACGATCGAAGGAGCTGAAAACAAGTGCCAGAGCATCCGAAGAGGTTTTAGCGACCGCCTGCAGGGCCGGCGTCAACAAATGGAATCCTTTGTTCGGGTCGGAGATCCCCCGCACGGCGCCAAAAAGAATGATTTTCTTGTCCTTCGGCAGGCCCAGTAAACTTCGTGAATGCGCCTTATCTCTGACCTTGAATGTCTCGGTGTCCAGCCCGTTGGGGATCGTTTCGATTCTGACATCGCGAAAAAGTGAACTCGATCGCGCACAATCGGCAAGCCAGCGGCTTGGCGCCACTACGGTCAGGTTCAGATCCCCCCAGGTCCTTTCTTTTCTTTTCCAGGTCCAGCGGGAAAGATCCCTTTCATGCGACGACCCGAGGACGGGGCATGCGCCACAGCTCTGGAGATACTTTTTGCAGTCAAAGGGCACATGGCACCCTCCCGTAAAGGCCCAGGAATCGTGGAGGGTCCAGATGAGCGGCTTGCGAAGCTTGCCCAGGGTTTCAACCTGCAGAAAGCCCGCCCCCATCCAATGCAGATGGATGATGTCCGGGTCGATTCCCGCAATCTCCGCTTGAACATTATCTGGGAGCAATGCAGGTGAAAAATTGTTTTCCGGCTTGTTCGGATACATCCGCACCGGCAGCATTCCAAGAAATCCCTTCAGCCGACGTGCCGATTTGCGCAGCAGACCCGGGTTGCAGAGGATCTCGTCCGATTCTCCGAACTTGAACTGAACAAGCATTTTGGAATCGATGCCGAGCTCCCGGACTCCCTCCTGAAGACGGCTTGCGGCCCTCGCCGCGCCGCCGATTTCATCGAAGGCGTTGAGCATCAAAACCTTCATCGGGTCCAAAAGCTCCTCAGTTCGGCAACGAAAGTATCCACGTTCCAGTTCCGCACCAGATGTCGGGGGAGCTCAAAGGGGTCGGTCCACCGGTGAACCTGTCCTGGAAAATTCGAAGCCGCCCGGATGAAACCCGCCTCCCGGCAGAGACGAACGGAGATCCGGCTATAATCCTGCTTTCTGCCGAATGGATAGGAAAAAGTCTTCACTTCCTTTCCGATGAGGTTTTCGAGGTCCCGTTTGGAAGAATAGATTTCCCTTCGCTGCTGTTTTTCGTCCAGAGCGGATAGCGCCGAATGCGTCACCGTGTGGGCCCCTATCGTTGCCCAGGGACTTGCGGCAAGGCTCTTCAGTTCCTCCTGCGTCATGGAACGATGCCTGTCCCTGTCTCCATGCGCCCCGTTTGTCCATTTTCCAAGCTGATCCAGCCATTTCTCCCTGCGATCCGGGTCGACCTTCTGCATGAGCCGATTGAGAGATGCGTACAGCATCTTTCGCTGTTCCAGCGAGGCGGCATTCCATATCCGGCCGTAGCGGGAATCTTCCAATTTGAAAAGGGAAGGAAATTCTCCATCCTGCAGCAGCATTCCTTCAAGCCGGTGCCACCAGAACTCCTGGCCGGTACCGATATGGCCGGTGCTCACAAAAAAAGTGGCGGGAACCTCCATCTCTTCCAGAATGGGCAGGGCTTCAAGGACGTTGTCGGCATAGCCGTCATCGAAGGTCACGACCACTGCAGGTTCTTTCAGGTTGGTCCATTCGTCTTCGAATCGAAGGACGTGGTATTTTCCCTTTACATAGTCCATGTGCCGACGGAAATTCTCGGGCGATACGGCGATCATCTCCGGATCGGGGGCCAGCTCCATCACCCGATGGTAGACAAGAATCACGATCGGAAAATCGATGAGATTCAGAAATCGATTTCCCACGGAGCGCACGCTCCGGTACGCGCCCCGGGCGCTTCGATACGAAGTTCGGGCACAGTTTAGAATTAAAGACTCCTGTGACTTCCGGGCAGACATCAATTCATGCACTCGCAAAAACTCAAGAGGAGGGCGCCATCATCAATTGACGTTCGAGTAGACGAAACAGTCGTGTTCGAAATGAGGCAGCTCCCCAATTCTGGCGAAAACGCCTCGCGATTCGATCAGCTCATGGCAGAACGGATTCAGATAGATGATCGTAATCTTCCTCGGACGGTCGAGAATCGACTGCTCGATATTCCTGAGGACATCCTGCATGACAACCTCTGGAAAGGGGTCGAAGAAATAAAAATAGTTGTATTCGTCCAGGTCCTTGAACTCGGCGGCATCGCAGCATTCGATGGCGACGTTCCTGATGTCCAGTTTCCGAATGTTGTCTTTCGCTATCTGCACCAGTTCAGGAGAGATTTCCACCCCCCCGATCTTTGAAAACGGGTACTTGGACAGGGAGATGAGAATCCCCCCCTTGCCGCAGCCGAAATCAAGGATCGCATCCCCCGGGGCAACATCGAAATGGGCCATCAGCTGGTCGAATGCCAGGCCGCCGGAGTCGGCGTAATAGTGGGTGCGTTCTGTCACCTCCTCGGAAGCGTCGTGCTTCAGGTCGATGTGCCCGAAGGAGATGCGCAGACGGACGAGAAATTCGCTCCACCTGCCCCTGGACAAGAGAGTCGCTGCATTTTTTATCCCTCTCAGCCGGGGTCCGAGTGTCGCCCACGTCACAGGTGAACTCCCAGTTTCTTGCAGCCTTTCACCAGCATCGAAGCGCCCTTATTCGCGGCTTTCGCCAGAAAGTCTTCCCGGTAGATCGAAACGATTATCTTCCTGTCTCCGTAGGCTTTTTTCCCGAATTCCAGAATCAGGTTCATCGCTTCGGCTTCCGGAATGCTGAATCTTCTATTTTCCACGCAATAAGGATTCCTATAAAGCAGAAATTTGACGCTTTTCCTGGTTTCATAGACGGGAAGCATCTGGTAGGGATAGAGCCGGCAATCAATCGGTCTGTCCTGATAAATTCGACAACCCTTTTCGCCCAGATTCGGACAAACGAAGCCATCTCTTGTGGAGATGACCACTATTTCGTTCTCGACCCTCACCCGAAGATCTTCTTCCCGTCCTATAAAATAAGCCTCGAATTCATCTCTGGAAAGCCTCAAACCGTCGTGACCTTTCAGTGCGCAGCAGGTGTCGGGGCAGGTCAGGCATGGGTTAACTCGGGCATCCATTTTCAGGCCTCAAATCCTCTGATATTCCAGCTTTATCATTCCCTCTAAGGGAAATATCACCAAAAATTCTCAATAAATTCCTCGTTTTCTCATCTTTTTCAACATGCGAAATTCGATCTGATGGTAAAAATTCCATGATCTGGTCAGGACCAGCGGAGGATGAACCTTGGGCGGCAGATAGACGGCCAAAGTCTTGAACTTTTTTTCCAGAGCCGTGATAAAGTTATCAAAAAGAGCTCTGTCAGGGTGGCAATATTCTGGAGAGCGGGCCACGAATATACTCTCCGGGGTGGATTCACGGTCCAGAATATCGGCCGTCAAACGACGGACGAGACTCTCGTCGTAATCCACGTAGGCGACAGCGTCCCAATCGATGCTGAGGACCTCGCCGGGGTGCGATCCGCCCCAATCGACAAAGTTGTGCTCGGAGAAACTGAACGGCACCCAACTCTTCCTGCCAAAGACAAGAAAGGGGATCGCTGAAAAATCCGTCTCATATTTCACACAATACAAATTGTCGCACTTGCGGCCGCCGAAATCATCGTGCACCCAGCGGAGGCTGCTCACGATTCCTTTCATAATGGCATGCGCGAGAAAACTGCCCGAATCCAACCGGTTCATCGAAGGATCGTGCTTCCAGACGAATCGCGCCTTTCTGAGCCGACGCTCGATGAGAAGTCCGCGCATATCACAGTGAAAATCGATATGGCAGACCGAAATGTTCCGGATTCCACGTTCGATCCACAAATCGTAGAGCTGGCTGTGTTCTTCGGCAATCAAGAGTTCGGTCATAACCGCTCCGGAGGAAGGCCGCTGCTCCCGGGTCGAAGTAAACTTCTGCAGGAGGGACCTCAGGAACCCCTTCGTCCGCCCGGCGCCGAAAATAAATTTCCTGCTTTGTGTCCGCTTGCCCGCTTTATGCGCTCCGCCGGCGGAGAATCCGAACTTTTCCGGCAGCGTGGATAAACTTGAGACCCATGGCGATAAGGCGCTGAGGGATGATCGGTTTGAGCCGTCGAACAGCCCACGAATATCCTCTCCAACCGGCCCATTCCAGATGCGCCCTGATCCCCGCATTCCAGACGCGCAGGTCATGTCGGGCGACAGGGGCGGCCCGCCAATTCGCCTTGTACGGTTCGTCGCCTCCCAGCAGGTCGTACGACTTACATCCTTTTGCAATAGCAAACTGGATCGCGGCCATCATGGACAATTTGCCGGGCGAACACTTGTCCATCGACAGGTCCAATCCTGCCTGATAGGCATAGACGGTCTCTTCATCGAAGAACTGATATTCAATGGCAATGGGTTTTCCCTCGTATTCCAGCCATGCCAGTCTGAGTTTGCTCTGAGCCAGCAATCCTTTCGAAATAAGTTCATGAAACTTTCGAAATTTCGGATCACTGAAAACCCCCAGCGGCTGACCGGCGCTCCCCCAGCGATCCGCATGGAGCTCCAACAGCGTCTGGAAACCCTCCCGGAGATCCGCCTCTTCCTCCACCTGGCGAATCCTGATCTTACCCGAATCGAAGAACTGCCGCTGCAATTTTCGACACCGCTTTCGCAGGGATCTGGAGAGCATCAGCAGGTAGTCATCCCAGGTGGCTGGCAAACTTATTTTCCAGCAGCTGTTGATCGGCCGCCGATGCCCAAGACAGCCATTTTCGGTCAGATGGGCCACGGTCGCATGGAGTGCATCGGCATCGGCATCGACCGCTTCGAACAGCAGACGCTTCCAGTCCTGCCTGCACCGAAGAAGGAACAGAGCCACTTCTCCGCCCACCCTGGACTCCCATCCGGCGGCGGAGAGCCAATCGGTGTGGTGAGTGCAGTTGTCACGCGCGCCGAGCACGCGAAAGGTCGCACAGGTCCCGCCATTCTGCAGGTACAGCGGCGCCAGACCGACCAGGGCGCCTCCTGGCTCAACAACAAGGATAATGTTTAACTTGTCACCCGGCGAGGCATAAATTTTCCACCAGCCGAGAAGCCATTCCGGGGAACGCATCGGCCTGCCGGACGCCAATGTGCGCCAGCCGTCAAGGTACGGCGCCAACTCCGATACCGAATGGACAGGTTTCGTTTGCAGCGGTTTGCTCAACATGGCCAGGTCAGGCGGGACGACATCCCCGTCTCAGTAGGGATTCTCAAGGTCTTGCGCCGAGCAGGTATGATCCCTGATGCGGAATACCGAAGCGCTATTTTTCTTCCAATCGCGAAGTTTCATGGCATCCTTTCCCATGGCCCGCCTCATCAGCCCGACAGGAAGAACCAGAACAATGAAAATCATCGTTAAAAGGATTTTGGAAACAACAGCGCCAAGCAGGGAACTCAGGGCGAACCAGAATTTGGCAAAGGGCCGGAACACTGGCGGGTAGGTCATGGCGGCAAGCAGGAAGATGATTGTCAGCAACATGATCAGGGGCCGTGGCCAGAACTGATAGCAGATCAGGCCAAGCAATACCAGGGCGAGTCCGGAATCCTTGCACTGTTCAGGGGCGAGTTTATGGTCGTTGGATTTCATCAAGGAGGCCTCGGTGGGTTTCTGTTTAAATGTTGAAAACCGGTTGAATCGTTGAATCGTTGAATCGTTGAATCGTTGAATCGTTGAATCGTTGAATCGTTGAATCGTTGAATTGTTGAACCGTTGAATTGTTGAACCGTTGAAAACCGGTTGAACCGATTCAACGATTCAACGCGCGAAGCGCATTCAACGGTTCAACTGGTTTTTTTACTTTTTGGAACGGGCCAGTTGTGAATTTCTCAAGGCATTTATTTTATTGGCCAACCTGTCGATATTCTGGCGCAGCTTTTCGGTGTGCTCCAAGGTCGTAAATCCGATGTCTGATGCCAGGCTGATTTGGCATACTAACTCCATCAGCGAACTGTATGCTAGCTGCGAAAAGTGCCCCTGGTCTCTCAGGCTCGTCCTGCCGCTTCCCTCCGCCAGGTTCGAAGCCACCGATATTGCCGCCCTGTTCATCTGGCTCGTCAGGCCAAATCTCTCTTCCACCGGAAAGCTCCTCGTCAAGGCATATACCGCCGTGACCAATCGCCGAGAGTCTTGCCAAACTTCGAGCTTCTCGAACGGAAAAAAGTACCGATGCATTTTGTTCCCCCCTGTTGAACTGTTGAAAACCGGTTGAAACCAATTCAACGATTCAACGCGCGAAGCGCAGTCAACGGTTCAACTGGTTTTTTTCGATTCAACGATTCAAAGCGCGAAGCGCATTCAACGGTTCAACTGGTTTTTTTACGATTCAACGATTCAAAGCGCGAAGCGCATTCAACGGTTCAACCGATTTTCAACATTAATCAAGTTCATACTTTTGCCCCCAATACTCTCGATCCTCGTGGCGGTGTTGCTCTTCTTTCCTGAACAGGTAATCGCCCATGACCAGGACGTCCATCTCAGTCCCCATGAAGCAGCGGTAGGCGTGCTCCGGGGTGCAGACGACGGGTTCGCCCCGTACGTTGAAGCTGGTATTGACGATGACGCCATAGCCGGTCCGTTGTCGGAAGGTGTCGATCAACTGCCAGTAACGCGGGTTCACTGCCTTATTGACGGTCTGAATACGCGCGGAATAATCGATATGGGTAACCGCCGGGACATCGGAACGTTGGTAGTAGAGGCGCGTGTAAAGTGGCTGTGAACAGTGATCTTCGGGAAGTGCATTGCATCTCTCTTCTTGCACTCGGGCGACCAGCATCATATAGGGGGACGGCCGGTCCAGCTGGAAATATTCAGTGCAGCATTCCTCGAGGACCGATGGGGCGAAGGGACGAAATCCTTCCCGGTATTTTATCTTCAGATTGAGCTTCTTCTGCATATCGGCACGTCGCGCATCGCCCAGAATACTCCTGTTGCCCAACGCCCGCGGCCCAAATTCCATGCGGCCCTGGAACCAGCCCACCACCTGACCCGCATCGAGAAGATCGGCCACCTCCTCACAGAGTATTGCAAAATCATCATAATAATGGCAAGAGGCCTGAAAACGCCGGGCAACCTTGCCTATCTCCTTGGCACTGTACTCCGGACCCAGCAGGACGCCCTTCATCCTGTCGCCCTGGACCGGCTGTCTCGGCTTATCGAGAGAGATGTGCCAGCCCGCCAGGGCCGCACCAAGCGCACCACCGGCATCGCCGCTGGCGGGCTGAATCCAGAGATCCTTGAACAGTCCTGACCGCAGCAGTTTGCCATTGGCCACACAATTCAGGGCCACCCCTCCTGCCATCACCAGATAATCGCTTTTGGTCAGCTGTCTGGCTGTTTTTGCCAGCCGGAGAACAACCTCTTCGGTGACTTCCTGAATCGCCAACGCAAGATTCATCGTGTTCTGGTCAGGGTCCGCTTCCGATTTCCGGCGCCGCACACCAAAAAGCCTCTCCCAGGCAGCATCGTTGCACATGGTGAGACCCGTGGCGTAATTGAAGTAGTCCATATTCAGCAGGAAAGAGCCATCCTCGCGAAGGTCGATCATTTCGGCAAGAATCAGGCTCTTCCATTTTTCAACCTGCGTCGAACCGGGAATTCCATAAGGTGCCAGGCCCATCAGCTTGTATTCGCCGCTGTTGACCTTGAATCCGCAGTAATAGGTAAACGCCGAATAGAGCAGCCCCAAAGAATGGGGGAAATCGAGTTCCCGCAAGATCTCGATCCGATTTCCATTGCCGGCGCCGATTGTACAGGTCGCCCACTCACCGACCCCGTCAACGGTCAGGATGGCTGCTTCGGAGAAGGGGGAGGGATAGAAGGCGCTTGCAGCATGAGAGAGATGGTGTTCAGGAAACAGCAGTTCGGGGTTGGCGCAACCGAGCTTTTCAAACTCCTTGCGCAACATCTGTCGCATGAAAAGTTTTTCCTTGACCCACACGGGGATGGCCGACAGGAAGCTTTTCAGCCCCCGAGGCGCGAAACTGTGATAGGTCTCGAGCAGCCTCTCGAATTTCAGGTACGGCTTGTCATAAAAGACGACATGTGAGATGTCGGAGAACTGCAGACCCGCTTCATCCAGAACATAGCTGATCGCATGATGCGGGAAGGCAGAATCCTGCTTTTTACGGGTAAACCTCTCCTCCTGGGCGGCGGCGACGATGTCCCCACCGATGATCAGGGCCGCTGCACTGTCGTGATAAAATGCCGAGATACCCAGGATCGCCTCCGGCATCATTCGTGGTCCTTTCTAGAAAATAGCGTAAATAAAGGGCGCAATCGCAGACCCTCCAGTCATGACGATCAAGACGCCAAAGAGCAATAAAACGGTTATGATCGGCAATAGCCAGAATTTTTTTCGCACATTGAGAAAACCCCAGAGGTCTTTTAAAAAATCCATCTGCTTAGCCTTTTGGAAGAAGATTTCACGAATCGCCGTGCATCGTCATGATCCGTATGCCATTGCCGGGAATCGCCGATCATGCAGATCCAGATCGACATTCCCGTGCGGATATTAAACGCGAAATATCAGTCAGTGAGTGGAACTCCCTGTTTATAGACCGTGCTCGTCAGCTCTTCACCATCCTCACCCCAGGTTTTGAACTGGCCGTTGATCTTTCCCCCTGCCAAATCCTTGAAACTTTTGAGACGGCCGTTTTCGTAAAATTCGACCTCGATGCCATGGGGAATCAGGCGATCTCCGGAAATCTGCCGCATCTGAACCAGTTTGCGCGGCGCACCGGAGGGATAGCCTTTCAACTCAATCTGAAAAGAGTGCGGTCTGATATTTTTCCCCTTGAGGAGGGATGGAATTTTTTCCAGAATCGCTTGGGCCTTGATGTTTTTGGGATTCTGGCGCAAGGCCTCTGCCGCCAAATCATAAGCAACGTCCAGCCGGCCTCTCCTGCCCATGACCTGGCTTAAAGCCGTCAGCGCACCATCATGGTTCGGCATCTGCTGGCAGACCAACAACAGGTTCGCTGCCGCCTTTTCCGATTCCCGGAAATTCGAGCCCATCAGAAATTGTCCCAGTTTCATTCGGATTTCAATCGCTCCAGGGAGATTTTCAAGGGTCGCGTACAGCAGATCCAGCGCTTCATCCGTCTGACCCTTCTCAACCAGGATGGAGGTCAGAATACTGGCAGAGCTGACCTGTACCTGTTCCGAAGCAACCGTGGTTTCACGGGCCTGTCTTGCAAGCCTGGAGGCTTCCTCATCTTTTCCCGCCCACAACAACACCCTCGCCAGGTTGGCCAGCGCCAGGCTGTGGGCGACCTCGTCCACCCTGTCATCGATTCTGGCTTCGGCTACGGAAACCGCCTTTTCCTCCCAACCCTGTTCCGGCCGAAGAATTCCCTCATTCGCCATGGCCCTGACAAGCTCCGTCGCGAGCAGTTTGTGCCCTTCAATCGTCGGGTGAACATGATCCAGAAAAAACTCTTTGCCGGGGATGGGATGTCCCTTGGCTTTCTGCATGGAGCGCTCGAGAAGACCGACATAGTCGACAAGTTGCATTCCCTGCTCCTGAGCGACTTGAGTAACGATCCGCCGCATCGGCGTCAGCGCTCGCAATGGGCAGACGTCCTCGTCACGCGCCCGGCGCAGGGCCTCGTCGGCCTTCTCGAAGCGTTCCAGGGCGAGCAGGGTTTGCCCACGGCGGTACTGCAATTCAGCATGCCGGGGATCCAGCGCGACTGCGCGGTTGAGAAGGTCGAGGGCGTTCTCCCATTCTTCCTGCCCGATAGCCGCCTTTGCCTGGGCCAGCAGCTGCCCTGAATGCTGCCGGCTCTCAGGGTCCAGCCCGTCAGTATGCTGGCTTTTGAAAGGGGCGCAGTCGTTCAGGCTCGAGGCGGGGGTGACGAAAATGATCTCCGCATCGACCGACCTGGCCAGCGCCGCCATGCGCTCGAGACTGATCCGGTAATGTTCGAAAATCTTCTTCTCCAGGGAATCGTCACGCGTATAGCGGTCGAGTCCGGCAGATTCATCAAGTATGGCGTTTACTTCTCCGGAGAGTTTGTCACGGTCGACATTCTCCGCCTGCGGGGAGATTCCCAGGCCCTGCAACGCCCTGGTCATGCCCGACCAGGTTCGGGTCCGGGACAAAAGACCGACGGTGGATCGGATGACGGGTGAGATATCCTTTATTTCGCTGTAGGTCCGTTCCTCGAGGAACTCATTGTGGCCCGTATAAACGATGAAAAGGTCCGGTTGGTAATGTACCAGTTCCTCCATCAGGTGCGCGACTCGGTAACTCGCATAACTGATGCCGCCGGCGTTGATCACTTCCCACCTCCTGCCGCCGTCGACCAACGGTAGAAGCTCCCGCAGCCATCCGGTAAAAGAGGTGGCGTCGTTATAAGGCCGACCGTAAGTGGTCGAACCGCCCAGGGTGAAAATTCGATAGGCGTCCGATGCTTTTTCCCGAGGGAAACTCTGCCGGTTGAAATAGGGTTGCTTGTTCCGTGCCGTGATCATTCGAGGGATATCCGGCGAGCCGGGGTCGGGCACATAGAGGGGAACATTGGAGGCAAAACCGACAAAAGGGTCCTGGGTGTTCAGAACCGGACTAACCCCGAACAAGGCCAACCCCCCTTCCGCCAAAAGGAAAAAGACCAGGACGGAGACAACGGGCAGCAGAACCGCCTGCCAGAGGGGCAGGCGCGGCTTTGCTTGCTGGGTGTCCCTGTTCTTGGAAGAACCGGTATTTTCGGGTTTTTTGCGGCTGTGAAAAAGTCTCATGCTCTCTAATCTGGCTTCTAATTCTGGTGCGATTTTAATGTGATTTTCAGGGACCGGGTAAACAGTGCATCATAACGCATCATGAAAGCAGTTTTCAACCTGTGGCGAAGAAATTCCTACCTGGTGGCTCTCCATTTCAAGTGAGGTCTCTTCGCACCAAATCAGGGACTTGTCGCTCATCCACGAGATGCGTCATCACCAGACCTTCGGAAAAATCATTGCCCTGGTCATCATCCAGCCGGTTTTTCTCAGCGGTTTCAAGAGCAGACACGCACCGTGGATTGCAAACCAGTAGGAGATAAAGGTTGCGGCAACCGCCCCCATTGCGCCGTAACGAGGGATGAAAACGTAGTTCAGCGCGACATTCAGAGCAGATCCCAAGGCGATGGAGATCAGGTTCACCCGGGTCCAGTTCTTCGAAAGGATGAAAACGTCGCGGGCGGCGCCAAGACTGGTGAATACGCCGGTCCAGATTAAAATGGCGAGCAGCGGAGCGGCATCCTGGTAGGCGGAAGAGAAAAGGATGGTGATGATCTCCTCGGAAAAAAAAGCCACGGGCAAAGCAACCCCATAGGCCAGCAAAGCCATCCAGTTGTAGAGCTTCTGCATCTGTGTGTAAAAAAGCTCCTCGGAGAAGGCTTCCGTCTTTACGATCATCGGAAAAAAGGAAGAACTGATGACCATCGGGATGAAGTACCATGCCTCCGAAATTCGCACAGCCACGGAATAAACTCCCAGCTCCTCGTTTCCGATCATGTTGCCGATCATGATCTGGTCGATCCGCAGATAAATCATGGTCAACATCGTGGAAAAAACCAGCGGCCAGCTGTCACGCAACAACTTTTTGGCAACGGCCCGGCTGAAGCGCCAGGCCCTGATCGATAAGCCTCTGAAACGATAGACAATGAGCAAACCTATCGAGCCGACGATCGTCTCCGCCAGGCCGATCCAGGCAAAAGCGATCAGCGGCGCCTTCATCAGAATCAGTGCGATTTTAATGATATTGACCAGCATGAAAGCCGATGTCTTGGCGTAGACCGTATACTTCCACTGCATCTGGGATTCGAACCAGAATTCGATGGCGATGAAAGCCTGCACGATCATGCTGGCCCCCAGGATGCCCACCAGCCAGTGAATAAGACGATCATCGGGCCGGGCAAGCAGTATCATTGCCATCGTCAGGATGTAAGCGAGCACACCGGTAACCAGCATCAGGACGAACGACGTCCCAAGGACTTCATCCCTGCAGGCCGGGTCCTGGGCCATGCGCCGGATGGAGATCGCATCCAGAGCCAGCATGGCGACAGGCGAAACGATCAACACCACGGCGAAGGCATAGCTGAGTTGGCCGAACAGCTGCGGGCCGAGGTAGCGGGCCAGCCAGACGCCGACCAGCAGGCCCACCACCTGGCGAGCCACCTGATCACCCATCATCCAGCCGGTATTGCCCATCGCTCGCTGAAGGTTCTGTCGGACATCAAGGTTTTTTCGGGTGGATTTCGACAACATTTTTGTCCAGTTCACATTCAACGAGATTCAGATCTCGAAGGACAACATGCACGGTTATGATAAAAGGAAGAATAAGATGGCAGCTGTTTGACAGGTACGTCAACCGCACTTTTTCACAGGAAGTCTCTGGCGATAATTTCCGCCAGTTCTTCCCCGGCGATTCTGTTTCCCAGCCGATTCCAATGGGCCCCATCACGGACTCTGACGATTTCCCCATTGGCTTCGGCCTGCTCCACACGCATCGATACGGACGGATATGCGATGAAACCGGCTTTGCCGGCAAGGGATTGCCAAATTCGGAGTTCCTCCGGATCGTCGCTGCTCGCGGAAAAAGTCACAAGTTTCGTGGTGGGGGGGAGAGCCCTCTTCATTTCCGACATGAGAAATTGAGTGGTCACGACAGATGCGTCTTTTTGCGCGGCGATCTCTGCCTTTTGCTCTGGCGACCGGGCAGGGGCGAGCCCGTTGTATGCCTGGTAGGGCGGTGGGTAATAGCTGTTGTAGATTTTGTATTGCGCCGTGGATACCAAGGCATCGAGCGTCCTGAACAGCCTGGAGTATCTATGGAGAAGGATGTAGAGCTTATCTGCCGATAGCCTGTACCGGATCTCGCCGTCAACCCGGTAAGGACGAAAATTTTTCTGGCTGCGCGTAATGCTCGGCCCCTCCAGGAAATAACTGTTATTGATAATATCGTTGTCGCAGTACTGCAGCACAAAAATGTCCGGCTTGATCTTCTTCGCAAATTCCTGGACCAGCATCAGTTCCTGGAGCGTGCCGAACCCGCCCCCGCCGATGGCGAAGACTTCGACGGGCAGTTCTTTTTGGACGACACCGAAATACGCGTCCTGGTCCGAGGTGTTGGGGTCCCCCGTCCAGGAGTCGCCCACGAACAGAATGCGTTTTTTCTCGTTTCCGAGGTCGCCGAAAGCCCTGAAGCCGAATTCATTGGTCGAATAATCCGCGACATATTTTTCACCCGACTGATCGATCACCGGGATTCGGCTGGCGAAATTCCCCTTTGGCCGCCAGCCCAGGGCGGAATCGTATTCATAGACCACCGTCACCCCGAGCCATCGGGCCATCAACTCCCCCAATAGCAGCAGGGTGATGGCAAAGATCATCGTGGCTGCCGTGATGTACTTGATCTCCTGCCGCTTCATTTCTCCCATCTCAAAATTTAGCTGTTTGCGTCGCCACAATACACCAGGCCCTTGAGAAAATACAAGAATTGCAAGGGAAAAGAAAAAGGGGAAAGTGCCAAAAAAAGAGGGCGGGGGACAAGCCCCCGCCCGATTTCAGGGCATTCAATAGGATCGATGAACAGTACTTCTTTCCTACGGCCTGGTCAGACCAGTGGTGTCCCCATCGAGATCCGTGATGGCGTCGAACATGACCTGGCGAGCAAACCGGCTGTTGTGTGCCCATGAGCCACCATGACCGTGCACGCCATTCGGGCCGTGAACAGCGCCGTCTTCGTACGTGAAGATTTTCCAGGCGGTGGCCGCCTTGGCAGCCGCGAGGCTCGGACCGACATTAGTACGGCCTTCGAGATAGGTGGCCAGCATTTCCAGCCGCGTAGCATCGTCGGCAGCGCCTTGCAGATCATCGATGAAGGTCTGCAGCGGGGGATACAGGTCGGCCGTTCCATCAGCCGTCAGGTAGACCCCCAAAAGGGTTTCGAGGAGACGTACGCTGAAGGCCTCGGTGCGAGCCTGGAGGGCAGAGGCATCGGCAAAGGCACCTGCCTGGTGGCAACCTGCGCAGTCGGCGCTGGTGACCATCTTGTTCTGGACGACGTTGTTGCCGTCGGTGTCGTGAACATTGTGGCAAGTGACGCAGCCGAAATCGGCAGCCGCGGTTCCCGCTACAGCGCCGCCGCCATGCACGAACTTGCCGGCATAGGTACCGTCATAGGTGGGTACCATGCCGGACTCGTCACCAAAGAGAGTGGCGAAGCCCGGAGCATAGTGCAGGTACGCGAATGTACGATTCTCCGTTCCAACATAGACTTCGTCGATATCGTCCCCATTCAGGTCGTCTTCGTATTCGTTGACCAGGAGGGCTTCATCCGCGGGGGTCGGAGCCGGGGTGCGTCCTTTGTGGCATTCGAAACAGATCTGGTTCACACCGAGATCGGCAACGTCAACAACAACTCCACTGTTGAAGGCAAACTCATGCCCTTCGGCAAAGGCTCGCACCGCGGTGGGATCTCCGAGAACCGGATTTCCTTCTGCATCCTGTCCAACCTGCTCCAGCTCATGGCAGGTGCGGCAGGAGATGGGATCGGTAGTGCGGGCAGTAGGCATCGATCCGCCGCGTACCCAGGTTACGAAGGATTCCTGGCCGTTATGGCAGGGCTGGCAGCCGTGACCCAGGGCATCGCCGAGGTAATTGGTGTGGAAATCGCCAATGCCTTCGGCGAAGCTGGCGGCCTGTGCGGAACCGCCTTCACCTTCCACCTTGTTGGCGCTGTGCGGATCGTGGCAGACGGTACAGGCGTCCGGGTTGGCGGCGTTGATGTTGTAGCCGGCCACCTCAACGTCGGTCACAGCAACAGGATCGATCTGAGTTTCGTCTTCTTCAACGGCGGCGATACGGCCGACGACCTGTCCGGCAAAGTGGGTGTCGGAGAAATTGCGACCGCCGTGCGGGGTGTTGTCATGGTAGAAAACCTGGGTCTCATAGACCACGCGAGGGGTCTCGCGCAGGGTCCCGTCCGCATTGTAGAACGGGGTCAGTTCGACTTCCTTGAAGGTCGAGGTGTCGGCATCCACAAGGCTGGTGGCGCTGTAAGCGTCGGTCAGCTCGTACTCGTACAGCCCCTCATGCTCCAAGGAGGGAGTTGGATTCAGATCGATCATGTGGCAGCTGGTGCAGAGATTGAACTCGGCCGAGTAGACGACGACGCCGTCGGCATCAACGGTGTCTTCCGTACGCAGATCGGCTTTGTGCGGGTCATGGCAGGTGTTGCACTGCATGTCCAGGAGGCCTGTTTCTGGCTCCATCGACCAGAAAGGAACGGTATCGATGGAGTATTCTTCAAACAACTGCTGCACGCTGATCTTGCGGCCCGACTCGATGTTGAAGACGCCGCCCTGATGGCTGTGACAGGCTGCGCAGAACCCGCCGCCGTGGTCGCTGTTGCCATGGCCGCTGGCGGCATAGCGGGAGTAGATCTGCTCATTGAACGGATGATGGTCCAGGTGAGCCAGTTCACCCTCGCCATTGTGGCACTGGCCGCATACAGCGGCAGTGGGCGCCGTATTGGCGACTTCTTCCTGCAGAGGCAGATTGGCGTGATTGCTGCCGGCGCCATGGCAGTCTTCACAACCGACAACCGTGCCCGTGGGGGTGACACCGAAGGCCGGCCCGATCTCGTTCATGGCGCCGGAGGGGTTGTGACAAGCGGTCGCACAGCTGGCGATCGAATGACTCGAGTTCATCGCATGCTTGCTATCCACCCATTCCGTAGCCGCCGTACTCGTCCCGTGGCAGGTCGAACAAGCCAGCAGGCCTGCTTGCTCCGCGGCGGGCAGCTGGAAATCCTGGCCGGGCTGGCCATCGATTCCGTCGTCTCCATCATCGCCCGAACATCCGGCCAATGCCAGCGTACACGCCAGCAGACCGAAAACGAGCAAACGAAGCCATTTCCTTCCTTCTCTCATTCTTTTACTCCTTAAAAAAGAGGGTGTTGAAATCGCCGGGTGAGCAGGTGATTCCGTGGCAGACTACCCGGCAAAGTCTTTAGTTTGAAACCGCCACTGACCCATTCAGCAGCAGTTCCATGCCATAGCCAAAATTCAGAGGCGGCACAACCGGCCCTCCTCTATCGATAAAGTAAATAACGTCCTACTCCAAAGATCCGCTGTGCGGATGATGGCAGCTGGTGCAGGCTTCCTCATCGGCCGCATTGATGCCATAGCCGGAAATACCGTCGGCGGGGCTGGCAAAATGCGTGTCCCAGATCAGCAGGCTGTTAGGGTCGTCCAGGGGGTTGCCCGCTGTGCCATGAAACGGTAGCCGCGCCCTATCGAGTTCATAGGTGAAGGCCTGGGAGACTGCGTCAAAATCAGCCGTCAAAAAGACCTGATGGCAGGTTGTACAGAGATTGAACTGCCGAGAATACTGCACGACAGTCGCACCGTCCGGAACGGCAGTAGTCGCCGTCGACCGCAGTTCGCCCGAGTGGCTGTCGTGACAGGTCCGGCACTGCACCGTCGACGGATCTGCCGGCGGAGTGGCGCCTGCCAGGACAGCGCTTATCTGACTGGCGGTAAATCCGGCCGTATCTTGCGCGAAGCGGCGGAAGCCCTCATCGGAATGGCAACGGCTGCAGACCGCGAAGGCCCTCCCCTGCAGTGTGGCTGCGTGAACTCCAGATGTATAATCTTCCAGAATCCCATTGGCGAATTCTCCCGCATGCGCGGCAGGTCCGGAGGGCAGACTGGTGTGACATTCTCCGCATAGTTTGAAATCCGGGGTTGGCCGCGGCAGCGGCCCGACGCCGAAGTGTTCGCCGCCAGCGCCATGGCAGGATTCACAGCTGATCGCAGCCAAGCCGTTTTCGGGGACATTTACCGGGTCGATGAAACCCTCCAGAATCACCCCGTCGCCAAGAGGGTCATGGCAGTTCAGACAGAAAGCGGAAGAGGCCGCGTTGATGGCGGTGCTGTGAATAACATGCGGACTGCCGAGGTAGGCATCGACCTGTTCAGCGTCGATACCCAGACCGTCATGACAGCTGATGCAGCGGTCGGAGCCTATATAGCCGATTCCGTTTTCATCGACCCCCAGAAATTCCGGCCCGAGATCCACCCCGTCCTCATCCGAGCGACTGCTGCCGCAGGCGGTCAGGGCGAGGATCATTCCGGCCAGAAGAATCAAGCGTAGTGTTCCATGATGCATTAATCTATCCTCCAGGACATTGCCGGTCTGGCGCGGCCGGTGAAAATCAGTGGCACCTGCGGCAGGTCTTACCGTTGGTGGCGTCTTCCAGACGGTCTGCCCGATCCCCCCATCCCCTGCCGTGGGGATTGAAACCAGGGCTCCCCCCCCTGTCACTGTGACACCGCAGGCAGACGTCGCCGTCGGGATGACAGGCCTGGCAGGTCGCCAGGTTCTTGCGCGCCTCGCGTTTATGGTCGCCGGCCCAGGTATGGAAGTCGGGGGCGACGGAGCCGGGGGTGTGGCAGGCATCGCAATTGGCGGTAACATCAATGGGGATTCCCGCGGACCCTTCGATTTCGGGATGGGCGGCGACCCCCATCGTCAAGCCGAGGTCGAAGGTGCGACGGTGCGACGGACCGCTGGACCGACCGGCTCTGAAATCGTTGTGGCAATCACTGCAGAAACGGGCCTCGTGGCAGCTGGAGCACAGCTGTGGATCGGTGCGTGCGGCGATCGGATGGGTGATGTGGAAATCCGAGCGGTGCACGTTGATCATGTTGTTGCCCCATTCGCCGAATTCGTCGGCCGGTCGCGACTTGTGGCACTGCAGACAGTCGACCTGCTGATGGCAGGCGGCGCAATCGAAATCGCTCATCTTGGCAAAGGGCCGATGATTGAGCGCCCAGACGGGACCGTGGGTCTTCAGGCCGGGGAATTCAATCTCTTTCAAGAATTCCTGCTCATGACATTCGAGGCAAACTGCGGTATCGGGAACAATCGTTTCCGTCCCTTCCACATGACAGGTGGCGCAGGACATATCGGCCAGAATCTCGAGATGCGTCTCGTGATCGAAGGTTATCGCCACGGCGGGGATGGCCCAAACCGATAGGGTCAAAAGAAATAACAGACGCTTCATATCCAGGCTCCTTATCATCAATCGATTCCCTTAAAAGTAGATATTCAGGCGCACGCGGCCGCGGTAGTACTCGTCCCACAGGTCGCTCTCGACTCTCTCTACTTTTCCCTGGACGTTTATCGTCTTGCTCAGGAACAAGGTGCCGTCGGCCCAGATGCGGCTGCTGGTGGTCTCGTCGTCATCATCGTCGAGGCGGCGCTCCAGCACGTCAATATGGGCTCCGACTCCGGCTTCAATGCTCTGCCCGAAGAGGTAGGCTGCACGAACCTTCAAGCCCTGCAGATCCTGGCCCTCCTCGTCATCCCGATAGGTCCCCACCAGATAGCCGGAGAAACGCTCGCTTCGGATTTTCTCGATCCCCGCTTCGAAAACATTGGCATCGTCGAAAGACTGATAGATTTCACGCGAAACCCGGCCGAAGACGCGCAGACGGGGATCGATACGATAGGTAAGCTCCGCCATCACCTCCTGGTACTCGTCAACGGCGAAAACGGAATAGATGCTGGTTGCGGAGAAGACAGGAAGACTGTACAGGTATTCGGTCCGCAGGGACCACTTCGGACTACCGTGATATCTGAAACCACCCAGGAAGTAACTGACGCGATCCTCGAGCCAGTCATATTGCGCCTCGGAGTAAAGCTGCATCAGATTTTTGAAATCATAGGCGGCATCCAAACCGATCAGTCTGTTGCCGACATCGCCGTCGTCCCACTTCTGAAGATAGGAGACCCCAAGGTTCAGACTGGTCAGGAAATGTCCGGAAACCTCAATGCCGGCGACCACGTCCTCGGCATTGTAGCCCTCATAAAAGGAGACGTCGCCGCCGCCGAACAGTTCGACCTCCAATGGCCCGAGTTCGCGATAATTGAGCCGGATGCCGTCCATCAAGGAGGCGCCGGCGGTAGTGGAGATAAACTGCCGACCCAGACGGAAATCCAGATTTTTCAGCAGATCGTTCTTTTCCAGATAGGCATAGAACAATTCGCTGTCGACATCGACTTCGTCGGCGAGATCATCAGCCAGACGACCATAACATCTGAAGTGCAGGCCTTCGATCCCAAGATCCTGCACGTTGAGCAGCAGGTACTGGTAGACAGGTACTGCCGTATTCTCGTCGGAATCATCAAACCATTCCAATTCCGTGCTGGACCGTCCGGACACCGTGGCGCCGATCGCGACGCCGACCGGCCACAGGGCCAGAAGGGCCATGGCAGTGCAGAAGGAAATCCGCCGCCAGATTTTCATGTTGCCTCCGTGATTAAAACTACATCGGTCACTGAAAGTTAAAAAATTCAGGCTTCACGTTTCGGACCGGATGCGACACAACGATAAAAATACGAGATCTATATCAAATTTAACGGGAAAAGTGAAATAAAAAAAATTTTCTTGTTGTCATCCAGGAGGAAAACAGGCTGCATGTTTCACGCCCAAGGGGAGATTACAACACCAGCGTGAAAATATACTAAAAAAATACTGCGGGAGCAAGGTTCAATCTTTCCTTTCTGTTAAACAACTGTATCTGAATCGCAATTTTCTTCACAAGACAATTCTGCAAATAAATTGGCCGCCTTTAATTTCTATTGCAGTTTATACTGGGAATAAATCATCTCTGCGGTCCGTTCCCTTTCCACCTCGACAGCCTGTTTGCAGAAAAGCACCTTGCCGGCATTTTTTTCAGGGGCCGCCAGGGCACCCCCCGTAAACCTCAAAGTACGACTTCAGGGCTTCTGCGCCCTGTCAATTTTCCACCGCCTGGCGGCGCTCCGAAGACCACGCCGAGGAGATCGTCTTTGCACAAAATCCGCACGGGCCGCAAAAAGAGGATCGGATTATTTGGTCGGGTTATTAAAAAGGGGGGAAATACAAAGAACACACGAGTTCATATCGGAGAGCAGTTAATGTGCCAAAACCGGCAAAACTCAGGAATTCACCTTATGTGGACCGAAGGCTTTGAAATCACAATGGCCTTGGAAATCAGTAGAGAAAGCGTCTGTCCATGATCATTGCCAATCCGCTGGTTTTTCAGCCATCCCCCCTTCAGGTACCGCCAAATAACTGAATCCGGCTGCGCCATTTCCCCACCGCTCCATAAAAGGACGCAAAAAAGGCGAACCCCGAAAGGCCCGCCTTATCATTCGAGAGGCGAGGTGGGCCGAAGCCCACCTCGGATTACTTCCCCTATTCAAAGAATGACATGATTTTTTCGATCACGGTGTCAAGAACCCCTTCGCCATCCTCGAGCAGGTAACCGAAGGCCTTGGTGTGCTGGTTGAACGAAGTCAGCTCTCCTGCCTGATCCTCGTTGATCCATTCGGCCCGGTGACACGCGCCGCAGGCTCTTGAACCAGGCCCGGTGACGTAGCTCGGCACGGTCCCGATATTCCTGTCGATCGTATCATTGGGATCCGATGCCGAAAGGATGCCGGACAGCGACCTGGACTGATCCGGCACATTGAAGGTTCCCGCGACGTGGCAGGACTCGCAGTTGGTAATTCCATGGGTGGGATACGGGAAGTTGATGTGGTGCTCGTATTCCAGAGCTTCCACGGGATCGGTGAAATCGATGTCACCGAAGTCAAAATACTGCATGGAATGGATCGAATGCGCATAGGAATCGATGGACCTGGACTGCATCTCCAGGTGGGATCCGCCGCTCTTGGTGATGTGGCACAGCCGGCAGACGACGATATTCCCGCCCCTGTCGGGCGAATGGAAGGTCGTTGAGAGCGCGTCGTGACAGTTGTTGCATCCCTCTTCGACTTTCACGATGTCGCCATAGAACCCATCATCGAAAGCATTGGCGCCCAGATCAAAGGTGCGGGAGGGAGCGACAAGGGCGATGACCTCTCCGTCCGCATTCTGCAGTTCGGGCATGACCGCGATTTCGGCGCGCCTGACGGTTCCGTCGGCCATCATGTCCGCCCACATGGAGAGATCCGCCGTCACTTCCCAGCTGCCATTGGCGGCGGATACGGTCGTGAACCTCGGATTGACGGTTTCACCATCTACGGGAAATTCCAGCAGCCTGTTCCGTTCAGCGTCACGTTCGTGAGGACCGACGATGTAATCCTTGGTGTCGTAGCCGTACAGTCCGACCAACACGGTGGGTACGATATTCACGGCATCGAGAGCACCCGCCGTTCCGGTCGCACTGAAGTTGATGGTCAGGATGTTGCCCGCCAGGGACGCTCCATCGATGGAGACGCTGATCAGGTCGGAATACCGGGTGCCCTGGGCATCGGCGTAGATGATCGGGTCATAGCCGTTGTGAAAATCACTGAACTGGTGGCAGTCACTGCACACCATATCCGGCGTATGAAAGCCGGGAAGAAGGGTTTCCAGAGCAAGGCCGGTGGTATCCACCGTGAAATTGCCATCGCCATCCGGCAGATCCGTTCCACCCGTTATTGGATGGCAACTCTGGCAGGTCTGGTACACGAAGTTCTCGTCCGCCAGGATGATATCCAGTTTGCCTTCGTGGCAGGTGGCGCAGTTGGCCATGGACTGGGGATAGGGGAATTCCATGGCGTGCGAGCGGTGCACGTCCTCCATGACGCTGGTGTTGTACTGGTATTGCGCGAAGTCGGCGCCCAGTTCCGTCTCCAGCCAGGCGACCGCTGCATCCTCGTCTACTTCCGCCCTTGCCAGAAATTCGGCAGCTACTTGGGGATTATCCACCAGAAGCTGCCATTCGAAATGGCCCCCTGCTCCATTGTCCAGATGACAGGCCTTACAGGTATAAAAATCGGTTGCAGGGTCGTTTTCAACCTGGGCCAGGATGTTGCCGTGCTTGAGATAAGGCACGCTGTGGCATTTTTCGCAGCCTGCGTTCGTTGCGGCGGGGACATAATCAACGCCATTGGGTCCTGTCTCGAGCAGGGCCGCATTAGGGGAATTGCACCTGCCTGACGCGAGAGGGAGGCAGTGTGTCGACCAGCCCGTCGTAGCCATATACGACGACAAGGCCATCCTGGGCGTCGAGATTGCCATTGGCGCTCTGGGCGTTGGTGCTCGTGCATCCGCCGGCGCCATTGTCGCTCAGAGTCCCCTTTATGGCCATCCGTGCGGCGGGATCCATCACGAAACTTTCACCGTCGTACCCGACCCAGTAAATGTTGAGGTTCTGGACCTGGGTGCAATCAAAAGCTGCGCCATTCTTGGTCATATCGAAGGTGACGATGTCATTGGCGCTGTCGTTCGTGTAGTTCACATTCGACACTTCAATCACGCCCGCCTGATTCAATTGATCATAGAACGCCTGGTGTTCATCGCCGGCGCCGGCATGGCAGATTGAACAGGATTCAGGCTCGACAGCCGCAGCGGTCGGACCTTCCCCACCTTCAGGGCCTTCAGGGCCTTCAGGGCCTTCAGGGCCTTCAGGGCCTTCAGGGCCTTCAGGGCCTGTGGGTCCGGCAGGTCCTTCAGGTCCGGCGACGCCATCACGCCCGTCATTCCCATCGTCACCTTCACAACCGGTGAAAACAAGGGAAAAAACCAAGAGCATGGCCAATACGGCATACCGCAAAAAGCGACTCCTCTTCATCTCCATCTCCTTTGTTGCCTCCACCACCCAAATGTTTTGGCTGCACGAATTTGAATCATGAACGATTCACACCTGATATTTACAAATCACCCCCTTTCAAATTCATAAGGTGAACCGGGCTTGTTTGAGACTTTTTAAATGTGCGGACTTGAATAAACCAAATAAAATGAATAGCATCAAATGTACCAAATGTTTAAGACCTTAAATGAACATGCCGAATCGATGGAAGGATTTGGATTCGCTCTGATTTTCTGGGGCGGAAACTCCGGGAAGCAGTCAATTAGGTGTTTTGATGGAGAGTTCTTTCAGTTAAATAGCTTACTGTCTGCGTCAAATGACTGAACTCTGCTCCAACCGATATCGAAGGCTACATTTGTTCTCTGATTCCCCCTCAGGACAGGAATTTTGACCCCTACTTTTTCGGAATCCGGTTCATGAATCTCGCAAATCAATTCGTCAGCACCCAACGGCATCGCCCCTCCCGGGCGAGGGGCGGCCAAGGGATGACTTGCTGGTTTATGTCCGAAAACCGGAAGTATTTTCGTTTCGGATGGATACGGGTAAAGCGGAAAAACGAAGTGGGGGGAAATTTGAAAAGAGCGATGAGACCGTGAAGGATTTTACCATGGCAAAACATTGTGCATGAAACAGCTGTCGCTCAATCCTCCAGAAGAGCTTTGATGCCGGCGAAGAAGCTTGCAGCCGTTTTTTCCTGCTCCCCTGGCGAGAGTTCGGATTTTCCGCCATCGGGGCCTTTTTCCAGAAGTTCCGGGGGGATTTCTCCTAGGAATCGACTCGGTTCCCTCGTTCTGAGCTTGCCGAACTTCCTCCGCCGGGCGGCGTTCAGGAAGATGAGTTTGCGCCGGGCCCGGGTAATGCCGACATAGCAGAGGCGGCGCTCCTCGTCCACATCGAAGAATTCCCCAGCGGATTTCCTGTGCGGAAGAAAATCCTCCTCCATTCCCACCAGAAAGACGCAGGGGAATTCCAGGCCCTTGCTCGAATGCAGGCTCATCAGAACAACGGCGTCCTTTGCCAGTTTTGTTTCCTTGCTGGACCGAACAGGCTCATCCCTGTCGAGCAGGGAGACCTTCTCCAGAAATCCGGCCAGAGTCGGCAGCGGCTCTCTTTCCTCGTAAGTCGCCAGGGCGTTGAGCACCTCCTCGACGTTTTCCGCCCGCCGTCTTCCCCGGGCGGGGTCCTCGGCCGTGCGGTAGAGTTCGTCCTCGATGCCGAGATCTTTTATAAAACGCCGTCCGGTTTCGGCCAGAAAGCCCGGTTGCCGGAAGCGGCGCCTGTAGTTCTCCAGAATGCCCGTGAACTGCTGAAGAGCCTGCACTGTTTTTTCCCCCAGATCCGGGATTCCGAAGGGATCGCTCAGCACATCCCAAAGAGGAACCTCCCGATCGGCGGAGGCCCGGATCAACCGGTCGGCCGAGGTTTCGCCGATTCCCCGACGTGGCCAGTTGAGTATTCTCAGCAGATTGACCTCGTCAAGCGGATTGACAAGTACCTTGAAGTACGCCAGAACGTCCTTGACTTCTTTTCTGTCAAAAAACTGCTGCCCTCCGATGAGGACATAGGGGATGTTCTCGTACCGAAGCTGCTCCTCAAAAGCGCGGGACTGTATGTTTGTGCGGTAGAGAACGGCAAAATCCCTGTATTCCATCTTCTGCCGGAAGCGTTCGGCGTGAATCCTCTCCACCACCATCCGGGCTTCATCCTCTCCGTCCTCGCATGAAATGTAATCGACGGGTGGTCCCTCCGGACCGGAAGTCCACAGCACCTTCTCCCGTCTTTTTGCATTGTGGCGGATCAGGGCGTTGGCCACCTTGAGGATACGCCCGGAGGAACGATAATTCTCTTCCAGTTTTATAATTTGCGCTCCGGGATAGTCCTTTTCGAAATCCAGGATGTTTTCCGGCTCGGCGCCACGCCATCCGTAAATGGACTGGTCGTCGTCTCCTACCACGCACAGGTTTCCATGTTCGGCGCATAGCAGATGCAGAAGGCGGTATTGGGCAAGATTGGTGTCCTGATATTCGTCCACCATCAAATACCGAAACCGCTTCCGGATTTTGCGCAACACGGGGGGGTGCTCCTCGAGAAGCCGTACGGTCAGCATGAGAATGTCATCAAAATCAAGGGCGTTGAAGGCTTTTAGAGCTCTCTGGTAGCGAGGGTAGATTCCCGCCGCGGCGAGATCGACGGGATCTTCGCTCGACGGCGCCTTCGCTCCCGGAGGAAGCAGACGATTCTTGGCCCCGGAAATCCGTCCCAGAACCGCCTCTGCATCCATTTTGATTCCGACTTCCTGCAGGAGATCCCGCACCAGTCGGATCTGATCGGAACCTCCGTAGATGGAAAAGTTGCTTTTGTAGCCCAGCTTGCCGATATCATCTCGGAGCAACCGCAGGCCAAGAGAATGAAAGGTCGAAATGATCATGCCCCGGCATGCGCCTGCGCCGACCTGCGCCACAACGCGCTCTTTCATTTCCCGAGCGGCCTTGTTGGTGAAGGTCGCGGCGACGATCTGCTCGGCAGGCACTCTTTTTTCCTTCAAAAGGTACGCGATGCGACAGGTGATCACACGGGTTTTACCGGATCCGGCGCCCGCCAGAAGAAGAAGCGCTCCCTCTGTATGGCGCACCGCTGCGCGTTGCTGATCGTTTAGAAAAGACAGATCCATGGGAACATCTGAAGAAAATGAGTCAGGAATTTGAATGGATTTGATCTCGGGTCTCGGGTCTCGGGTCTCGGGTCTCGGGTCTCGGGTCTCGGACCTCGGACCTTGGACCTTGGACCTTGGACCGGGAAGGGATAGCATAGCGACACGGCATAAGGCAAGTTACAAAAATAGTCAGGCGGGGAAGAAAAATAACTTATTGATTCTCAGCGCGAAATTCTATATCTTGCGCGGCATGGCAAGAATCCTCGTACTCATCATCGGCATCATCTGGGCCTCCCTGCTCCTCATCTCCTGGGGCGGCGCCGACAACCTTTCCCGCCCTGCGGCTGAAATCCGCCTGAGTCGCTCATCCTGATCCCTCCGGCCTCATTTTCCGGCGGATCGTTCAGCGAGGGATTGCCGGATCACAATTTTGCCCGCGGACGGAATACCCGCTTCCCTGATGCGTTCCCCGGCGCTCCAGCTCATCGTCAATGGCATTGAGAACTTCCCATTTTTTCAGCGACCACAAAGGCGCCAGCAGCAGGTCTCGCGGTCCGTCGCCGGTCAGGCGATGGATGAGCGTCTCAGGGTGAAGCCTCTCTAAAAAATCGGCCGCCAGTCCGACGTATTCTTCCTGCTCCAGAATCTTGAAACCGTCCTTTTCGAAAAGATCGCCGAGAGGCGTCCCCTTCAGGACGTGGAGCAGGTGAATTTTGATACCATCCACCCGCAGCCGCGCCATTTCATCAGCGGTCTCCATCATCTCCCTTTGTCCTTCCCCGGGAAGTCCAAGGACCACATGGACGCAGACCCGCAGACCTCTGTCACGGGCCGATTCATGAGCGCGCAGGAATTCTTCGTAATCATGCCCTCGCCTCAGCCTTTTCAGCGTGGCGTCATGGGTGCTCTGCAGCCCGAGCTCGAGCCAGAAGTAGGTGCGGCGGTGGTATTCGTACAGCAGATCGCATACCTCGGGGGGCAGACAGTCTGGGCGGGTGCCGACAGCGAGTCCCACCACCCCTTCCACTCCAAGGGCCTCGTCGTACAGGCGGCGCAGTCGTTCAACCGGAGCATAAGTATTGGAAAAAGGTTGAAAATAGGCGAGAAAACGCTCCGCTTTGTACTTGCGGATCATTACCCGCTTTCCGCGCTCTATCTGCTCTGATACCGGAGACTCACGATCGATGCCCACCGCGCCCGACCCCCCCGGATCGCAGAACACGCATCCCTGCCGCGATCTGGTGCTTCCGCGGTTGGGGCAGGAAAATCCCCCATCCACTGAAATCTTGTGCACCCGCACTCCGAAGTGTCGTTTGAGATGTGCGGAGAAGATATTGTAGTGTTTCTCGCGTTCCATGCCTCGACTATGCCACCATGGGCCGGAGCGGAGCAAGACCTTTTCCGCCGCCTCTCATCTCAGACCTGCAATGGCGACCTCTTTCCAACCCGCTTCATTAATCCTTTCTTTATTCCCATGCTTCATTCATTGCATAACACCCGACGACTGATATACTTTGGCTGTTTTTACCGGGCTTTTCGTCCCCTGCGGACCAGGGATATTTTTCGGACGACGTTATGGAACCGAGTTGCTGCTGGCATAAGGAACAGATAGGACCGGAGGAATGTCCCTTCATTCGGGACGCCAATGCGGATCTTCTCCTGAACCGCAAGAATCGCGTTCTCCAGTACTGTCTGGAATGTCCGCGGTTCATGGAGGATGTCCGCAGGTTGAGGAAGGATCCGGATAGCCTGGCCGAAATCCTTCCCTACCTCATGGAGGATCTGCAGGAGTTGAGGATCCGGAATCGACTGCTGAACGGTCAGGTGGAGGTGCGAAACCGAGAGATCAAGTTTCTTCACGAGGTGAGCCTTGTTCTCCAGACCTCCATGGACGTGGACGAGGTCATCGCCATGGCTCTGACGGCGGTTACCGCCGGGGAGGGCTTTGGACTCAACCGGGCGATTCTGCTGTTGGTGGACAAAGAAAGGCAGAACCTCAAAGGACATTTTGCCGTCGGTCCCCGACGCAGGGAGGACGCGGCGCGCATATGGAAGGAGCTCGAGGAGAAGAACCATTCGCTTCGGGAACTGGCACAGACCTTTTTCGAAATGAAGATGAGTGCCGAAAAGGCCCGTTTTCAGGATCTCCTGGAGAAACTTTCCGTTCCCCTGAGCCGCAGTAATCATCTGTTCGTGCGCACCTTGAACGAACAGAAATCCAGCCATGTTCAGGATCTTTACATGGAGCCGGATATCGACCCGGGACAGGTCGAAGCGCTCGAAGTTCATGAGATGATCCTGGTTCCGCTGATCAGCCGCAACCGCCGCATCGGCCTGCTGATGGCCGACAACATCATCAACGGACAACCGATCACCACGGACGATCTCCACTCGCTGGAGACCTTTGCCCTGCCGGTCTCCTTCGCCATTGAACGGGCCGCCCTCTACGAACGCCTTCAGGAGGAATTGACCAAGCTCACCGATGCCAACCGTCGCCTCAAGGAACAGCAGGAGATTATTCTCCGTATGGAGAAAATGGCCCTCGTGGGGAAGATCACCTCCAATATCGCCCATTCGATTCGAAATCCCCTGACCATTATCGGGGGGTTCGCCCGGACGCTGATCAAGAATACGCCTCCCGATGATTCGAAGAGGCATTATATCGAGTCGATCATCGGGGAGGCGAAGCGACTGGAGGAGGTTCTCCAGGAAGTGCTCAATTATTCCGAGTCCCTGCATCCGACATTTGATCTCTGGGACGTCAACCAGCTCATAACCGGGGTTTATGTGGCACTGCAGGATGATTTCGAGCGGAACGGAATGGAGTGCCGACTCGATCTCGACTCCACGCTGCCTCCCGTCAGGCTGGATTACAAAAAGATGACGTACTGCCTGCGAAGCATCATCAACAACAGCTTGGAAGCGATGCCCCGGGGCGGAACTCTGGAGATTCGAACCCTCCGCTCCGATGACGAACTGCTCATTCTGCTGTCCGATTCCGGCCCGGGAATGGGCCCGGAGACGATCAAGGGAATTACATCACCCTTTTTCTCCACCAAAGACATTGGCAGCGGCCTTGGGCTGTCCCTGTGCGCCCGCATACTGGAAGGACACGGAGCCGGTTTCACAATCCGGAGCACCGAAGGTCGAGGAAGCACTTTCCAGATTTCGCTAAAATTATCCATGGAGGAAGAACAACATGGCCCGCTTGCTGGTAGTGGACGATGAACGGGAAATACGCCGCCTGTATGCCGACGAACTTGAAGACCAGGGCTATGAAGTGGAAACCGCCGGAACAGGGGCGGAAGCCGCTCAACTGCTCGAGAACCGGGAGTTCGACCTGGTGGTCCTCGACATACAGATGCGGGGGGAAAGCGGACTGCAGATCCTGCAGAACATTATCCAGGAAAGAAAGGAGATGCCGGTCATTCTCTGCACCGCTTTCGGCAGCTATAAGGAAGACTTCTCCTCCTGGCTGGCCGACGCCTATGTCGTCAAGAGTTCCGACCTGACCGAACTGAAACAGGAGATCCGTCGCCTGCTGGAGAAACGAAAATAATTTCTTATGGAGATCCGGAGGCACGGAGAACCACATCTCAAAAACAATGACACGCGGAGAAATACGGATAGTCATCTGATAAAAACCTCATCAGACCCTCATCCACCATGGTGTGATTTTGAATCAGCGACTTCATCAAATATAGGAGAACCGATTTCATGAAAGCTGTTCTGATGGCGGGGGGATTCGGTACCCGCATTCATCCCCTGACAATCAATCTGCCCAAACCGATGATCCCCCTGATCAACCGGCCCATCATGCTCCATATCATCGATCTGCTGAAAAAACATGGAATCAACGATCTGGTTCTGCTCCTGTACCATCAACCGGAGATTATAAAGAATTTTTTCGGAGACGGCAGCGAATTCGGCGTGAATATTACCTACGTAACGCCGCTGGAGGATTATGGCACGGCGGGTGCGGTCAAAGCCGCGGCCAAGTTTCTGGACAAACGATTTCTGATCATCAGCGGCGATCTGCTGACCGATTTCGACCTTTCCAAGGTCATCGCCTGCCACGAAGCGAACCATTCCAGAGCGACCATCACTCTGACTTCCGTCAAGGATCCTCTGCAGTTCGGGGTGGTGATCACCGACAAGCAGGGGCGCGTCACTAAATTTCTGGAAAAACCGGGATGGGGCGAGGTCTTTTCCGATACCATCAATACCGGGATTTACGTTCTGGAGCCGGAGGTCCTGGATCTTATTCCGGAGGGAGAAAACCGGGACTGGTCCAAGGATATTTTTCCGAAAATGCTCGAAGAAGGAGCGCCCCTGTATGGCTGCAATCTGAGCGGCTATTGGGCCGACATCGGCAACACCGATGCCTATCTGGCGGCCTGCCATGATATCGCGAGCAAAAAGGTCAAGGTGGACATCCGGGAAAAGAAGGTGAAGGACCGGGATATTTATCTGGGGGTGGAGACTCTCGTTGCCGTTCAGAACCTTTCAAACCTGGAGGAGATGGTGGTCCTCGGGGACAATACCCACGTTCAGGGACTGGCAAGGCTGAAAAACTGCGTCGTGGGGCGCAACTGCATCATCGAGGACGGAGTGGAGCTTGAAGATGCCATCCTCTGGGACAATGTCTACGTCAAAAAGGGCTCCCGAATCAAGGGGGCGGTGCTCTGCCATAATATCCGCGCCGGACAGGGAATCGTCGTGGAAGAGGGCGCGATTATCGGGGATGAAACCACCATCGGAGACGGTGCGCTGATCAAGCAGGACGTGAAGATCTGGCCTCGCAAAGAGGTGGAGGGGGGGTCTACCGTCACCACCAACCTGATCTGGGGCGAAAAATGGCGAAAGAGCCTCTTCGAGGGCGCCGAGGTCAGGGGCTTGACCAATGTGGAGCTGACCCCGGAGTTCACGGCGAAGCTGGGAGCCGCCTACGGCTCCACCCTCCCCAAGGATTCCTTTGTGCTTGCCGGCCGGGACGCCATACGCGCCTCCCGCATGCTGAAGCGATCCTTTGTGGGCGGACTGCTTTCCGCGGGAGTGAACGTTCGGGACACCAAGATGATTTCTCTTCCCGTTCTCCGGTACAAACTGACGACCTTCGGTGAAACGGGAGGAATCCATTTCCGTCAATCCCCCGAGGACCCCGCGGCCACGGAAATCATTTTTTTCGACGCCGAAGGCGTCGAGGTCTCCTCCTCGACCACAAAAGGAATCGAAAGGGTTTTTTACAAGGAAAACTTCCGACGGGTACACTACTCCGAGCCGGGCGGAATTTCGGAGCTGCCCCGTATCTACGACTTCTACCGGGAAGGCTTCCTGAGGTCTCTGAATCGGGAAGTACTGAGAAAAACGGCGCCGAAAATCGTACTCGATCTTAACCACTCTCCCGCGGGCAATCTGCTGCCAGGAATTCTCAACGAACTCGGATGCGAAGTCATCGAACTCAATTCCCAGGCCACGGAGATGGAAAACGTCAACACCCCGGAGCAGGTCCGCCGGGCCATGGACCAGCTCTCCCGCATCGTGGTGACGCTGGAAGCCACCGCCGGATTCTGGATGGGACCCTCGGGAGAGCGTGTGCGCCTGGTGGATGAAAAGGGGGGAGAATTCTCCGATCTCGAAGCCCTTGTCACGCTTTCGGCCCTGGTCTGCAAAGCGGAATCCCTGGGAGCGATTGTTCTTCCCATCCAGGCGCCGTCGATCATCGATGAAGTGGCCCGGGAGTCCGGCCTGAAGATCCGACGGACAAAATCGGACGGCCGATCCCTGGTGGAGGCGGCCGCCGAACGCGGAGTTCAGTTTTCTGCCGCCATTGACGGACGGTTCGCCTTTCCGGCCTTTCAGGCGAATTTCGACGCGCTTTTCACTGTAGCGAAAACACTGGAACTTCTTGGCAAAACCGGATTGTCCCTGAACCGGATCCGCGAAGAACTCCCACAGAGGGCTTACCGGCAGATCCAGGTACCCTGCTCCTGGGAGCACAAGGGTGGACTCATGCGAAAAATGAGCGAGGATTCGGTTGATCGGGAAGCCACATTCATCGACGGGGTGAAAGTTCACATGGGCGGGGATTGGGTTCTTTTCCTGCCCGATCAGCACCGCCCGATCGCCCATATCATCGCGGATGCGGCGGATGCAGAACAGGCTGATCAGTTGATTGAAACATACCGGCGAAAAGTGGAGGAATGGAAACGGGAACTGGCCTGATGAAGAGCGGGAATGCTGGGGCAGCCTGAAAGCTGCTTTTATGCCTCTGAAAAACTGAAGGAAAGGAATCTCCGTGTCTGAGCTCCGATGGGATCCTCTGAAAAAGAACTGGATCATCATGGCCCATGAAAAAGGCCGCATCCCCCGAGATTTTTTTCGGGAGCGGAAACCTCGGATTCTCTCCGTCTGCCCTTTCTGTTATGGAAAAGAGGAAAAAACGAGTCCCGAAGTTTTCGTGGTCCGTCCGGAAAGCAGTCCTGCCGACACTCCGGGATGGCAGGTGCGCGTCATCCCGAACAAGTATCCGGTTCTGAATGCGGAGGGACGGCCAGATGAGCGGAGCCGCGGCCTTTTCCGGAGCATGGAGGGCGTCGGCGTCCATGAAATCATCATCGAGACGCCGGACCATGAACGCGGGCTTGCGGATCTCTCTCCCGGAGAAATCGTCAATGTTCTTTTCGCCTACCGTGCGCGTATGCTCGCACTGCGCGGGGATGATCGTTTACGCTATGTTCTCCTCTTCAAGAATTATGGGGAGGAGGCCGGCGAGGGAATCTCCCATTCCCATTCTCAACTGATTGCCGTTCCCGTGGTCCCGCCGGTTACGGCCGCCGAAATCGAAGCATGTCGGGAATTCCACGAAAGCGAAGGAGACTGCCTTCTGTGCGCCATGCTGCGACAGGAAAGGGCCGAGGGCGAGCGGATTATCCTGGAGAATGAACACTTCATCGCCTTTGCGCCGTATGCATCGGGGTTTCCCTTTGAAATGCGCATTTTTCCACTGGTGCATTGCCATGATTTCTCCCGGATTACCGACCAGGAGATGGCATCGTTAGCGTCGGCCCTGAAGGATGTGCTGCAGCGTCTGAAAAAGCTGCTGAGAGATCCTTCCTACAACTTCATCCTCCACACCGCCCCTCCACCCCCGCAGGCGGAGGAGAACGCAAATGGACTTCCTGGCTGTTATCATTGGCATCTGGAAATGATCCCCCGACTTACAAAAATTACAGGACTCGAATGGGGTTCGGGATTTCAGGTAAATCCCATGCCGCCTGAACCCGCTGCCGCCTTCCTGAGGGAAGTGAATATTTCTGCACTCGATGAGCCCTTCGACATCATTTACCGATTTTCACAGGAATAAATAATGATTATGAATTCCGATCAGAACCGAACGACGTATTTTCCTCTTTCCATCCAATTCTCTGCCAGTGCGTGGAAGGATCTCGACCTTTCGAGCCTGGATTTCCGGACGGCGCCATCCCGGCATTACCCGATCATGAAATTGGCCGACGCCCTTCAGAAAAAGAAACCCGGAAGACCCACAACCGCCGGTCAGCTCAATCTGCTGGGCCTTTTGAATACGACCTTCCGATTGATGGCCGAGAGCTATCTCGGGAAAAGGCACTGCCGGATCGGGCTGGACCGTCTCGAGATCGCAGAACGGCCCATTTCTCTGTCCGGCCTGGCGCCTGCAATGGAAGGATTCGTGCGCCTGTACCCCCCCTCCGCCGTGCGCGAGGGAAAAACTTTCGAGGACTTCCTGCGAGGAGACGGCGGCAGTGGAAACAGAAATCTGACCATTGTCGAGCTCTTCGTCCTGGCCACGCAAATGTCCAATCCGGCGGCCGCCGACGCCGTAGAGCTGTTCGACGATTCCGACCTGCGGCGCTTCTGTCCCTACCAGAGGCTTCTCTCCGAGATCGATGAACATCTGAGGGACAAGGCGATTCCCGGATTGATGGGGCGCTCACTGTTCGAAATCCTTGCCATGCCCATCCAGAATTCACCCAATTCTCTCTCTGGACAGCTCGATTACATCCGGCGCAACTGGTCGGATTTCCTGCCTCCGGAGCTTCTTCAAGGGATCCAGACAGGACTGGACATTCTGAAGGAAGAGCAGGTGATGCGCGGCTTCGAGCCCGGACCGATACCGGTACCCCGGTTCGGACCCCGCGCCACCGATTTCAGTTATGAGGAACCGGAGCGTTTTTCTCCCGATGCGGACTGGATGTCCAATGTGGTACTGATCGCCAAGACCATATACGTTTGGCTCCATCAGCTTACCGAACGATACGGCCGCCCCATTACACGTCTCGACCAGATCCCCGACGAGGAACTCGACACCCTTGGAAGATGGGGCTTCACCGGTCTCTGGCTGATCGGAATCTTCGAACGTTCTCCCGCCTCCCAGAAAATCAAGCAGATCATGGGCAATCCCGAGGCGGTCTCCTCAGCCTATTCTCTGTACGACTATGTGGTGGCACGGGATCTCGGGGGCGAGGAAGCACTGGCCGATCTCCGGGAACGGTGTTCCCGACGGGGCATTCGCCTGGGGTGCGATGTCGTCCCGAACCACACGGGGATTTATTCCCGCTGGACAAGAGAGCACCCCGACTGGTTTGTTCAGATGGATTATCCTCCGTATCCGTCGTACCGCTTCTCCGGCGCCGATCTCTCGGAAGACAGCAATCTCGGAATCTACATCGAGGACGGCTACTGGAACCACACCGACGCAGCGGTTGTTTTCAAGCATGTGGATCGCCGTAGCGGAAGAGAAAGGTTCATCTATCACGGAAATGACGGGACTCATCTCCCCTGGAACGACACCGCTCAGCTCAATTTTTTGATCCCCGAAGTGCGCGAGGCGATGATCCGCACCATTCTCCACGTGGCGCGCACCTTCCGGATCATCCGTTTCGACGCGGCGATGACGCTGGCCAAGAAACACTATCAACGCCTTTGGTTTCCACAGCCCGGGGGCGCCGCCGGCGTTCCCAGCCGGGCGGAACACTCGATGAGCCGCGAAGAATTCGAACGGGTTTTCCCCGAGGAATTCTGGCGGGAGGTGGTGGACCGTGTGGCCGCCGAAGTTCCCGACACCCTCCTCCTGGCCGAGGCTTTCTGGCTGATGGAAGGCTACTTCGTCCGGACGCTGGGGATGCACCGGGTCTACAACAGCGCCTTCATGAACATGCTGAAAACAGAGGACAATGCCAAGTACAGGAGCGTCCTCAAAAACATTCTTGATTTCAATCCCGAGATCATCAAGCGCTTCGTCAACTTCATGAACAACCCCGACGAGGCCACGGCGGTGGAACAATTCGGGACGGGAGACAAGTTCTTCGGCGTATCGGTGCTTCTGGTCACCATGCCCGGCCTCCCCATGTTCGGACATGGACAGGTCGAAGGTCTGCGGGAAAAATACGGGATGGAATTCCGCAGGCCCTATTGGGACGAGAAGATCGACGAGGCCATGGTCCGCCATCACGTCAATCAGATCTTTCCCCTGATGCGCCGCCGGCACCTGTTCAGCGGCTCGGAACAGTTTGTCCTGTACGATTTTCAGACCGGCGATCACGTGAATGAGGATGTCTTTGCCTACAGCAATCGCTGGGGGGAAGAACGAACCCTGGTGATCTACAACAATTCCCCGGGAGCAACTGAAGGTTTCATCGGGGAATCCGTTCCGAAAATGATCAAGGATTCCTCCGGAGGGCAGACAACCATCCGACCAAATATGGGTGAAGCGCTCGACTTTCGGCAGGACGAGGGCCGAATCTATTACCGATTCAGGGATTATCGCACCGGAATGGAGTATCTTCGTCATGGAAGGGATCTGAGGAACAATGGATTTCATCTTTCCCTCGGCCCCTATCAGTATTATACTTTCCTCGATTTTCGTGAAATCTTCGATGAAGAGGGGCTGTGGAGGGAAATCTGCAACACGCTGCAAGGACGCCCCGTCGAGAATCTCGATCTGGAATGGAAGAAGCGAAAGTACGCTCCGCTGCTCGACTCTTTCCGCCGGACCGTCTCACCGGAACGTCTCGAGAAGATGGGCCGTGCCATCCACTTGCCCGAGAGCCGTTGGAAAAAATCCGCGGAGGTTTTCGATTTTCTGGAGACGGCCGGAAAATTTTATCGGGAGCTGAAAGTTTTCGCGAGAGCAGACGAAGAGATCAGACCTCTGGAAAAGGGACTGCGGGAGGATCTCGAGGCCATCCGTCTGCTGGCCGGCATGAAGAGCCGCTCCCGCCGGGAGCGGGAGGCCATCGCCCGCTGGCGCGAAGGTCTGCCTCCCCGGGCGGACGATAAGATCGGAGGCCAGGACCGTTTCCTGAGGATTGTTCTTCCCTGGGCATTGCTCCGTCGGATTGGAGAGTTGGGCGGGACGGATGAAGTTCCCGAGCGCTCGGCCGAATGGATGGAGGAGTTCCTGCTGAGCTTCGTCCTCCAGGAAATCCTTGGAAGCGCCGAAGCCCCCTTCCATCTTCCCGACTGGGAAGCAGCCGGCGAAGTCCTGCTGGTTGAGACTCTCGTCCGAAACCAGCGGAGTGCAACCACTTCACCGGAAAGCCTGGAAGATGCGTTGCCGGAGATGTTCCGGGATTCGCGGGTTCAGCTTTTCCTCGGCTCCAACTGGCACAATGGCATATTGTGGTTTAATAAGGAGCGATTGGAAACCATCACTTTCTGGAGGTTTTTCACCTCCATCGTGACGGCGCTTCCCATTGAGAAGGAAGAAGCCGAACGGCTGGAATATCTGACGGAAGAATGTGCATATCTGTCCGGAATCCTCGATGCGGCGGAAAGGTCCGGGTATCAAATGGAAAAATTTATAAATTCGCTCCCGTGACCTTGCTTTTTCAAAGTTAATTAGTATCCGTCCGGAAACCCGGGAAGCATTATATAAATCGTCTTAAAGGCGGATTCATGAAAATTCTTTTCGTCACCTCAGAAGCGGCCCCCTTCGCCAAAACGGGAGGACTCGCAGATGTCGCAGGCTCTCTTCCCCTGACGCTGCGCAGGCTGGGCCACGACATCCGTGTCATTCTTCCCTCCTATCAATCGATCGAGGAGAAGGGATACTCCGTTCGCAAGGGACGCAAAAGCGTGGAGGTGACCATCGACGGGGCCGCTCAGAAGGGGCTTCTGAGACAGAGTTCCATTGACGGGCTACCCTTTTTCTTCATTGAAAACCGGAATTACTTCAACCGGGAAGGCCTCTATGGAACGGAAGAGGGAGATTACCCCGACAACGCCCAACGTTTCGGATTTTTCTGCCGCGCCGTCCTCGCCCTGCTGCGGCGAATGGATTTTCGCCCCGATGTTCTTCATCTGAACGACTGGCAGACCGGGCTTATTCCCGTGCTGCTAAAGACCGAATTCAGGGACGATCCTTTCTACTCCTCCATGGGAACCCTGATGACGATCCACAATCTGGGCTATCAGGGCATCTTCCCACCCTCGGCCCTGTCCTCGCTCGGACTCTCCCCCACCCTGATGTCCGTGGAGGGTCTCGAGTATTTCGGGGACATCTCCTTCCTTAAGGGCGGAGTGCTATATTCCGACCTGCTGAGTACCGTTTCCGAGACGTATTGCCGGGAAATTCAGACGCCGGAAATGGGATTCGGGTTCGATGGTCTGCTGTCCCGTCGCAGCAGGAACCTCTTTGGCATCCTGAACGGGCTGGACGACAAGCTCTGGGACCCGGGACTGGACAGCGCACTGGTCTCTCCCTACGGAGCAAGCGACCTCCGGGGAAAGAATACCAACAAGAAAATGCTCCAGAAAGAACTGGGGCTGCAGACCTCTTCAGGCATTCCGATCGTCTCCATGGTGACTCGGCTGGATACGCAAAAAGGATTGGGCCTCCTCGAAGAGGCCTGGGAAGAACTGATGCACCGCGATCTGCAGATGGTCATCCTGGGCACGGGCCAAAGAAAGCATATGGAGTTCTTCGCCGGCATGCAGGACCGGTTTCCCGGGAAGGTTTCGATCAATCTTGCATTCGATGAAAGTCTTGCCCGCCGCATCTATGCCGGCAGCGACCTGTTTCTCATGCCCAGCCTGTACGAGCCCTGCGGACTCGGCCAACTCATCGCCCTGCGCTATGGCGCACTGCCATTGGTTCGCAGGACAGGGGGACTTGCCGATACGGTGACGGATCCGGAGGAAAATTCGCAAAATGCCAATGGCTTCAGTTTCAAAAAGGCCTCCGGGGCAGCGCTGATCCAGGCATTGGACAGGGCCCTGGTCCAGTTCAAGGATCGCCGTGCCTGGCTCAAGATGGTGCGCCGGGGAATGAACCAGGATTTTTCGTGGACCCGCTCGGCGCAGCGCTATCTGGAAATCTATCGCAAAACCATGGAGGTCAGGAATGTCTGAAGAATCCGATCGCCCCTTTCACCGGGAGACGCGATATGAGCCGGACTCAAATGAGAGCCGGTTCCCGGATCTGGAGGAACTTCAAAAGGAAATCGATAAACGTATCCGTGACAACCGGAGATTTCTGGAACGTTTTCTGGATGACGATTTCGAGGAGCAGAACGAAGAAGAGGAATCTGAAAGTGAGGAAGACGAATTCGAGGAGCTGTAAAGCGGGCACGAGGCCCAAGGTTCAAGGTTCAGCTTGCCGCTTGCCGTTAACACTCACTTTTAATTTTTTTGAGATATTCCTCCCACTCGATCGGAAGCAGGCTTTGCTTGCGGTTGTTGCAGTCCTTGCAGGACGGTACGCAGTTGCCCCTGGTGCTTCTCCCTCCCCGCACCAGGGGTACGACATGGTCCAGAGTCAACTCCCCGGGAGCAAACTGGCGGCCGCAATAATGACAGACGCCTCGGGCGATGCGATTTTTCCACCACTGTGACTTGCGCAGCTCCCGGGCGCGGGCTCGCTCCCGGCGCAGATGTTCCTCTGAAATCTCGAATCCGTCCAAACGAAAACCTCCCTTGTGTGCACATGAAAGTCTAAACGAAAACCACGACAATCCGCAACCTTCCCCTTCCGTGATTCGGACATCTTGAACATTATCGGATTTTGTGCCATTTTGATGCGTCCCGAACTCGAACCTGAGGGGAATCCATTAATGATCGGATCGCGATGAAAATTCTGATTATAGGCGCCGGACAGGTGGGCTATTTTCTCTGCGAACGTCTTTCGCTCGAAGGGCATGAGGTCGTGCTGGTCGACCGCAACCAGGAGAACCTGGGCCGCATCCAGGACCGGCTGAATGTTCTCGGAATTCTCGGCAATGGCGCCAGCGCCGAAATACTCGAACAGGCCGGGATCAAGGAGGCGGAGATCTTCATCGCCGTCACCGATCTTGACGAGGTGAATATTCTGGCCTGTCTCCTGGCCCGGGAATACGAGGTGCCCACACGGATCGCCCGGATCAAGAGCATTGAATATACCTCTCGGGGAGCCGTCCTTTCAAAGGAAAAACTCGGCATCGATCTGCTCATCAATCCGGATGACGCCGTGGCCGAGGAACTGGTGACGCTCTCCACCCGCTCCGGGGTTTTCGATGTTGCCGAGTTCGTCGAGGGTCAGATTCATTTTCTCGGCTATCAGATCAGCGAAGACAATCCCCTTTGCGATCTCACCCTGCGGGAACTGGGAGAGATCCGGGGAATGTACCGCTTCCTCCTGACTGCAATCACCCGGAATGGACGAACCATCATTCCCCGGGGGGATGACAAGATACAGGCGGGAGACCGCATTTTCGTCTTCGCACACCAGAAGGACCTCCCGGCCATTCAGTACATGCTGCACCTCGAAGAGGGGACGGAGCAGAAAAAAAAGGGTTCCCGGGCATTCATTCTCGGCGGAGGCCGCATTGGCCTTCATATCGCCAGGCACCTCGAACACAGTAATTTCGAGGTTAAGCTGGTAGACCGGGACGAGAAACGGTGCGAGGTCCTCTCGGCCAAACTCAAAAAGACCCTCGTTCTGCATGCCGAGGGAACCGACATGCGCACTCTCTCGGAAGAAGGCATCGAGCACGCCGATATCTTCATCGCGGTCACCAGCAAGGACGAAACGAACATCCTCTGCTCCCTTCTTGCACGCCAGTACGGCGCCGGCCGCACGCTGGCCCTGATCAACAAACCCGAGCTTCTGAACCTGGCGCCGACCCTGGGCATCAATGTCTGCATCTCATCGCGACTGGCGGCGGCGAACACGATTCTCAAGTACGTGCGCCGCAGCGAGGTAATCTCCCTGGCGACACTGGAAGGAAGCAATTCCGAGGTCCTGGAAATTCTCGTGAAGAAGGACAGCATCATCGGTGTTCCGCTGAAGGACCTTCATTTTCCTCAGGGAGCGATCATCGGAGCGATCGTTCGTGGAGAAAACTACGAGATTCCCACCGGGGAGAGCCGCCTCGAGTCCGGCGATCGCGTCGTGATTTTCGCCCTGCCGGGCGCTTTGGCCCGAATCGAGAAGTTTTTTACCTAAATGAATATCCGATTTCTTTTCTACATCAGCGGCGTTCTCCTCGTCTGCCTGGCCGGCACCCTGCTGATCCCCATTTTATTTTCCTTCTATTTCAAAGACGGAGCCGCCGGGGCATTCGCCCTTTCGGCCATTATTACCGGAGGAACCGGTGCAATTCTTCTATTTACCTGCAAAACGATAAAGGACGAACTCTCCGTCCGCGAAGGCTTTGCGGTGGTGACCTTCACCTGGAGTTTCTTCTGCCTCTTCGGAGCGCTTCCTTTCGTCTTCAGCGGCGCCATCCCTTCTCTGCTGGATGCCTGTTTTGAAACAATGAGCGGCTTCACCACCACTGGCGCCACCATTCTCGACGATATCGAAACGATCGCCGAAAGCGTTCTGTTGTGGCGATCCCTCACCCAGTGGCTCGGCGGGATGGGATTCATCGTTCTTTCCCTGGCCATTCTGCCGATGCTGGGGGTCGGGGGGATGCAGCTCTTCAGGGCTGAAGTGCCCGGCCCCACGGCCGACCGGCTCAAACCCCGCATCCAGGATACGGCCAAGCTGCTCTGGGGGGTCTACGTCCTGCTGACCTTTATGGAGACTCTTCTCCTGATGGCCGGAGGTATGGATTTCTTCCAGGCCCTCAATCATTCCTTCACCACCATGTCCAGCGGCGGCTTTTCCACCTTGAATGCTTCGGTGGGAGGCTTCGACAGCGCCTTCATCGATGGTGTGATCACTTTTTTCATGTTTCTGGCGGGCGTAAACTTCGCGATGCACTACCAGGCCCTTCGCGGGCGTCCCAAGGGTTATTTTCAAAACGAGGAATTTCTCTTTTATCTCTTCCTGCTCATCGGGGCGATCTCGGTCATGACCGCCTTCAACTACGGTTCGGTCTACGGCTCCTTCTGGGAGAGCCTGCGCTACAGCGCTTTTCAGGCCACCTCCATTCTCACCACCACCGGGTACGTCACCGCGGACTATGAAACCTGGTCTGTACTGATCCTGTACGTTCTTGTTTTTCTTATGTTTGTTGGCGGCTGCGCCGGCTCTACGGCAGGCGGGATGAAAATCGCCCGGGTACTGCTGCTCTTCAAACATGCCCAGGTCCAGCTCTATCGCATGATCCATCCCCGGGCGGTCCGCCTGGTCAAACTTGGGGACGCTCCGGTGAACCAGGAGGTCATGCAGTCCATCCTCGGTTTTTTCGCCTTATACATCGGCGTTTTCGTCATCGCCTCGTTCCTGATGGCCGCCTCGGGAATGGACGTGGTCTCGGCGGGCGCATCGGTAGTGGCCACCCTGGGAAACGTCGGTCCCGGTATCGGTTCCGTGGGGGCGGTCGACACCTACAGCCATATCGCCCCCTTCGGCAAGGGAGTGCTCATCCTGTGCATGCTCATGGGCCGCCTCGAGCTTTTTACGGTTCTGGTCCTTTTCTTTCCTTCCACATGGCGCAGGTGACAAGCAGGTTGAAAGATGAGGGGCTGCAGAGAAACGAAGATCGTCTGGATCATTCTGGCATCAATTTCAATTCTGTTTTGCGGGAAGGCAGATGCCATGTTCGAAAACCAGTTCATTTTTTTTCCTGAACGCACATTGTCCAGCACCCCCGGTTCCGTCGGCCTGCCTTATAAAGAGGTCATCTTCGCCGCCTCCGATGAAGTCTCCCTGCACGGCTGGTATGTTCCCGGAAAAACCGAAAAGCCTCTGGTCCTTTTTTTTCATGGGAATGCGGGAAACATCTCCCACCGTCTGGAGAACCTGCGCCTGTTTCATGATCGACTCGGAGTTTCCGTTTTCATTTTCGATTACCGCGGCTATGGAAAGAGCGATGGGAAACCGAGTGAGGCCGGAATTTACCAGGACGCCCGAGGCGCGTGGAAGTGGCTGGAGTCGCGCGGATGGACGACGGAGCGGATGATCTATTTCGGACGTTCTCTTGGCGCCGCGGCGGCCGTCCAGCTCGCCCTGGAGGCCCCCCCTTCGGGGCTGGCGCTCGAAACACCCTTCCCCTCCATCGGCGCCGTGGGGCGTCACCACTATCCCCTGCTCTATCCGCTCGCGGGCTGGGCGGTCGGCGCCCGTTTCGACAGCCTCTCAAAAATGGACCGCATCCGCGTCCCGCTTCTTGTCCTTCAGGGAGACAGTGATCGGATCGTCCCCGAGGAAATGGCCCGGCAGCTCTTCCAGAGAGCGAACGAGCCGAAAACATTTCACCTCATTGAGGGCGCCGGTCACAACGATACGTTCCATGTCGGGGGAGAATCTTATTGGGACGCCTGGAGAAATTTTCTGGAGACGATTGGTACGGGTCCTCGGGGTGCAAATACAGAAGCTTTGAAGGATGGCGATTGAATCAAGCGTCCGGCGCCTCAGGTTGCATTCAGTGCTCATCGAAGACCGGAAACAGATCTCCCCGTCCGCTGCCGAAAGGAAGAAGTTCACGGCCGCCCCCGCGGGTCCGACAACCATTTCCCTGACCCACGTCCGTTTCTGGATTTTCCGCCTGTCTTTCCATCAACTCCTGCTCAAAAAACAGGCATTTTTCTGCAGGATCTGCCCCCCTCCAATCCAAAGCTCCTGAATACTGAACGATTTTGCACGGCACGCCCCTTGCTCTACATTCTCCGGGACAAGAACATTATCTCTACTGGAGGCTCACAAATGATTTCCTTCTCCGCACGTCCGTGCGCCATTTTTCTTCTGCCGCTGCTTGTCGTTCCTTTCCCCGCCCTTGCCGAAGAGCTTAATTCGGGGGATACCGCATGGATGCTGGTTTCCTCCGCACTCGTTCTGCTCATGCTTCCGGGCCTTGCCCTGTTCTACGGTGGCATGGTCCGGAGCAAGAACGTGCTTTCCACCCTCATGCACACCTTCGCCGCCATGGCCATCATAGGCGTCCAGTGGATTGTCATCGGCTATTCCCTGGCGTTCGGCGGCTCCGGTTTGTTTGTCGGAGGACTGGACAATGTTTTCCTTTTCGGAATCATGCCCGAGACGCTCTCAGGAACCATTCCGACCTACGTTTTTGTCATGTTTCAGGGAATGTTCGCAATCATCACTCCGGCACTGATTTCCGGCGCGGTGGCCGAAAGGATGAAATTCAGCACCTACTGCGTCTTCATCCTCCTGTGGGCCACTCTGGTTTACGATCCCCTGGCCCACTGGGTCTGGGGCGATGGCGGGTGGCTGCTCGAGATGGGCGCTCTGGATTTCGCAGGCGGAACGGTCGTGCACCTCTCCTCCGGGATATCGGCGCTGGTGGCGGCTTTTTTTCTCGGTCGACGGAGGGGATTCCCTCAGGAGCACATCTTTCCCCACAATCTGCCCATGACTCTCCTTGGGGCTGGTCTGCTGTGGTTCGGCTGGTTCGGCTTCAATGCCGGAAGCGCTCTCACCGCGGGGGGAAGTGCCGCTCTGGCATTCACCACCACGCAGGCTGCGGCGGCCGCCGGAGCCCTCTCCTGGATGCTTTTTGAATGGTTGAAGGGCGGAAAACCCAGCGCGCTCGGGGCCGCTTCGGGAATCGTGGCAGGGCTGGTGGTCATCACCCCCGCCGCCGGATTCGTGACTCCGGGATGGGCCCTTGTGATGGGGTTGATGGCAGGAGGGGTCTGCTACGGAGGAGTCATGATGAAGCACCGACTGGGCTATGACGACTCCCTGGATGCCTTCGGCGTACATGGGGTGGGGGGAGCATTCGGTGCGGTTGCCACGGGCGTTTTCGCTTCTGTGGGCGCGACGGGGCTGCTCTCCGGGAACTTCCTCCAGTTGGGAATTCAGCTCCTCGGGGTTGTCGCAGCGGGTCTTTACGCCGCGGTCATGACTTCCCTTCTTCTGGTGATCCTCAAGGCAACCATGGGGCTTCGCGTCCCGGACGAGGATGAACGAAGAGGACTCGACCAGACCGCCCATTCCGAAACAGGATACAACCTCTAGTTTTCGTCTGGAAACGGCCCTTTTCCGCAATCTCAGCGTCAATCCGCGGATTTGATTGTGCGGCGTAAAGTACTACGCCTCCGCTCAAATCCTTGATTTCCTTGACCTTGCGAAAAATTGCTCGTTTCCAGATCGAAAACTGCATTTGTGCTTCCCATGGTTACCGGATGGTCACTAGCCTAACTGCCTGCGACGGGCCGGCTTCCCGCATTGGGACGCCGGCCACTTTTTTTGAGTAGCGATACTACTCCCACAGAGTAAAGACTCCCCCAGGAAAGTCCTTTTTCGCCCTCTATTTACTGAGTTTAATATTTATTTTAAGGATGGACTCCCTTATTATTCCTATAAATTCAACATTTTACAAATATATCATGATGAAGATTTTCTTTTTATATTTTTGGGGCACAAAATTTGCTTAACTGTTGAATTCCATCTTTTTGCAATCCTGCAGATCAGAAATACAGAGTTTTGGAGGTAACCGGCATGTGTCGTATCGGAGCCATTAAAAGCCGCAACTATATTCACCCGAGCCAGGCCCTTCTCCTCATGCAATCCCAGCAGAAAGGGCATGACAACTCCGGATTCGCCATGGTCATGCATGACCTGGGAGGAATCTTCGAGGGATACAAGCATCTGCCGACACTGTCGATGGCCTGTACCGATGAGGGATTGAAGATCGCCGAGGACATCCTGCATGCCGCGGGCTTTCAGAGGGTGCTTCAATGGGTTCCCGAAACGGAGAACCGCCCCGGGCTGGACATCATTGCCATGCCGAATTACGTTTTCGAGACGTTCGATTATCCTCGCCCTTACAAAAAGGCTTCAAAGGAAGAAAAAGAGGAACTCCTGCTCGATATCCGTCTGACCCTGAGGGCTCTGGAGGAGGACGAGAAAGGGTTCGTCTATTCGTTCTGGCCCGACGTGGTTACCCTGAAGGAAATCGGCGACCCCCGGGACATAGGCACCTATTTCAAATTGTGGGAGCCGGACGACAACTTCACCGCCAGGGTGATCACCGCGCAGTGCCGGCAGAATACCAACTACGATATCGTCCGTTATGCCGCCCATCCCTTCTTTCTCCAGGGATATACGGCACTGGCAAACGGCGAGAATACCTTTTATCTGAAAAACGTGGAGATGCAGCGCGAGCTTCATCGCGGCTATATCGGCTTCGAATCCGATTCCCAGTGTTTCCTCTACTCGCTTCACTATGTACACCGGGAACTGAAGTGGCCGCTGATCTATTACAAACATGTCATTACACCCCTGTCCTTCGAGGACATCGAGATGCGGGATGATCGCGAACAGCTTCTGGCCATTCGCCAGTCTCTTGCCCATCTTGAGATCAATGGCCCGAATACGATCATCGGGGTGCTTCCAGACAATTCCCTCTTCACCTGCTGTGACGCCAAAAAACTGCGACCGGTGGTGGTGGGACGCACGGAGGACACGGTGGTGGTTTCTTCGGAAGTCTGCGGAATCAACGAAATTCTTCCCGGACGGAACTGGGAGACCGACATCTATCCCGATGAGCGTGAAATCGTGTTTATCGGCGACAACCTGGAGGTCCAGCGATGGAAGCAATGAGAGTCAACGACGTTACCCCCAATGACCTCCCCTGGAAGATCCGGTACGATGCCTCTCGCTGCACCTTGTGCGGCTCCTGCGTGGCGGCTTGCTCCTTCCGGGCGATCGAACCGAAAGTCGAGCGAAGACGCCTCGTGTGGTCCGAGAGCGACTATCCCGAACCAAAGCAGCGCTTCTCCGCCGTACCGGTTATCCGGCAGGCGCGCTCCATCCAGAATTACTGCCGGGGGTGCGGCATCTGCGAGAAAATCTGTCCCAACGATGCCATAAAACCGGAGCGCAATCCCGATACCCGGCACCCCATCATCACCCGCTGCCTGGGAGGGGATTCCATCAAACGCGGCGGAAGGAAAAACCTGGAGTCCAACACCCGGACCCTTGACAAAATCCGGGTAGGGCGAATTTCCCAGATGACCGACCCCAGCCTGGATGCCCAGAGACATACCTTTGACATGCTTGCCCCCTTCGGCCGTATTCTGTCCCCAAAGCAGCTTCCCTTCCAGGTGGACGAGAATGGAAAACTGAAAACCGTGGGCCAGTCGCCTCCGGTGCGCTGGATCTATCCCGTCATCATCGGCGATATGTCCATCGGGGCCCTTTCCTGGCGCATGTGGGAAGCGGTAGCCATGGCTACGGCCTACCTGAACGAGGAATGCGGTCTTCCCGTGCGCATGTGCTCCGGGGAAGGCGGCATGCCCCTGCGGCTTCTCAAGAGCCGATATCTGAAGTATTCGATCCTGCAGATCGCTTCCGGGCATTTCGGCTGGAACCGCATCGTCAAGGCCATGCCGCACATGGTGGAGGATCCAGCGGGGGTCCTTATCAAGATCGGCCAGGGCGCCAAACCGGGCGACGGCGGCCTTCTCATGGCGCAGAAGGTGGCCGAGCACATCCAGGCCATCCGGGGAGTTCCCAAAGCGGACCTGCTCTCGCCCCCCAATCACCAGGGGCTCTACTCCATCGAGGAGAGCGTCCAGAAGATGTTCCTCTCCTTCAACGCCGCCTTCAAGTTTCGCGTGCCCGTCGCCATCAAGGTGGCCGCGAGCGCTACCAGCGTCTCGGTGTTCAACAACCTGGTGCGCGATCCCTATAACATCGTCGGCGGCTTTTTTCTCGACGGGATCGACGGCGGCACCGGCGCGGCCCACGAGGTTTCCCTCGACCATACCGGACACCCCATCGTGAGCAAGCTGCGCGACTGCTACCTGGCCGCGGTAGCCCAGGGACGTCAAGGCCAGATTCCCCTGTGGGCTGCCGGTGGACTCGGCAAAACCGGCGACCTGGCGGCGGATGCCTTCAAGATGATGTGCCTCGGCGCCAATGGCGTATTCACCGGCAAGCTCATCCTGCAGATGGCGGGATGCGTCGGAAACGACATGGGCCGCTGCAACGCCTGCAATACGGGCCTCTGTCCGGTCGGGATCACCACCCAGGAGCCCCAGCTGGCCCATCGGCTCGACCCGGAAAAGGCGGCCCAGAACATCGTCAACTATTTCCTGGCCATGGATCAGGAGTTCAAGAAGCTCATGGCCCCCATCGGCAACTCATCGCTTCCCGTCGGCCGCTCCGACGCCCTGGTGGCCACCGACAAGGCGGCCGCGGAACGATTGCAGATTCAATACGTTTGTTAAGACAATTTTGAGTTCTTAGTTGCGAGGTTTAAGTTAACTCAAATCTCATAACTCAAAATTCCAAATTAGAGGTTTTTGCCATGCCTGCCCAAATCATCGGCTTCGACGACAATAAAAGACGAATCTCCACCCAGCAACTGCTGCAGAAGATCTATGCCGCTCTGGAGGAGGGGGAGACTGAGTTCGAGGTTCTCTCCTCGGGACACCATGACGTAGGGGGACCGCTCTGGACCGAAGACGGCTCTCCGCTGAAGTTCCGTGTCAGAAATCCCGGCCAGAGGGTCGGGGCTTTCGGGCTGGACGGCACCGAAATCCTCGTGGAGGGGAGTGCTCCCGCCGATGCGGGGTGGCTGAACGCAGGCGCCGAGTTGACCATTCTGGGCGACGGCGGGGACACGACCGCCCATTGCGCCGCCAGCGGAAAAATCTACGTCGCGGGCCGCGCCGGCGCCCGCTCGGGATCGCTGATGAAACACGATCCGGCCTTCGATGCCCCTGAATTCTGGGTACTGAAAAATACCGGCTCCTTCTCCTTCGAATTCATGGGGGGAGGCATCGGCGTGATCTGCGGCCTGAATTGCGAGGATCTTCCTTCGGTTCTCGGGGAGCGGACCTGCATGGGCATGGTCGGTGGGGTGATCTACGTGCGAGGTCCCGTCTCGCGTCTCTCCGATGATGTCTGGCTCCTGGACCTTGATGATGCGGACCGCCGATTCCTTTCGGAGAACATGCCTGTTTTCCTTGGTAAAATCAGGCGCCCGGAACTGCTCGACACCCTGACTGAATTCTCCCGATGGAAGAAAATCGTCGCCAAAACCTATGAAGAACGCAGGGTTCACAGCCGCCCCACCATTCACGAATTCCGCCTGAACAAATGGGTGGAAGGAGGCATTTTCGGCGATGTGGTCCACGACGACTACGACTACGTGGCGGGGCTGGTGAACACCGGGGAGGACCGTCTGAAAATCCCCCACTGGCAGGACAAGCGATATGCAGCGCCCTGCGAATCCTCCTGCCCGAGCGCCATCCCCACCCAGGACCGGCTCAACCTCCTGCGCCAGGGGAAAGTCAAAGAGGCGCTGGAGCTGGTCCTTCAGTACTCCCCCTTCCCCGGCTCGGTCTGCGGCGAAGTGTGCCCCAACCTGTGCATGGACGCCTGCACCCGGCAGTTCCTCGATCACCCTGTGGCCATGAAGGAGCTGGGGCGGTTGTCCCTGGAAGCCGCATCGCCCGCCCCCAAAGCCGCCTCGGGTAAAAAGGTGGCGGTGATCGGCGGCGGACCCGGCGGACTATCGGCCGCCTGGCAGCTGCGGCTGCGGGGACATGCGGTGAGCGTTTACGAATCGGATGAGGAAGTCGGAGGCAAGCTGCGCCAGGTCATCCCTTCCGAGCGGCTGCCCGCCGAAGTCCTCCAGACGGAAATCGGGCGTTTCAGAGCCATGGGTGTGAATTTTCGCACCGGGACAAAAGTGGACGCTCCTCTATTCGAGCAAATTCGGGCAGAGAGCGATGCCGTGGTTCTCGCAACCGGAGCGCACAATCCAGTGGTGATTCCCTTTCCGGGCCATGAGCGACTGGTGAAGGGTCTGGATTTTCTCAAGGAAATCAATGCGGGAGGCCGTCCCGCCGTCGGTGAGAAGGTCGTGGTGCTCGGCGCGGGAAACGCGGGAATGGACGTGTGCCTCGGCGCCTATGCCATGGGGGCCAAAAAGGTGACTTCCATCGACATCCAGCGTCCCGCCGCCTATAAAAAGGAAATCGACCACGTGAAGGCGCTGGGAGGAGAAATCCTCTGGCCTGTTTTTACGGATAAGGTCGACGAAAAGGGAGTGCATACCAAGGATGGACGGCTGATCGAGGCGGACACGGTGATCATCGCCATCGGCGAACGTCCGGATCTCTCCTACGTCCCTCGGGAATGGTTGACCGACAGAGGAATGGTCGATGTCGACGGCTGTTTTCAGGTTGCCCGGGCGGCGGGGGTCTTCGCCATCGGTGATTCGATCCAGCCGGGGCTCCTCACCCACGCCATCGGCGCAGGACGCGAGGCGGCGGAACAGATCGATGTCTTCCTCTCCGGCGGCGAAATGTCACCTAAATTGAAGCCGGAGATGATCCTCCAGAAGTGCCTCGGCAAAGAGCTCTTCCGCCCCCGCAACCGGGGTCGCTTCTGTGTGGGCGACGCAAAAGACGAATCGAGCCGCTGCCTCTCCTGCGGCACCTGCCGGGACTGCTCCATGTGCCTCGAGGCCTGCCCCGAAGGCGCCATCCGGCGGCTGGAGCTGGAGAACGGAAAGTACGAATATGTCTCCGACGACCACCTCTGCATCGGCTGCGGCATCTGCGCGGGAATTTGTCCCTGCGGGGTCTGGGGGATGGAGCAGGTGGTGTAGGCGGGTTTGATGAATGGAAAGGGGCAGGCTGCCGTTGAGCGGCCTCGGCGGCGCTCGACCACAACTAACGCCGCGATCCGCTCCAGCGGCGGGTTATGATCGCATGCCGCGCGGCCGCAGAACGACTCGATTCCAAGGGCATTGGGCTTGACCGACACTTCCGCGTCAATGGGCCACAGAATCAGTACCATTTTAGCCGAAAGTATTACCTGCTCCGGCGACGGCTGGGGAGTGCGAACTGAAAAAAATGTGGTGCCTTTCGTCATAGGTGTTGTATTTTGGCGGGGTCAAACCGACTGTCCCGCAATGACGGATCCTTAGGAAAAGGCCATGCAAAGCCTGCCCAATGGTCTGCCAGATAATTTGAAAATTTCAGGAAAACCGGCTTCCCATTCCCGGAGTTCCCTTCAGTCCGCCATCGCGTTCGGACTTTTCGTCTTCTGGCTGTTGTCCCTCCCGATGGAAGGGCCGCTTATGCGGTCTTTCATTCTCAGTCTGATTTTTTGTATCCTGATCCCGGCAAGCGGCGACGATTCGAATCACGCTCCCGCGGCGAATGCGGGACCGGACCAGAACATCGCCACCGGCAGCGTGGTCACATTGGGCCAGTGACAACAGAGGAAAAGGGGACAGGCTGCTTTTTCGGGAAAGTAGCCCTTTTCGATCGTCTCCTTTTTGGCCGTTCTTCTTTCGCTGCAAAGCCTCCGTGGTTGGCTCGGCGGGGAACTGGCGCCATATCCCTTTTCAAGCTTATGCAGTCAATTTGATCGATCTGCGACATATTTCGACACTCCGGAAGCGTCTAATGGTGCTGATGAGTAAAAGCTGTTTGGCTTGTCATGTTTCACAACAGGTAGTATGATGCGTTGGAAAATCCTCTATATGTTGAGACTTGGGAATTTCACAGCCATTTTGAGGGGGGGACGACATGGATTTGCATATGAGTACACACTTTGATTTCTTGGATTTCTTTGCAGGCAGCGGCTTGGTCACCGAGGGATTGAAGGATCGATTTCATGCTGTTTGGGCGAACGACATATGCGCTCTGAAGACGAAAGTTTATAGGGCGAACCATCCCAAAGATCAATTTCTCCAAGGTTCTATCGAGGTGGTCGAAGGTGAAAGTCTTCCTCATGCAACCCTGGCCTGGGCCAGTTTTCCTTGCCAGGATCTCTCACTGGCGGGGAAACTTCAGGGGATAGGCGCCTCTCGGAGCGGCTTGGTCTGGCATTGGCTGAGGGTCTTGCGGGAGATGCCTGAAAAACCGCCGATTCTTGTTGCGGAAAATGTAGTCGGGCTGGTTTCGAACAAAGGCGGTGAACATTACAGGGCGCTTCACGCGTCATTGACGAATCTGGGCTACATGGTTGGCGCGATCGTTCTGGACGCCGCCTGCTGGGTGCCGCAATCCCGACCGAGGGTTTTTGTCATCGCTGCAAAAAAAGGCGCCGATCTGGAGGGATTCACGGACAGAGAGCCAAGCTGGCTCCATCCCCGATCCGTTCTCGGAGCGGCATCCGGCCTAAAGGACTTTCTCTGGTGGCGAATGCCCCCGCCGCCCCCGAGAAAATCCAATTTATGCGATTTAATCGATTTTAAAGCGCCCTATGATGACGAAGAGAAGGCGCGGAAAAATATAGCTCTGATCCCCGACAGGCATCTCCGGAAGCTGACGGGCGCAAGACGATTTTTAAAAGTGGCGGCCGGATACAGAAGAACGCGATCCGGAAGACAGGTTCTGGAGCTTCGCTTCGATGGTCTGGCGGGTTGTTTACGAACGCCGGAAGGAGGAAGCAGTCGCCAGTACGTCGTAATCCCGAGAGACGACCGAATCGACACCCGATTGCTTACCGTAAGAGAGGCGGCCCGCCTTATGGGCGCCCCGGAGAGCTATCGCCTCCCGGGCGTCACGGACAGTTTCCGCCTGGACGGGAGTTACAACGAGGGATATAAGGCCATGGGAGACGCCGTGGCTGCGCCAGTGGCACGCTATCTTTCTGAAAATCTTCTCGCACCTCTCGCAGGTCGCCTCGATCGCAATAAATCGATTTATGCCGCCTAATTTACGAACCCCTTTTTAGAAGTTAAATTTTCCATGGATGAACTTCGCCCAAGGCTCGAGAATTTCGCACGTTCGAACGGTGTGAACACCAAGGGCCCTCTCTCTGTTGTTCTTGTCGTGACCCGACTTGCAACCAAGATAGGGTTGCCTCTGGAGGCAGAAAAGTTTTTGACAGGAAAAGGCGGACAGGTCGCGGGTCTGGGAAAGGGACCGGTTCAATCAATTCTGAAAGAGCACGGCATCGACCGGGTGCTCGCAAAGGAGGGCGGTCGAACCAGCCGGGGCAGCATCGACCTTATGAGGGCCTACGTTTCCTTTCTTAACGATCTTCATCGCAACGGGATAGCTGATTTGAAGAAAATCGAGGAGTGGTGGATCGGTCAAGTGCGGGAATTTTTTGCGCGAAGCCCCTTCAAGCTCCGGCTCGATCTTTCAAAGGCATTTCGCACCATTATTGCCGATCTGATGGGCCAGGCCCTTGAGAGGCAGAAAGAGATGCCTGGAACCATGTTCGTCGGCGCTGTATTGCAGCATCTGGTCGGTGCAAAACTCGAATTGATCGTCCCTTCCGAAACGATTTCGCACCATGGGTTTTCCGTCGCGGATAGCCCGACGAACCGCGAGGGTGATTTTCGAATCGATGATGTGGTGATTCACGTCACCACTGCCCCGACTGAAATGCTTATTCGCACATGCGCGGATAATCTTGCGGCGGGGTTTCGGCCGATCATCATCACAACCGGTCGGGGCGCGGGAGGCGCAGAGGCGCTTGCCGCGAATGTTGGGATTGAGGGTAGAATCGATGTTTTCGAAATCGAGCAGTTTGTAGCCGCCAATGTCTATGAACTGAGCCGCTTCACCCAGGCAAACCGGCGCGTGACGGTCGAACAGTTGGTTGAAAGATACAATCGCGCCGTAGAGACCTGCGAAACGGACCAAAGTCTGAGGATTGAAATCGGCTGATGGCGGATGTCTTTTCATCCCGAGAACGCAGCCGAATAATGAGCCGGGTGCGTTCAAAAGGGACCAGGCCGGAAATGAAAGTTCGAAGTCTTCTCCATCGCTCAGGATTCAGGTTTCGACTTCACAGAAAAGATCTGCCCGGCACCCCTGACATCGTTTTCCCAAGCCGCAAAAAGGTCATATTTGTTCATGGCTGTTTCTGGCACGGCCATGATTGCAAAGCCGGCCGAAAGATTCCAAAATCAAATACGGAATACTGGGCCGATAAGATTTCACGCAACGTGGTGCGCGACGCAGAGCAATCCTACTCCCTTACGGAAAAGGGATGGGATCGGCTTATTGTCTGGGAGTGCGAAACGAAAGACGAAAAACAGATGAAAGAAAAACTTATTCGCTTTCTCGGACCGCCGGGGGGCCGGCGTAAAGACGAAAAATAGCAAGGCTGCCGTCCCCTAGAGCACACTCCTCATATTCTGTATTCCAACCGTTGATCCGCTTGTCCCTGATACTCTTATAAACCCAGCAGAAACCTGACCTGAAAATCCGACGCACCGCGAAACTGCGCTGCCCTCATAAGCGAGGTAACATCGATGGGCACGTC
>JAGXHI010000043.1 GCA_024636295.1 Desulfuromonadales bacterium
GCCTGAAACCTGGAGCCTGAAACCTGGAGCCTGGAGCCCGGCGACCCGATCACCATCACCAATCACTGTCGGTTCAAAGCCTTTTTCAGCCCTTCAAGGAACGATTCGCGGAGGTTTTTCGGTGAGAGGACTTCGACATGTGGGAGGTAGGAGTAGAGCCAGGAAAGAATCTCTTTTTCGCCGCCGGCATGGAAAGAAAAGACGAGGGAGCCGTCTGGATTCTCCTCCAGGGTTTGACTCGGGTGCCAGATCCGCTCCCGGATCAGGTGTGAGACCTCGTTGGTGAAGCGGACCCGGACGGTCATGGGATCTTCATCGATAAGTCCAAACGCGCTGCCCGTCAGATCACCGGGCCGGAAATCCTCCGGAACCTCGAAGCGTTCATCGCTTTCTTCCACAGCTAGAATTCGGTCCACCAGAAAAAGACGGTTTGCCTTCCGGTTGTGGGCATAGCCGCCGACGTAGAGGGAATCCTTGTAAAACATGAGCGTGTAAGGATCAAAAAGGTAATCCTCCGCGTCGCGTCGTGCCGGGGCATAGCGGATAGTGCACCGATACTGAAAAAGGAGCGATCGGCGAAGTTTCTCCAGAATCTCCTTTTTGCCCCGGTAATCCCGGATGCCCTGAAAATGAGGAGTTACCGCCTCGGCGATTCGCTCGAGGTGAACAATACTGCGAGGTGGCAGGCTGGAGCGGATTCGGCCGAACACCGCGTCGAGATCTTCCTGAAAAGGAGTCCCTCTCAGAAAGCCGAGCTGTCCCCGACACAGATAGAGTGTCATAAGTTCAGACAGGGAAAAGGTGATCGGCGGAATCTTCCTGAACCCGGTGAGAAAGGAATAGACCGCGCGTCCATCGGACGCCGTATCCCGCATCAGAGGGTATCCCGCTTCGGCGATCGCCTCCAGGTCCCGATAGACAGTCCTTCGCGTCACCAGGCATTCCTCGGCGAGTTCATCGACTGTAACCCCGTACCGGCCTTCAAGAAGACGGATTACATTGTGCAGACGCGCCGCCTGGCTATATTTTTTTGAAGGTTTCATTCAAGCAAGTGATTGGTGATTGTGATTGGTGATTGGTTGAAATCCTCAAGAACCACTAATCACTAATCACTGTCTTTCAAATAATACGTATATTTATGCGACTTCCCCTTAACCTTTTCCTGAGGGTATTTGCGGATGTTTTTTTCCATCTTTTCCAGAATTGTGCGGGTAAGATCGAGATCGAGGGCGTTGGAGAGGGAAAGGGAATAAATGACGATGTCGGCCAACTCTTCTCCGATGTCCTGTAAGGCTACGGAATCGAGATTCTTGGATTCCTCCACCGTCAGCCATTGAAAATGCTCCATCAGTTCGGCCGCCTCGATGGCGATGGACATGGACAGATTCTTGGGGGTATGGAACTGCTCCCAGTCCCGCTCCCGAACAAAGCGGGCCATTCGGTCCTTCAATTCGGCCAGGGTGGTTTTGGAATCCTGCATGGTGTTTCTCGAGTTCAAGGTTCAAGGTTCAAGGTTCAAGGTTCAAGGGTCTGATTTTCAACATCGAACCTTGAACGTTGAACTGCTTTTTAGGCTTTTATCCGAGATGAGTTCGGGCCGCCACCACGAGAACCGCGGATACCAGAGCGCCGACCATGACGCGACGCTGAAGAACGCCTTCCGATGCGATGAATTTCAGGGCGAGAAAAAGAATAATCCCCTTGATCAGAACCCCGGGGAGGTCCGCCAGCACCTCGATTTGAGGAATGATCAGCGCAAAGAGTATGCTCGTGCCGAGAATCATGAAATCGATCGTACCGAGGAAAAATTCCCCGGGGCGAAGAATGATCCTGAATACGGTCAGCAGAAGGAGGGCGACAAAGAGAAAATCCGAAAGATTATCCACACGAAAATAGGAAAAGACTTTTTCCTGCCCGCTGTTCTCCACCGAGATAATGAGGATCATACCGAGAAAATAATACAGAAGAAGAGAAAAATTTTCTCTGACCTTCCGTGTCATCAGAAGGAATACCAGACTTCCCGCAAAGCAGGCCAGGAGCACCTGGAGGAGAAATTCTCCCACATCATGCCCACGGGAGACGGCAATGAAGAGAAAGGTGAGGATGGCGATCACAAGCAGAGGCTCAATGACGGCAAGGCGCCTTTCAACCTTCCGGTAAATATCCGACTCCCGGATCCCCCGACTTGAATCGAAGGACAAAAGGTCGAATTTACTCCTGTTATTCAGGATATGTCTTAAGGCCATGTAGGAAAGAACGGAAACGAGGATATAGGGCCATAGGAGCAGATATTCGGGCGCCCGGTGAAAAACAACGGAAACAGCCGCCCAGAAGAGGGAGATGCCGTAGATGATGATAACCGTAAATCGGTGATGAAATCCAAGGTCGAGAAATTTGTGATGAACATGGGTTCGATCAGGGGCGAAGGGGCTCTTTTTCTCCAGTATGAACCTTCTGATCATAACCCACAGGGTGTCGATAACAGGTAATCCCAGAATGATCACCGGGACGATCGGCCCGACGGAGCCGGAAGGCGGCTGGGTCAGAAAAATCGCCAGGAACCCCAGAACAAATCCCACCGTCAGGCTTCCCGCATCACCCATGAAAATCCGGGCGGGCCAGAAATTATACTTCAGGAAACCAAGAACCGCCCCCAGAAGCCCGGCACACAGAAAAAGGACTTCCGGCATTTGCGAGAAATAGCCCAGAGAAGCAAAAGCGACCAGAGCAATGACGGAAACGCCTCCAGCCAATCCGTCAAGACCATCGATAAGGTTCAGAGCGTTGATCACTCCGACCACCGCGAAGAGGGTAAAAGGGATGGCCGCCCAAAACGGAAGAGTAATGGATCCGAGGCCGAAGAGGTCCCCAAGCCGGACGATATAGAGATGCCCGACAGCCATCGCGACGAGACATCCTGCAATTTCGCCCAGGAACTTGCGACGTGGAGATAATCCGTGGAGATCATCCACCAGCCCCGTGAAGAAAATGATCAGGGCGCCCGCCATGATGCCCCGCACCTCGCGGACCATGTCCCCGTAGACCAGCATGGAAAAGATAAAAGCCATCGCAATGGCGATGCCACCGAGCCGAGGCGTGGCGTCCCGGTGGGTTTTCCGCTCATCGGGCTGATCCAGTTCGTTCTTCTCCAGCGCCCAGCGCCGCAGGACCGGCACCATGATCAGCGCGGCAAAGAGAGCGGTCATAAAAACATAGAGGGTGGTGAAAAAATGCATGAGTAGGATTCGTCAGAGCCGGACGCTTGGGGCAAGGCGTGGCAATTCCATCAGTGTACAAAACTCGCGAAACCGAAGACGACAGCCACCAGAAAGATCAGGATAGATTCGAGGCGGAGATGCGCCGCCCATCGCCGAAATACAAGAACCGAGGATCCGGAGTCAGCGATCCGCGGCCGGAAACGACCGTATAGCCGCCGAATAAAATAAGGGAGAGAAAAAAACAGAACAGAAGTCCCGAGATAGGACAGAAGCAGGGCATATTCGGGAAGACTTCTAAAAAGAATAGGGACGGCCGCAAGCGTCAGGGAAATACCATAGATGAGGAGCACCACGGTTCTGTGATGGATTCCTAAATCCAGGAACTGATGATGCAGATGGGTTCGATCCGGCGAAAATGGGCTTTTCCTCTCCAGCAGGGCCCTTCGGGTCATGACGCGGAGAGTATCGATGATCGGCAGACCCAGAATGATAACCGGGATCACGGGGCTGATCGCTCCGCCGGAGGCCTGGGTCAGGTGAATTGCCAGAAAAGCCAGGATAAAACCGATAGTGAGACTGCCACCGTCGCCCATGAAGATCCGGGCAGGCCAAAAATTATACTTCAGGAATCCGAGAACCGCGCCAAGCATTGCCGCGCACAGAAGCATGACCGGAAAATTTCCCGTCAGGTGAGCAAGAAGCAGGAAGGCGGCCAGGGAAATGAATGCAACTCCACCGGCAAGTCCGTCGAGACCATCGATGAGGTTGACGGCATTGATGACTCCCACCACGGCAAAAATCGTGAAGGGAATAGCGATCCAGAAAGGAAGGATTATTGATCCAGTTCCGAAAAGATCCCCTAGATATCCAAGATGGAGGCCGCTGATAGACATAGTGACCAGGCAGCCGGAAATCTGTCCGAAAAATTTGCGTCTGGGAGAAAGGCCATGCAGGTCATCAATCAATCCGGTGAAGAAAATGACCAGACTTCCGGCCAGAATGCCCCGGACTTCACAGGTCATGTCGACAAATACCAGTACCGAAAAGAGAAATGCCATGAAAATGGCGATTCCGCCCAGGCGAGGAACGGGGTCCTTGTGAACCTTCCGTTCGTCGGGCCTGTCCAGTTCCCCCTTCTGCAAAGCCCATCGCCGCAGGGCGGGCACCATGACCAGAGCGGCGGCAAGTGAAGTCGCAAAAACATAAAAGAGCTGCAAAAAACCCAAGGATCAATCCCTTCCGACCAGCGAATCCAATAAAATAAAAATAAATGCAGTCACAAGTTCTTTCAAAAACGGAAAATCGGTCCGGATCGTTTGCATCCGAAAACTCTTTTCGAATATGAAAAAAAAGATTGGACCGGCGATGCCGAATTCGTGCAGGTGGGGAGTTCGGGAATCGGTTCGCCGCAAACGGAGGTAAAACTGGAGGATCTGCAAGGCCACGATTTATTTCATAGCATAATATTGGAAGTCAGAAAAGAATGTTGCTCTGTTCTGATTTCATTTTCCTGAACCTTATAGCCCCATCCTTCAATAATTTTTAATTTTTCTTCAAAAAAGATATTTTCTATTTGTCTTCTTACTTTAAAAATTCTTTTTTGTAAACATTAAATTTAAAAGAATTTTCTCATCTTTTCGAGTCACTGTTGAATCACCACCGTGGAGACCCCATTTGGTTGATGGCATGAATGGTTTAATAATTATTCTCTTAAGGAATAATTATTAAATTAAAAAATACTTACGACAATACATTGAAATATTAATGACAGAAATATTCAATTGGAATCCAGAATTGCGAGTATTTCAGCCGTCTTTTCCCGCATCAGATCCTCATTCTCCCGGGATTCGACATTGAGCCTCAGCACCGGTTCGGTATTAGAGGCGCGAAGGTTGAATCGCCACTCGGGAAATTCCAGACTCAGCCCATCGGTGCTGTCTTCAGATAACGCCCCATCGATAAAGCGATCCCGCACCACCTGCACGGCTCGGGCGGGATTTTCCAGACGTCGGTTGATCTCCCCACTGGCCGGAAAGCAACGCATTCTCTCGCTCACCAGTTCGGAAAGGGATCTGCCGGTCCTGCTCATGATCTCGAGAACCATCAGCCATGGAATCATGCCGCTGTCGCAATAAGCGAAATTCCGAAAATAATGATGAGCGCTCATTTCCCCCCCATAGGCGGCATTTTCGGTGCGCATTCTCTCCTTGATGAAGGCATGCCCCGTCTTGCTCATGACCGGAACGCCGTCGGCTACTCGAACCATTTCAATGGTATTCCAGGTCAATCTAGGGTCATGGATGATCTTCGCTCCGGGTTCATGAGCCAGAACCGCCGAGGCCAGCAATCCCACGATGTAGTATCCCTCGATAAATCCACCGTTTTCGTCAAAGAGGAAGCAGCGGTCGAAGTCCCCGTCCCAGGCAATCCCCACGTCCGCCTGGTGCTCACGCACCGCCGCTGCGGTCGCCTCGCGATTTTCAGGAAGGAGGGGATTGGGAATTCCGTGGGGAAAGGTCCCGTCCGGCTCATGATGAACCTTGACAAAAGTGAACGGCAGGCGCGACTCCAGATCATCGATAATCGGTCCCGCACATCCGTTTCCTGCATTGACTACAACTTTCAAGGGCCGCAGTGCTCTGAAATCGATATATCCGAGAAGATGATCGATATAGGATTTCCGGACGTCCAGTGGCCGCACCCTCCCCTTCGGCCTTGTCGGGGCGAAGGCGCCATTTTCCGCCAGTTTCTGGATATCGTGCAACCCGCTGTCCCCGCTGATGGGTCTTGAGCCCTCCCGAACCAGTTTCATTCCGTTGTAATCCATCGGATTGTGGCTAGCGGTCACCATGATCCCTCCGTCCATCTTTACATGGAAAGTGGCGAAGTAGACCTCCTCGGTCCCGCACAGGCCGATGTCGAAGACCTCGGCGCCGCCCTCTGTGAGCCCCGCCGCAAGCGCCGTGCAGAGGGACTCGCTCGAAAGGCGAACGTCCCGCCCGACCACCACCTTGCCCGGACGGAGATATTCAGCATAAGCCCGCCCGATGCGCCAGGCGGTTTCTTCGTTCAACTCATCAGGCAAGCGCCCTCTGATATCGTATGCCTTGAAACAGTTCAAACTCATATTAAACCTTTGTCACCGCCAAGGGCGCGGAGAACGCAAAGAAAATAAGAAATTATTTACGATTCTTTTTATTCCGTCTTTCACCCTGAAGGAATGAAAATTGAAGTTGGGCATCATGGATCGGCTGTAATCGATCTACGGTCCCCCTGTCCTGCTTTTTCTCGGAGCACTTTGTGGTAAACAGTTTTTCAACTCCTCCCATAGGAATCTTCGAATCGCACAATATCATCCTCTCCCAGATAACTCCCCGACTGAACTTCGATGATTTCCAGGGGAATCCTGCCGGGGTTTTCCAGCCTGTGGGTGATGCCAAGGGGGATGTAGGTGGATTCGTTTTCACTGAGGGTAAGGACGTCTTCTCCCCGGGTCACCCGCGCAGTTCCCCGGACGACGATCCAGTGCTCGGCCCGATGGTGATGCATCTGAAGGGAAAGTGTGGAGCCGGGGTTGACGGTGATCCGCTTGACCTGAAAGCGCTCGGCGCTGTCAATGCTCTCGTAGGAACCCCAGGGGCGGAAAACCCTGCGATGGAGTAAAGCTTCGCTGCGTTTTCCGATCTTCAGGGCGGCGACGATCTCCTTGACATCCTGCACCCGGTCCTTGTGTGCGACAAGGACCGCATCGGCGGTCTCCACTACCACGTGGTCCTCCAGGCCGACCGCTGCAACCAGTCGGCTTTCGGCATGCACGAAGCAGTTACGGACGTTATGCGCCAGCACGTCGCCGTGATAGTGGTTGCCGTCCGTGTCATGAGGCGCCACTTCCCACAGGGCGGACCAGGATCCCACGTCGCTCCAGCCCGCATCCAGGGGTATCACCGCCGCATCTTTGGTCTTCTCCATGACCGCATAGTCGATGGAATCCCCAGGGCAGGCGGAAAAGGCCTCCTCGTCCAGCCGGATAAAATCCAGATCCCGCCGCGCCTTCTCGAAAGACTTACGGCAGTACGCCGCCATCTCCGGAGCGAAACGCTCCAATTCCTCCAGGTAACGGGAGGCCCGGAACATGAACATCCCGCTGTTCCAGGTATATTCACCGGAAGCTACGTACTGCCGTGCAGTTTCCAGATCAGGCTTTTCCTTGAACTCAGCAACGGCGAAAGCTATGCAGTGTTGAGTTACTGAATCTTGAACCTCATCGAGCCGCTCGCCCGCCTTAATATACCCATATCCCGTCTCCGGCCCGGTGGGCACAACCCCGAAGGTGATCAGGCGGTCGGCGCACGCATGAGGCAGAGCGACCTCCACTGCCCGGAGGAGAGCCTCGGTGTCACGAATCGCATGGTCGGCGGGCAGAACGAGCAGAACGGGATCCTCCCCCTCCTTCAACGCCTGCAATGCTGCCACCGCAACCGCCGGGGCGGTGTTCCGTCCCAAGGGCTCGAGGATGATGGAGGACGAACCATTCCCCATCCCCCGCAGCTGTTCGGCGACCATGAACCGATGGCTCTCATTACAGACCACCACGGGCGTGCCCATATCCTTCATGGAAGACAGCCGGCCGACGGTGCTCTGGAGCATGGTCTGTTTCTCGACCAGGGGCAGAAGCTGTTTGGGATAAAGTTCACGGGAGAGCGGCCACAAACGCGTCCCGGCGCCGCCGGAGAGAATAACAGGAATGATCATGGAATAACCTCTTATAAATACAGTTTTAAATTTGCCTCTTCCGCAGAATCTGTGGGTAGAGGGCGGTAAAAATTAGAGCACTGCCTTTCATGACTGGCTAAGATGGTTTTTGCGGAAACTATCCAACCCAGACAGAGGAAAGGCAAATGCTGATTAAGACTTTACTGAACA
>JAGXHI010000044.1 GCA_024636295.1 Desulfuromonadales bacterium
CACACAGAGCAAGCTAGCACCCCGCTTGCACCTTAGCCCGCATGAAGCAAGGTCAGGGCTCTGTCGAGACCCTCGAATAACCAGAGTCGGGCAAGGTGCGACAAAAAACTTGACTGCAATAAACCAGAACACAGAGAAAACTTTCTGACTTCATCGATTTTTCTCCGTGTCCTCTGTGCCTCTGTGGTGAAAGCTTCTGATCTTGGGGTTATCTACTTGAGCTATATGGATAACCAGAGAACCTCGGGACTCGGGTCGGCCATCATCTCCGATGAAGGCCGCATTCCTTGTGTTCGGGATTTTCCCACCACCAGCGTCCCGCCCGAGGATCCTCCCCCGGCTTCACCGCTCTGGTGCAGGGGGCGCAGCCGATGCTGGGAAAGCCTTGGTTGTGCAGTTGGTTCATTGGAATCCTCTTGCGTTTCGCATAATCCCGGACTTCTGTTTCCCTCCAGCTGACGAGAGGATTGATCTTGAGAATGTCGCCATGGCATGCATCGATTTCGATGGGGGCGACCTCTGCGCGGGTGATGCTCTGCTCTCGCCGAATGCCGGTGATCCATCCCGAAAAGTTTGCAAGCGCCCGCCCGAGAGGTTCCACTTTGCGGATTCGGCAGCATTCGTGACGGTTCTCCAGGCTTTGCCGGAAAGAAAAAAGACCTTTTTCGCGCGCCAGATCTTCTACGGCATCCCGCTCGGGAAAGTACCAGTCGATTTGGACGCCGTAGCGTTCGCTCACGGACTCGGCTATCTCATAGGTCTCCTCGTGGAGCCGACCTGTGTCGAGAGCGAAGATGCCGACATTGATTTCCAACTCCCGGATCAGGTCAATGAGGACAACATCTTCGACAGAAAACGAGCAGGCCAGCGCCAGTGGTCCTCGAGCGAATTCGACTCCGAAGTGGAGGATTTCTTCGGCGGAAACACCTTCAGGGAAGGGAGAAATATTGAAATTTTCCGTTGCCGTATTCATGAGCGTGCTCCCTCTTCATATCATGTATTCGGGTTGTTCTTTTTCACGGCCATAAGGGATACGGTTCCACAGTCGCTCATGACCGAAATAGAGCAGGAACTTGAGGGCGGTGTCCGCCAGGCCAACCGTTGCGGCGAAATCCATGTTGCCCGTCAGCATGAAGACCAGGGCCGAGGTGATCATGGTGGCCACAATTCTCCAGGACAATGCTTTTGAAATGCTGCGCCGGTTCGTTTCCATGGGGTCATTTCCGAAAAGAAAACTTACGTTTAAAGCGAGTAAATAGAGGGTAGTTTAAATTTATAAAAGTAGTCAAGAAAAAAATTAATAAAAAACCACATTAAATGCAGTATAATCTTATAAATTAACTACATCGGCTTAGTGTGTATTGCCTTGGGACGGATCCGTGCATCAGGAGATTGAGATAATAAGCGGTGCGATTAAGTCAGGTAAGAGATCGGGATGCTGCAGGGGTGGGAGGAGATGGTGCTCTTACAGGGAAGCCTCGGGCTTTTCGCGGAAATCTTTCTGCAGATTCCGGAGATTAAGTTCCTCCTGATCGCCCAGGCTCTGAAAATTATAACTGTCGAGGATCCGGAGCATCTCTTCGCGAATTTCCTTCCAGGCTCCGTGGACGGGGCAGAAAACGTCGCGATGGCAGGTTCCCTCCATCGCTACGCACTGATTCATATACAGGGGACCCTCCTCGGCCTTGAGAACATCCAGGAGTGTGACCTCCTCGGGGTCTTTGAGGAGAAAAAATCCGCCACCGACTCCTCGCTGGGAACCGACGATCCCTTCCTTGATGAGGGGTTGGAGAATCTTGGTGAGAAAAGCCGGGGTGATATTCTGTGTTTTGCAGATGTCCTTTTTGTATACGATTTGCCCACGAGGCTGTCTGGACAGAAAAAGAAGAGCTCGGATTGCGTATTCAGTGGCGCGGGTGATGATCAATTCATGCCTCCTATTGATTACCTGACCAGTAATGGATACCCATCGTCAGCCGATTTGTCAAATGAAAAATCTTGTTTTTTAGGAGTTTCAGGATTTGTGGCTATTGACAGCGATCCCTATTCGCGTGCATCATCGGTTGACTGCCATTTCCTCACTTCATTTCGAAATCATGCCCCTGTTGAAAGAAAATGGAACTGTTGTTGGACGGTTCGCCCCAAGTCCGACGGGACCACTTCATTTCGGGTCGCTTGTCGCCGCGGTGGGCAGCTTCTGCATGGCTCGCCGGTCCGGAGGGAGGTGGCTCGTGCGGATGGAAGACCTGGACCCCCCCCGCACGGTAAAGGGTGCGGCGGACGATATTTTGAGAACTCTCGAATCTCTGGGTCTTCTCTGGGATGGCGCAGTTCTGTACCAGAGTCGTCGTCATCACCGCTACGAGGCCGCCCTGGAGCAGCTTCGGGAAAAGAATTTGCTTTTTCCCTGCACCTGCTCCCGGAGCGAAATCGTGGCCAGCGCTCCGCATTTCGGCCAGGATGGGCCGATATATCCCGGCACGTGCCGAAAAGACATACCTCGGGGGCGCCGGCCTGCAGCGGTTCGCATCAAGGTTCCGGAGAAGTCGATCTGTGTTTCCGACGGAGTTTTCGGTGCGCTGGCACAGGGGCTCGCCGAATCGGTCGGCGACTTCGTGCTGCGGCGCGCCGACGGAGTACATGCCTACCAGCTTGCAGTGATAGTGGATGATGCCGAATCGGGCGTCAATCAGGTGGTGCGCGGCGCCGACCTGCTCTGCTCAACTCCCAGGCAGGTCTTTCTTCAGTCGTGTCTCGGCCTTTCCGTTCCGCAATATTTCCACCTGCCCCTTGCCCTGTCCGCGGACGGGCGGAAGATGAGCAAGAGGGATGGCGGGATTTCGACTACGCCTCTCGACGGTGCTTTGCTTGAGCGGACCCTCCGTTTTCTGGGGCAGAAGGTTCCGGTGGAACTCCGGGGCGCACCTTCCCTGGAAGTGATGGACTGGGCTTGCGGCCATTTCGACCCGAAACGAATTCCACGGGAATCTCGAATGCCCGGATATCCTGAAAGAGAGGGTTCGGATAAAGAATCCTGTGGTTTGGACTGATGATTATCTTTTGCCCGAACTCTTCTTTTCTGTTATCCTGAACACCATTGAAAAACTTTCCCGGAAACTTGGGAAAGCTTTTAATTTGTTATAAGGAGTATGCCATGCGATTGCTTTCAAGCCTTTTTCTCCTGATGTTCCTCGCCGGATGCGGCGCAGGGATGTACAAGATGCCCAAGGATGAATATCGGGAAAGAGTAAGAACGCTGGGCGTACTCCCCTTGATGGTGGACGCCGACTCCACCATCCTGCATCCTGAACAGAGAGAGGTTGTCGAAGTTCTTCGACGCCAGAACCGTGATAAACACGACGAACTCATCCGGATGTTGCAGAAGGACAGGAAATACTATGATATCCGTGCGATACCCGGCGACCCGCGGGAATATTTCGATCAACTGGTGATGAGCCAGACTCTTCGGGGTCAAGGAGATGAACATTACCGGCGCTACTACTTTGACCCTTTCGCCGCGGCCCGGATCGCCGAAGAGAAGATGGTCGATGCCTTTGTGGTGGTGATTATGAACGGCGTGCTGCGAACTGAAAAACGCTGGGAGCGCAACTCTCCCATATACCTGAAAGCCGACTACAACAATATTCAGGTGACCGCCGCGGTCGTGCTCCCCTCCGGGGAAATAGCCTGGGAATATACAGGCAATCCCGGAAAAGCTTTTCTTCCGCTTCAGTATCCCGCCTTCGAGGAGGCGCATTACAATAAAAAAGATGCCGTGCGGATCGAATTCATTACGGTGGAAGGGCTCGAGAGAACATTGGAAGAGCTTGAAGACAGCCTTTTCTCGCGCGCGAAATTTCCCAAGGTTTACCGGGAATTGTTCGGTGACCTCGCGACGGGACTCGATACCGGTTTTCTCAATCCCTTCCGGGAAAAGACGAATGCGCCCGCTTCATCGGGAGCGAAATAGTTTTCGTCCGGAAACGGCCCTTTTCCGCTATCTCCACGTCAACCCGCGGATTTGATTGTGCGGCGTAAAGTACTACGCCTCCGCTCAAATCCTTGAATTCCTTGATCTTGCGAAAAATGACCTGTTTCCGGATCGAAAACTGCATTTGTGCTTCCCGGGGTTTCCGGACGGGAGCGAAATAAAAAATCGACCGAAAAAAAATTGACAAAAAGGGAAACATGCAGTAGAAGTTTAAATGAAGCGTGGGCAACCTCCTGTAGTTCTTGCTAACATTCCTTTCGTAAAATCATTCTTTAGTTACTTTCGATCTCATTAGGAACAAAATTCAGGATAGGCAGATTTGAACAGCGGCGGCGTCCCTCTGCTTCCGCGTTTTGGACGAGGAAAATCCCACCCGTATATTTCCTGACCAATCCCTTGCCGAAAAATCGCAATAAAAACGATTCCAATAAAAACGATATCTATAAATATTGAACTACCCATAAAAAAACATTGAATTACCCAGAGAATTCCCGGCAGCCCTCCGGCGCCATTTGTTCCCTGAATGAATGCCGCGGAAAAAGGACACCCAAGGAGAAAACATGAACCTGAAGGAACTGAAAGAAAAGAAGATCCATGAACTGGCTGCCATAGCCAAGGATTTGAAGCTGGAGGGTGCCGCGGGGATGCGAAAGCAGGACCTGATCTTCACCATCCTGAATTCCACGGCCGAAAAGAACGGCGCCATTTACGGCGAGGGCGTTCTGGAGATCCTTCCTGACGGGTTCGGATTTCTAAGGGCGCCGGATGCCAATTATCTGCCGGGGCCCGATGACATGTACGTCTCGCCCTCGCAGATCCGCCGATTCAATCTTCGCACGGGCGATACCGTGGCGGGGCAGATCCGCCCCCCCAAGGAAGGCGAGCGCTATTTCGCTTTGCTCAAGGTCGCGGAGGTGAATTTCGAGGACCCCGCGGTGGCCCGGGACAAGACGCTATTCGACAACCTGACCCCCCTTTATCCCGAGGATCGACTCCACCTGGAAACCGCTCAGGATAACCTCCCCATGCGGGTCATGGATCTGGCCACACCCATCGGAAAGGGCCAGAGGGGCCTGATCGTCGCCCCGCCGCGCACTGGCAAGACCATGCTGTTGCAGAATATCGCCAACAGTATCACCACTAACCACCCCGATACCTACCTCATCGTGCTGCTCATCGATGAACGCCCCGAGGAAGTGACGGACATGCAGCGTTCCGTGAATGGTGAGGTGATCTCCTCCACCTTCGACGAACCGGCGACCCGTCACGTCCAGGTGGCCGAGATGGTTATCGAAAAGGCCAAGAGGCTGGTGGAGCACAAGCGTGACGTCGTTATTCTGCTTGATTCGATCACCCGGCTGGCGCGTGCGTACAATACCGTTGTGCCTCCCAGCGGCAAGATTCTTTCCGGCGGTGTCGACTCCAACGCCCTCCACAAACCCAAGCGATTCTTCGGCGCCGCCCGAAATATCGAGGAGGGCGGAAGCCTGACCATCATCGCCACCGCCCTGGTTGATACCGGAAGCAAAATGGACGAGGTCATCTTCGAGGAATTCAAGGGTACGGGAAATATGGAACTGCACCTGGACCGTCGCCTTGTGGAAAAGCGGACTTTTCCGGCGATCGATATCAACAAGTCAGGAACGCGTCGAGAGGAGCTGCTGATCGATGCCACCTCCCTGCAGCGCATCTGGCTGCTGCGCAAGGTTCTCTCCACCATGAATGTGGTGGACGCCATGGAATTCATCCTGGAGAAGCTTTCTTCAGCAAAAAACAACCAGGAATTTCTCGACTCCATGAATCAGTAAGGGGTAATAATCCCTTGAATTCCTGATGCAGAAGTGGTATTGGTCTTCTTTGCTTGTCCAACAAAAACACGGCCTGTACATGCCAGGCCAGAGGAGCCAACGATGAAAAAAGATATTCACCCCTCCTATCATGAGGTGACCATCAAGTGTCACTGCGGCAATTCCTTTGAAACCCGATCCACCAGAAAGGGCGGGGAAATCACTACGGAAATCTGCTCCGCCTGTCATCCGTTCTTTACCGGCAAGCAGAAGCTCATGGATACCGCCGGCCGGATCGAGCGTTTCCGCAGAAAGTACGGACAGGGAAAGTGAATCCGGAACGGCCTCCCGGGGCCGTTTCTTTTTTCAGGGCCGCGGAGTCCTTCCCCGCCCAGCGTAAGATCCGCTCTCTGTGCATCCTTGGGGATGGATTTCTCCCAAAACCGCCGACGGGACCATGCGCGTCCAATTATTGACTCATACCCCCGATCTGGAGCAGGTGGTCGCAGCAGCGGCCCGACTCTGCTATTCTCCGTCCTCCATTGACAAGATTCTGGAGAGAGATCCCCAGGAGCGGGAGGCGCTGATCGCAAAGGTCGTTTCCCTGGGACACTTCTCTGTCCTGGAGCACGCCTCTTTTACCTTCGGTATCGAGGGAATCAGCCGGGCCTGTACACACCAGCTGGTGAGGCACCGTGTGGCGTCTTATTCCCAGCAAAGCCAGCGTTACGTTTCGCACAAAGAGCGTTTCACCGCGATCACTCCCCCCTCCATCGCAGAGCATCCCGATCTCGAAAACCGGTACAACGCCCTGCTCGAGGAAATTCATCAGGTCTATCGAGAACTTCTGGAGGCCGGCATTCCCGCCGAGGACGCACGTTTCGTGCTGCCTAACGCGGCGGAAACCAAGATCGTGGCGACCATGAACGCCAGGGAGTTGCACCATTTCTTCAATCTTCGCTGCTGTCGCCGTGCTCAGTGGGAAATCCGGGCAATGGCTCGGGAGATGCTTCGGCTGGCCAAGGGGGCGGCCCCTCTTCTTTTTGCTTCAGCCGGGCCGGGATGCCTGCGAGGCGCCTGCCCCGAAGGGGCGATGACCTGCGGGGCGGCCGCCGAAGTCCGGCGAGAATTTCAGGGGCTTTAACGGATCTCCCTGCGGAGGCGCAAAGACACGGAGAAACCCAGCTGTTATCCGGTAATTGTGATGAATGATGGATAATCGGTGCGGCTCTTTGTTTCCAATGCATTAAAGCAGACAGGAATACGACACGCGGAAAAGCTCTAGTGAAAACTCGCTCTGACGTTTATCTGCCTTCATCCAACTTTATCGGTGTTCAAAGATGTGTTTCTGATTTTCTCGGGGAATCCGGGTCTCGAGCGAGTGCGTGACGATAAAGGTTTTACCCCACACGTTCTAAACTGGTTTTTCAGATGTTCAATAAACTTGAAGAAGTCATCGATCGTTTCCGTGAAGTGGAAGGCCTTCTTTCCGACCCCGCCGTGGTTGGGAAGCAGGAGGTGTTTCGCAATCTGACCAGAGAGCACTCCGAACTCTCCCTGATCGCCGAGACATACGGAAAATACAAGAAGATCTGCGAGGAGATGGAAGGGGCTCGGGCGCTGCTCCGGGACGCCGATCCCGAGGTGCGTGAAATGGCCCAGGGGGAATTTGCGGAGTTGGAGGAGGAAAAAGAGAGCCTGTCCCAGCAGCTGCGCCTTCTCCTTCTGCCCAGAGATCCGAATGATGAAAAAAACATCATCCTGGAGATCCGGGCCGGAACCGGCGGAGAAGAAGCGGCTCTTTTTGCAGCCGATCTCTTTCGCATGTACAGCCGGTATGCCGATGTGCAGCGCTGGAAAGTTGAAATCCTGAGCGCTTCCGAAACGGACGCGGGCGGCTTCAAGGAAGTGATCGCCATGATTTCGGGAAACCGGGTCTATTCGCGACTCAAATATGAAAGCGGAACCCACCGGGTTCAGCGTGTCCCCGAGACGGAGGCACAGGGACGGATCCATACCTCGGCATGCACTGTGGCCGTTCTTCCCGAAGCGGAGGATGTGGACGTGGAGATCGACCCCGGCGATCTTCGGATCGATGTCTTTCGAGCATCCGGAGCCGGAGGACAGCACGTCAACCGGACCGAATCGGCCGTGCGCATCACCCACATTCCCTCGGGAGTGGTGGTCTCCTGCCAGGACGAGAAATCCCAGCTCAAGAACAAAATGAAGGCCATGAAGGTTCTGCGCTCGAGGATTCTGGATCAGAGAGCGGCCGAACAGCAGGCCATACAGGCCGCGGACCGCAAAAGTCAGGTGGGAAGCGGCGATCGAAGCGAGCGTATCCGGACCTACAATTTTCCCCAGGGGCGCTGCACCGATCATCGCATCGGACTCACTCTTTACCGTCTGGACTCCATCATGCAGGGGGACATTGGTGAACTGATCGAAGCTCTCAGCACCTATTTCCAGGCGGAAATGCTTTCGGGCCATGAGAGCTGACGTGCCGGGCGCCTGGACGGTGATGGATATCCTCAAATGGACAGCCGGGTATTTCAAGTCCAAGGGGATCGAACGGGGACGTCTGGACGCGGAGCTTCTGCTGGCTGACACCCTGGGCCTTGACCGGGTGGGGCTCTACCTCCATTTCGACCGACCCCTGGAGGAAAGAGAACTGGATGCCTTCCGGGCCCGGGTCTCCCGCCGGGGGAAACGAGAGCCGTTGCAGTACATTCTGGGCCAGACGGAGTTCTGGTCCCTTCCTTTTCGTGTTGCGCCGGGAGTTCTGATTCCCCGGCCCGAAACGGAGCTGCTGGTGGAGGAATCCCTGAAGCGTATTGCAGGCCCGGTCCATATTCTGGATGCCGGCACCGGGAGTGGGATTCTTGCGGTGACTCTTGCCCGTGAGATGCCGGAGTCAAGGGTGGATGCGATCGATCTCTCCCGGGAAGCTGTCGCTCTTGCTGCGGAGAACGCCGCCCGGAATGGAGTTTCGGAGCGAATCCGCATCGATATATGTGATTTCCAACGGCTTGCCGGCGGGCCGTATGATCTCATCGTCTCCAATCCTCCCTATATCGCCGAAGGAGACCTTCCGACGCTGATGCCCGAGGTTGGTCAATTCGAGCCAAAGCTTGCTCTGGACGGCGGCCGGGACGGGCTGGATTCCTGTCGGGAGCTAATCCGCCAGTCTCCGGAGAAACTCTGCCCCGGTGGATGGCTTCTGCTGGAGATCGGAGTGGGGCAGGCTGACAGTGTCCGCGAGCTGATGGAGGAAGCGGGTTTGCGGGAGGTTTTCGTCAGGGATGATTACGCGGGGATTCCCCGGGTGGTCGGGGGCAGAAAAATGGAGGATGATCACGGAGAATTTTTGCATCCAAAAGGTTGAATCTCGCTCTGAGGCATAAAATTTGCTAAAAATAGTATTTTCATCTCACGGGTGAGGAAAAATGTCTTGCGATTTCTCAAATGAGTAAGGAATTTTCAATTGGATAAGATTGTCATCCACGGCGGTAATCGCCTCAAGGGGGAAGTAAAGGTCAGCGGCGCCAAGAATTCGGCGCTTCCTCTTCTGTTCGCAACTATTCTGGCGCCAGGGATTCACAGGTTGAGCAATGTGCCGGCCCTGCGCGACATCGCCACCGTCGAAAAATTGCTGACTATCCTGGGCGCCGAGATTTCCAGGAAGGACAATGAATTTTCGGTGGAGGCCACCCGCATAAGCAGTGTGGAGGCGCCCTACGACCTTGTGCGCACGATGCGGGCTTCCGTTCTCGTTCTTGGTCCTCTTCTGGCGCGGTTCGGCCACGCCCGGGTGAGTCTTCCAGGTGGATGCGCCATTGGCGCCCGCCCGATCAATCTTCACCTCAAGGGACTTGAGGCCCTTGGCGCCCGGATTTCCCTGGACCACGGCTATGTGGAAGCGCGAGCCCGCCGCCTCAAGGGCGCCCATATTCATTTCGACTTGCCTACGGTCGGGGGGACGGAGAACATCATGATGGCGGCTTCCCTCGCCAGGGGAACCACCATCCTGGAAAACGCCGCCTGCGAACCGGAGATTACAGAACTTGCCGAGGCGCTCAACAGCATGGGGGCCAGAATCGAGGGTGCGGGCACCGACCGTATCCGGATCGAGGGAGTCCAGGAGCTGAAGCCCCTGGAATTCACGGTCATGCCTGACCGGGTGGAGGCCGGCACCTTCATGATCGCCGCAGCCATGACCCGGGGCGATATCCGTATGTCAGGGGTGCGACCGGGCCATCTGGAGGCGCTGATCAGCAAGCTGAGAGAGACGGGGGTCGAAATAAATTTCGAGGAGAATGGAAAGCTTCGGGTGAAGGGGCCGCGCAAAGTGGCCTCAGTCAACATCAAAACCCTTCCACACCCCGGCTTTCCCACCGACATGCAGGCCCAGTTCATGGCATTGATGGCCATGGGCGCGGGGACCAGCGTGATCACCGAAAGCGTCTTCGAAAACCGCTTCATGCACGTATGCGAACTACAGCGCATGGGGGCGGACATCACAATTGAGGGAAATACGGCAACCGTCAAGGGGGTAAAGGGGCTTCTGGGCGCTCCCGTCATGGCTACCGATCTTCGCGCCAGCGCCTCGCTGGTTCTGGCGGGGCTTGCTGCTGAAAATACCACGGAAGTCTCCCGCATCTATCACCTGGACCGGGGTTATGAGCGGATCGAGGAGAAACTCCGGGGCCTGGGCGCCCATATCGAGAGGGTAAGCGAACCGATGTAGGGTGCCTATCATTGGCCTCGGGTGAATGCAGTTCCCAACGACAGGAATTTACATGAGTGATTATATTACCTTTGCGCTTCCCAAAGGGCGGATCATGCAGGACTCGATGGACCTTTTCGCCCGCATCGGCATCACCTGTCCCGAAATGGATCGTAAGAGCCGGAAGCTGGTTTTCGAAAATACCGAAAGTCGGTTGCGGTTCATGGCTGTTCGGGCGACGGACGTGCCGACCTATGTGGAATATGGCTGCGCCGATCTCGGCGTGGTGGGAAAGGACACTCTGCTTGAACAGGGGAAAGATCTTTACGAGCCTCTGGATCTGAAATTCGGCTATTGCCGGATGGTGGTGGCCGAACCGAAGGCCCTGCGACAGGAAGATGACCCTTCCAGCTGGTCCAATATCCGGGTGGCATCCAAGTACCCCAACATCACCGAAAACTATTTCGCTGCAAAAGGAATCCAGGTGGAGATCATCAAGCTTTATGGCTCCATCGAGCTTGCGCCCCTGGTAGGCCTCTCCGAGAGGATCGTCGACCTGGTGTCCACAGGAGCGACCTTGCGGGAGAACGGTATGGTGGAGGTGGAAACGATCGCTGAAATTACAAGCCGTCTCATCGTCAACCGGGCCAGTCTCAAAACAAAGCATGAGCGAATCATAAAGATCATCGAAGGTCTCGAGAAAGTGGTGGGAGACCAGGCGACCATTTCGATCTGAAACGATCGTTCGAAAAGAGGTCACTATGGAAATTCTGCGTTTCACCGATTCCGGATTCGAAGAGGCGTTTCGCGTCATCCTTGAACGTCGCGAAAGTGTTCCGGAGGGTGTCGAAAAGACGGTGTCTTCAATTATTGAAGACGTGCGCCGTCGAGGCGATGCGGCTCTTTTTGAATATACGGACCGTTTTGACCGGCTGAAACTTTCGTCCGAATCCTTGCAGGTGAACGAGGAGGAAATCGGCCGGGCTCTGTCCGCAGTTGACATAAAATCCATGGATGTTCTGCGGCTTGCGGCTCAGCGCATTGCGGATTTTCATGCCAGACAGAAAACGGAAACCTGGCTCTCCACCGCAGAGGAGGACGTTCTGCTCGGACAGATGGTGCGCCCCATGGACCGGGTCGGAATTTATGTGCCCGGCGGAAAGGCAGCTTATCCCTCTTCCGTTTTAATGAATGCGATTCCGGCAAAAGTCGCCGGGGTGGAAGAGGTGTTCATGACTGTCCCCATGCCGGATGGCGAGGCCGACCCCCATGTGTTGGCGGCGGCGCACCTGGCGGGGGTGGACCGCATTTTTAAGATAGGCGGAGCCCAGGCCATTGCAGCCCTGGCCTACGGGACGGAAAGTGTTCCCCGGGTGGATAAGATCACCGGCCCCGGGAACATCTATGTGGCGACTGCCAAGAAGATGGTATTCGGACAGGTGGATATCGATATGATCGCCGGGCCAAGCGAGATTCTGGTGATCAATGACGGAAGCGGCGATCCAGCCCATGCGGCGGCGGACCTGCTCTCCCAGGCCGAACACGACGAACTGGCTTCCTCCATTCTGATCACAACTTCCGAGGAATTCGCTCGAAGAACGCAGGAGGAACTGCGAAAACAGCTTGAGGAGCTCCCCCGCCGCGAGATCGCCCGCCGGTCGCTGGATAGTTATGGTGCGATCATCATCGCGGCCGATCTTCGGGAGGCGGTCTCCTTCTCCAACCGCATCGCTCCGGAGCATCTAGAGCTGGCGGTGGAAAAGCCTTTCGAGATTCTTCCTCGCATCCGCCATGCTGGTGCGGTTTTCCTCGGTCATTACACGCCCGAGGCCGCTGGGGATTATCTGGCCGGACCGAATCATACTCTCCCCACGGGAGGAACGGCCCGATTCTTCTCCCCCCTGGGGGTGGACGATTTCGTGAAGAAGACCAGCATTGTTTCCTTCTCCCGCGAAGGACTGGAGCGCCTTGGCGACCAGATCGTGCACCTGGCGCAACTCGAAGGCCTGGACGCGCACGCGCGATCCGTCTCCATCCGGCTGAAAAAGTGAATTTTTGTCATTCAAAACTCAAAACCCACAACTGAAAACCGCCTTTCTGGAGGCTTTATGTCCCGTACCGCCACTATTGAACGGAAGACGAAAGAGACGGACATTCGCCTGATCCTTGAGCTGGATGGCCGGGGGGAGAGTCGAATCGAGACGCCCGTCCCTTTCATGGACCACATGCTCACCCATGTGGCAAAACATGGCTTTTTCGATCTCACCGTCCAGGCGAGCGGGGATGTGGAAATCGACGCCCACCACACGGTGGAGGATCTGGGAATCTGCATGGGCGAAGCTTTTCGCAAAGCCCTCGGCGACAAGGCCCGGATCCGGCGCTTCGGCAGGGGAACAATGCCCATGCACGAAGCCCTGGCGTCGGTCATCCTCGATTTCTCCGGTCGGCCTTTCCTGGTTTTCAATGTCGATCTGCCCAAGGCGAAGGTGGGCGATTTCGACACGGAACTCGTGGAAGAATTTTTTGTCGCCTTCTGCAATCACTCCGGGGCCAACGTCCACGTCAATCTCGCCTACGGGGACAACCTGCATCACATCATCGAGGCGGTTTTCAAGGCTTTCGGCCGTGCTCTCGATGAAGCGACGGGGTTTGATCCGCGGATTGAGGGCGTTATGTCCACGAAGGGGAAGCTGGAATAATAGATGATCACCATTGTTGATTACGGGATGGGCAATCTCCGTAGCGTCCAGAAGGGGCTCGAGACCGCAGGATTCGATGCCCGGGTGACATCCGATCCCCGAGATGTCGAGAATGCCGAGAAACTCGTCCTGCCGGGCGTGGGGGCTTTTCGGGATTGCATGCGGAGCCTGCGTGAGGGCGGATTCGTCGATCCGATTCTGCGGCACGTCGAATCGGGACGACCTTTCCTCGGCATCTGCCTGGGGCTCCAGGTCCTCTTCACCGAGAGCGAGGAGTTCGGGCGCCACGAGGGGCTGAACATCATCCCGGGGCGTGTCGTCCGATTTCCGGAACATATGACATTCAATGGGGAAGATCTGAAGGTTCCCCACATGGGATGGAATCAGATCAAGCTCCGCCGCGAGGCCCCCATTTTCAGGGACATCGAGGAGGAGACCTTCTTCTATTTCGTTCATTCATACTATGTGATTCCCGAGGATTCGGAGGTTGTCGCCGCGACGACGGATTACGGCGTCACGTTCTGCTCCGCTGTCTGGAAGGACAATGTCATGGCTACCCAGTTCCATCCCGAAAAGAGCCAGCAGGTCGGGCTGAAGATCCTGGAGAATTTCGGGAAATTGTAAAAAACAGATTATTCTCACGCAAAGCCGCAAAGAAAGATATATTTCTCCCTGACGTCTTCGCGTCTGGAGGGAGCACAGCGCGCGGGCGTGAGAACGATTCAGACACGTGAAAAGGAAAACGCATGCTCGTCATACCCGCAATCGATTTGAAAGAAGGACGTTGTGTCCGGCTGGAGCAGGGCCTCATGGAACGGGATACCATCTATTCCGACGACCCGGCGGCGCAGGCCCTCATCTGGCAGGAGCAGGGGGGGGAGTTGCTTCATCTGGTGGATCTGGACGGCGCCTTCGCCGGCGTTCCCCGAAACAGGGACGCCATTTCCGCTATTGTAAAGGCGGTGGATATTCCCACCGAACTAGGGGGAGGCATCCGGGATCTGGAAACCATTGAGGCTTATCTCGCCCTGGGAGTCGGTAGGGTTATTCTCGGAACGGTGGCCAAGGAAAACCCTTCTCTTGTACGAGAAGCCTGCCGGCTTTTCCCCGGACGCATCGTTGTCGGGATCGACGCTCGGGATGGGCTTGTGGCCGTGCGAGGATGGGCGGACGTGACGGAGAAGAAGGCCTCGGAAATGGCCATGGAAATGGAAGATTTCGGTGTGGAGGCGATCATTTACACCGATATCGCCCGTGACGGGATGCTGCAGGGGCCAAATCTTGAAGCTACCAGGATTCTGGCCGAATCGATTTCCGTCCCGGTCATCGCCTCTGGCGGGGTTTCCACCCTGAAGGACATCCAAAACCTCATATCCATTGAGAGCTCCGGGGTCATTGGTGTGATTACCGGAAAAGCAATCTATACAGGATCCCTGGATCTGCGCGCGGCAATTGAACTGACCAGATCAAAGAAATGAATTCCGGCCCGATGAGGTCCTTGAAACAGGGGCCAGGCGTTATTACATTGAGTGAGAAATTGCGAAGGCATCTGAAATCATGCTGACCAAACGCATCATCCCCTGTCTCGACGTGAAGGACGGCCGGGTGGTAAAGGGTGTGCAATTCGTGGGGCTGCGGGATGCCGGGGATCCGGTGGAAGCCGCCGAAGCCTACGATGCTCAGGGCGCCGACGAGCTGACCTTTCTCGATATCACAGCCTCCAGCGACAAGCGGAACATCATTCTCGATGTGGTGGCCCGGACCGCGGAGCGGGTTTTCATGCCGCTGACCGTCGGCGGAGGCGTCCGGAAGATAGCCGACATCCGTGATCTTCTCAACTCCGGAGCGGACAAGGTGTCCATCAACACCGCCGCGGTGCACCGCCCTGAATTCGTCAAGGAGGCGGCTGAACGTTTTGGCTCCCAATGCATCGTGGTTGCCATCGATGCCCGGCAGGTGCCGGGCTCCGTTCCCGGACGCTGGGAAGTATACACCCATGGCGGTCGCAATCCGACGGGGATCGATGCGGTAGAATGGTCTGCCCGCATGGAGCGGCTGGGCGCCGGGGAGATTCTTCTGACCTCCATGGACAAGGACGGCACCAGGGACGGGTACGACATCGGACTCACCCGGGCGATAAGCGACCATGTGGGGATACCGGTGATCGCCTCGGGCGGGGTGGGCAGCCTCGAACATATCCGCCAGGGACTGGTCGAGGGAGGCGCTGGGGCCGCGCTGGCGGCCAGTATCTTCCACTTTCGCGAACACACCATCGACGAATGCAAGGAATACCTGCGCAAGCACAAGGTCCCCGTGCGGTTTTAAAAGCCGAATTTTGAATTTCGAATTTTTATTTTTAATTCAAAACTCAAACACTTGAAACTTTAAACTGGTTTTTCCCATGTCTTTTGCCGATCAGCTGAAATTCGACCAGAATGGATTGGTTCCCGCCATTGCCCGGGACGCCGGCAACGGCGAAGTCCTGATGATGGCCTTCATGAACCGGGAGGCGGTGGAAAAAACCGTCAGTACGGGGAAGGTGCACTATTATTCCCGCTCCCGCAGAAAGCTCTGGATGAAGGGGGAGAGCTCCGGGCACGTGCAGGCGGTGCGGGAGATCCGCTATGACTGCGACGCCGATTGTCTCCTGATTTCCGTGGAGCAGAAAGGGGCTGCCTGCCATACCGGTCACAGATCCTGCTTCTACCGCGTCTGGAACGAAGATGGGGCGCAGGTCGAGGGGGAGAAGATCGTGGATACCTCCGCCCTCTACGGCCAGAGGGACATTCTCGATGCCATCTATCATGTTATTCAGGAGCGGCGACAGAATCCATCTGAAAAATCCTATGTCACCTCCCTGTTTTCCAAGGGGCTGGACAAGATCCTGGGGAAAATCGGGGAGGAGGCCACCGAGACTGCGATAGCCGGCAAGGGCGGAGATGCCGAAGAAATTGTCAGTGAGACGGCGGATCTGTTTTTTCATACTCTGGTTCTGCTGGGTTATTACGATCTGCCACCGGAGCGCATCTATGCGGAATTGCGCCGACGTTTCGGGATCTCGGGAATCGAGGAAAAGCAAGGACGAGGATGACCGTATTTGCCATCGGGGAAAATATATCCTATACTTAACGGTTACTTGAAAATTAACGATAGAGGATTTCGCCCATGAACCTGAAGGAGCGTCTTGATACATCGATGAAAGAGGCGATGAGAGCCAAAGATTCCCTTCGGCTCGGAACTATCCGCCTTGCGAAGACTGCAGTGAAAAACAGGGAGATTGATGAGCGAAGGGACCTGAGCGAAGAGGAAATTGTCGCTGCGCTGTCCACCCTGGTCAAGCAGAGGAAGGAATCGGCCGAAGTCTATCGGCGGAATGACAGGCCTGAGCTCGCGGAGAAGGAAGAGACCGAAATTCGGATTCTTCAGGAATTCCTTCCCTCTCAACTCAATGAGGAGGAAATTCGCAGGATTGTCGAGGAAGCCGTTGCAGAGACCGGAGCTGCCTCGATGAAAGATATGGGCTCGGTCATGAAGGTCGTGACTGCACGGACCCTGGGGCGGGCGGACAATCGGAAAGTCAGCGACCTGGTCCGAAAGAGGCTCTCAGCCTGAAGCCTGCATTGGCAGGAGTCAACGAGGTGCGATGAACCCGGTGGATGTCGCCATTCTGGCGGTGCTCGGCATTTTTCTCCTCAAGGGACTTTTGAGGGGGCTCGTGAAGGAAGTTTGCTCTCTGATCGGTCTTGTGGCGGGGGCTTTTGTCGCCTTTCGATTTTATCCCCCTCTGGCCGAGATTCTCGTCGGATCCGTCAATCTGCCGACTTCCGTGGGCGTGGCGGTGGCCTTCGGTCTCCTGTTCGGTTTTACTTACATCTTTTTCGTGGTGCTCGGATATCTTCTGTCCCGGCTGTTCAAGGCCGTTTTTCTTGGGGGGGCCAACCGGGTGGCGGGCGGTCTTTTCGGCCTGGTCCAGGGTGCGATTCTTCTGTCCCTGATTCTTTTCACGATTTCTTTGGGATCCTCACCCGAATTTCTTCAGCTGATGGTAAAAAAATCGGAACTGGCGCCTCCTTTTGTCGATCTTGGTGAGAAGGCTTTTCAGGGCGGCCGGGAAATGCTGCATGCCCGGGGATGAAGACCGAGGCTGCCGGAAAGGATTATGATCGAGGAAACCCTTCGCGTTCTTGAATTTCAGAAAATCCTGGAGCTTCTTGCGGGTCTGACCATGAGCGATCCCGGCAGGGAAGCGGTCATGAACCTCCAGCCGCTTTCTTCCCGTGGGGAGACGGCTGCCGCATTGGAGGAAGTCGCGGAAATGAGGGGACTGCTTGAGAATCGCGGCCGCCCCCCTCTGGGCGGATCGCGGGAGCTGCGCCCCATGCTGGAGGAACTCCATGCCGAAGGAATCCGCCTTTCGACCGGAGACCTGCAGGAGGTGCTCTCCAGCGTGGAAACCGCCATTGAGTGCAGGCGCTTTTTCGCCGAGCCCCAAACCGCACCACGATTGACCGCTCGCGCCGGGGAACTGGCTCCGCTCAAGGAACTCGCCAGAGAGATCCGCACCTGCATCGGTCCGAGGGGGGAGATCCTCGATAACGCCTCTTTTGAACTGGGAGATATCCGGACGGAAATCCGCCAGGTCAAAAACCGCATCAAAGGAAGTCTGGAGACGCTCCTTTCCAAAGAAAGCCTGGCCGGAGTTTTCCAGGAGAAGCTGATCACCGAACGCAGCGGACGCTACGTGGTGCCCGTGCGTGCCGATCATCGTGGCCGGATAAAAGGATTTGTTCACGACGAATCGGCCAGCGGCCAGACGCTGTTCGTGGAGCCTGCCTCAGTGCTGAAATGGAACAATCGGCAGCAGGTTCTTCTGCGGGAGGAAAAAAGGGAAGAGGAGCGCATTCTTTTGCGGCTCTCGGGCATTGTCCGGGAGGAAGGTGAGGGCCTGCTGCGAAATCAGGGAATTCTGGCGCACCTGGATGCCCGGGCGGCTTCCGGACAATTCGCCGTTTTGAGCGATTCCGCGGCGCCGGAGCTCACGGAAGAGCCTCTCATCGATCTTCGGGAGGCCCGCCATCCCCTTCTGCTTTTCCGCGCCGACGGCCGACCGAGAGAATTCTCTGCCGTGCCGGTCGATCTGCTGCTTCCACAGCGTAGCAGCACTTTGATCATCAGCGGACCCAATACCGGGGGGAAGACGGTGGCGATCAAGACGATCGGTCTTCTGTTGCTGATGGTCCGCTCGGGTTTGCACATTCCCTGCCGCCGGGACAGCCGGGTGCACTGCTTCGGCAGGATCTTCGCCGATATCGGGGACGATCAGAGCATTGAGGAGAACCTGTCGACTTTTTCGGGTCACGTGACCCGGATCCGGCGCATTCTTTCAGAAGCCGATGGGGATTCACTGGTGCTTCTTGACGAAGCGGGCACGGGAACCGACCCCTCCGAGGGAGGCGCCCTGGCCATGGCGGTTCTTGACAGTCTGCGGGAACGGGGCGCCCGGACGGTTCTGACGACCCATCTCAATCTGATCAAGGGGTATGCCTTTCTGGAGGAAGGGGTGGAGAATGCGGCTGTGGAATTCGATCCCCGTACTCTCGAGCCGACCTACCGCCTGCAGTACGGCATACCCGGCTCGAGCAACGCCTTCGCCATCACACGCCGCCTTGGATTTCCGGAGGAGGTCCTCTCCCGGGCGGAAAGCTATCTTGGCCGGGGCGAACGGGAAGGCCTGGAGATTATCGAGGAGCTCAATCGTCTGCGCCGGGAGCTCAATCAGGACCGGGACGAGGTGCGGGAGCTGAGAGCCAGAGCCCGCGAAGAGAGGGAAAAAAGAAAACGTCTCCTGGATGATCTGGAAGAGAGAAAATCCGAGATCCTGGAGAAGTCGATCCGCCGGGGAGAGCAGTTTGTGCAGGAGGCGCATCGTAAGGCCAAGGCGCTTCTGAATGAGGCGCTCCGCACCGGGGAAACGAAAGAGGCTGCCCGGATTTCCGGGGAGTTTCGGGAGATGCATAAGAAACTGGCCGACTCCCGTCCCGGGCCCCCACGCCGCGGCGCTGTTCCCCGGGACGTGGCGATCGGGGAAATACTCAGGGTCACGGACCTTGGGGTTGAGGGAACGGTGGTGCGGAAGATGGAAGAGGAGGTGGAACTTGACCTTCAGGGGAAGAAGATGCGCCTTCCTTTGAAGCGACTTGAACAGTTCACTCCTCGACGTCTCGCCCGCCGGGAGAAGCCCCGTAGCGGCATTTATGCTCATGTCCAAAGAGAGGATTTCTCTCCGGTTCTGCGCCTGGTAGGGCTTCGCGTGGACGAGGCTCTGGCCCGACTGGATCGCTTTCTGGATGACGCCCTTCTGCATGGGATGGGGGAAGTCGAAGTGGTTCACGGAACCGGGGAGGGTATTCTGCGCAGAGCCGTAAGGGAGTTTCTATCCAGGCACCGGGGAGTTGCCGGGTTCCGCTCCGGAGAACCAGACCAGGGCGGGGAGAACCTGACCATTGTAGAGCTGGGAGGATCATGACGGGTCGCATACCCGAGGAAATTATCCGGGAGATCCGGGATCGAGCGGACATCGTGGAGGTGGTCACCTCCTATTTGCCCCTGAAGCGCTCCGGTGCGAACCATCAGGGACTTTGTCCGTTTCACGCGGAGAAGACCCCTTCCTTCAACGTTAATGCTCCCCGGCAGATCTTTCACTGTTTCGGGTGTGGAGAGGGGGGGAATGTCTTTTCCTTTCTCATGCGAATGGAGGGGATTCCCTTCCCGGAGGCAGTCCGGAGGCTGGGGGATCGTGTGGGAATCGAGGTCGCGGAGCAGAGTTTGTCCCCCGAGGAGGTGCGCCGCAGGGAAGAGGCCGATCTTCTTTGCCGTATCAACGAAACCGCCTGTGACTATTTTCAGGGGATCTTGTTGAAAGGAAAGGAGGGCGCCCCCGCCCGCCGCTACCTACGGAAGCGGGGAATGGATGCAGAGACGGTCCGGGCCTTCCGGTTGGGTTTCGCGCCCGAGAGGGGGGAATCCCTCGGCCGATACCTGGAGCAAAAGGGCTTCGATTCCAAACAAATTAAAAAGACGGGCCTGGTGCGGGAGCGGCGGGAAGGAAGCGGGGATTATGATCTGTTTCGCCGCCGCCTGCTCTTTCCCATCGCTGATCTCCAGGGCCGGACAGTAGCCTTCGGGGGCCGGGTTCTCGACGACGGTCTGCCGAAATACCTGAATTCTCCCGAATCTCCGGTCTATCACAAGGGGAACATCCTCTATGGCCTGCACCTGGCCAGGGAGTCGATGAGGCAGACCGGCGAAGGGATGGTGGTGGAAGGTTATTTCGATCTTCTGGCCCTTCATCGGGCAGGCTTTCAAAATGTCGTAGCGACCTGCGGGACCGCACTGACACCGGATCACGCCCGGCTGCTCAAACGGTATTGCGATCGGCTGCTGTTGCTTTTTGATCAGGATGCGGCGGGACGACGGGCCACGTTTCGGGCCATGGAGGTGCTGATCGGAGAGGGGCTTTCCGCCGCCGTCATAACGCTCGATGCGAACGAAGATCCCGACTCGTTTCTCGTCAACCGCGGGAACGAGGCTTTCCGGGAGAGGCTGGAGGGGGCGCGGCCCGCCATGGAGGTTTTCATGGAGACGGCTTTGGCCTCCCGCGGGGAAGGCGCTGAGGAAAGGGCCAGGGGTGTCGAAGAAGTTCTGGAAAAGCTGAAGTTGTTGCGAAGCGATATCGAGCGAAACCTGTACCTGAAGAAGCTGGCCACCCTCACTGGATTGGAGCAGGAACTGCTGCAGCGCCAGCTGCGGCCCTCCGGAAAAACGAGCCGCTCGCAAAATGTTCCTTCTGCCGCGCCACCTCAGGCACCCCGTTCCGTCCTTCTGGAAACCTCCGCCTCGGGATCGGCTATCAAGGCGCAGGACCTGCTTCTTCGCATGATGACGGATATGGAAATCCGCAAGAAGGTGGCCGCCGAGGGTGTGGAGCGCCTGTTCGTGGAGGAAGACCGCAAGGTGCTGGCTGAGAGGGTTCTGAACCTTGGCGAGGAGGAAGCTCATTCACTCTTTGATTTTGACAAGCACCTGTCCGAAGGGCAAAAAACCATTCTGGGTCGAATCCTGGTGCAGAACGAAGATCTTTTCACCGAGCAGCCCGAGCGGATCCTTGCCGACTGCCGCCAGGCAGTGGAAAAGGAATTATTGAAAAAACGCATCCATGAACTCGATGCGCTGATCGGCGAGGCTGAACGGAACGGGGATTCCCGGCAGCAGGCCGCCTATCAGATAGAACGGCTCGAAACCAGCAGAAGATTGAAAAAAGGCGCTTTCAGGATATAGAATAACTCAAAGGCCCTTCGACGGCCGAGAGGAGATGAGGAAATCATGCCTAAAAAGACAAGTATCGAAGAAGTTCAACAGCTCATCGACATGGGAAAGGAAAAGGGGTATCTCACCTATGATGAGGTCAATGATGTTCTTCCCGCGGATATGGTTTCCTCCGATCAGCTCGATGACGTCATGAGCATGTTCGGGGAAATGGATATCGAAGTGGTCGATTCCGAGCAGAAGATTTCTCTTCGCAAAAACCAGGTCCTCGAAGGCGATCTGGAAGAGGGTGAAGAAGAAGAGGGCGAGGAGGAACTGGAGGCGGGGGTTCTGGGTCGCACCAGCGATCCTGTAAGGATGTACCTCCGGGAGATGGGACAGGTCTCTCTTCTGACCCGCGAGGGCGAAGTGGAAATCGCCAAGCGTATCGAAGAGGGCGAGGCTCTGGTCACCAGCGTCATCATGAAGACCCCCATCGCCTTCAAGGAGATTATCACTCTCGGGGATCGTCTGGCCAGGAACCAGATCAGCGTGGCCGAAATTACCAAGGAATTCGAGGAAGAGGAAGGCAGCGAACAGGGCGAGAAGCAGCGCCAGCGGATTCTCGGGCTGGTGGACCAGATCCGCGAGCTGGATGTCCGGTTCACCGAGCTGCGGGAGAAGCTCTCCGGAGATCTGGCAAAGGAAGAAAAAAAGACGGTGGAGCAGGAATGCCGCAATCTTCGGAACGAGATCACCGATCTGATGCGCAAGATCCGCCTCAAGGATCATCAGGTGGCCAAAATTGTCGATCGTCTGAAGGAGCTCGCGCAACAGGTCAAGAAGGGCATCTCCGAGGTCAACGCCTGCGAAACGGAGCTGAAGCTGCCCCACAAGGAAATCAAGCGTTTGCTGCGCCGCATGCGCAAAAGCGAGGAAGAGGCCCAGCGCATCTCCGGGGAACTGAACGTTCCCATCGATACGCTTCTGGCAACCGAGAAGCGGCTGAAGGCCGCCCAGCGCAAGTTCAAGCGGGTCGAGGAAGAATCGGGTTTCGCTCCCGAGGAGCTTCTCGCATCCCTCAAAGAAGTGCAGAAGGGGGAGTGGAAGGCCAAATCCGCAAAATCCGAACTGGTGGAAGCCAACCTGCGCCTGGTGGTCTCAATCGCCAAGAAATACACCAACCGCGGACTTCAGTTCCTGGACCTCATCCAGGAGGGAAACATCGGGCTGATGAAGGCGGTGGACAAATTCGAATACCAGCGGGGATACAAGTTCTCCACCTACGCCACCTGGTGGATCCGGCAGGCCATCACACGGGCCATCGCCGATCAGGCCCGCACCATCCGCATCCCTGTGCATATGATCGAAACAATCAACAAGCTTATCCGTACAAGCCGCCAACTGGTACAGGAAATCGGGCGCGAACCGACGCCCGAAGAGATTGCGGAGCGGATGGATCTGCCCCTTGAGAAAGTGCGCCGGGTTCTTAAAATCGCGAAGGAACCGATCAGCCTGGAAACTCCCATCGGTGAGGAGGAGGATTCATCTCTCGGGGATTTCATCGAAGACAAGGGAGTCGTTTCCCCCCTGGAGGCCGTGATCAAGGGCAACCTGACGGACCAGACCGCACGAATTCTGGCCACTCTGACCCCGCGGGAGGAGAAGGTGCTCCGAATGCGCTTCGGGATTGGTGAGAAATCGGATCATACGCTGGAAGAGGTCGGACAGGATTTCGCCGTCACCCGTGAGCGGATCCGACAGATCGAGGCCAAGGCTCTGAGGAAACTTCGGCATCCCAGCCGGGCCAAGCGGTTGAAGGGCTTTGTTGAAACGACCTGATGGTTCGGGAAAAAGTCTTGACATGCTTTTGAGGAACACATAAAGTGCTAATTTACTCTTTCGGGCCTATAGCTCAGCTGGCAGAGCCACCGGCTCATAACCGGTCGGTCCCAGGTTCGAATCCTGGTGGGCCCACCATTACCGGAAGTAAATGAGTCCAGAATTCATAACCCATACAAGCTCCATTCTGAAAAGTGCAACTTCACCACAGTTGCACTTTTTTTTATGCTCATGAAGAAATCTCAGTGCGCCCGCCTTCAGGACATTATCGGGATTCTCAATGGTCTTTATTCTCCGGCCCTGGCTGAGGACTGGGACAATGTCGGTCTGCAGGTCGGAGACCCCCTTGCCATGGTGGATCGGGTGCTGGTATGCCTCGATCCTTCGGAAAAGGCCCTTGATGCCGCCGTTGACGCAGGCGCACAGGCAATTCTGACACACCATCCGTTGATTTTTCGTCCCCTGAAGAGCGTAACGCCCTCCGACGAGACCGGACGTCTGTTATTTCGCGCCATCCGGGAAGGAGTTGCCATACTGTGTGCTCACACTAATCTCGATCGTGCCCGAAACGGCCTGAATGACTGGCTCGCTCAAAGGCTGGGGATTTGTGATGCGCGTCCGCTCTCAGGGGGGGGAGAGGGCCTGGTCAAAATTGTGGTTTTCGTTCCGGATGGCCACGAAGATACAGTGGCCCAGGCCTTGTTCGAGGCCGGCGCCGGTCACATAGGCAGATACGACCGTTGCTCCTTCCGAACGGAAGGAACCGGAACATTTCGTCCAGGCAGCGGCACTTCGCCCTTTCTGGGAAAAGAGGGGGAGACGGAAAGTGCCCGTGAATGGCGCATGGAGACGATCGTTCCGCGGGAACGCCTGAATCGCGCGGTCAGCCGCATGATCAAGGCGCACCCTTACGAGGAAGTAGCTTATGACCTTTATCCACTGGCCAATGCGCGCGAGGATATCGGTCTGGGGCGGATCGGAAATCTGGCGAACCCCATTTCACTTCATGATTTCGCACTCTTCACGGGAGAGACCCTGGAGAGTTCCACCGTGAGATTCACAGGGGACCCTGACGCTAAAATCTGTAAAGCAGCCATCTGTGGCGGAAGCGGCGGGTCTTTGATTGACGAGGCCTTCCGTAAGGGGGCGGATGTGCTCGTGACCGGCGATATAAAGTATCACGAGGCCCGAAAGGCTGAAAGCCTGGGCCTCTCTCTCGTTGATGCCGGGCATTTTGCCACGGAGCGGATTGCCGCCCGTGAGCTCGCCCATGTTCTTCGACGAAAAACGGAAGATCGCAATCTGGCAGTCGATTTCCTTGAGCTGAAAGAGGAAAGAGATCCATTCCAGCTCCTCGGAGTTGCATCGGGATCCGCTGTCGCGGGAAAATAAAAGGGGAGGTAGACGTGCAAGAAAAGATTGAACTACTGAAGGAACTGCAGGGAATTGATCAAGAGCTTATTCGGACGAGGCGGAACCGCCGGGCATTGGAAAAAGAGGAGAAAACCCTTTCCGAGGAGGTGAGCCGTGTTCAGGGCATGGTGGATAGCCTCGCGGCGGATCTGGAAGGGCTGAACGAGGAAAATCAGGAAATCACCCGTGCTCTGTCCCTCGAAGAGGATAATATCGGAAAGGCCGAAGGCCGCCTTCCTGCTATAAAAACTCAGAAGGAATATGTGGCGGTGCTCAAGGAAATAGATACCGCCAAAAAGCTCAACAAGGAACTTCAGGACAAGATTCTCCAAAAAGAAGTGGAAATCGAAACTCTCGCCCGGGACAAGAAGGAGAAAGAAGAGGAACTGGCGGAAGTCAGAGCGCGGATCGAATCCCGGATGAGTGAGATCCACGAAAAGTTTCGTGAATACGATGAGATCCTTTCCGGCCGGGGCGCTAAGAGGGATGAGCACCTGAGCAAATTGCCGACTCCCCAGAGGAAGCGCTACCAGCTGCTGGTAGAACGCAGGGAGGGGGTCGCTGTTGTTGAAGCCCGAAACGGAACGTGCCTCGGCTGTAACATGCATCTTCCTCCCCAGCTTTTCAACAGCCTCTTCACGATGAAGGAAATTCAGAGCTGTCCCCATTGCAACCGCCTTCTTTTTGTAGAGATGGAAAAAAAGTAGCCGATCGGGATATAATGCAAAAATGGTCGGAGAAGGACAGATGGTCGCCGGTTCGCCGAAGCCTTTGGGCGAAAGCGGACGGGAGGAAAGTCCGGGCTCCGAAGGGCAGGATGGTCCCTAACCGGGACCGGGGGCGACCCTAGGGAAAGTGCCACAGAAAGCAGACCGCTTCGCCTTCGTTAACAAGCCGATCTTCGTGAACGGCCTGTTTTTTCATAGCCACCGGTTACGATGGCCAAGGCGAAGTAAGGGTGAAAGGGTGAGATAAGTGCTCACCAGATCCGGCGGTGACGTCGGATGCTCGGTAAACCCCATCCGGAGCAAGGCCGAATAGGGGAGCGTTTGAGGGCGGCCCGTCCGAAGCTCCCGGGTTGGCTGCTTGAGGCCGTCGGCAACGGCGGCCCTAGAGGAATGATCATCACCCCGGAATCGGGGAACCGTTCCGGGGGACAAAACCCGGCTTATGGACTTCTCCGGCCATTTTTATCGAACGGCGCAACCCTTCTCCCGGTGTGCCGTTTTTTTCGTTGAGTGCAAGTCGATGGCGGCAGCGCCATCGGCTGGGCTGTTGAGAAGGTATCATGGATTGCAGGGGTGAGACAGAGCTCGATCTTTGGCAGGACGTTGTCCGCAGAATAGACGGTGAAGTAAGGCAACTGCCGGTGGCGGAGCGAAGGTGGATTGCTGATCGGCTGCAAAAGGTCGGATCTCTTCAGGAAAGAATGCACGGATGCTTCACTGAAGCCGACGGTGAATACATATGTGGGACCTGCCAGGGCGCCTGTTGCCTGCGGGGGAAAAATCATTTTACTCTAGTGAATCTTCTTGGTTTTTTACTGGACAGCAGTTATCCACCGATGCCTGAATTCGCCAGAACCTGTCCCTTTCTGGCGGAAGACGGATGCACTTTGGAAAGTTCCAGGCGTCCTTTCAACTGCATTTCTTTTTTGTGCGAAAGCATCGAGGAGAGGCTTCCTGAGGCGACCAGAAAAAACTTTTACCGCCTGGAGGGGCAGCTTCGCACTCTTTATCTGGAATTCGACCACCGATATGAAGGATCCAGTCTGCGGGGTCTTTTCATCCGTGCCGAACGGATGGAGAATCGTCCCTTCCTGGGGCGACTTTCGATGAGATAATGCCGTTCCCCATCAGGAGATAGAAATTATGAAAGTTCATTTCAGGCGCATGAACGGTGAACTGGACGAGATGATCGATGATATCATGCGGACGGCCGGAGTGAATCATCCCGGCATCATTCGGGAGATGATCATCAGCGCATTGAAGGCAGGGCAGGAAAGCGATTATCCCGCCGACCTCAAGCTGATGCGCACCACCATGAAAGAGATGCGCTACACGAATAAAATTTTCGGGCCCTACCGACAGCGGAAGAAAGTCACTATTTTTGGCTCCGCCCGCACCCGCCCGGATGAGCCGATCTACCAGAAATGCGTGGAATTCTCACGCATGCTTGTCGAAAGCGGCTATATGGTCATTACCGGAGGGGGCGGGGGCATCATGCAGGCAGGCAACGAAGGGGCGGGCGTGGAAAACTCCTTTGCGGTCAATATCCGTCTTCCCTTCGAGCAGGAGACGAATCCGGTGATGGAAAAGAGCCTGAATGTGATTGTCTACAAGTATTTCTTCAATCGAAAAGTGGCTTTTCTCAAGGAAGCCCATGCGGTGGCGCTCTTTCCCGGCGGATTCGGCACTCTTGATGAAGCTATGGAAACCCTCACCCTGATTCAGACGGGTAAAAATCCACCGATTCCCCTGGTATTGATTGACGGGGATGATGGAGATTACTGGGAAAACTGGTTTTCCTTCGTGAAGGAAACGCTCTGGAAGAAGGGGCTCATTTCGGGAGAGGATTTCAGCCTCTTTTCGATCGTCCGCGATCCGCTCGAGGCGGTGAAAATCATCGATGACTTCTATCGTGTCTACCATTCTCTGCGCTTTGTAGGAAATACCCTGGTTATCCGTCTCAACCGCCCGATATCGGAAGAGAATATCGATACCCTCGAAAATGAATTCGCCGATATCATTGAAACGGGAAGTCATCTCCGGTTTTCGGAAGCCCTTCCGGAGGAGAAAGACCAGCCCGATCTTCTTCCCCTGCCTCGATTGAGCTTTGAATTCAATCACTTCAGCTATGGATTGCTAAAGGCTTTCATCCGAAGGCTCAATTCCTTTTGAGCCGCCGGATTCCCCCGTCTCTACCAATTGCAAATGAACTTTCTCCCAACTTCTTGACTTCACTTTGCTTTTCCGGTATTTCTTTATTAATGGAAATATTCTGATTTACGTCCGCCTGAAAATTCCTGAGGTGCTTTCGGGTTTCCTGACGTACTCTGTTTGAGCAAGTTCCCCCCGCAATCTCCATAGGAGGAGAAATGATGATGAGAAACTGGTTGTTGCCTTTTTCCCTCTGCGTTCTTCTTTCCCTCTCTGCCTGCCAGGAGAAATCTTCCGAAAATTCCGCCGAAAACGGCCGTTCGGAGGCAGAAAAATCCCAACAGACCCGATTCGTGACCATTGGGACCGGCGGCGTTACCGGGGTATACTATCCTACCGGGGGCGCCATCAGCAAAATGGTGAACCAGAAGCGTGAGGACTACAACTTGAGGGCCACCGTCGAATCGACGGGCGGTTCGGTGTTCAACGTGAACGCCATCATGGAAGGGGACCTTGAGTTCGGCATCGTTCAGTCCGACCGTCAGTATCAGGCGTACAACGGCACGGATGACTGGAAAGACAATCCACAAAAGAAACTAAGAGCCGTTTTTTCCATCCACCCCGAATCGGTCACTATCGTGGCGGGTGCCGATACCGGCATCAAGTCGGTTCCCGACCTGAAGGGAAAAATCGTCAATATTGGAAATCCCGGTTCAGGTCAGCGAGGTAACGCGATCGACTTGTTCGAGGCGGCCGGAATCGACTGGGAAAAAGATCTGGATGCCCGAGGGATCAAGGCAGCTGAATCGGCAGGCATGCTCCAGGATGGGCGCATCGATGCATTTTTCTATACCGTCGGCCATCCTAACGGATCGATTAAAGAGGCGGCCGCCGGGGCCCGGAAAGTCCGTTTTGTTACCGTCGATAAAGGTATAGTCGACAAACTGGTTTCCAAATATCCTTATTACGCACCGGCGGAGATTCCGCTCAAAATGTACCCCGGCGTAGAGAACGAATCGGATGTGCCGACCTTCGGCGTCAAAGCGACGTTGTGCACATCAGAGGATGTACCCGAGGATGTGGTGTATGCCATCACCAGGGAAGTCTTCGAGAACCTGGATGAATTCAAGACCCTTCATCCCGCCTATGAAGTTTTGGCCCGGGAAAACATGCTGCAGGGGCTGTCCGCTCCTCTGCATCCGGGGGCCATCAAGTATTACAAGGAAGCCGGTCTGATGGAATAATCGATGGTGGAAGGGATATCTTTCAGAGTCCTTCCACGGAATTCGCCAAAAACCAGGCACTCATTCTGGCGGGGGAAGATGATGATTTCAATCCGACATGTCCGGGGAAACCCGCATGCCCGATGAATTTCGGACCCCCGGTTCACACGCGGTAGAGGTGGACGAGGATGGGGTTTCCGCAGCACAACGGCTGCGCGAGGAGGAGGAGCACGGTATTCGGCGCCCAGAGGGTCGACCGGCTCATCTCGTGCCGCTCCTCGCCCTGTCCTGGTCGCTCTTTCAGCTGTCTCTTTCCAGCTGGTTTCTGCTGGATTCCACCTATATTCGGTCCATCCATCTCGCCTTTGCTCTGGCTATTGTTTTCCTGAGCTATCCCACCCTCAAGCGTGATGTCCCGATTCCGGGTCTTCGCTGGATCGGGGAAAAACGCCGGATTCCCATTCCCGACGTGATCATCGCAATAATGGCAGTCGGTGCGGCGCTTTACATCGCCATCGACTACGAGGGACTGGCAATCCGTATCGGACGGCCTGTTGCGCGTGACATCGTGATCGGAACGTTTCTGGTGATCGTTCTGCTCGATGCGGCCCGCCGGGTCATCGGTCCGGCCCTTCCGATCATCGCAGCCGTGTTCACCCTTTATGCCTTTCTAGGTCCCTACATGCCAGGCGTCTTCGCCTTCAAGGGGGTGAGCCTGTCCCGGTATGTCAGCCAGATCTCCCTGACCACCGAGGGCATTTACGGGATACCGCTGGGCGTTTCGGCCCGTATCGTCTTTTTATTCGTACTTCTTGGGGCGATGCTGGACAAGGCCGGCGCGGGCAGATTTTTCATAGACCTCTCAATGAGCCTGCTCGGTCGGTTCAAGGGTGGGCCGGCGAAGGCGGCGGTTCTGGCCAGCGGCCTGACCGGCATGGTCTCGGGCTCCTCGATCGCCAATGTAGTCACAACCGGCACCTTTACCATACCGCTGATGAAAAAGGTGGGCTACCCGGCCAAAAAGGCGGCGGCTATCGAGGTGGCGGTTTCCACCAACGGACAACTCATGCCGCCGATCATGGGCGCAGCGGCATTCATTATCGCGGAATACGTCAATGTCTCTTATCTCGAGGTGGTCAAGGCGGCGACTATACCGGCGTTCGCCTCCTATTTCGCTCTTTTTTTCCTGACACACCTGGAGGCGACCAAGCTCGGAATGCGGGGACTTACCAGGGAAGAGACACCGTCCTTTTTTTCCACTCTGGGACGGGGCCTGCATTTCCTGGTTCCCATATTCATCCTTCTCTACGAATTGATCATTCCCCGCCACTCCCCCGACCTGGCAGCATTTCGAGCCATTCTCGCACTTTCGGCCATCATGCTTTTCCAGCATGCAATACTCGCTTCGGCGCGAGGACAGGGAAAAATTCCGCAGGCGATCCAGCGAGGATTTCTGGATATTGTCAGCGGGCTGATCTCCGGTGCACGAAATATGGTGAGCGTTGCCGTGGCCACGGCCGCCGCAGGAATCATCGTCGGTGTGGTGACGTTGGGATTGGGGGGGCTGATCACCACCATCATCGATACGCTCAGCCGCGGTAACATCTATCTGATGCTGGTGATCACCGCCCTGGCCAGCCTGATCCTCGGGATGGGCCTTCCCACGACGGCCAACTACATTGTCATGGCTTCTCTCACCGCCCCTGCCCTGGTGACCATCGCCGGCTGGAATGGATTTGCTGTGCCGCTGATCGCCGCCCATCTTTTTGTTTTCTATTTCGGCATTCTCGCGGACGATACCCCTCCGGTTGGCCTGGCAGCCTACGCAGCGAGCGCCATCGCTCGCTCCGATCCCATTGCCACGGGTCTGCAGGGTTTTGCATATGACATCCGCACGGCGGTTCTTCCTTTCATGTTCATTTTCAATACGGATATGCTTTTGATCGGCATCGACAGTTTTCCGCTGGCCCTCTATATTTTCGCCATGACCTGCGTCGGAGCCTTCGCCTTTGCCTCCGCCACTCAGGGATACTTCCTGGTCCGCAACCGTTGGTACGAAATGCCCCTTCTGCTGATGGTCGCATGGATGATGTTCCGACCCGGTTACTGGGGGCATTTGATCGGACTGGAAAACCACTACCTTAGTTATCTCCTCGGTTTGGCTCTGTACGCCTTTATTTTCACCCTTCAGAAATTACGGAGCGGGCGTTTCAAAGTTCCTTTTATCGGCGAAAACTGATCCGATTCCCTCCAGATGTACAGCGGCAAGAGGCTCTTTGCTTCCTGAATTTCCCGACCTTGAAGGGGCAGGCTCCTTTGGGTTGACAACGGTGCCGGGGATTATAAAGTCATATTAAAGCGGAGGATTATCATGGGGAAGAAAGAGAAAACGCTTCCACCGGGACCCAATCCCCGGCCGGATCAGATGACCGAAAAAGATCAAAGGCAGCTACGGGATTACCAAAAGACACCGAAAGGGCCCATAGAGGGAGGCAAAGAACCCGAGGAGAAGCCGGGGGGGCCGAAGAAGAAGCAAGAGAAGAAATGAGCTTCACCCGAAACGCCGAAAATATAGAACCATCCCAGATTCTTCTGGTCGTCAACCGGGAAGCCCGGGCGGGTCGCAAGGAGATGTCCGAGGGATTGGAGCTCCTGCGTTGCCGTGGATTCCCCGTGGTGGAGATCTATACCGAAAATCCCACTGAAATACCGGGTATTCTCCGTCGATATGGAAAAGACGCAGGTCTAATTGCCCTGGGCGGAGGAGACGGCACGTTTAATTGCTCGGCGGAAATCCTTTTTGAGCTTAACAAACCTCTGGGTATCCTCCCCCTGGGGACGGCCAACGATCTTGCCCGCACACTGGGCATTCCTCCGGATCCGAAGGAAGCCTGCCGGATCCTTGCAGAAGGTCATACTCAACGGATTGATCTGGGGCGGGTGAATGGAAAATTTTTTTTAAACGTGGCCAGCATCGGCCTGGGAGTGCGAGTCACGCGCGAGATTTCTCAGGAATCCAAGCAACGATGGGGCGCCCTGTCCTATGCACGCTCCCTCCTGGTCGCCGTCCGGGAAAATCGGTCATTTTCAGCCGAAATCGTCTGTGACGGTCATCGAGAGCGAACGCGCGCTATACAGATCGCCGTAGGGAACGGCCGCCACTATGGCGGCGGCATGACCGTGTCGGATGAGGCTGAAATCGATGATGGCCTTCTTCACCTTTATTCCCTGAAACCACAAAAACTCTGGAAACTGGCTCTTCTGGCTCGTTCCATCCAAACAGGGGATTACAGGGGCCGATCGTGGGTGGTGTTTCGAAGCGGGCGGAAAATTGAGATCCGGACCGTCCGCCCCATGGACATTGACACGGATGGGGAATTGACAGCCCATACGCCGGCGCACTTCGAGGTGGTCGAAAATGCCCTGGAAGTCATCGTGCCCGCAGGCTACCGTGATGGACGGGAGGTCAGAGATGTTGCGCAGCGATCGTGAACTGGCACTCGATGAGGTGACAGAAATCTGTAAACTTGCGGCGGATCTTTATGAGGAGGCGGCCGAGATCGTCCAAGACAGCGACCTCGGCGAGTTTTTCCAGGATGTCGCCCGTGCCCGATACCGTCTTCTTGCCGAACTGGAGGAAGAAATCCGCAAGAGAGGAGTTCTTCCCAGTGAACCGGATCTGGACCGGGAGGGGCTCGATCATATCCTCACCAGGCTCAGGGCGGTGATGGCGAAGGATGAACGGCGGGTGCTTCTTGAAAAATGCGAGCGAATCGAGGAGGCTGGCGAGGAACGGGTGGAGCATGCGCTCGATCTTGCCTTCGAGGGTCGCACTCCTGAGGTGATGCTCAGGATCAAGGATGAAATCGCCAGGGCCCGAAAGCGACTGGAAGAGGAAAAGAAAAAACACTGATTTTTAGGTTTTCATTAACTCATTTGCGCACTCTCACTCCGGCTGATATAATTTGTCTGGTTGTCTTCCCGGCCGAATAAGGTCTTATGCTATCTCGCACCAATGTGCATCCGGATCCCATGGATTTCTCACATAACGTCAGTCCCGCCTGGATCGAATCTCTGTTTCTTCTCTGGAAGGAAGATCCCCGGCAGCTTCCTCCGGGGTGGCGCGGTTTTTTCCAGGGTTTCGAACTTGGTCAAAGCCCTGCGGAACAGGGGCCCGGGGACGATTTTGCCCTCAAAAATGCCGCCGTGCAGTCCCTTCTCTACCGCTACCGGGATATCGGACACCTGCTGGCCTGCACAGATCCCCTGAATCCTTGTCCCACCGATCATCCTCTGCTGGCCCTTGAAGTTTTCGGACTCGACAGAAACGATCTCGATCGCAGCTTTCGCACCAATCGATTCCTGCGCGACCGGGCCACCCTTCGTGAAATCCTGGAGGTAATGAGGGAGACCTACTGCCGCTCTATCGGCGTGGAGTACATGCATATTCAAAATCCCCACGAACGGCAGTGGTTGCGGGACCGGATGGAGCCCGTGCGAAATCGAAGAGATTTCTCGCGCGATGAAAAACTGAAGATTCTTGAGAAGCTGCTGCAGGCGGGGAGCTTCGAGAACTTTCTCCAGCGGCAATTCCTCGGGCAGAAGCGATTTTCCCTGGAGGGTGGAGAAGTGCTGATTCCGCTGCTCGACAGTGTGGTCCGAAGGGCCGGCGGGATGGGAATCCGGGACCTGGTTCTCGGAATGCCCCACCGGGGCAGACTGAATGTCCTGGCCCATATCTTCTGCAAGCCTCTTCAAAATATTTTCGCCGAGTTCGAAGACAACATTGAGTTCGGTTTTGTCGGAGAGGGGGATGTCAAGTACCACAAGGGATTTTCCACGGATCTTACCCTGCCATCCGGTGAAGAGATTCACCTTGCCATGGCCTCGAATCCCAGCCATCTCGAAGCAGTCAACCCGGTTGTCGAAGGAAAATGCCGTGCCCTTGAGGATGAATACGGCCCCGACAGCGATCGGCATGTTCTCCCTCTGCTCATTCACGGAGACGCCGCCTTTTCCGGACAGGGCATTGTGGCCGAAACACTCAATCTCTCTCAGCTGGAAGGCTACCGCACAGGCGGCACCCTCCATATCGTTCTTAATAATCAGATTGGTTTCACCACCCTTCCGGAGGACGCCCGCTCCACTCTGTACGCAACCGATATAGCCAAAATGCTTTCGGTGCCTATCTTCCATATCCACGGCGAAGATCCCGAGGCGGTTCTCTTCGCGGCGAATCTTGCACTGGAATACCGTCAGGAATTCGGGAGAGATGTTGTTCTGGAAGTGATCTGCTATCGGCGCCAGGGGCACAACGAAGGCGATGAACCCTACTTCACGCAGCCTCTCATGTATGAGAAGATCCGCAACCGACCTCCAGTACAGGAAATTTACTCGGACAGGCTGCGAGAGGAAGGGATCGAAAATGAGCGGATCGAGTCGTTGGCTCACGATATTCGCGAACGGCTGGAGAAATCCCTGAATGAGAAAGATTCGCACCCGGCAAATCTGGTTGGATTCAAAGGTAAATGGAGCGGCATACAGCGGGAATATAAAACTCTGGAGATCGAAACAGGGGTGGAGACCGAAAATCTTCTCCGGCTTGTCAGAAAAATAACCTCTATTCCTGAAGGGTTCTCTCCCCATTCCAAAATTGAAAGGATTCTTCAGAAAAGGAGAGAAAGGGTAGAATCAGGGAAAGGAATCGACTGGTCGACCGGAGAGGCTCTGGGGTTCGCATCGCTGCTTTCGGAGGGAACTTCAGTTCGTCTATCCGGTCAGGACTCTCGCCGGGGCACCTTCAGTCAGCGGCACTCCACTCTCTTTGATGTGAAGACCGGGGATACCCATGTCCCTCTTTCCACAGTAACATCCGGGGATGCGGCGTTCAATGCCTTCGACAGCATGCTGTCGGAGGCTGCGGTTCTGGGTTTCGAATATGGCTATTCCCTTATGTCGCCTCATTCCCTGACCATCTGGGAGGCCCAATTCGGAGATTTTGTCAACGGAGCTCAGGTCATTATCGATCAGTTCATCGCCTCCAGTGAAACAAAATGGGACAGGTTCAGCGGATTGACATTGTTCCTGCCCCACGGATTCGAAGGGCAGGGGCCGGAGCATTCCAGTGCGCGAATGGAACGGTTTCTTCAGCTCTGCGCGAACGACAATATCCAGGTGACGTATCCCTCGACGCCGGTGCAGTTCTTTCATCTTCTTCGGCGGCAAGTTAAACAGCCCTTCCGGCGACCCCTTGTCGTACTCACGCCCAAAGCACTGCTTCGGTATCCTCTCTGTGTTTCAGATCTGGACGAATTCACAAGCGGAGGGTTTCGGGAGGTTCTCCCTGACAAGGCCGAGGGAGGAAATATCCGGACCGTTCTCTTCTGCACCGGAAAGATCTACTACGATCTCCTGGAAAAAAGAAGGGAAAGTAAAAGGGAGGATCTGGCCATTGTCCGCATCGAACAAATTTATCCTCTTCGGACGGAGAAGATTCGGGAGGCTCTGGCCCATTTTGACCGGGCGGAACATTTCGCCTGGGTCCAGGAGGAGCCCCGCAACGCCGGCGCCTGGAGTTTTATCCGGCCCTGCCTGATTGAAGTTCTCGGGAAGGATCTCCCCTATATAGGCAGGGACGAGGCGTCCTCTCCGGCAGTCGGATCCCATCGGCTGCACAAGCAGGAGCAGGAGAAGATCATGGAAGAGGCTTTTAGAGTATAAACGATGAAATCAGGGAGACGCATGGTTTCATGCGCACACCCGAAATGAAAACAAGGAGTCCTTTCATGGATATCAAAATTCCCGAAGTCGGCGAGTCGGTTTATGAAGCCACAATTTCCAGGTGGCACAAGAAGGATGGCGATTCCGTCCGCAAGGACGATCTTCTCTGCGAATTGGAGACGGACAAGATCAGCCTCGAAATCAATGCCGAGGCCGACGGGATTCTGTCCATTCGGGTGCCCGAGGGGGAGACGGCGGAAGTGGGCAGCCTGATCGGCGTCATCGATGAAACGGCTGCGCCAAAAGAAGAAGATGAAAAGGCCGAGCCGGAGAAACCCGAGAGGGAGAAGAAGCTCGAGAAGAGAAAAGAGGTCGAAGAAAAAAGAGAGAAGCCGGCGAAAGAGGAAGAAAAAACCGAAAAAGAACCGCAGCGGGAGCCGGAAAAGGAGCCTGAAAGGGAGGAGATTCCTTCTCCCGCCGCGGAAAAAGGTATCCGCAGAGCGGAGGAAGAGGGGCGGATCACACGCAAGCCGATGAGCCCCATTCGCCGGCGCATTGCCGAGCGTCTGGTGGCCGTGCGCCAGCAGACCGCGATGCTCACCACCTTTAACGAGGCGGACATGAGCCGGGTGCTGACCGTTCGCAAAAAACACCGGGAGAGTTTCCGCAAAAAGCACGGGGTCGACCTTGGCCTCATGTCATTTTTCATCAAAGCCTCCACGGAGGCCCTGAAGGAGTTTCCGGAGGTCAATGCCCGCATTGAGGGGGAGGACCTTCTTTTTCAGCACTTCTACGATATCGGGATTGCCGTGGGCGCGGAACGGGGACTGGTGGTGCCGGTGATTCGGAATGCCGACGAAATGCACTTCGCCGAGATCGAACAGACAATCAACGATTTCGTCGAGCGGATTCGTGCGAACCGGCTTGATCTCAAGGATCTGGAAGGGGGGACCTTCACCATCACCAACGGCGGGGTTTATGGATCACTGTTGAGCACCCCCATCCTGAATCCGCCTCAGAGCGCCGTGCTTGGCATGCACGCCATCCAGGAAAGAGCCGTCGTGAGGGAAGGGGAGGTGACGGTCAGGCCGATGATGTACCTGGCCCTCAGTTACGATCACCGCATCATCGACGGGCGGCAGGCGGTGACATTCCTGAAGCGGATCAAGGATTATGTGGAGGAGCCGGAGGAGATGCTCCTGGAACTGTAGGGAAACAACCAATCAACTTTCCGCGGCGATGGGATGATCCGAGTGAGGCCCCTGGGTGAACTCAAGGATGTCCTCCACCCGTACCGTCATGCGGATTTCCACCTGGGGAAACCCCGGCTCTTCTGCCGCCCCCGGGGAAAAACCGTCGAGAATGCCGATCTGAGCCGTATTTTCCACTCTGCACAGGAATTGATAGCCGATCCCGGACTGCCGATCGATTACCGCAAGGGCAACCCGGGGGACTTCCGTGACATTTTCCAGCGTTCTGCGGCAGAACCAAGCTTCAAACACGATATGATTCGAATCCGGCACCTTGAGACCCGTCGTGGCGGCAAGGTGAGGGCGGGAGCGCTGGTCGGCCGATGCGACAAAGCCATGGTTGATCTCTTCGATAAATCGTTTCATCTTTTCGGATATCATGGGACGATGTCCTTTCCCGGTTTTTTCCTGCTTTCAAGATAACGTTCCGCCTGCATTGCCGCCATGCATCCTGAGGCGGCGGCTGTAACCGCCTGCCTGAAGTGAGGGTCCTGAACGTCCCCTGCGGCAAAAACCCCGGGAATCCTCGTTTCGGTGAAGTTCCTGGTGACAATGAATCCTTCCGAGTCCATCTCCAATTGCCCCCGGAACAGCTCAGTATTGGGGATATGTCCGATGGCGACGAAAACACCGTCGCAGTCTATCTTCTCATCTCGTCCGGTGGGAAGATGGAGAACCCTGATTCCTGTCACACCCGCCTGATCCTCAAGAATTCCGATGACCTCTGTATCCCACCGGAACACGATGCGCTCATGATTCCTGGCCTGTTCCTGCATGGCCTGGGTGGCTCGGAGCGAATCGCGGCGGTGAATGACCGTGACCCGCCGCGCCAGACGCGTCAGAAAAATCGCTTCCTCCATCGCGGTATCTCCGCCGCCGACCACCACCACATCCTTTTCCTTGTAGAAAAAACCGTCGCAGGTGGCACAGACGGAAACTCCCCGCCCATAGAGTGACCATTCATTGGGCAGACCGAGCATTTTGGGCGAGGCGCCGGTAGAGATGATGAGGGTCAGGGCCCGATAGCAGTCGTCCCCCACCCAAACCCGAAAGGGGGAAGAACTCAGGTCCACGCGCGAAACCTCCCCTTCAATGAATTCAGTTCCGAAACGTCGGGCCTGCTCCTCCATGTTTTGCATCAAGGTGGGTCCGTCGATGCCCTCGGCAAATCCAGGATAATTCTCGATTCTGGTGGTTGTGGTCAGCTGTCCCCCTGGCTGAGCCCCATGAATGAGAATGGGGCAGCACCGGCTGCGGGCAGCGTAAATGGCGGCGGTAAGTCCGGATGGGCCGGACCCCAGAATCAGGGTTTCACGGATTACCCGGTCGGGCATGAATGCGCCTCCTCGAATTGTTGATCGGCATGATAGGAAGAACGGACCAGGGGGCCTGCCTCCACATGGATAAACCCCAGATCCAGAGCCGCTCTGCGCATGGACTCGAATTCCTCCGGGGGGACGAAGCGCCGTACCGGATGGTGATTGCGGGTCGGCGCAAGGTACTGGCCGAGCGTGAGGATTGAGCAATCCACCTCTCGAAGATTCTTCCAGGCCGCTGCCGTTTCCTTCGGGGACTCTCCAAGGCCGACCATCAGGCCGGATTTTGTAGGAATGCCGGGCGCAAGAGTTCTAGCTCCGGCCAAAAGTTCCAGGGATCGATGATAATCGGCGCCGGGGCGGACTGTCGGGTAAAGGCGGGGAATGGTTTCCATATTGTGTCCCAGGACGTCGGGGCCCGAATCGAGAATCTTTTTCAGACTGTCGCGATTTCCCCCGAGATCCGGAATCAGCAGTTCCACACGACAATCGGGGGCGACACGACGGATTTCTTCGACCAGACAAGCGAAATGTCCAGCACCGTCGTCCGGAAGGTCGTCCCGGGTGACAGAGGTGATCACTGCATGCCGAAGACCCAGTTCCGCCACTGCACGAGCGACCTTTTTCGGCTCATCGGGATCGAGTGGCGCGGGAGCGCCGCCTCCGACATTGCAGAAGGCGCAGTCGCGGGTACACCGGTCTCCCATGATCATGAATGTAGCAGTGCCACGGCTCCAGCATTCCCCCTGGTTAGGACAGGCCGCGCTGCGGCAAACGGAATGGAGCCCCTCCTCCCGATGATAGCGGTCGATGCGGGCGTAGCCGGGGCCGGCTGAAAAACGGACTTTAAGCCAGTCAGGCTTCCTGGTGATCGTACTCATAATCTCCTGCGTGAATACTGTTGAAGACCTCGGAAAAGGCGAGGATCAAACGTTGCTGGACTTCTCCGGCGGAAATGGAGCGTCCGAGGAGGCCCTCCATGGAGGCCATGGTCACCCCCGTCAGACCGCAGGGAATGATGTTCCTGAATCCCGAGAGATCTCCGGACAGATTAAGGGCGAAGCCGTGCCAACTTATCCATCGACGGACCCCAATTCCGATGGAGGCGATTTTCTCTCCCTCCACCCACACTCCGGTTTTCCCGGAGATCCGTTCCCCCGGGAGATTAAAGGCTGCCAGAGTGCGGATCAGGACTTCCTCGAGGCGGCGAAGAAAACGGTGGATGTCCCGCCCCTCACGGTTCAGATCGACGATCGGATATCCGACCAGTTGACCGGGGCCATGATAGGTCACATCGCCTCCCCGTCCCGTACGTACCACATCGATGCCGCGCCGAGTCAGCTCCTGGCCGGAGCAGAGAAGGTTAGCCTCCCCCGCTGCCCGTCCGAAGGTGATCACCGGAAAATGCTCCAGCAGGATGAGAAAATCCTCATCCTGCCGAGAGCGCTGTTCAAGCAGTCGTTCCTGAAGAGCCAGGGCTCTTTCGTAGTGCAGGCGCCCCGGTCTTATGGTGCGGAATCGGTTCAATTCCGCCTCTTCGGGGAGAAGATCCTTGCTTTGCCTGAAGGATCTATTCCCAGTGGATGCAGGTGACGGGGCAGACGTCGATTGCCTCCTGGATTTTTTCTTCGGGGGCTCCGGTGGGATCATAGACTTCGGCAAGATCTTCATCATTCATCCGGAACACTTCGGGAACGGTATCCACACAGAGATTGCAACTGATGCAGACGTCCTGGTCGACATAAGGGGTTTTTGCCATCGGTATCCTCTCCTTTCAGACTTTCTCAAAATTGCTTTTATCCGCGCCGCAAAGGGGACAGACCCAGTCGTCGGGCAGATCATCGAAGGACGTGCCGGGTTCGACGCCGTTTGCCGGGTCCCCCTCGGCCGGATCATAGATGTAATCACAGATAACGCAACGGTACTTCTCCATTCTGATCCTCCTCAGCAGTAAAACTGCAGTTTATTCGCCTCTGAGAGGCCGCTCCACGAATTTGCCGGACAGGGAACGTCGCCGGTGAAAAACACTCCCATATTGTAGACTATTTCTTCCCGGTGGCAAGCCTGCTCTGAGGATCCGACCCGTCGCCCTTTCCAAAAACAATTCCGCAAGTTTTCCGGATGCAGCGGACAGAGATGTAAAGGTGGTGATCCGTAGTCTTTTTCACCTCGTTTTCGTCCGGAAACGGCCCTTTTCCGCAATCTTCGCGTCAACTCGCGGATTTGATTGTGCGGCGTAAAGTACTACGCCTCCGCTCAAATCCTTGGTTTCCTTGACCTTGCGAAAAATTGCTCGTTTCCTGATCGAAAACCGCCTTCGTGCTTCCAGGGGGTTTCGGATGGGCGCCTGCTCGGAAACTTTTTTGTATCGTATTATATTCTTCGCGAGCTTTGCGGTTTCGGGTATGTTCAGCATCATCACCACCGGCATCAGAAAGTCATCGGAATTTGCGGGCGAAGATATGCTACTATCGACGAAAAGGTCGGCAGCGACCGCTGGACATCAAGGAAAGGCAGGAAGGGAACGGATGAGTAAAGATCTCTATGTGCGGAACATTTCTCCTCTGGCGACGGAAGAGGATGTACGGAAGCTTTTTCTGGTTTGTGGCAAGGTATCCTATATTCATCTGGTGACCGACGCCAGAACCGGTGAATTCAAGGGATACGGCTATGTGAAAATGGCCAGTGAGGCGGAAGCGAAGGAGGCGATCGTAACCCTCGACGGCGTCCTCCTGATCAACCGCATCATCTCCGTCACCCAGGCCCGGCCGCAATCGTCTTCAGGGCCCCGGGGAAAAGAGGAGGGACGGTCCAGCCGCGAACGAAAACCCGGAGGGGGGCGGAAATAACCGCAGATCCCCAGGCCTCTCACATCCTCGGCAGCTTCTTCTTTGCCGTATCCCATTCGAATTCCTCTCCATTGGCGATCGCTCCGGCGCCGAATGTGGCAGCTTTGAAGCGACATGAATTTGCTTTTGGAACTCACTTAAAAACCACAATATTGTCACCGACATGCGGCGGATCGAGTCTTAGAGGCTTTCAGGGTCGTCAGCGGAAGTTTTATTCCGTGGCCAGAGGAGGACGGACGGCGCCGCCCTCGGGAACGATCTTTACAAAGCCGGTGCGAGCCCGGGAAAGGACTTGTTCCACCCAGTCCGCTTCCTCGATCTGGTGGGAATGAAGCAGCTCACGATGGTAGATCAGAAGAAGCTCTCCGATCCCGGCGATGTCTTCTTCGTCCGGGTCGCGGATTTCCACCCGGGCTCCGCGGGCCAGCCGTCGTCGCAGGGCTTCACGGGTCATCCCCATCTCGGAATCCAGATGGCAAAAAACCGCTCCTCCGGTCATCCCCGAGCAGATCCAGGGCCCCGGGTCCCCCAGCACCACCGCTCTTCCGGCGGTCATGTATTCAAAAGCGAAACCCTTGAGGTTCGCTCTGCTCGCGCAATGGCCCGGAACATCATCCAGAGGACGGCGGATGCGTCCGCCCAGAATAACATCGGCGCCTGAGAGGCGGACGCAGGTTCTGCTGTCGGCATTCCCCTGGACGATGAACAGTCCGCCCTGCGCTCCATAGGCCAGTCCTTTCCCCACGGACCCGCCAACCCGGTGTCCCTGTCGGTTTTCCCCCTTGAGGATCACAATCTTTCCCCCCAGGGCGGATTTGCCCACTCCATCCTGGGCGCCTCCCTCGACCTGTATTTTTATTCCTGGAATATTGAAGGCGCCGAGCCCGTTCCCGGGGATCGAGTCACGGTGCAGATGAAGCAGCACCTCCTTCTCCCGGCCAAAGCGCTTGTCGTGGTATCCCCGTGTCATCGTGCCTGCGAGATAGGTGCCGATAGCCCGGTCGCTACTGGAGATGTTGAAATCGTCATAACGCACCCGGTCCTCCCCCTGGTCGAAGGCCTCGGCGACCAGCGCCGAAATGAGAGAGGTCAGGTAATTGAGGGGTTTGCGGATGATCCGCACATTGTCCTGACCGGCCTGAACCGGAACCTCCCCTGGGGAAACGGGACGGAGAAGGTTTTCTAAATCGAGGCGATCCCCGCCGCGGGCCTGGATCAGGAGATCGGCACGGCCAACCAGGTCCCGCGTGCGCCGGAAGCCGAGCTTGGCCGTGAGGACCCTGATTTCCTGCCCCAGGGCGCGAAAGAATGTGGTCTCGTAAATGATTCCATTCTCCAGAACCCGGGGGACGAAGCGTTTGAGTCCCCGGCGTTTGGCTTCCTCCGCGCTTTCCACCTGGGTCGCGATACCCGCGTGGCAGGTATCCAGATGGCAGCCCCTGCAGGCAGTGCATCCGATCACAATCATGGGCAGTGTACCGAACCCGACCCTGTCGGCGCCCAGCAGCATGAACTTGACCACATCGCGGCCGGAGCGAGCGCCGCCGTCCGCCCAGATTTCCACCTTATGGCGCAGCCCTGATTCGCTCAGCATGCGGTGAGCTTCACTGACTCCGATTTCAGCGGGAAGACCGACGAACTTGATGGCGTGTTTGCGCGCGGCGCCGGTTCCTCCCTCGTAGCCGCTGATGGTGATGATGTCCGCGCCGGCCTTCGCGATTCCCATGGCGATGGTGCCGATACCCGCCACCGCCGGCACCTTGACGGAAATCCGGGCGCGGGGATTGGCTGTGCGCAGCTCTTCGATGATCTGCGCCAGGTCCTCGATGGAGTAGATGTCGTGATTGTTCGAGGGGGAGATCAGGCCCACGCCTACCGCGGCATTGCGGGCGTCAGCGATTTTCCGGGTGACCTTGAACCCCGGAAGGTGCCCGCCTTCTCCGGGTTTGGCGCCCTGACCGACTTTGATCTCAAGGAAATCGGCGGAATTGAGCAGATCCATATGGACCCCGAATCGGCCGGAGGCGATCTGCTGCCCGCGATTCCTGCGGTAGCGGCCCAGCATGTCGACGATTTCCCCGCCCTCGCCGTTCATGCAGATGATGTTGAGTCGTTTGGCTGCCTCGGCATAAATGCGAAAGGGAGTCTCCCCCTGGGAACCGAAGCTCATGGCTGAAAAGAGGATGGGAAGGTCGTGCCCCTCCACCGAGGCGTCCACCTCCTCCGGATCAATGACCGGGTGCTCATCGAAACGGAAATCGAGAAGATGTCGGATGGCCAGGGGATTTTCCCTTTCGAGCTGCCGGATAAGGCGGGAGAGGTCCGCGTAATTTTCCTCCATTTTTGCCACAGCCCCTACCATCTTCCAGATTCGGGGATAGAGGCGGAACTGAACGGGAACATTGATCTTCTTCCGGTTTCGGGCGATCGTTCCCCGCTCTCTTTGATCCTTCTCCAGGCGGACGAAGGTCATCCCGCCGCTTTTGCTGCCGAAAAAATTGCGAGTTTCAAAAATCCCGGCGATTTCGGGGGCCAGTCCGATGGATGCGAAATATTTGCCGTATCCGCCGATCTCGTGGGTCCCCATGGTGGAGATCACCTTCTCCAGGCCCTTGTGCAGGACAGAATAGAGTTTCTCTACCCCCTTGCTCTCCCTGGCGGCCAGCTCCCACATGAGGTAGGGGCAAAGGGCGTCCGCCCCCATGCCGAAGGCGAATGCCAGGTCATGCAGATTTCTCAGGGCGCCGGAGCGGACCACCAGCGAGGCCATCCGGCGCAGGCTCTCCCCCCGGCCGTTTCGACGTTCCCGCAGGAATCGGTGAACCGCGGCCACGGCAAGAAAGGGATCCAGAAAGGCGTTCCCCGGGCTGAAGGCGACGCTGTCATCGAGGAGAAGCAGTTCGGCGCCGTTTCCAATGGCTGAAGAGGCATCCCGGCAAAGCCGTTCCAGGGCTGTGGGGACCGATTCCTTCCGGCGAAGAGCGCAGGAGAGGACACGATATCGCCGGGGACCCAACCCCGCAAAATGTCCCAGGAGGGCTTCAAGAGAGCAGCCGCCGAAAGCGCGGGCCGCGGTTCTCTCCTCGTCCAATGTTTCTTCCAGGCGGCTTCCTCCGGTCAGTAGAGGCGTCTCGAGCACAATCGCTCCCCGCGTTCTGCCACGATAAGCGGGCCGGGGGCCGAGGTGGATGCGGGTGGAAAAATGTTCCGCCTCCCGCTCCCGATCGATTGCCGGATTGGTGACCACCGCCACCTGTTCCTTGAAGAAGTCGGACAGGTTCTGGCGGGAAGATGATAGCGCCGCCAGGGGTCCGTCATAACCCAGGGAAGCGATCGGATCCTCACCACTTCTTGCCGCTTCCGCGAGAACGCGAGTATCGCTGCTTCTCCAGGCGAAGGCGCCGAGAAGATTCTCCGTCACGTAACGGCCGCTTTTGCGAAAGAGTTCCGATTCCCGGATGGATGTTTCCGAAAGGCCGACACCGGGAATCACCTTCTTCAGGTGTGCGACCGGATCCGTACGCCGGCGAAAGTTTCGTAAAACCTCCTGGCGCATAAGATCATGTTCCAGAACACGGATGGTTTCTTCTCCCTCCAGTTGGATTCCCATCTTCTCGCCCGGAGCGAGGGGTTTGGGGTCCGAGAGAATTTCCTCCTGGGGAACCACTCCCGTTTCCGAGGAGGCGAAAAACTCCTTTTCGGTTTCCCCGAACCACAGGGGGCGCAGGCCCATGGCGTCCACGCTGAACACGCAGCTGTTTTCATGGCGGGCGATGATTGCAGCAGGGCCCTGGGCGCTGGCGGCAAAGGTCCGCCGGAAAAAAGAATACATTGCCCGGAGGTCCTCGGGAAACTGGTCCGCCTCGCTGAAGATGGGCGGGAAGACCATCTCCATCGCCTCAAAGAGAGTCAGGCCGCACCGGCAGATCAACCCCTCAAGGGTCCTGTTGAGATCCTGGGAATCGCTTCCTCCCGGGGGAAGGGGAATGCCCATCATGCGGGCTTCTTCCCTCAGTCGTGCAATGGTGTTGATCTCGCCGTTATGTCCGAGAAGCCCGAAGGGCTGGGCGCGCATCACATTCGGGAGAGTGTTGGTGGAAAAGCGGCTGTGTCCGAACGTAATGGCCGAGAAGAAGTCCCGGTGTTTCAGCTCCGGATAATAGCGGGTCAGAAGTTCCGGTGCGCCCTGAAGCTTATAGGAGGCCACATGAGAAGAGAGGGAGGCGACGTGTACGGGGAAATCGGTCTCGATGCCCAGATGCAGGTCGTAGAGCCGCTCTGGTGTTTTTTTTGATTCGGCGCTAAGGAGGGCAATCTGCCAGAAAAGCGGTTCGCTTCCGCGGGCTGCGCTTGAAAGGATTTCGCTGCGCACCGGGCCCGGCTTCTCCAGAAGAACGCTCATTCCCGCCTCCTCGAACCGGGCGAGAATTTTTTCCTGCAGGCCCGGGTCGCTCTCCAGGGCATCCCTTGGAACGAGCAGATGTCCGAGAGCGAAATCCGGAGAGGCGGCCAGATCGGGAGAACGACCGTTTTTACCGAGGTACCCCCGCCACAGTTCCCGGGGGATATCCGAGAGGATTCCGCATCCGTCCCCTTCTCCGCCCACTTCACCCGCCCGGTGCCCCATCTTGATCAGCGCTTCGATGGTTCTCCGCACGTTTCCGTGGGTGGGCCGCGCTTCCTTGTTGATGTAGCAGATGATGGCGCAGGCATCTCGCTCGTCGGAGATCAGATCGGTGGGATCGGGATTTGATGGAATCATCCGAGTTTCTCCTTCGGTATCTCATTAAAAGGGAGCTTATCTTTATTGTAACCGATAAGCGTCCGGAGACAATATACGCTCTGGCTCTACAATGGGGAGACTACAGAAAGGTTTTTGTAATCAGAACCAGGCTGGTCGGGTAGAAGGAAACGGCGATTATCACGAGCAAGCCGTCATGCGCCACCAGGGCCAGTCCAAAAATGGCGAGTGCCGCGCCCGCGGTTGTGGCGGCGAAGGGAAGCAACTCCAGCGGCGGCATTGTCAACGCCACCAGAATTGCCAGGACCGAAACCACGTAAATGGCGCTATTCTGTGTGAGCGCCCTCAGGCGCGGCCGAATAAGTCGATCGACCGATCGGGCGACCGGGCGCAGAAAAAGCAGCGCACGTTCAAATTTCGCCTGAGAAACAGACCGCCGAAGCACCCATTGCGGCACCCAGAAATGGCTGCGTCCCAACAGAATCTGACCGGCAGTGACCAGCACCATGATGCTGATCGTGGTCGGCATGCCCGGGATGCCGCTGAGAGGAGAGATGGCAATAAGGCCTGCCAGGAGCAGCAACGCTCCAAAGGAGCGTTGTCCGGCAGCTTCGAGCATGACCCCGATGGTAATCCGGTCCTTGCCCCTGCAGCTCTCCTCCAGGCGATCCAGCAGCGTCTCGAGATTGGTGGCCTGAACGTCTCCCATGAGCATCTCTCCGGAACTCGAAAAATTACCCACACTCTAGCAGTTTTCAATGCGGTGTCCAACGTCCGTACTCGGTACGGTGTATTGCTGGCGGGGTTGGCCGCTGCCCGGAAATGGACATCAGCGGCAGCGGATATGGCGGGGGATCCCCGTCGGCGCCAGCCGATTGCGGGAGGCGGGATTGATCTTATTGCGGTTTTCCGATCGCTCTGATCCGGCTGACCTGGCCGTCGCTGAGCCGCACCTTGATTCCTCGCGTATGAACAGGTGCGCTGGTGAGAATATCCTTGACCACTCCCCAGGTCAGCCTGCCGCTGCGCTGGTCCTTCTTCAGTACGATTCCGACGTCCATGCCGGACTTGATCTCGTTGCGGTTTTCTCCTGCCATTTCATCCTCTGAAGAAGCGGTCTCGCGAAAGCGCGAAGAACAGGAATCTTTTTACAGCTCAACTCGCATGTGCATAAGAGAGCTCGTCCCGCTGCCGTGCCACTTCGGCGTTTTCCAGATACTCCTCGAAGCTCATTGTGCGGTCGATGACCCCTCTGGGTCCGAATTCGACGATGCGGTTGGCCACGGTCTCGATGAACTGCTGATCGTGGGAGGTGAAGAGGATGACCTCCTCGAAGGCGATCAGGCCGTTGTTAAGGGCGGTGATCGATTCGAGATCGAGGTGGTTGGTCGGCTCATCGAGGATCAGTGCATTGGCCCCTTTGAGCATCATCCGCGCCAGCATGCAGCGAACCCGCTCGCCGCCGGAGAGCACACGGGTCTTCTTGGTCGCCTCATCACCGGAAAAGAGCATCCGTCCGAGAAAGCCGCGGGCGAAGGTCTCGCCGTCACAGGGGGGAAACTGACAGAGCCACTCGATCAGATTGAGATCGTTGTCGAAATAGCTGCTGTTTTCCTTGGGGAAGTAGGCCGGGGTGATGGTCACTCCCCAGCGGTAGCTCCCGGCATCGGGCTCCAGTTCGCCATTGATGATCTGGAACAGGGTGGTCTTGGCCAGGCTGTTTTCCCCGACGAACGCGATCTTATCTCCCTTGTTGACGAAAAGATCCAGACCGCCGAAGATCTCCACGCCGTCGATCTTCTTGTGCAGTCCCTTGATCTCCAGGATGATGTCGCCGCAGGCGCGCTCGGGCTTGAAGACCACGAAGGGGTATTTGCGGGAGGAGACCGGCAGCTCCTCGACGGTGAGCTTCTCCAGAAGCTTCTTGCGTGACGTCGCCTGCTTCGCCTTGGAGGCGTTGGAGGAGAAGCGCTGGATGAATTCCTTGAGCTCGTTCGCCTTTTCCGTGATCTTGCGGTTCTCGTCCTGCTTCTGCTTGAGGGTCAACTGGCTCGCCTGATACCAGAAATCGTAGTTGCCGACGTAGATCGTTATCTTGCCGAAATCGATGTCGGCCACATGGGTGCAGACCTGGTTCAGGAAATGGCGGTCATGGGAGACGACGATCACGGTATTCGTGAATCGAAAAAGGAAATCCTCCAGCCAGGCAATCGATTTGAGGTCAAGATGGTTGGTCGGTTCGTCGAGCAGCAGGATATCGGGGTTGCCGAAAAGAGCCTGGGCCAGAAGCACCCGCACCTTGTCCCCGGCTTCCAGCTCCTTCATTCGCCTGTGCCGCAGCTCCTCGGGTATACCGAGCCCGTTGAGCAGTACCGCGGCTTCGGACTCCGCCTCGTAGCCGTTCATCTCGGCGAATTCCGCCTCCAGTTCGCCGGCGCGGATGCCGTCGGCCTCGCTGAAATCCCCCTTGGCATAGAGGGTTTCCCGCTCGAGCATCACTTTATAGAGGTGTGTATGCCCCATGATTACGGTATGGAAGACCGTCTCCTCGTCGAAGGCGAACTGATCCTGACGAAGCACCGCAATGCGCTCGCCGGGGCTGACGGCGATCTCTCCCTTGTCGGCCTCGAGCTCACCGGCAAGAATCTTGAGAAAGGTGGATTTCCCCGCCCCGTTGGCGCCGATCAGGCCATAGCAGTTGCCGGGGGCGAATTTGATGTTGACGTCCTTGAAAATGGTGCGCTTGCCGTAGGCAAGGGCGATATTGTTGGCGGTAATCATAAGTATTGAAATCCTAGGTGGTTATTCGTGAAAAAAGAATGAACCGCCGAGGATGACCCGGCGGTTCACGGTATGTCTTTATAGCACTAAACAGGGAATGGAGTAAAGGTTTCCCCTGCTTTATCCCTCGGGACCGGTTACGGATGTCGCGTGGCGAAGAAAATGCCCGAATAGATCAGCGCCAGGCCGAAGGCATGGAAGCCTGGAAGGATTCGCCCAGGAAGAGGATCGACATGAGGCTGCCGAAAACCGGCATCAGGTGAATGAAGAGACCGGCACGGTTGGCTCCGACGAGCTCGACCCCTCGGCTGAAGCAGAGGGAGGAGACGATGGAGGGGAAGATCGCGACATAGATGATCGCCATTACCGCGGCCGGCGAAAATTGAAGACCCGGGCCAGCGACGGTTTCCCAGGCGAAAAGGGGGAGCAGGATCAGGGATCCGATGGCGAAGGTCACCTTTACGAAGCTGAGGGGATGGATCGGGGGCCACTTGTGAAGCAGCACGGAATAGCCACAGTGGCGCCCCGACTTTTTGACGCCAATGTAGCGGATAGGCGTCGGGATCGCAATCTTTACCTGTCGCATTTGGCTCGGATGCAAGGGCATCAAGGCGATCAGACAAAAATGGATTGGCGGCAGCGGCATCGGTATGTTAAGAAGACGGATTCACCTCAATCCCCCTTGTACCCTGTCACCCATAGGATTTCGAGGGATTGCGTGGGGCTTTGACGTGTCAGCAAGGCGCGATTTCTGGTGCCTAGCCGTAGCTAAACAGCTGAAATCGGAACGTAGCTGACGCGGCAAAGAACAAGCAAGGTGCGAAAGATTATGGGTGACAGAGTACTGGATGCCCGTATGGAAACGATCCTCACCGACCACGGACTTCCCGCCCTGCTGCTGCTGAGCTTTCTCGCCTCCACGCTCATCCCCCTCGGGAGTGAATGGCTTCTGGCCGTTCTTCTGCTCAAGGGGTTCGATCCCCTCCCGGCCGTCGCCGTTGCTACCCTCGGGAACACCCTCGGGGCTCTGACCACCTACGCCATCGGCCTCTGGGGCGGCCCGCTCCTTATCCGTCGGGTGCTGCGGATCGATGAGGCCTCCCGGCAGAAGGCCGAGCGCGTCTATGCACGCTTCGGGATCTGGTCGCTTCTTTTCTCGTGGCTTCCGGTGATCGGAGATCCACTTTGCCTGGCCGGCGGAGTCTTGCGCGTCGGCATCCGGCGCTTCCTCCTGGTGGTGGCCCTTGGCAAGCTGGCTCGGTATGCGGCAGTGGCGGTAATGGTGCTGGAAGGTGGGAAGCTGATGGCGTGACCCGGCGATTTTTTCCGCTCTCACGGCGAAGCATATCAATTGTATTTTTTATCGTAATCGAAATCGCTATCCTAATCGAAATCGGATTGCAGACTATCCGTAGGGTATGACATCTTCCTTGATAGCTTTTCGATTTCGATGGCTATCCCGATTTCGATCTAGATTCTGGAAGAGGTGAGTTTTTTAGGTGAAGAGGATCTTGACGGTGGGGGTTCTTATAGTGGCGATTTTGATGCTGAAAACAGTCCTGTAAGGTTGATTATGGCAGAAATTATCATGGATTCTTTTTGGATTACAGCGAGTTGGCTTGGTCCGACCCTGGGATAACGTACAGGGAGCCCATTTCACCCCGGAGACTCTTCTTGTCCGGTATAAGTGCAAAGACATCGCGGAGGTGCTTGCCATGACCGTCAACCAGGCGGCCGAATTCTTCACGGCACACTCCAAGATCCATACTGCACTGACCCTGCTGCAGGACGTGGGACTCGGGTACCTGACCCTTGGCCAGCCGAGCCCGACGGAGTGATGGGCGACTATCCTCACAGGCTGCTCGAAATCGCTTCGAAAGGACGAAAGAGGTGAATTTCAGATCTTGTCCGAAACCGAAGCTCAAGAACCGTCCCCTTCTGACGCGAGCCGCCTTGTCTGACGGGCTGCCGAATTACGGAGGCGTACCGAAGGTTCTGGGTGGGCCGGCAGCACGACCCTTCCTGAAGGTTTCAGGAGGGATTCGAAAAACGCGATCGTCTTGATCAATCCGTCTTCCACCCCAACTTTCGGCTCCCAACCCAGCCGCCGCCTTGCGAGAGTAATATCGGGTTTTCGCTGCCTCGGATCGTCTTGGGGAAGCGGCCGGAAATTCAATTCCGACCGGGAGCCGGTCAGTTTCAAAATCAACTGGGCGATTTCGAGAATGGAAAATTCGGTCGGATTGCCCAGGTTGATGGGTCCGGTGAAATCGTCTCCGCTCGCCATGAGATCGAGAATTCCGTCTACCAGATCATCCACAAAGCAGAATGACCGTGTTTGGTTCCCGTCACCGTAGATCGTCAGGGGCTCCTCCAGAAGCGACTGGATGATCAGATTGGAAATTACCCGTCCGTCTTCCGGATGCATTTTCGGCCCATAGGTATTGAAGATACGCGCCACCTTGATTGGTATTCCATGCTGGCGGTGGTAATCAAAAAAGAGTGTTTCCGCACACCTCTTCCCCTCATCATAGCAGGAGCGCATCCCGACAGGGTTCACGTTCCCCCAGTAATCCTCCGACTGCGGATTCACCAACGGGTCGCCATAGACTTCGCTGGTTGACGCCTGAAAGATCCGGGCCTTCACCCTTTTTGCCAATCCCAGCATGTTGATGGCCCCGGAGACGCTCACCTTGCAGGTCTGAATGGGATCGAACTGATAGTGAATGGGGGAAGCCGGGCAGGCGAGGTTATAGATTTCATCCACCTCGACATATAGAGGAAAACAAATGTCGTGTCTCAAAATCTCAAAGCGAGGGCTGGAAAAAAGATGAGCGATATTGGATCTACGGCCGGTGTAGAAGTTGTCCACACACAGGACCTCGTGTCCTTCCCCCAGGAGGCGCTCACAGAGATGGGAACCCAGGAAACCCGCTCCTCCGGTCACCAGTATCCTTTTGACGAAATCGTAGTTTTTCATGGTCTCCTCTGACTGCCCTTCTGCTGGCTCTGCTGACAAAACGATAATCTCCACAAAATAAAAGCCTTCTATACAATATTTCTTATTTCTTTGTCATATTGGCTATTTAGTTCGACCCCGCATTTGCGCATTTGCGAAAAATTCAATCTAATGTCCGACTCCGTATGCCATGCAGTCGTGGTAAAGTGCGGATAAAATGCTTATATATAGCTAGCCTCCAGTTTGCTCACATTGAATAAAGCGGGTAGACAAATGGTGTTAAAACTTTCGGCTCGTCAGCAGAATCTGTGGTGGTACTCCGGTTCCGGCAATTTGCCAAGTTCATGAAATAATGCAATTTCCAGGCATTTAAGGGTCTTGAAACCGTAGGCTTTTCTCATAGTGAGTTTTGCCTTGAGGTTCAAACCCTC
>JAGXHI010000045.1 GCA_024636295.1 Desulfuromonadales bacterium
TCTACATCGAGCCCTGGCGGGCGCGGGCCTTTCCCGTGCTCAAGGACCTGATGGTGGACCGCGGCGCGCTCGAGCGCATCATCCAGGCCTACGGCTATATCTCGCCGCACACCGGCGGGATTCCCGACGGCAACGCCATCCTCGTACCCAAGCCCAAAGCCGACAAGTCCATGGACGCCGCCGCCGCATCGGCTGCGGGGCCTGCATAGCGGCCTGTCCCAACGCCTCGGCGATGCTCTTTACCGCGGCGAAAGTCTCGCACCTGGGACTTCTTCCCCAGGGAGAGATCGAAGCGGCCCGGCGGGTCAAGGCCATGGTCAAGGCCATGGACGCCGAGGGTTTCGGCAACTGCACCAATCATTACGAATGCGAGAAGGCCTGCCCCAAGGGGATCAAGGTGACCTTCATCTCCCGGATGAACCGGGAGCTCATGAAGGCCCTGCCCCAAGGGGAGCGCTGAGAGAGCCTGAAGGCGAGGTGCTGAGTATCCGGGGCGGTTCCAACAGGGGCCGCCCCTTTTTCGAGACGAAATTTTTGTACGTTAGGGATATCCTGCGTACCCTTTAAGAGCCCGGAAATGTTTGACATGGGTACGGAGGTTCTTTAGGATGGGGAGAATTTTCAATTCCGGAGATTGATGCTGTCTATGGAAAAAGCCCAGGCTCTCCTTCAAAATGAAATGAAACGGGTGGAAGCCCAGTTCAAGCAGGATCTCTCCTCGGAAGTCCCGCTCATCCCCAAGGTTGGCGAATACGTACTGGCCAGCGGCGGCAAGCGGATTCGGCCTCTGCTTGTTCTGCTGTGCTCCAGGCTCGCCGGGTATTCAGGTGATGCCCATATCGGCCTGGCCAGCGTCGTCGAATTCATTCATACCGCCACCCTGCTTCATGACGATGTGGTGGACGGGGCCGTACTCAGGCGCGGGAATGCTTCGGCCAATTCGGTGTGGGGAAACGAGGCCTCGGTTCTAGTGGGAGATTTCCTGTTCGCCAAATCTTTCGCCCTCATGGTCAGGGGCGGGAATCTCCGCATTCTCCAGGTTCTTTCCGATACGACCACCATGATGGCCGAAGGGGAAGTGCTCCAGTTGATCAGCACCTGTGATCTGGACCTGGACGAAGACCGGTACATCACCGTGGTCAAGAACAAGACCGCCATACTCATCGCAGGCGCCTGCCAGTGCGGCGGCATTCTGGGAGGGGTGAGCGAGCAACAGGAGAACGCCCTCAACGTCTTCGGAATGAAGCTCGGGATTGCGTTTCAGTTCATGGATGACGCCCTTGACTATATTGCAGAGCAGTCGGAATTTGGAAAAACAAGGGGGCGCGACCTGGCAGAAGGCAAGATGACCCTACCCCTGATCCATGCGCTGAAAAAATGCGATCCGTCGGAAAAAGATCGGATCGGACTGATCATAGAGAGCGATGAATTATCCGAAGCCGAAATTGATTGGGTCGTATCTTTCATTAATGCATACGGCGGTATCGAATACACTCGCAGGCGGGCGCAGGAACTGGTGGAATCCGCCAAGGATTTATTGAAGGTCTTTCCTGACAACGAGGATAAAGAAGCCCTTTTTGAACTGGCGGATTACGTCGTCAGCCGCCGAATGTAAAAACAGAGTATAGAGTATATAATAAATATTAAAATTGCCTTTCGTGGAATCCTCCGAAGGGCATTTTTTTTTGGACTGCGCACCGCCGGATCTTTAAACTCGAGTACTTTCTCGTGCCCCCCTAATGACGGCTGCCTCGCCCTGGGTCCGGCGGCAATCGCTGCGAGGCAAACGTCCTGATTGCCATTTCAGAATTAATCTTTTCACGCCTGCAGGTTCCTCTGGCACAGAGGGTTGAATATGTTTAGAATGGAAGGATTCATTTCTCTTGATTCCGGGCGTCTGTTGCATATGTACGATCCAAATGAAAATCCCGGTCTGCTACAGGATGTTCTGAATGCCTGTTCAGACCTCCTTTTTCTGGTTCGATTCCCGTCGGGCGAAATTATCCAGGTCAATGAGGAAGCCGGACGCAGTCTGGGAATCTGCCCTGGTGAGATTCCTCTTTTCAGTTGGGAGGAGATCACGGATTTTCCGCTGGAGACCCTCGCGGGGGGCGATACTTTTCGGATCCGTCTGAGGGGCGGTTCGGGCCAAAAAGTCGAAGCGAAGGCTTTCGCCCGGAAGTCGAGGACGGATGAATCACTTCTACTGGTGAAGGCACAGGATCTGCCCGACCCTGCTATCGGATCTACGGATACGGAGAAGGCGCTCAAAACCCATCAGATCCTGCTCCACTCCCTTCTCAATTCCATCGATAATGCCGTTCTGGCGCTTGACCGCGATTTCCGGGTCATCTACTTCAACAAGGAATATCTGCGGCTCTATCCATTCGGGCGCAAATTCATGAACCGCCGGCCCCATATGAAGGAGATTATAAGCCGGGCCTGTGAAATCGGCATCTATCCGGAGGAACAGAGGGAAGAACTGACTGCGAGGCGGTTCGATCACCTGCGCGATGCCGGGGAGCATGGTCTTTTCAAGATCCCTCGCCAGGACGGTATCGTCGTCGAGGGATTTGCGACAAAGCTTCCCATGGAAGGTTACCTGATCACCTATCGCGACATCACGGAACAGAAAAGATCGGAAAAAAGGAGTCGAGAGGCCTATAGCGCGCTGGAAATGGCGAATGATCGCTTAAATGGCATCATTGAAGGGACACATGATCCAATTGCCGCTATGGATATGAGTTACAGGTTCCTTGCATTCAACAGCGCTTATCGGGTCCACCTCAACCGACATTTTCAGATTCGACCCCGGTTGGGAGAGACACTTTCTCAGGTATTCTCTTCAAGGCCGGAGGATTTGCAGGCCGCCATGGACACGTGGAGCCAGGCGCTCAATGGTGAGACCTTTACCAGGATATGGCACAGGGCGGATGAAGAAGGGCGAACCTTTCATTATGAGGTCTCCTTCAATCCCATATGGGATGAAAAAGGAGAACAGATCGGCGCCTCACACATTCTTCGGGACATTTCGGAGCGCCAGCGGAACGAGGACGCCTTGCGGCAGGCTCTGCAGGAGACGGCCGCCGCGAAGGACCGGATCGATGCCATTCTCAAATCCGTAGTCGATGGGCTCATGGTCATGGACAACGAAAGCCGAATTATTTTGATGAATCGCGCATCCGAGGAACTCCTGGGTTTTCGCTTCGTGGAGGCGGTCGGCCGGTTTCTGGAGGATTGCCTGCAGGATACCGATCTGAAGGAGAAACTCTCGACGACACTCCTCCAAAGCAATCCTTCCCAGCAGGTGGATTTTCTCCTGCCGACAGCGGATCCTGAAAATCCAAGGACCATTCAGGCCCGAACTTCGGTTATGCTCAGCAGGGAAGAGAAAAAGACAGGAACCATTATCATCCTTCAGGATGTCACCCGGGCGCGCGAAATCGAACGGATGAAAACGGAGTTCGTCTCAATGGCCGCCCATGAACTGCGAACCCCCCTGACCTCCATCAGGGGGTATTCGGAACTTCTGCTGAACAGGGATTTCTTCGGGGATTTTCCGCCTGAGCAGCAACAGGAATTTCTGCGGGAAATTCAGGACAAAACGGAAGTTCTGACCAGAATCATAGAGGACATGCTGAATATCAGCCGGATTGAATCGGGGCAGTGCATCCCTCTTGAAATGAGAGAATTCCGGATGGATGAACTGATTCGTAAAATCGTCGGGCATTATCGCATGCAGCATCCCGCCTACCGTTTCGACCTTGAATTAGCGGCCAGGGGCGACGGTCCTGTTTGCGCCGATCGACACAAGGTACTGCAGGTTCTGGAAAATCTCCTCAGCAATGCCGTCAAGTATTCTCCGGCAGGGGGCCAGGTCAGGATCAGCGGACATGCCACTCCCACCTGCTATGAAGTGGCGGTGGAAGATGAAGGCATCGGAATGACCCCGGAGCAGGTCGAGCGAATTTACGATAAATTCTACCGCGCCGATTTTTCTACCACAGCCTACGGCGGCCTTGGGCTCGGGATGAGCATCGTGAAAAACATCATCCAGAGTCATGGCGGTCAGATCGAAGTGTGGAGCCGTCCTCATCAGGGAACGAAAGTTTTCTTCAGCATTCCCCTGGGACGAGACGGATTCTGTTGAAAGCATCAACGTTTTGCATTATAAGGTCGAAAACAACTTCAGAGTCCTGGAATTTAACCTGTATGCGGTTTTCCTCCGGCGGCCGCCGCACCGTCCCAGAGGACGAATGAGAACCGAACTTCAGCTTGATATTCTGCCGCAGCCTGATGAGACCTCCTGCGGCCCAACCTGCCTGCACGCACTTTACCGCTACTATGGCAGCGACATCAGCCTGGAGCAGGTCGTTCGTGAAGTATCCATGCTTGAAGAAGGTGGGACTCTGGCCGTATGGCTGGCGTGCGATGCTCTGAGACGGGGGTTTTCGGCCACCATATATACTTACAAACTGCAGCTTTTCGACCCCACCTGGCTCATCCCCGGAGGTCCCGACCTGCGGGAAAAACTTCGCGCCCAGATGCTGTTCAAAAAGAACGATCCAAAGCTGGTTGCCGCAAGCCGCGCCTACATCGAATTCATCGATCTCGGCGGCCTGCTTTGCTTCGAGGATCTGACCCCAGGGCTGATCCGCCGGCACCTGAAACAATCTATTCCGGTTCTTACCGGACTGAGTGCCACATATCTTTATCGCAGCGCTCGCGAATTCGGATTCGAGGGAGATTTCGATGATATCCGCGGGGAACCGGCCGGGCACTTTGTTGTGCTGGCAGGATACGACCGCGGGCGGCGCACCGTACTGCTGGCCGATCCTCTCCATTCCAATCCTGTTTCCGAGGGCCGGTTGTATGAAATGAACATTCATCGGGTGATCTGTTCCATCCTGTTGGGCGTGCTTACCTATGATGCCAATCTTCTAGTCATTCGTCCCCCCAAAAAGAAAAAGGACCGCTTGCATGCCGACGCTCATCGTCGTTGACGACCCGCGAAAATGGGTTCTTGACATTCCAGAAGTCGAAGTGGTCCCGGCACGGGCCTACCTGACCGACCCGACCTATGCCGAACGGCGTCGGGCGAAGGTGTTCAATCTCTGCCGATCCTATAAATACCAGAGTATCGGATATTACGTTTCCCTGCTGGCCACCGCCAGGGGTCACAAACCCCTGCCCGGCGTCACCACGATTCAGGACTTGAAGTCGGGCTCTCTCATCCGCGGATTTTCCGAAGAGCTCGATCAGCTTATCCAGAAAAGCCTGGCGCCGCTTCAGTCGAGGGAATTCGTACTGAGCATCTATTTCGGCCGAAACCTCGCCAAAAGGTATGACCGGCTGAGCCAGCAGCTCTTCAATCTTCTCCCCGCCCCTCTTCTTCGTGCGACCTTCGCCTTGCAGGAAAAGAGCGGAAAATGGCAGATGCTGAGCATTACCCCCGTGGCGGCAAGCGAAATCCCCGAGGACCATCGCTCTTTCGTGCAGGAGGTAGCCCGGGATTTTTTTAAAGCGCGCAGGCGCGGCACCGAGAAGCGCGCCTCCGGTTATGATCTGGCCATCCTGGTTTCCCCCGATGAAAAGGAGCCTCCCTCCAATGAACGCGCTCTTCAGCGGTTTCTTCGCGCTGCCGATGCCGTGGGGATGAATGCGGAGTTCATAGGGCGGGAGGATTTCGGCCGCCTGTCGGAATTCGACGGCCTGTTCATCCGGGAAACCACCAACGTAAACCACCATACCTATCGTTTCGCCCGCAAAGCCGCTGCGGAAGGGCTCGTCGTGGTGGATGACCCCGAATCGATCCTCAAGTGCACCAACAAGGTCTTTCTGGCTGAAATCCTGGAGCGCAACAAAGTCCGGATCCCCCGCACATTGATTGTCCATCGCAGCAACCGTGATCGGGTCGAGACCGAACTGGGGCTGCCGTGCATTCTTAAACAGCCGGACAGCTCCTTCTCGCGTGGCGTGGTCAAGGTGGAGACAACAAAGGAACTTCGGGACGCGATAAAGGGATTACTGGAGAAGTCCGATCTGATCATCGCCCAGGAGTTTCTTCCCACCCCTTTCGACTGGCGCATCGGTGTTTTCGATCGGCAGCCTCTCTATGCCTGCAAGTATTACATGGCAAAGGAACATTGGCAGATTCTGAAGCGGGATGCTGGAGGGCGGAAATGTGATGAAGGACGGTTCGAGACCCTGCCGGTGGAGCATGTGCCGACGCAGGTTCTCCGCACTGCTCTCCGGGCGGCAAATCTCATCGGGGACGGTCTTTACGGGGTGGATCTCAAGGAGGTCGGGAACCGTGTCTACATCATCGAAGTGAATGACAATCCCAATATCGATGCCGGGGTGGAAGATCAGGCGCTCAAAGAGGAAATCTACCTGCGCATCATGCGGGTGCTGCTGCGAAGGATTGAAAACAGCAAAACCGGATTGAGGGCATGAGCCGCAGGAGGCGACTGCATCTTTTCGAAGGATTCGGGGTCGAGCTGGAATACATGATTGTCGATCGGGAGTCCTTCTCCGTGCGGCCCATCGCCGACCGCATCCTCAAAAACCCCGCCGGCGATATCGTTTCGGAAATCGAAGTCGGTCTTCTTCGGTGGTCAAACGAGCTGGTTCTTCATGTCCTGGAATTGAAGACCAACGGTCCGGCGCCCTCTCTCTCCGGTCTGGGGAAAGTATTCTCAGAGCATATCGGTCGGGTCAATGCCCTGCTGGAGCCCTTCGGGGCGGTTCTCATGCCGGGGGCCATGCATCCCTGGATGGATCCTGCCCGTGAGATGCGGCTCTGGCCCCACGAAAACAGCACCATTTACGATGCATACAACCGCATCTTCGGCTGCAGGGGCCACGGTTGGGCCAACCTGCAGAGCGCGCACCTGAATCTTCCTTTTGCCGGCGATAGCGAGTTTGCCCGACTGCACGCCGCGGTCCGGCTGTTGCTTCCCATTCTTCCTGCTCTGGCCGCCTCCTCTCCGGTCATGGAGGGAGCGATCACAGGTTTTCTCGATACCCGACTGGAAGTCTATCGGCTGAACCAGCGCAGGGTCCCCTCCGTCGCGGGCCGTATCATTCCCGAACCGGCCTCCGGACGCACCGAATACCGCCGAAATATCCTGAATCCGATGTACGAGGAAATCGCCTCCCTGGATCCCGAGGGTGTCCTGCGTCATGAATGGCTCAATTCGCGGGGTGCCATCGCCCGATTTGAGCGCAGCGCCATAGAAATCAGGATCCTCGACGTTCAGGAACATCCCGCGGCGGACCTGGCCATTCAGGCGTTGATCGTAAAAGTCCTTGAAGCCCTTGTCGGAGATGCATGGATTCCCCTGGACCTTCTCCATTCCTTGCCAGTCGAGTCCCTGTCGCCGATATTTCTGCAGACGGTCCGGGATGGAGAGGCTTCCATGATTGAGGATTCCCTCTACCTGTCCGCCTTGGGGTTTTCGGGAGGTCGCTGCACCGCCGGTGAATTGTGGAGTGATCTTTCCACCCGGCTCTTTCCGAAAGGGTCGATGGAGGACGTCGAATTCGGTCCCGCTCTCCAGGTCATACTGGAGCAGGGGACACTCGCCCGGAGGATCCTCAAAGCACTCGGAACAGAACCCGGTTCTGGCCGCCTTCGGAAAATCTGCCGCTCTCTCTGCCGCTGCCTCGCGGAAGGGGCCTCCTTCCAGCCGCACACTCTCTGATTCTTCTCCTTCCGCTACAGCGGTTTCTCCTTTTTTGGCCGGCTGGACATCCTCCTGGTATACTTGTTCCGACGGCCTGACAAGGAGGCTATATGAAGGAAGCACTGTTCTGGGAACGAAAAGAGGATCAAAAGGTTCACTGCTCTCTTTGCCGGTTCCGCTGCCTCATTGCCGAAGGGCAGCGGGGTATCTGCGGGGTCCGGGAGAACCAGGCGGGCGTCCTCTATACGCTCGTGTACGGCAGAAGTATCGCCGAATCCGTCGATCCCATCGAAAAAAAACCACTATTCCACTATTATCCCGGCTCCCTCAGCTTTTCAGTTGCCACCGCAGGGTGCAATTTTCGCTGTCTGCACTGCCAGAATTACCAGATCGCTCACCTTCCCCGCACCAGTCGGACGATCGCCGGGCACGATCTTCCCCCGGAGGAGATCGTACGCAAAGCGGTGGATGCGGGATGTCGCAGCATCTCCTATACCTACACGGAGCCGACGATTTTTTACGAGTATGCCCTGGATACGGCGGTTCTCGCCAAAAAGCAGGGGCTCGGCAATGTCTTCGTCACCAACGGCTATATCACCGAGGAGGCACTCACCCGAATTGCGCCTTATCTGGACGCTGCCAACGTCGACCTCAAGGGGTTCACGGAAAAATTCTACAGGGAGGTCGCCGGCGCCACACTTCAAGGCGTCCTCGATTCCCTCAAGGTCTACCGGAAACTCGGCATCTGGATCGAGGTGACCACACTGATCATTCCAGGCCACAACGACAATGAGGCGGACCTGAAGGGAATCGCCCGCTTCATCGCGGAGGAACTGGGACGTGAGGTCCCCTGGCATGTGACGGCCTTTTACCCCACCTACAGGCTTCAGGACCGCCCTCCGACTCCGGTGGAAACTCTTCGACGGGCCCGGGATATCGGTCTGGACGCTGGACTCAGATATGTTTACGAGGGAAACATTGCCGGAGAGGGAGGGGAGAACACATTCTGTCCCTCCTGCGGACGGGAGGTGATTGAACGCTTTGGATTCCGTCTGGGGGAAATACAAATTATCAACGGAAGATGCTCCTTCTGCAAAGAGCCTCTGGACGGCGTGGGACTGGAATGAAGGAAGCGTTTGACAGGATAGAACGACCTGTTAGATTTTCATTAGGAGATCCTCGACGAGGCGAGTTCCGGTGCTTCGGGAGAGTGACTTTAGATTGAAAAGGAGGATGGTGAAATATGGATGAAATGTCCGAACATCTGCAGAGTCTGGTGAAGCCTATCTTTCCCCCGCAGGCGATGGTTCAGACCATGAGCCGTTCCGGTGGATACCTCATCTCCGCATCCTGGCGGCTCGGAAGCGGCCGAATGGATAACTGGTCAAAGGAAATTCAGGTGTTGATACCGTCCGAGGTGGCCGAGCGGTATGCAAAGCTCAACGAGAAGGGAAAGAGCAAGGCGGACGCCAATCTCGTGTCCTTCATAAAGCTGAAGCTGAGTGACTTCAGGCCGGAGCACGATCGACCCCGTTTTCTGCTCCCACCCGTTGAAACCTGGGAAATCAAATTCGAGGATATTTTCCCTCCCCGAAAGTAGATTCCGAGGGGGGAGGATCGCCGGTCAGGGCCCGCGGAGAAAATCACGTGCCCTTCGGACATCGGCTTCTCCTCCAAGGAGCATCAGGGTGTCCCCCCGCTCCAGGACCAGATCGGCCGGGGGACTGAAAATTGTGCGCTCCCGGCGAATGATTCCCACCACCATAGTACCCGTACGGGTGCGGAAGGCCAGGTCTGAAAGACTCTTGCCAAGACAGGGCGATCCCTCCGGAACAGCCAGAAAGTCAAGGCTTCCCCCCTCCAGGACCGAAAAGCCCCCGGCAGGGGTTTCTTTTTTCTTCAGCAGTCGATCGTAGTGCTCGGAGCGCAAGGCTGTGAGCAGCTGGATGATTCGGCCTTCTGCGATCTCGAAGCGACGAAGAAGCGAGGCCGAGAGATGGAGGCTGGCCTCCAATTCATCGGGAACGATTTCATCGGCGCCCAGGTTGCTGAGGTGGTCCAGTTCAAGCATGAAGCGGGTGCGTGCAAGAATATAAATATCCGGATTCATGTCTCTGGCTGTCTGAATGGCGCGGGCCAGAGCCGAGGGATCGTTGATGGCCAGCACCATCGCTCTCGCCTTGTCGATTCCCAGCTCCTTGAGGACCGTTGATGAGGTGGCATCTCCGTACACGATAAATTCACCCGACCGGCGGGCATTTCGCACGGTCTCCCCATTCAGTTCTACATGAAGATAGGGAATATTCATTTCCCGCAACACCCTTCCCACTGTTTGCCCGGACAAGCCATATCCCGCGATGATTGCATGTCCCGTCAGATTTGCGGTTTTTTCCTCGACCTCCGGGGCGCCCTCTCCCAACCCTCCCCAGGAAGGAAATGCGGCCGCAACGGCGGGGGCATAGCGAACGAGAAGGGGAGTGACCACCATGCTGAGGGCGATGATGGCCAGAGTGATCTGGTAGGCTTCCTCGGGAATGAGGTCCAGCCCTTGAGCCTGACGCAGGAGCACGAAAGAAAATTCTCCCACCTGAAAAAGAAACAGACCGGTCAGAACGGCGATACGCAGGGGATACCTTGAGAAAATAGCGGCGATTGCTCCCGAGAAGATCTTTGCTGCGCTCAGAAGAAGGAAAAGCCCGAGAAGCAGGGGCCAGTTTTCCGAGAGCATGTGAACGTTCACCAACATCCCGATGGAAATGAAGAAAAGGGCCAGGAATGTGTCCCGAAACGGGAGAATGTCTGAAAGCGCCTGATGGGCGTAAGGAGATTCCGCAAGAGCCAGCCCTGCAAGAAAGGCCCCGAGTGCGAGTGAAAGTCCTGCAATAGAGGTGATCCAGGCGGTCGCAAGGACCATGGCAAGAATGGACAGGCGGAAGAGTTCCGGGGATCGGGTGCGAAGAAGTCCCCTCAAAAGTGGTTGCATCAGGTATCGTGCGAAAAGAAAGAGCAGGCCCAGAAGAAGAACGCTCCTTACAATGTTTGTGGGTGAAAATTCCCCCGTCCTTCCCCCGAGAAAAGGAAGAGCAATGAGGAAGAAAACCACGCAGAGATCCTGAAACAGAAGAATGGCCAGGGAGGTACGTCCGTGTGCGGTATCCACCTCTCCTCGCTCCAGAAGCAGCTTCAGTACGATCGCTGTGGATGAGACGCAAAGGGCCATGGCCAGAGATCCCGCCGCTCCAGCGGGAAGTCCCATCCAGAGGGTCGCGGCAAAGACGAGTATCCCTGTGATCAGGACTTGCGTGCCACCTCCGACCAGCATCAGTTTCCTGAGCCGCAGCAGGCGAGTGAAGGAGAATTCCAGGCCGATAGTGAACAGAAGGAGGATGACTCCGATTTCTGCCATGGCCTCCACCTCGTGGACCGCTTTGATCAGGTGAAGGCCATAGGGACCGGCTATGATCCCGGTGATCAGGTATCCGACGATGGGAGAGAGGCGCAGGCGGGTGAACAGGTAGCCTCCTCCCAGTGCGAGGGTGAGCAGGACAAGAATATCCCGGAGAAAGCTGAGATCGGGCATGGAGTTTTCCGGTCGGGTTGCGGGATTTGAAGAATTTTAAGGCAAGGCTCGATCACGACGCCAGGCCGGAGGATGTCAACGCCATTAAATCATAGCAGAGGTCGAGGGCTGGACAATCATTTCCATAATTCAGGTATCCCCTCCGGAGGGTGGAGTCTCCTCTTTAGGGACTTCCTCATTTTCAGTTTTGCGGCGGCGCCAGTAATTCAGGCGCTCTGAAATCAGTTTTTCGTATCCACGGTTCGTAGGCAGGTAAAAACGACGTCCGCGAAGTTTCTCGGGCAGATATTCCTGGGGCGCGAATCCCCCTTCATAATCATGGGCGTAGCGATAGTCTTTCCCGTAATCGAGATCCTTCATCAGATGTGTGGGGGCGTTCCGGATATGAAGCGGCACCGGCAAAGCTCCATTTCGGCGGACTTCGGAAAGGGCTTTTTCGATTCCCCTGTAGGAGGCGTTGCTCTTGGGCGCGGTGGCCAGGTAAGTTGCAGCCTGTGCGAGATTGATCCGCGCCTCGGGCATGCCAACGAAATGAACCGCCTGCTGGACGGCCACCGCCACCTGGAGAGCACGCGGATCGGCATTTCCCACGTCTTCCGATGCGAAAACAATCATCCGGCGGACGATGAACAGGGGGTCTTCCCCGGCCTCGATCATTCGTGCCATCCAATACAGGGCCCCGTCCGGATCGGAGCCGCGCAGGCTCTTGATGAAGGCCGAAATGACATTATAATGCTCCTCGGCGCCCTTATCGTAAAGCAAAGCCTTTTTCTGCAGGGCTTCCCGGGCTGTTTCAAGAGTGATCGTTCCCTCGGAGGCCGTGGCTGCGGCGACTTCCAGGGCATTGAGGGCGATGCGGGCATCTCCGTCGGCGTATTCGGCAAGGAAATCAAGAGCCTGCTCCTCGGCTCGCAGCCGGCGGTTTCCCAATCCCCGTGGATCCGCCATCGATCGCCGGAGAAGAATGCCGATTTCCTCCGGCTCCAGGCGGTGGAGAACGAGAACCCGGGAGCGGGAGAGCAGGGCCGAATTCACCTCGAAAGAAGGGTTTTCAGTGGTTGCTCCGATCAGAATGACGTCTCCAGACTCGACGTAGGGAAGAAAAGCATCCTGCTGCGCCTTATTGAAGCGGTGGATTTCGTCTACAAAGAGAAGAGTCCTGCGCCCGTGGAAGGCCCTGTCCTCCCGGGCCCTGGAGACGATCTCCCGGATTTCTTTAATGCCTTGCAGAACGGCGGAGAAGAAGACGAACTGGCTGCGCGTGGAGTTGGCGATGACCCGGGCCAGGGATGTTTTTCCCGTACCCGGCGGGCCCCAGAAAATCAGTGAAGTCAACTGGTCCGATTCGATCAGGCGCCTCAGTGCTTTGTCTTTATCCAGGAGATGATGCTGCCCCACCACCTCGTCCAGGGTGCGTGGTCGCATCCGTTCCGCCAGGGGGGTTGTTTCCTCCCGGCCGGTATTCTGTTCGAAAAGTTCCATCACCAGATTTCTGTCAAGGCTGTAAAGGGAGACAGGTTCGACTTTAGCACAGGGGAAAGCCGCCCACAAGCGCGGGATGGCAGCGATACCAGCGAATGCGGATGGACTTCGATTGCTCCTTGTGCTACATTTCAGCTCACGGCACAGGGAGAATTTCATGAAAAAAGTAGGAATTTACGCCAAGCGGAACCACCCTGATGCAGTAAGGGTCGCTCGTGACATTATCGAATGGCTCCGGACAAGAAACATAGAGGTTTTTCCTGAAAATAACCTCGCCGTTGAATTGGGAGATATAGAGGGATACCCCGGCGGCTCTATTCCCGCCATGGTTCATCTGATCATCGTCCTCGGCGGCGACGGGACTCTGATTTCCGTAGCGAGGGAAGTCGGGGATATGCACACTCCGATTCTCGGCGTCAACCTGGGAAGTCTTGGGTTTCTGACGGAAATCACCCTCCAGGAACTCTATCCGACTCTGGAGGAAGTGATCAGGGGAAACTTCAATGTCACCTCACGGTTGATGCTTCAGGGCATAGTTCGGCGTGATGGAAAGGAGGTCGGCCGTTATCGGGTTCTCAACGATATCGTGATCAACAAGGGCGCACTTGCCCGAATGATCGATATGGAGGCCTGGGTCGACGAAATCTATCTCACCACCTTCAAGGCCGATGGCCTGATCATCTCCACACCCACCGGCTCCACGGCCTATAATCTGGCGGCGGGAGGGCCGATCATTTTCCCCGGGCAGCATTGTCTGGTCATTTCCCCTATCTGTCCGCACATGCTGACCAATCGGCCCATTATCGTGTCGGATGAATCCCTGATAAAAATCGAAGTCAAGTTCCAGGATGAGGACGTGGTCATCACCGCCGACGGACAGGTCGGCATGCCTCTGCAGGGTGGGGATATCGTTGAAATTCGCAAATCCCAGGCCTACACCCTGCTGGTCAAAAGCCCCTCGAAGGATTATTTTCAGGTGCTTCGCACCAAACTCCATTGGGGTGAAAGGTAGGAACGGCACGAGGGCCAAGGTTCAGCTTAAAACCCAGCACTAAAACTTGAAACTGTCTTTTATGCTTACCGATCTCATCATACGCAATTTCGCGATTATCGACAGGGTCCACGTCCGATTCGGCGCAGGCTTCAACGTCCTTACGGGGGAGACGGGCGCCGGAAAATCGATTATTATCGATGCGGTGGGCCTGCTGCTGGGAGACCGTGCCCGGCCCGATCTGATCCGGGCGGGTGAAGACGAGGCGGTGGTCGAGGGGATGTTCGATATTTCCCGAAGTCCAGGCTTGTGCCGCGAATTATCCGAAAGCGGATTTGATTCGGGGACGGAGCTCGTTGTCAGAAGACTCGTGGCGCGCAATGGGAAAAACCGGGTTTACGTCAATGGCTCGCTGGCAACCCTGGGACAGTTGCAGGAGATTACCGCAGGCTTGATGATCATTTATGGTCAGCACGAACAACAGAGTCTGCAAAAGATCGAAACGCATCTCGACCTGCTCGACAGGATCGCAGGCGCCGAAGGGGAATTTCATTCCTACTGTCAGGCCTTCGCCCGGATCGCTGAGTTGAAGGATAGGCTTTTCAGCCTGGATGAGGCCGAACGTGATCGCCAGCGCCGCCTGGACATGCTTCTTTTCCAGAGCCGGGAGATCTCTGAAGCGGCTGTTACCCCCAAAGAAGAGGAAGAGCTGATTTCCGAGCGGCTGCTGCTGCAGAATGCCGAACGACTTGCTGCGGCGACCCGGGGCGGGTATGACCTTCTCTATGGTGAGGAAGGAGCTGTGGTCGAGCGCCTGGATGAGGCCGCAGCAGCTCTGGAGGCGCTTTCCGGAATCGATGCCGATCTCGATGAAATGGCGAAGACGGTACGGTCCTCCCAGTATGCCCTGGAGGATATCGCGGCCAACCTTCGGAATTATGCCGGAAAAATCGATTTCGAGCCCGGCCGTCAGAATGCGGTGGAGGAAAGGCTGGCGCGGATATCGTCCCTGAAGAAAAAATACGCGCCGACAGTCGAGGAAATTCTTGTCTTCAAGGAGAGGATCGACAGAGAGATCGAGGAGCTTTCAGATCTTGAGGCGAGCCGGGAGACGCTGCAGGGGAAGCTTGCCGCGGCAGAAAAGGAGCTGAGGGAGTTGGGAGAGGCTCTTTCCATGAGTCGACGGGACTCCGCGCATCTTCTTTCAAAAGCTGTGGAGAAGGAGCTTCGGGACCTTGTGATGGAAAAAGCGCGTTTTGAAGTCCGCATCTCTCCCCTTTCCCAACCTGGTCCGAGGGGTCTTGAAACGATCGAATTCTATCTGTCTCCCAATCCTGGAGAGGGTTTCAAGCAGCTCGCCCGGGTTGCCTCCGGCGGAGAGCTGTCCCGGATCATGCTGGCACTCAAAAGGGCGGTGCCGCAGGGGGATGGAACGGCAACCCTCATCTTCGACGAAGTGGACGCCGGAATCGGGGGTGTGGCGGCATCCGCGGTTGGCGAGAAGCTCCATGGTCTCGCAGGAGGATTTCAGGTGCTGTGCGTGACCCACCTTCCCCAGGTGGCGGCCTTCGCCGATTCTCATTATCGCGTAGAAAAGCGTGAAGCGGATGGTCGGACCCTGACCGATCTGATTCCGCTGAATGGCGAGGAACGGATCGGTGAAATGGCACGAATGCTTGGCGGCGCACAAGTGACCGAGCGCACTTGGGAGCACGCCCGTGAAATGATCTCAAGGACCACATCCCGGAGTCGGTCCGAGTCCCACGGGAGCATCCTTGCAGCCGGGGCCGGGAAAGGGTCGACATGATACGAAAAGCGCGAATTGCAGACGCAAAAATCATCCATCGGCTCCTGATCGGGTACGCCCGGGAGGGTCTGATGCTTTCCCGATCTCTTCCCGAAATTTACGAGACGATACGGGATTTTTACATCTTCGAGGAGAATGAAGAGGTCTTGGGTACGGTCTGCCTGCACATATGCTGGGACAATCTTGCGGAGGTCCGCTCCCTGGCCGTGGAAAAGGGGCATGAAGGGAGGGGTATCGGCCGCTCGCTGGTGAAATCCTGCCTTGAAGAAGCGCGGCAGTTAGGGCTTACAAGGGTGTTCGCCCTGACCTACCGGGCCGACTTTTTCTTCAGGCTTGGATTCAGGATGATTGAAAAATCGGAGCTGCCTCAAAAAATATGGGGAGACTGTATGAAATGCGCCAAATTTCCCGAGTGCGACGAAACAGCCGTGAGCATTGATTTGTAACTGGCGCATCTTTTGCTATAGCTATAGGGAGTGGGTGAAGACCGGGCGGAACTGAAAAATCCTTGACAGAAATGCCCAGCTTCTCTTATTAATGAGATTGTCTGCAATATTGAATTGTATTGAATTGTAATTGAACCTCTGGCTGATCGTCAAGGAGGGCAGTTTGTCTCCACGGAAGTACACCCTTCTCATCATCCCCGAAGGATCGCACCGGGTACGCCGCTTCAGCATCAAACGGGGAATTATTCAATCCGCTCTGGGTGGGGTGGTTATCTGTGTCCTTGCGCTTTCCCTTCTGATATTTGACTATTCCCGCATTCATTTCGACCGAAGCGAACTTCGTCGACTACAGGCGGAAAATCTTCGCCAGCGCAATGAAATCCAGACCCTTGCCGCCGACCTCCAGAATCTGCGCAAGGAAATGGTGATCCTGACCCAGAACGACGCCAAGGTTCGGGTACTGGCAAATTTAGCCAAACCCAAGTCCGACGGCACGGCTGGAATGGGTGGCCCTCCGGAGGAGGAAACAGTCGCCGAATTTTCCGAATTGCAGCGCCAGATCGACCAGCTCCGCAGAACTATCGATCTGAGGAGGGAAAGCCAGGAGGAAATCCGTGGTTTTCTCAACGACCAGCGGTCGATGATGGCCGCCAAGCCGGAAGGGGTGCCCGTCAAGGGATGGATGACTTCAAAGTTCGGGATGCGCAAATCCCCCTTCACCGGAAAGCGTAAGATGCATGAAGGGGTTGATATCGCCGCTCGGACAGGAACTCCGATTCATGCAAGTGCGGACGGAATCGTCAGTCAGGCCCGTACCGCTCCCGGATACGGAAAACTGGTGGTGATCGATCATGGTTACGGGTACAAAACCTATTACGCCCACAATTCCAAAATCCACGTCAAGGTCGGTCAGCGGGTGAAGCGGGGGGATCAGATTTCCGCAGTAGGAAATACCGGCAGTTCCACCGGTTCACACCTCCACTATGAGGTGCGACTGAACGGTGTGCCCGTCAATCCCAACAAATATTTCTGATTTTTCAAAATGCCTCATGCGATGTCGTTGCCACACCTGAAAAGGGGGCAGGTGATCTCCTGCCTCTTTTGCTTAAGTCGCGCTAGATATTTTTCAGCTCCTGGATTCGCCTGATTCTGTCTTCAATACTCAAGTCGGACCCGCCTTTCCATTCCATAATCTGAAGAACAACACCGTTGGTTTCTTTCGGACGTAAAACAACTTCCCTTCGGTTTGAAAATTCATCCATTAATGGGATTTCAAACCCTTGAAATTCCGCGGAATTGATGAATTCATCGAGATTATCCACTTCGAGCCCGAGGTGATGAATGCCTTCTCCGCGTTTCTCTATAAACTTGCTGACGAACCCTTCCTTTTCAACAGATTGAATAAGACTCAGTATATTTTCTCCGATCTGCACATAGGAAATTTTTACCGTACCGGCTTTCTCAACGAGAATCGTTGTTCTGATATGATGGGCATTGAGGAGTTTCACAAAGATTTCCGTAGCCTGGTTTACATCCTTTACTGCAATTGCCAGGTGGTCGATTCTTTTAACGTGCATGTTTCCTCCTGTTTTTTTCGGGGGAAAATACCTTTGGCGGGAGCCAGCATGCCAGGGACTACATTATGGCTGCCGAATGAAGTTGTCAACGAATAAGGATGGTGTAATTAGCATTACCCAATTTTTGGAATATTTCCAGATTTCGCAGACAGGGCAACTCCTCTGAGCCGTCACATTGATGGCTGTCGCTCAGGCTTTCAAAAACGCCTGACACAAGGGCAACTGAAAGAGACATTTAAAACAGTTTCAGATAGGGATCCCGCTCTTTCGTGGATCCCCTTTTTGCGCAGCTCCCTGATCCACTCTTGTGGGAGCTCCTGCGGTGTGCTAGAATTCCGTGCTAGTTTTCGGCGGTTACCCTCCCTTGAAATCTCCCAAAATCTCCGATGGAGAACTGAATGATACAAGCACTTGTGAAAAAAGTTATTGGAAGCAAAAACGAGCGTGAACTCAAGCGCATGCAGCCCCTGGTGGATCATATAAACTCTCTCGAATCCGATTTCGAGTCGCTGACTGATGCGGAACTCTCCGGAAAGACGGCGGAGTTCCGGCAACGCATGGAAAAGGGTGAAACCCTCGATGACCTGTTGCCCGAAGCCTTCGCCGTGGTAAGGGAAGCCGGCAAGCGGGTTCTGGAGATGAGGCATTTCGACGTGCAGTTGATCGGAGGCATGGTGCTTCACTCCGGCAAGATCGCCGAGATGAAAACCGGTGAGGGGAAAACCCTCGTGGCGACGCTACCGTGCTACCTGAACGCCCTTGCAGGAAAGGGCGTCCATGTGATTACCGTCAATGATTATCTTGCGCGGCGTGACTCCGAGTGGATGGGCCGGATTCATAAATTCCTGGGCCTCTCAGTCGGTTGCATCGTTCACGGTCTGACCGAACTGCAGCGCAAGGAAGCCTACGTTTGCGATATCACCTATGGTACGAATAACGAATTCGGCTTCGATTACCTTCGGGACAACATGAAGTTTTCCCTGGAGGATTACGTTCAGCGGACACATCGTTTCGCCATCGTGGACGAGGTCGATTCCATTCTCATCGATGAAGCCAGGACCCCCCTGATCATTTCGGGTCCCAGCGAAGCATCCAGCGAGCTCTATTATGAAGTGAATCGGATTATCCCCATGCTGAAAAAAGGGGAGGTGATTGAGAACCGGGACGGCAAGCTCGGCCAGACGACGAAGGAATATACCGGTGATTACACAGTGGATGAGAAGGCGAGGTCCGCCGCTCTCACCGAGGATGGCGTCGCCAAGGTGGAGAGGCTCCTGGGTATCGAGAATCTGTATGATCCCCGCAATATCGAGCGCCTCCATCACGTGAATCAGGCTCTTAAGGCTCATGCCCTCTTCCGCAGGGATGTAGATTACGTCGTCAAGGAAGGCGAGGTCCTCATTGTCGATGAATTCACTGGTCGTCTCATGCCTGGCCGCCGCTGGAGCGACGGTCTGCACCAGGCGGTAGAGGCGAAAGAAGGTGTCAAGATCGAAAGTGAAAACCAGACCCTGGCCACCATCACTTTCCAGAATTACTTCCGCATGTATGAAAAGCTGGCGGGGATGACGGGAACCGCCGATACCGAGGCCGCCGAATTTCACGAAATCTACAAACTCGACGTCATGGTGATGCCGACAAACCAGCCCATGATCCGGCAGGACAATTCCGATGTCATCTACAAGACGGAAAAGGAGAAGTTCCAGGCTGTTATCGAGGATATCGTGGAAAGCTACGAGAAGGGACAGCCAACGCTGGTGGGAACCATTTCCATCGAGAAATCGGAAGTTCTGGCCGAGATGCTCAAAAAGCGCGGCATTCCGCATAACGTTCTGAACGCCAAGCATCACGAGAAAGAGGCTGAGATCGTTGCCCAGGCTGGGCGCAAGGGCGCGGTGACAATTGCCACGAATATGGCTGGCCGCGGCACCGACATTATTCTGGGAGGCAACCCGGAGATGCTCGCAAGGCGGGAGTCGGCTGTCGCCGAGGACCCGGAAGCGGCTTATGGCCTTGCGCTGGAAAAATACCGCCGAGTCTGCGCGGAGGAGAAGGGGGCGGTGCTTCAGGCGGGCGGTCTTTATATCATCGGGACGGAACGACATGAGTCCCGGCGGATCGACAATCAGCTTCGGGGCCGTTCGGGGCGCCAGGGCGATCCGGGGAAAAGCCGCTTCTATCTCAGTCTCGAAGACGACCTGCTTCGCATTTTCGGTTCCCATCGTGTAGCTTTCGTCATGGACAAGCTCAAGATACCCGAGAATGAGCCGATCGAACACGGGATGATTTCCAAGGCGATAGAAAACGCTCAGAAAAAGGTGGAGGGGCACAATTTCGATATTCGAAAGCATCTCATCGAATACGATGACGTGATGAACCGCCAGCGGGAAGTTATCTATACCCAGCGCAGGGAGGTGCTTGCCGGTGAAAATATCCGCGAAATGATCGTTGGAATTCTCGAGGAGACGGTGGAAGACATGATAGCCACCTTCTGCCCGGAGAAGACTCCCTCCTCCGAATGGACCTGGGACAGTCTGCTGGAAGATTTCCGCACCATGTTCCACTTTGAACCGGATATCTCCAGGTTCCGCACCGACAATGCGTCCCGGGAAGAGCTGGAAAGCTCTTTGAAAGAGCAGGTCATGGGCCGGTTCTCGGAACGGGAGGAGGAGTTCACTCCTCCGGTCATGGCTCATCTCATGAAAGTCCTTCTGCTGCAGACTGTCGACAGCCAGTGGAAAGATCACCTGTTGTCCATAGATCATCTCAAGGAAGGGATCGGTCTGCGGGGTTACGGTCAGCGTAATCCCAAACAGGAATATAAACGAGAAGCCTACAACCTCTTCATGGAAATGATGGGACGCATCCGTCATGAGGTGGTTCAGAAACTTTTCCGTGTTCAACTCGCCCAGCAAGAGGACGTGAACCAGATGGAGGCGGAGCAGCGCAAGCGTAAGCTGACCCTGAACCGTGTCGGGGGCGGAGAGCAGGAGAAGAAGCCGGTAACCCGGGAAGAGGAAAAGGTCGGAAGAAACGATGCCTGCCCCTGCGGGAGCGGAAAAAAATACAAGAAATGCTGTGGCCGATAACATTCTGAAACGTGACATCATTCTGACAGGGAATCTCCCCCATGGGAAGAGAAGAGGATAAAGTCAAGGGATTCAAGTTCGCGGCGAGGGCCGCGGGTATCCGCAAATCTGGTCGGCTGGATGTCGCGATGATTTATTCCGAGGTTCCCGCCACGTGCGCGGGAGTATTCACCACCAACCGGGTTGTGGCCGCCCCTGTAACGGTCAGTTCCCCTCGTATCCGCAAAGGTCTCTGTCAGGCGGTGGTGCTCAACAGCGGCAATGCTAATGCGTGCACGGGCGACCAGGGGCTCCGTGACGCCCTGCGTTGCGCAGAAGTCGCCTCGCATGCCCTCGGAATTCCGGAGGATCTCGTAGCAGTTTCATCCACGGGGGTTATCGGAGTGCCTCTGCCAATGGAAAAATTGGAGCGGCATGTCTCTCTTCTGCCCGGTCAGCTCAAGGCCAACGAAGCGGATGCGACAGCCCAGGCCATCATGACCACCGATTCCTTCCCGAAGATGTCCTTCTCCAAAGCGGAAGAGCCGGAGGATTATGCGATAATGGGGATCGCCAAGGGTGCAGGGATGATTCATCCCAACATGGCGACCATGCTGGCCTTCGTGCTCACCGATGCCCAGGTGGACGGCGATTTCCTCGACGCCGCTCTCCGAAGGGGGGTGGATCGGTCCTTCAACATCATCACCGTGGATCGCGATACCAGCACGAACGATATGGTCCTTGTCCTGGCTAACGGCCTCGCCGGAAACCGGGTCATCCTGGAAGGCGATCCGGAGGCGGAGCGTTTTGAACGCCGCCTTCAAGCGGTCCTGCTCGAATTGGCCAAGATGATTGTCCGGGATGGAGAAGGGGCAACCAAGCTCGTGGAGATCCGGATCACAGGTGCGGCGGATTTGGAAGACGCCCGCAAGGCCGCTTTCAGCGTTGCCACCTCCAATCTTGTGAAAACCGCGTTTTTCGGCGAGGACGCAAACTGGGGACGAATCATCGCTGCTGTCGGGTACTCCGGTGCTCAGGTCGACCCGAACCGGGTGGAAATCCGCTTTGAGGATGTCGTCATGGCTCACGGCGGAATTGCCGTCGGGGGCGATTCCGAGGCCCGGGCCACGGAAATCCTCAAACGCCCTGAGTTTGTGGTAACGGTCGATCTGGGACTCGGAAATGGAGAAGGTGCCTACTATACCTCCGATTTGACCTATGACTACGTGAAAATCAACGCGGCGTATAGAACCTGAAAGCCATAGCTGCAGACAGCAATCAACTATCTTGCTCTCGTCGGCATCCTCAATCGAAAACACCTTTCTGAAGCCGACCGTCACATCAGGCCAGTTCACTGTCTATGTGAACAGGCGGTGGAGTGGGGATTCGCATCCGTCCGTATCCCTACTTTTTCTGTGGCGGGGGCCCGTTTCGCCTAAACAATTATGAAAGAATGGCACCTGGAGAACGCCGGTGGACACTGCTGATTATCGTCGCGTCGTCCTGATCGTTCTGGACGGTGCAGGGGCGGGGGCTCTTCCCGATGCGGCTGAATACGGAGATGAAGGGGCAAACACGCTTCTCCATGTCGCCCAAAGCTGCGGCGGATTGCACCTTCCGGTCCTGGAGCGGCTCGGACTGGGAAATATTCTGTCCCTTCCCGGCATTCCTCCCGCCCGGCATCCTGCCGCCGCCTTCGGCCGGATGTCGGAGCGTTCCGCGGGCAAGGACACCGTCACAGGGCACTGGGAGATTGCCGGCCTGATCCAGGAGGAGCCGCTGCCCACTTTCCCGGAGGGATTTCCTCCGGAAATCATCGAAGCTTTCCGACAGCAGACCGGATTCGAACCTTTGGGAAATGTGGCCGCCAGCGGCACGGAAATTCTTCGCCTGCTCGGAGAGGAACACCTGGCCACCAGTCGGCCCATCGTCTACACCAGCGTGGACTCCGTCTTTCAGATTGCCGCACATGAAAAGGTTATCCCCGTCGAACAACTCTATCAGCTTTGCCGGACCACCCGGCGTATTCTCGATCCTTACCGGGTCTGCAGAGTGATTGCGAGACCTTTCGAAGGAAGCAGGGCCAGCGATTTCCGGCGAACTTCCCGCCGAAAGGATTTTTCCCTTCCGCCTCCCGGTAAGACGCTTCTCGATAAACTGCAGGATCAGGGAGTTCACGTGATCGGAATTGGAAAGATCGGAGATATTTTCGCCGGGCGGGGCATCGACCGGTCCATTCCCACCAAGAGCAATGCCGACGGCGTCACGGCCACCCTGCGTATTCTCGGCGAAGTCCCGGAGGGGTTGATCTTTACCAATCTGGTTGATTTCGATATGCTGTTCGGGCACCGGCGCGACGCCAGGGGGTTCGGCCGCGCACTTGAGAAATTTGATGCAGAACTGCCCCGTCTGATGGCGAGCCTCAAAGAAGACGACCTGCTGGTGATTACGGCCGACCATGGATGCGATCCGACAGCACGGGGTACGGACCATACTCGCGAGCACGTTCCTCTTCTGGTGTGGTCTAAAAAGCTTTCCCGTGGACGGCCTCTGGGGTCCCGGAGCTGCTTCTGCGATATTGCAGCGACCATAGCCGAGGCTCTGGGTATTTCCTTCGGCGGGGGGAGAAGTTTTCTGAGGGATCTGGAGGATTAAACGCCCCGGGAAAAAAAGGGCGCCGGTCGATGGGAAATATCAGAGTTCAGCGTGACCTCACGGGCAAATTCCCGGTGAAGGAATTCTTCCAGGGTACGCCGATTTTCCTCAGACATGGAAAGGAACTCCACCCCGACGCCCTGAAGATAATTGTTCCGGGGATCGGGCGGAACATAATAAAGAATGCTGCCTTCGAGTTCCAGCTCCTTGCCCATCCCCATCAGGGGCAGGATAACCCGCAGACGGTCGCCTTTTTTCACGCGGGAGCCGCTTTTGACGAAAAGACCCCGGCTGCTCAGGCTAAGAACCTCGGCGAGCCCTGACGTTTCACCATTGCAGAACATGCCGGGAAGCCTGACTGTCAGCCGAAGGTTTTTACGGGGATATTTCATCAGATGCTTCTGGATTAATTCAAAAAGTCCGAAAAGATCGATCGGAAGTTCAAGAGTTTCGTGCGGGATGCGAATATGAGAGTATTTCCCGGCATCCCGCAGAACCACAAGGGGCCGCTTCTCGACCCCGACTTTTCGCTCCACCGCATCTGCTAATCCGGACAAGTTCCTTTCCAGGAGGTCCGTTCCCAGGATAAGCAGGTCCGGAGCGGTCGCTTCAAGAAAAGCAAGTATCTGTTCGTGCCGGGATGACGCAACGACACGGTATCCCCAGTTTTTCAGAACAAGTTCGAGCGTCGAAAGAAGATCTTCGCTGCCGGCGCCCACAAGAATCCGTTTCATGCTGAGTTCTCCCTTCAGAAATTTCATTTGTTCTCGAACTTAGTAGGAATTTTCTAAATGGGCAAGAAAAAAGAGCAATTAGGATGAATTCATCAGCTTATGCATTCCATTACGAAGTCTGATCTACCATAAAACCGCTCAAGAAAAGGAGGTCGAACATGAAGAGATCTGCTGCGATTTTTGTCTGCCTGGCCCTTGCGGGAATTTTTTCCACTCCGGTTCTGGCGGTGGAAGTCGAAGAGGCGCTCGTCACCGCCGGAATTGTGGACCGTATGCCTGCCGAAGTTCTGGAGAGCTATCCCGTTACGGTGGAAAAGCTCTACTGCTTTACGAGAATCACAGGAGCGGTGGGAGAGACCTCCGTCATCCATGTCTGGTATCATGAAGAGGAGGAAATGGCGCGGGTGGAACTTCCTGTCCGCTCTCCAGACTGGAGAACATGGTCATCCAAAACTATTCTTCCGTCCTGGACCGGGGACTGGAAGGTTGAAATTCTCGATAGTGAAGAAAATCTTCTCGCGACCGTCCCTTTCAGCCTTTTCTGATGCGGATGGACAGATGAAGCAAATCCTGGCAAATTCGGATATCGCGGAAATCGAGATTTCGGTCCCATCGGGGCGCCGGCATCTCAGAGCCTGTCTGCGCCTGGCCGGAGGAGGGGAAATCGTTTTGCAGGAGGCTACCGTCGCGGCGCTGGTCCGGGGGTTTATCTCCGTAAAGACCCACCCGGTGCGGGAAAGTCTTCGATTGACGGGGAAAAAGATGGAACCGGGAGAAAAAAAGAAGGATTTTGCGGACTGGCAGTTTGTTGAAGATCAGTAGTTTACGAGAGGTTCTTCGTCCGGATGTCGATAATCAAAAAAGCGCCCCGTTTGGGACGCTTTTTTGATTCAAGACCCGGCAGAGCTTATTTTTTCTTGCGCCCTTTTCCACGAGCTGCACGGGCTTTGGCCAGGTTTTCCCCGAGACCGCGATCCACCGCCATCTGTCGGCGGCTTTCGGAATAGGATCGGGCGGCGAGAGGCTGGGTGCGGGGAATATCGAACTGCTTCCGGTATTCCCCCGGTTTCATCCCGTGGGCTGTTTTCAGGTGCCGCGCAAGGGTTTTCATCTCCTTGCTGCAGATCATGCAGATGACCTTATCCTTCCCGAAAGCTTTTTTTCTGGAAACGGCAGGCTCGGTCTCCTCGGCAGGCAATTCACTCTCTCTGAATTCACCTTTTTCGATTGCGGCAAGAGCCTTTCCAACCTCGGAAAGTTCCGCAAGAAGTTCTTCTTTGGTCATGGGTGTCGTCGAAGCATGAGCTGCGACGATTTCGGCAGTCATTTCGAGCAGAGTTGCCATTTGTTTTGCCTCCTTATTTAATGGGTGAATAAATGAATGCACAAAGTTGGATTAGTAATACAAGAAATGATAATAAAATCAAGATAAAAGTAAAATCTTTAAGTAAAGAATGATGTTTTTACGTCACTCGATTTATTCAAGGATCTTTAAAGCCTTCACAGACCCTCTTTCTATTTTCAATTCTCTGATTTTTTATGGACAGCATTCATTTACATCCGCCCGAGAAAATTTGTGAAAGGTGCGTGAATTCTGCAGACTTGAATTTTTAAGATATTGTAAAAACACTTTTTAGTGAATTTGAAGGAATGCCAGGGGGAAGATGATTTTTTTACAGAATTTTTAAACATACAAAGCTTATAAACCCTTGAATTTGCCGGTTTATAGTGTTGACACTGATAAAGTGGTATGGTAGTTTGATGACGATTTGCGGGGGATTAGTTTTCTCTCCGTCACCGGGAGACCCGGTTTTTTCCCCTCTGGGAACAAGGAGGCATCGGATGAGCAAGAAGCTGTTGTTGGCCGACGACAGTATTACGATTCAAAAAGTTATAGGCATCACTTTTGCGCATGAGGACTATGAGCTGATTATCGCGGATAATGGGGATGCCGCGCTGGAAATGGCCAGAAATACTCGGCCCGACCTGGTGCTCGCCGATGTCTATATGCCCGGCAAAAACGGCTATGAGCTCTGTGCCGCGATCAAGAAGGATCCAACTCTGAAAAGGGCGCCGGTTCTTCTTCTGAGCGGAACGTTCGAGTCTTTCGACGAGAAAAAAGCTGAGGCTTCCGGCGCGGACAGCTGGATTTCCAAGCCGTTCGAATCGCAGGCCCTCATTGACCGGGTGGAAGAACTCCTGGCCAATGTTCCAGTGGAAATTCCCGAAGATGTCGAAACTGCTCCAGAAGAAACGATCCGATTAGAGCCGGCCGCGATGGAAGCACCAACGGAAGATACGATCTCCCCCCGGATGGATCTTCCGGATATCGAAGCGGATATGTGGGATGAGCTGGATCTGTCCGAAGAATTGATGGAGCAGGGCTCGGATATCGAGAGGGACTCCGATTTCGGGAACATCGAAGATATCGAGGAGGATTGGCCCGAGGAGGAAAGCGAAGAAGAAGGAGATACGGAGCTCTGGGGAGCCGTCTCCTTCAGCGAAGAAGACCTGGGCGAGGACATTGAATCAGAGGAGGACCTCTTCGAAGAAGATGATTTCTGGGAGAGCGATCAGGATTTGACGCCGGAGCAGAAAGAGGAGCTCGCCTTTGAAGAGCCGGAGGAGTCATTTGCGGGACTGGGCGAGGATCGTTCGCCTCGGAGCGCGGAAGATCTGACCTTCCAGGCGCCGGAGCCTGATGAGATTCCGGATGAAGAGATCCTTCCGCTGGAGGATGTCGATATCCTGGAAGAAGAGAGTCTCGGGGCGGATGACTGGGAGGAGGAATTCGAATTCCAGGACGAGGAAGATGGATTTTCTGAAGATATTTCCTCCTCCCTTCGTGAAGTGGAAGTTGACTCTGCCGGTGGCGAGGTTTTCTCCTTTGAGAAGTTGAGCGATGAGAATAGCGAACTCGAAGCTCCGGAAGAGCAAAAGGGGGGGGATTTCGGGATTTCTGATCCGGAGGAAGAATTTCCAGAACTGGAAGAGGATTTCGACGCCTTGGAGGTTGACGAAATTGCATCCGAAGGGATTCCCGGAACCGAGAGTGTCGATTTTCTTCCTCGTACGGCCGGGGTCTTCGAATCGGCAAATCAGTCCGCTTCGGTTTCCGAGCAAGTGGAAAAGCAGGTTCAGTCACTGGATGAAGAGGAAATCACAAGGATCGTGGAAAAAATTGCCGGGGCCGTAATAGAAAAAATGGCCAATTCCGTGCTCGAGAAAATTGCATGGGAAGTGGTCCCCGATCTGGCTGAGAGCATGATCCGCGATGAAATTCGTAAGATAAAAGAAAAAGCACAGTAAAAAAAGAGGGACCAGGGCCGTGGGCCAAAGGTCCGAGGAAAAAGCCTGAATCGGCTGTTTTATCCTCGGGCCTTTTTGCCATCGTTCATATTGACGGTATGATTGGGGATTGCTAAAATCCCCATTTCTTTTTGCCTTGTCCGAATCGTAATCCCCCTCGAAGGATTAAAAGAATATGGAAAAACAGCTGCCCAAAGGCTACGAGCCCCATGATGTCGAGGAGAAATGGTACACCCGGTGGGAGCAGTCCGGTATTTTTCATGCCGACGAGAAATCCCCCTTGCCTCATTATTCCATCGTCATTCCGCCGCCGAACGTCACCGGCGTGCTGCATATGGGCCATGCCCTGAACAACACCCTCCAGGATATCCTTTGCCGCTGGAAGCGCATGTCCGGTTTCGAGGTGCTCTGGATGCCGGGCACCGATCACGCCGGAATCGCCACACAGAATGTTGTCGAGAGGCAGTTGACCGAAGAGGGCAGGGACCGCCATGAAATAGGGCGCGAGAAATTCATTGAACGTGTCTGGAAGTGGCGCGAGGAATCGGGCGGACAGATCATCAATCAGCTGAAAAGGCTCGGAGCCTCCTGCGATTGGGAGCGCGAGCGCTTCACCATGGACGAGGGTCTTTCCCGGGCGGTGCGCGAGGTTTTTGTGCGCCTCTATGAAGAAGGCCTGATTTACCGGGATAATCGCCTGATCAACTGGTGCCCCCGGTGCCACACGGCTCTTTCCGATCTTGAGGTCGAGCACGAAGAAAAGAAGGGGCGCCTCTGGCACCTGCGTTATCCCGTGCAGGGGACCGATCGGTATCTTATCGTCGCTACCACCCGTCCCGAAACCATGCTCGGCGATAGCGCTGTGGCGGTAAACCCGGCAGACGAGCGCTATTCCGACCTGATCGGCAAAAAAGTGCTGCTCCCGCTGATGGAGCGGGAAATCCCCATCATTGCCGACGGATACGTCGATATGGAGTTCGGTTCGGGTGCGGTGAAAATCACCCCGGCACACGATTTCAACGATTTCGAGATCGGCAAACGCCACGGGCTTGAATTCATTAATATTCTGGACGAATCCGGCAACATCAATGAGAACGGCGGCTCCTACAATGGGCAGGAGCGGTATGAGGCGCGTGCCAATGTCGTGGCCGATCTGGAAAGCCGGGACCTGCTGGAGAAAATCGAGGATTACGCCAATGCCGTCGGCGAATGCTATCGCTGCAGGACGGTCATTGAGCCGTACATGAGCAAGCAGTGGTATGTGGCGGTAAAGCCGCTTGCAAAAGAAGCCATGGCCGCCGTCGAAGACGGCCGCACCAGAATCGTTCCTGCACAGTGGGAGAAAACCTATTTCGAGTGGATGGTCAATATTCAGGACTGGTGCATCAGCCGTCAGATCTGGTGGGGCCATCGCATCCCCGCCTGGTTCTGCGACGATTGCGGAGAGATTACCGTCTCGCGAGAAGATGCCCGCGTCTGCGCCCATTGCGGCGGAACCAGCATTCATCAGGAGACCGACGTCCTCGACACCTGGTTCTCCAGCGCCCTGTGGCCCTTCTCGACCATGGGATGGCCGGAACAGACCGAGACTCTGGCCAAATTCTATCCGACGAGTTGTCTGGTCACAGGCTTCGATATTCTGTTTTTCTGGGTGGCCCGCATGATGATGATGGGCCTCAAATTCATGAAGGAGGTTCCTTTCGTCGAGGTCTATATTCACGCCCTGGTGCGCGATGCCGAAGGGCAGAAAATGAGTAAAAGCAAGGGCAACGTCATCGACCCGCTCAATATTATCGATGAGCACGGGGCCGATGCCTTTCGCTTCACTCTGGCTGCCTTTGCTGCCATGGGCCGGGATATCAAGCTCTCCACGGAACGTATTTCAGGATATCGGGCTTTCGTGAACAAACTATGGAACGCGAGCCGTTTTGCCCTTATGAACCTGGAGGAATTCAATACCTCGGATGTCGAACTTGAAGGAATGGAATTTTCAACTGCCGACCGGTGGATTCTGACCCGCCTCACCGAGACGGAGCGGGAGGTCAATCGCGCATTGTCGGAGTACAAGTTCAACGACGCCGCCTCCGCCTTGTATGCCTTTACCTGGCACCAGTTCTGCGACTGGTATATCGAACTGATCAAGAATGACCTGTACGGTGAAGACCCGGGATCGAAAAACAGGGTCCAGAAAGTCCTTTTCACGGTCCTTGAACGGCTTCTTCGCCTGCTGCACCCCTTCATGCCCTTCGTGACGGAGGAGATCTGGAACTCACTGCCAGGTGAGCGCCCGAAGCGATTCATCCTTCAGGCCGATTATCCCGCAGGTGGAAGCATCCCCACCGATACCCAAGGGGCGGATCGCATGGAAGCACTCATGGCGATCATCCGCAGCATTCGGAATATTCGCGGCGAAATGGACCTGCCTCCAGGAAAACAGATCACCACGATTCTGGATTGCCGGACCGAGGCGGCCGCGGAAATGGTGCGGGCGGGACGGGAATATATTCGAACCCTCGCGCGTGTGGATGAACTGATCGTCGGAGTCGGGGTCGAGCGTCCCGAAAAGTCCGCCACACAGGTGGCCGGAGAGGTGGAGGTGCTCATCCCCATGGCCGGTCTGATCGATATGGAAGAGGAGGCGCAGCGCCTTCTCAAAGAGATCGGCAAGATAGAAAAGGATGTGACCTTTTTCCGTAAAAAGCTGTCCAATGAGAAATTCGTCTCAAATGCCCCTCCTCAGGTCATTGAAAAAGATCGGGGGAAAATGGCCGCAGCGAAAGAAAAACTTGAAATTCTGCAGAACAGCCTGAAAAAAATCCGGGCGATGATGTAATCCTGCGTCGGGGCGATAATGCCCTGCCATTTCTCCTCAAAACCACCCCAGGGGATCATGAAACCGTCGTCCGTTATTCTTTTTCGCGTTTTTCCGCCTTTTGCACTCGGGTTTCTTCTTTCTTATCTCTTTCGCACGGTCAATGCGGTTATCGCTCCGGACCTGATGGGCGACATAGGACTGGAGCCGGCACAGCTCGGACTGCTTACCTCCGCTTATTTCCTGTCTTTTGCCGCCTTTCAACTTCCCCTGGGGGTGTTGCTGGACCGGTACGATCCCCGCCGGGTTGAGGCGGTGCTTCTGCTCTTTGCCGCCGCAGGAGCTTATGTTTTTTCACAGGCCGATACGATGACCATGCTCGTGGTCGGCCGGGCGCTTATAGGCTTTGGAGTTTCGGCCTGTCTGATGGCAGCATTTAAGACCTTCACCATATGGCTTCCTCCCGAGAAGCTGCCTCTTGCCAACGGCGTACAGATGGTATTCGGGGGTCTCGGCGCACTTGCGGCCACCGCTCCGGTGGAGGCGGCACTTTCCTTCACGGACTGGCGTGGCGTTTTCCTGGCCCTTGCCGTTTCGGCTGTCGTGATCTCCATAATAATACTTTTCGTTGTGCCCCCATCAAAGGAACGTCCTTCCGGAGAAACTTTCCGGCAGCAACTGAAGGGCATACGGATGGTTTTCACCAGTCGCATCTTTTGGCAGATCGCTCCCTGGGCCATCGCGGCACAGTCGGCCTATCTTTCCATACAGGGGCTCTGGTCCGGACCCTGGCTTCGGGATGTCGCCGGATTCGATCGTGAAGCGACGGCTTATGTCCTGTTGCGAATCGCCGTCGCCATGACCATCGGTTATTTAGTCTTCGGCGCTCTGGCGGAGAGACTCTCCCGCCGCGGCATAAAACCCTCGACGGTAGCTGCTGTTGGAATGGGCCTGTTCATGACGGTGCAGCTTTTCCTGATCTTTCCCGGTCTCTTCCCGGCGGCGCCCGTCTGGATGGCCTTCGGATTTTTCGGTACGGCGTGTTCACTTCCCTACGCCGTTCTTTCCCAGAATTTTCCGCGGCATCTGAGCGGTCGCGCGAATACAGCCCTGAACCTGTCGATGTTCTTCTGCGCATTCATAGCCCAGTGGAGTATCGGAGCCATCATCGGCCTCTGGCCCGGAACGGCCGCAGGCGGCTATTCCGTGATTGGCTATCAGACCGCATTCGGGGCGTTCCTGGGGCTGGAACTGATAGGGGCCGGATGGTTCTTCCTGTCCGAAAATATGTCCCGACGGAAGGAAAGCGGAAAACCGGCTGGAGAATGGTGTTCCGCAGCGATCAAGGGAGAAGACCTGAAGTGAGGAAACAAACTCCAGCTGATGGCCCCTCGCACCGCAGCGGACAGCAGTGATAGAAGTTCAGGAAAATTTCTCGAGGAAAGTTAGATATGCCCGAATCTATTTTTCAGATTGATCTTCAGGTCCGCGATTATGAATGCGACATGGAGGGGATCGTCAACAATGCCGTCTATCAGAACTACCTGGAGCATGCACGGCATGAATTTCTGAAGAACATGGGGCTCGATTTCGCCCGCCTCACCCGAGGAGGTATCAATCTGGTGGTGATAAGGGCCGAGCTCGATTACCGTTTCTCCCTGAGGAGCGGGGACCGATTCCGCGTCAGCCTTCATCTGAAGCGCCTTTCCCCTCTTCGTTTCGTTTTCGTCCAGGAAATCGAACGACTTCCGGACAACAAACGAATCATGGAGGCCAGAATCATTGGAACCTCTCTGAATGCCAATGGACGTCCCTTTCTGCCCAAAGAAATCGAAGCGCTTCTTTCACCCGCCCGTCCGGTCACATCAAAATAAAGAAGCCGGGAAAAACATCCCGGCTCCGTTAAATCCTTCATCCGATAACAACGCTTCGGATCAGTATTTACGTTCTGGTGTTTGTTGCTGCCGCTCCTGTTGTTGATTCATCTGATTCTGATGTGGTTGATCCTTCTTCATCTGTTTCTGTTGCTCGTCCTGCCGGCGTTGTCTCTGTTCTTCCTGGAACTTAGGCGAAATGCCGAAGAATTCTTCTGAATCGAGTCCCAGAGACTCGAGAGTCTCTCGATTGATCTGGCCTGTAGCCACAATCCCTTGTGATTGCTGAAATTCGCGAAGCGCCTGCTCCGTCTTCGGTCCGTAGAGGCCGTCAACCGGTCCCACTTCATGGCCGTGCTCACTAAGTTTTTTCTGAAGTTCCTTGACGTCTTCCGAGCGTAACTTGCCCTGGCCTCTTTTCACAACCTGCTCGTCGCCACCTCCGAATTGCACCCGGTCCCTGCCGATCTGCTGCGGATCCTTCTGCTGATCCCTGCCGAGTTGCTGCTGGTCTTTGCCGAATGCGGGAGATACGCCTAAAAACTCCTGCTCCTTGATTTCCACATCCAGGGCCTGAAGGGTCTGGCGGTTTATGTTTCCGGATGCCGCAATTGCTTCATCCAGCTGGAATTCGCGAAGGGCTTCACTGGTCCTGGGACCTATGATTCCGTCCACCGAACCCACATCGTATCCCCTGTCTTTCAGGGTCTCCTGAATCTCTCTAACCTGACTGTTGGAAAGTTGCCCGGATGCAATCTGCTGTGATCCCTGCTGCTGGGAACCTGCGCCAATTTGGCGTTCCTGCCCCAATTGAGCGCTTCCGCTCTGTTTGGTTGCCTCATCCCCGCGGCTCAATGCCTGACCGGCGAAGAAAAGGCTCCCAGAAAAAGCCAGAAGGGTAATCGAAACCAGATATCTCATCTTGCTCTCCTTTTTTCGTATGGAATTTTTAGTCATTTTCCTTCCGTCAACGCTACGGTTGCGAAACCAATCGACAGACAGTTTGGCGATGACCCATGGTTCTTTTCTATCACTCATCAAATGATTGTCAAGAAATAAAAAGAACTATAAAACAAGTATTTAAGGGTTGATAAATGAATATTTCATGATATCTGCCAAGGTGCAAAATTGCTGTACAGAATAAACCCCAGGCACAGAAAAAGCCGGGCGTTTCCGCCCGGCTGCGTTGTTTACGTTTTAGTCCTGTCGTTCCGTCCTGTTATTGTTTCTGCTGCTGGGGTTGCTGTTGTTGCTTCATCTGATTCTGCTGCTCCTGTTGTTTCATTTGCTCCTGCTATTTCTGTTGCTGCTGCCCTTCCCAATAAGGGGAGACGCCGTAGTATTGATGGATTTCACGTCCCTGGTTGCGATCGAGGGTTTTCTTCAGGTCCCCCTGGGGGGCTTGCTTCAGTTGATCCTTGGTGACATTGAGGACCAGAACGGGTCCCTGCTGCCCCGCCTGAGCCTGCTCCGTTGGTTGCATTTTCAATGCATTCCAGGGCACCACGACTTTTTCCCCGCCGATTCCCCAGAACCCGCCGGATGTGAGAACCACGTATGCGACCTGGCCTGCCTGGGTGTCAATGACGACCTTATCGATCGAGCCGACTTCCTCGCCTTGCTGGTTCTGGATTTTCATGCCTTGGATATCGTCAGAGTTTTGCAGCTGCTGAGCGTATTGATCCTGTTTCTGCTGCCCGGCGGCCATCTTCGGTTGCTCCTGTCCGGTTTGCTGCTGCTTTTGCTGCTGTTCCTGATCTGTCATCTGTTGTTTCTGGTCCTTCTTCTGGGAAAGTTCCTGCTTTTCCTCTTTGACATCCTGTTTTTCCTGTTGAAGAGTTTCCTGTTTTTCCTTTTTCTGATCCTCTTGGTGGGTTGCGGCAAAAAGATTAGGCGCAAGGGCCAGGCTGGCTGATAGTGCGACGGCTGTTAGCATATGCAGTTTCATCTTTTCATCTCCTTGATTTGCGTTAGAAATTTAAGTTCCGCCCTGTGTTTCTTATACAGGTTTACCTCCATATCGCAGAAAGTCAAATCGGCCTGAAAAAATTTGCGGAGATGAAAATAGCTGTTTTTTAGAGGAATTTCTCTTTCGAGGTGAGCTCGCAGAATCAGGGTGTCAGCACGATCTTGATTCCCTTTTTCTCACGGCTTTCGAACAGACGGTAAGCCCCTGGCGCTTCGTCGAGTTTCATATGGTGGGTGATGATCCGGGAAGGATCGATATCGCCTCGCTCGATTCTCTCCAGCAGAGGTTCGAAATAATTGTGAACGTGGGATTGCCCCATGCGTACGGTGAGCCCCTTGGCAAAGGCCGCCCCCACCGGAAATCCGGATTCGGGTGGGGTCTCTGGCCTCATCGGGCATGAAGTGGCATCCTTTCTCGGGATTCAGGTCCTCCCTGCGGAGAAAGGGTCGAAGAGGCCGTACTGGTGTTGCTCCCGAAAAACACCATCGGCACCGGCCGGGAAGGTCCAGTCGCGGGCTTGAGCGCCATATCGGTATAATCCTTTTCAACTCTCTTCCTTTCCGGATGTGGAAAAGAGTTTATGTAAGCCGCCACATCCAGAGCCTCTTCTTCGGTGAGAGCCGGGCGCTGCCGGGGTGTTCCCAATGGCATGTTGCTCCGGATAAAATCTGCAGCGAAAGAGATTTGATGCATCGGGGAGCCATTTTCATAACTTTCCGGACCCCGGAGCGGTGCAACGATCCGGCGTCCCGGCCCCATGTCGCCGCTGCTCCGATAACCTCCGCCGTCACTCGCATGGCAGCCCTGACAACGGACCCGATAAATCCGCTCTCCTTCCGCCGGCCAGGCCCTCAGGTCCGAAGACCGAACTCCTGCGATTGGGGGGGCGGACTGATTCCGAGCCGTTTCTCTGGTCTTGTCGGGTGGCGCTGTGCTGGTTCGCTCAATGTCGGACAGGGTGGTCAGAAACTGCAGAATGGCAAGAATCTCCTCGCCGCTCAACTCGATATGGAGTTGACGATCGCCCATCCGTTCGATCGCCTCAGGAAGGGTGGGAACTTTTCCATCGTAGAAATAAGGTGCGGTCAGCAGGATGTTGCGCAGTTGAGGGCCACGTAAAGTTTTCTGGCCGGAACCCTTCCCAGGTTTATTATTTCCTTCATTCACCTCTCCTTCACTGGCCGAACGAAAGGTCCCGCCCAGGAGCGGTCCGTCATGACACTGAACGCATTTCCTTTCGATGAAAATCCGAAGTCCCTCCTTCTCATTTTTCGTCAGGACCTCCTGTTGCCCCTGAAGGTAAAGGTCGAATCGGTCGTGCGTGGTCAGTGTCCGCAGGTAGGCTCCGATAGCCTGAATCGCGTTTTCCCGGGAAAATGGATTTTCCGCCTCTGGAAAAGCGCGACGGATAGCCCACGAATACAGTTTATTCTCCTCGAGAGGCTCTATGGAAAGGGACAAATGAAAATTCTCCACTTCCGGCACTTCAGGCGCATCGATAACTCCGTTTCGGCCGTCCTGGAAAAGGCCAGACTGGAAACCGGCATTCAAAACGGTCGGAGCGTTGAGGAGACCGGTAATGGTTTCCCGTCTCGTCGGAACGGGCAGGTTATCCGCACCCCCGCGCCTGAAATCAACAGGATGACAGTTATTGCAGGATCGTCTTTCAGACGAAATTTCCGGAGAGAAGAAAAGAGCTTCTCCCAATCGCACCATCGCCGGCGAGTCTTGCTCGGCGCCAGGCATTTCCTCAGGGAGAATAGCGAAGGACGTCCTGGCCCGTTCAAACAGCCGCTGCTCGGGATTCGATTCCGGTTCGGGGGGGGAGGCGGGTTGCTGGGCCGGCGATTCTGCTTCTTGTCGTGATGCGGGATCGGCCCGGTTGCCTGCGCAACCCGCGAACAATAGAGTGAGCATTGCAGATACTGCAATGCACGGCAAAGCACTCCTCTTCCATTTCAAGGCGGTCGCCTCCTTCCAATCTGAAATTTCCGGAAAGAAAAACTACCGGACACGCCGGACCTCTTCCACCTTTCTTTATGGCCAGTCCGTTCCTTGGCGGAATGAGGCTCAGGCGAGCTTTTTCATCGACTCTTCGATAAACGCCGGAATGTCCCCCGGATTTCGGCTGCTGACGAGATTCCCGTCCACGACCACTTCCTGATCCAGGAATTCTGCCCCGGCATTTTTGATATCCTGCTTCACGGATTTGTATCCGGTCATTCTGCGTCCTTTCACGACCTGTGCGGTGATCAGCAACTGGGCGGCATGGCAGATGGCGAATACGGGCTTGTCGCTCTTGACGAAATCGCCCGCAAAGCGCACCGCATCCTCGTGGATTCGGAGTTTGTCCGGGGAATAGCCGCCGGGGATCAGCAGTGCGTCGAAATCCGCTATTTTGGCTTCTCCGACAGACTTGTCGATCTTAACCGGCGTCTGGCTCTTTTTCCCCTGGACCGTCTGGCCAGCTTCGATCCCGATATGAATGAGCTCATGTCCTTTTTCCCTGAAGGCTTTCGCCGGCTCCGTATATTCCGAATCCTCGAAATCGTCCGTCAGGATGACTGCTATTCTGGCCATGAAGACTTTCTCCTTTTCGTTTGGCATTAAGATGAATTAATAAAGATTAGTCTATGGTGAGTTCTTTCTTTGTCAAGCGTGGAAGACAATCGACCAGGGAGTCCAGAAGTTCCAAATATCAACTTGTTTTTTAAATAAAAAAGATTAATATTCAGCTATTGAAAGCCTATGAAGGGGCTGAACTCCGGAGGGTGAATGACCCTTTTTCTGCTGAGTTTGTCCATTTTTTTTCAGGTGCTTGCCACCATCCTTGCATTGCGATTGATTCCACTCTCCCGAGGTCGCTTCGCCTGGATTCTCATAGCTGCTGCCTTTACCGTTCGTGGATTTCGGCTGATAGTCGAATTTTATCTGGTGGTTTTTCAGGACCTTCAAACGAACCTGATTGATGAAATATTCGCTCTCACGGTTTCCTCCCTGAGCGCGACCGGCGTCTTCTGTATCGCTCCAATTTTCAGAGCTTTCAGGAAGGCGGAGGAGGACAGGGAAAATCTTCTGCGAGAAATCGAACACCGTGCGGGAGAGCTGGATGCCACCATCCATTCCATTGCGGATGCATTGGTGATATACGGTCCTGATGGGGAGGTTCTGCGGTTGAATCCCGCGGCCGAAAACCTTTTTTCGGATGCCTCTGACGACCGGAATCATTCGGTGGCGGAGCGGCTGGAAGGATTTCAGATGAGGACCCCCGAGGGTAGGACGATTCATCCCAAGGAGGGCCCCGCGCAGAGGGCTTTGAAAGGCGAGGCGACTTACGGAACGGTACTTTCCATGCAGCGGATCGACGGGAAAACCATCTGGATCTCCACGAGCGCGGCGCCGATACGAAATTCGGGAGGAGATATCATGGGTGTCGTTGTAACTTTCACGGACATTACCCCATTGCGAGAGTTGCAGGCAGAGCTCGAAATCACTCTCCACACCATCTCCCACGATCTTCGTTCCCCTCTTACTGTTGTGCAGGGGCATACCGATCTTTTGTGGAAGCATGCAGCAAAAAAAGAAATCGATGGCGTTGTGTCCCTTCATCTGGAAGCGATTCGGGAGGCCTGCATCAGGATGAATGGGATGATTCAGGATCTCGTGGAAACGGCACGGCTGAAGGGCACGGAAATCCAGCTTCGGCGCAGACCAGTGAATCTGCAGTCCTTTTTTTCCGAAATGCTCTCCCGGGTGCGGCTGGTACTGGAAATTGACCGGGTGAAAGCGGAATTTCCATCCGATCTTCCTCCGGTCAATGCCGATGTGGAGCGACTGGAGAGAATATGGTTGAACCTCATCGCCAATGCCCTTAAATACTCTCATCCCGGCACGCCGGTGGAAGTCGAAGCGCGGGCCGAAGGCGAACAGGTGGTGATTTCAATCAAGGATCGAGGATACGGAATTTCCCTGGAGGAGATGGAAAGTATATTCCAGCGGTTTTATCGTGCCAGGGAAGGCCGGATGAAAGAAGGAACCGGCCTCGGCCTTTATATCGCGAAAAAGCTGGTGGAGGCACACGGAGGCAGTATCGGGGTAAGGAATCGTCCGAAAGGGGGAAGTGTCTTTTTTTTCTCACTCCCCGTGGCCCGGGAGAAATCCCTTCCGGAAAAATAATGAAGATATCCGGACAAAGTGGTGACACCGATTGAATATCAACGGGCCCTTATCAGGAAAAAACCTGCATGAGAGGGGCTATCGATAGTCCCCCGGTCGCTGTTGAGAGCCTGCGGGGCTGTGTTATGCTGGGTGTGGAGGCGGGGTGATCGACAGATTCAGCCCATTCGATGATATTCCGTTCACCGGTTGAACTCCGGAGGAAGGAGAGCCACATGACGGAACAGTTTGCTTTCAATATCCATGCGGAACTCTACGAAAACAAAGACGGTGAACTGGCCATCCGTTTTGCAGACGAAAAAGTATTCCGGGGCGTGGGAGGCGAGGAAGGAAGGCGTTTTCAGACAGATGTCATGAATCTGCTGCAGAAAGGGGAACGGCCGGAGCAATGGCGGGAAATGCCCCCCCATAAACTCCTGTATGCGGAAAGCTGGCATTGCATCAGCCGCCTTGGCTACATCGATGGAGACGAGAGCAAGCCGGCCCTTGAACTGGAAGTGGAACAGGGGGAGATCGGGTACAGGGGAAAGGTATATCTCGCGGATATTCTGCACTAGACTGGAGGACTTGCGTCATCTCTTTTCGTCATCTAAATTCATCGAGCATTCCCCAAAAATATTTCTCCAATAACCAATAATCGGTTTGGTAAAATTCCGGCCCCCCTTGAGCCTCGGGATCGGACGTGTTAACCTGAGTCAATTGCCGGACGGTCCGGGTTCGGGTGAATGGGAGCCTCTTTTCGCCGGACCGCCAACGGGGATACGCGATCGATGGATCAGATCTGTTTCCCCGCAAAAACACATAATCTTAAGTGAAAGGTGGAAAAATGGCACAGGCAAAACAGGGCGATACCGTGAAAGTCCATTACACAGGCAAGTTGCATGACGGAACGGTGTTCGACAGCTCCATTGAGAGGGAGCCCCTGGAATTCACCCTGGGCGAAGGAAACATCATCCCCGGCTTCGAAGAAGCGGTAGTGGGAATGAATTCCGGAGAAAAAAAGACGGTGAGAATCGATTCCGAAAAGGCTTATGGTCCGCGCCGACCCGAAATGGAGGTCGAAGTAGACCGTCAGCAGTTCCCGGAGGATCTGGATCCTCAGGTCGGACAGAGGCTGCAGGTCAATCAGGATGCGGGTGGAACGATGATTGTTGCGGTCACGGATGTCTCGGATGAGAAGGTCACCCTGGACGCCAATCATCCTCTGGCTGGAGAGGACCTGACTTTCGAGATCAAAGTTCTCGAAGTCGGTTGACCACCAGGTTTCATACGTTTTTACCGCCTGCCCGATTCCGGGCAGGCTTTTTTAACTTATCTCCCGTATTTTCCCATGAGTTCGCCCTGTGCCAGAATATGATCCTCCATCTCCTGGAGGAGTTTCTTTTTCGTGGCGCCGGGTTCAAGATCCATCTCCCTGTCGAGGGCATAGATCCTGAAAAAGTAGCGGTGAGTTCCGCCCGGTAGACAGGGACCGCCGTATCCGATCTTGTTGAAATCGTTTTTCCCCTGGCGTGCACCATTGGGCAGTGTTTTATCGCGACGCATGTCCTCCGGGAGTTCACGGGTGTCGGGAGGAAGGTTGTAAATTACCCAGTGCACCCATGTTTTCCCTGGCGCATCGGGGTCATCCGCGATCAGGGCCAGACTGCGGGCGCCCTCGGGAACATCGCCCCAGGAGAGAGGGGGCGACACATCATCTCCGTCGCAGGTGTAATGAGCCGGAATCATTCCGCTGCGAAAGACGGGACTTGTGATTTCGATGGCCATTGGTCGAGCCTCCCGGATTTTGTAAATGAACTGTGATAAAAGTGAGGATCTTCTTCGCCTCCGGAGGATCAGAAGATCCGGTGAACCTTTATCCTGTCTCCTCGATTCTCCCGGACTTCGAGTATAGCAACTCTGGCAGCAATTTCAGTCATCGATGACCCGTTTTGAGTGTTCGAGATATTTCCATTCTTCGTTGATCCGGAAATATCCGGTGGTGAAAAATATGAGGACTTCCGGAAGATCATAGTAGCCGCCGATCGCTAGAATGAATTGGACCCGGTCTTCGGTCTCCGGCCGCATGGACGCCAGGATCGCCGGGCCCGAGGCATAGCTCATTGCGACGATTCCGGCTCGGCCTTCCGGAGTGAGCTCCGGGCGTTCTACAAGCCAGGCGAAGGCCTCGGCCACCTCCCGGATGTTGCCGCTGTGCACCCGCTGTTCGCGGAGACTCGGGATATCCGGGACGAGGACCGCGAAATGTGCGCGTGCCAGAGTTCGGGCGAAGGAGACCACTCGAGGGTCGTTTTTGCCCTTTGGGGCCGCGCCGGGAACGAGCAGAATCCCCGCCTTCACCCCTTCTCCCGGGAAATAGATATCTGCGAAGTAATTTTTTTCGCCCGAGACGAAAGGAACCTCCTGGCGCAGCGGCTCGGGTGTTCTTTTTTTCAACAGGCTCGCCTCGTCTTCCGCCGCAATATCCGCCAGCACCAGGAGCGATTCCCAGGCTCTTCCCGGCGAGCAGGCCGACAGCATCAGGAAAACAGGAAAGAGAACCGTTGCAACCGCGATTTTCCCTGGCATGAAATCAGTATACCAGCCCGGATCAGGGAAGGGTGAACTCCTCCTTTCCGGGGTTTTTCTATTTTTCATTTGACCCCACCGGCTCCAGTTGATAATTCTGACGATCAATTGATGGAAAAGATCCGGAGGTTTGGCCGCGAGTTCAGGGGAGAATGGACATGAGATGGATTCTGCAGATCATCGTGCTGCTTCTGTTACTGTTACTCCTGGCCGTTACGAATCCCGGCGCGGAAGTTCACCAGGAAGCGATCGGCCAAAAAATCGGCAAAAAACACGGCGCCCTGGGGAAGATCGGAGGAGAGATGTACTCCAGCCTCTTTACCTATAAGGATTATGTTTTTTTCTCTCTGACCCGGTTCGATGGGGAAATTCGGAGTGTTGGCGCTCTGGGTTTTGTTGTTCCCTTCTGAAGCGGATCAGGCAATCCCAGGATTTCTTCGATGGCATCCCGTCACAGGAATCCTTCGGCAAGATTTCCCATCGACCCGTTATACTCTCAAGAGGAAGACGAACGGATCGGGCGACCGATATATCCTGGGCCCGCTTCCACACGAGAAGACTGACTGCAATAAAAAATGGATGAATATATTATCGTCGCCATGACGCGGAATCGGGTCATCGGCAAAGAAACCGCCATGCCGTGGCACATTCCCGAGGAACTGAAGCTCTTCAAAAAACTGACCCTGGGCAACACGGTGGTCATGGGGCGAAAAACATTCCTCTCCATAGGTCGCCCCCTGCCACAGAGACACAACATCGTGGTCAGCGCCTCCCTCTCCGGCGGCGAAGGATACGAAGTTTGCAGGACCCTGGATTCGGCGATGGCGCGGGCGAGGGATTACCGACGGGATATCTTCTATCTCGGCGGGGTCGGTATTTTCGAGGCCGTCCTGCACCGTGCGGGGTATATGCATGTTTCATGGATCAAGGAGGATTATGCCGGTGATCTTTATTTTCCGGAATTCGACGAAAGCGCCTGGGCGTTGTTGAGCAGCCGGGATTTCCGCGAATTCAGCCACGCGCTCTATCGGAACCTGAACCCCACCTGAGCGGAGCAACGATGCATCCGAAACCAGTACTTATCATTCACGGCGGGGCCGGCCGCATCGAGGAAGGCGGAATCGATCTGCTCGAGTACCGGAAGTCACTCGGTGAGATCGTCAGAGCGGGGTACAACCGATTGCAGAAAGAGGGCGCCCGCGCGGCGGTTCTTCATGTCGTTCGCCTCATGGAATCGGACGAGCGCTTCAATGCCGGCCACGGCGCTCGTCTTCAGCAGGACGGAAGGGCCCGTCTTTCGGCATCTCTGATGGATTCGTGCTCAGGCCGTTTTTCCGGAGTCATCAACGTGGAGAATGTTGAACATCCGATACTGCTGGCGGCGCTTCTCTCCCATGAAAATAACCGGGTGCTCGCCGGCGCCGAGGCGACCGCCTTCGCGCGCCGCCAGGGGATGAATTATTTCAATCCGGTGACGCCGGTGCGGCAGACGGAATATCGCCGGCGCCTGACAGCCGAACATGGAACCGTCGGGGCGGTGGCTCTGGACAAAACGGGTGTGATCTGTGCGGGAACTTCCACCGGGGGGACGGGGTACGAAATGGCCGGTCGGGTCAGCGACAGCCCCACGGTGGCCGGAAATTACGCCTCGGCCGAGGCGGGGATCTCCTGCACCGGAATCGGAGAGCAGATCGTGGATATGGCTGCCGCGGCCCAAGCGGTCGCAAGAATTGAAGAAGGACGGGATGTGGCGGAGGCCGTGAGAAAGACGATAGCGGAAGGAATCGTTCGGGGATATCGCTTCGGAATGATCGCTCTCGATCGACAGGGACGCACCGCCATCGGCGAAACACCTGGAGTGCGGGTGACCTGGGCCCGATGCGACGGGGAGAAACCAGAGCTCTTTTCCATTGGGGCAGAAGAATGAGGGGAAATCTTCTCCTCGGGATCATCTCCGATACTCATGGACTCTTACGCCCCGGGGCGGTGGAAATTCTGCAGGACTGCGACCATATCGTTCATGCCGGTGATATCGGCAGCCTCGAAATACTCGTGCTCCTCCAGGCGATCGGACCTCTCACCGCCGTTCGGGGAAATGTGGATGCCGGAGGATGGGCTCAGGCCCTGCCGGAAACCGAGGTTGTGAATATCGGTGCCCGGCTCCTCTACGTCCTGCACGATCTTGCGGCTCTGGATCTCGTTCCCGAAGCGGCCGGCATTCATGTCGTGATCAGCGGCCATTCTCATCGTCCCGAGATAGTCCGCAGAAACGGTGTCCTTTACCTCAATCCCGGAAGCGCCGGACCCCGGAGATTCCATCTTCCCATATCGATGGCCGTTCTGGAGATATCGCCGGAGCAGAAAACCATTCACCCCCGACTGATCAATCTGGCGGATTGAAGGATTCTCGCCTTTTTCCGTTGCCCCGCATCTTTTCAAAACGTTTCTGTATGCCATAATTAAGTAAACGCGGAAGTGTTGCAGTAACCCCCGTGGTGAAATTCCTGATTTCCCCCCGGAAGGGGTCACCCATTCACTGGAATTTGAATTTATTCAAAAGGAGAAAAGATGGCTTTTTCGATGATTCACATCTGTTTTCGGGTCCGTGATCTCGAAGCGTCAGAGACATTCTACCGAGAGGCATTCGGTTTCGAAGTTTCCCGGCGGCGGGATTTCCCCGATGCCAAATTCACCCTTCTTTATATGAAGGCGCCGGGATCGCCATTTGAACTGGAACTCACCTATAATTACGGCAGATCCGAGCCCTATGTCATCGGCGACGGCTATTCCCATTTCGCCGTGTCGACCGATAGTATCGAGGATGCCCACCGCCGGCATGAGGACGGTGAATTACATCCGGAGCCGATCAAATCGATTGGTGGGGGAACGAAGCTGTATTTTCTGACCGATCCCGACGGCTACCGCGTGGAAGTGGTTCAGGCCTGATCAGCGGGCAATCGGTGAAAATAAAAAGGAGAAACGAATGAAACTAAGTGACTATTTCGAAAGCACGGGAGGAATCGGCGTTCTGTCCACAGCGGATGGCGAGGGAAAGGTGGATGCGGCCATTTACGCCCGTCCCCATATCCTCGAAGATGGCACAGCCGCTTTCATCATGATGGACCGGCTGACCCATCGCAACCTTCAGTCCAACCCCCACGCCGCATATCTTTTTATACAGGAGGGACACGGCTACCTGGGGAAGCGCCTCTTTCTCACCAAGATCCATGAGGAAAAGGACACCGAGCGTCTGGAGGAGATCCGCCGCAAGTCCAGCCTCTTCGAGGAAGAAATCCGGAATGAGAGCAAGTACCTTGTTGTTTTTCGGATCGAGAAGGAACTGCCCTTGGTCGGAGGGGGTTGATTTTCCTTCAGCATCCTGTCAAGCCCCTCTGGTACTTCCAAATCCAAGGCGCTTACCCGGTGACCCTGAATTCCTCGTCCTCCGGGCGAAGGTAAATCCGGGTCTTCATTTCATCCGGAATGTCCAGTCCTCAGCCTTCCCGCGCGGAGGCCTTGATCGCTGCCAGCCCCTCTGCGCTTTTCTGAAGCGCCCGGTCCCGGGCTTCGTTTCCCGCATCCAGAATCGTTGCGGCTAATTTCCCGTACTCCGAAGACCGCGTGGCCCCGGTCCAGGAATAGATCGAAATTCTCCCGATCGAGCCACTCTCGAATCCGATTCCGAACTTCTGCCGTACCGTAATCTCCCCAGTGCTCCAAAATCACCCAGGAAATGATGGGGGCAGTCTGGATGCCTTCCGGCAAATGGAGATTATGGAACCAGGGACGGAGGTCCTCGATCTGCTGCACGATTTCGGCCCGAGTCCCGGCACTGTTTTCAATGGAGTCTTTCGGGGATTCAATAAGGATTTATTCGAAAAAAGGGAAGTTTCCGGTGTTGTTGATGCAGAAAATGCGCGGGCCGTAATCATGCACGGCAACCACGCTGACGGAGGCCAGGCTGATATGCAGCCGAAGGGCAAAATCAAGGGGAATGCCTGCATAATGTCCGATGACCGTCTTGATCGGATCGCCATGGCTGAAAAGGGCGATGACTTTATCAGGGAATTCCTTGCGAAGCTTCTCGATGGAGGTCACCATCCGATTCTGGACTTCCACCATGAGTTCACCACCGGGAATCCGTGTGCCGCTTCGAAAGGTGTTGAAATGCCGCCATTCTGGATCGTTCTCAAGGTCCTCGAAGCTCCGGCCGGCCCATTCGCCGAAATCTATTTCGGTAATATCCTCCATAATCCCGATCTCCAGGCCGAGATTGCGGGCCAGAGGTTCCGCCGTTTCCCGGGTCCGTTCCATGGGACTGCTGAAAATAGCCTGAATGGGCACTTCGGAGAGGCGCTCGACAAGTTTTTCCGCCTGGTCTTTGCCTGTGGCGTTCAGATGTATGCCACTCTTGCGACCGGCAAGGGTGCGTCCCACCACATCGTTATGTCCATGTCTTATCAGCAGGAAGACGGCCACTGGTATTTTCCTTTGCCGTTCATGCCCACGCCGGAACTGGTTGTTTTTTTGGTTTTATTTCTCTCAGGGAGAAGATAGCGATGGGTCACTTCGGCCGCGAGGGCTGCAAATTCTTCCGGAAACATCGGAGGACTTGTGTAACAGGGACGTTTTCCCCGGGTCGGTGTCGTAAAGCAGAGAGTCAGGGTGATATCGAAATCCTTCAGCCAGTCCAGGGGAAATCCGTATACCGCCACTGCATCCAGCAGATTGAGAAGGCCATAGCTTTTGAGCCGCCGGATGAAATTCGGATCGATGGGAGAAACCCCTCCGAGCACCAGCTGCATTTCAGGGCAGAGCTCCCTCACCGTCTCTGCCCCAAGACGGGTCATCAAGGTGAATTCCTTCCATTCTGGATCCATCTGGAAATCCCAATGGGACAAATTATTCGGATCATTCCAGAATTTTACAGCCTCGATCATTCAAATACCCATCTTGGAAAAAGACCAGTTTTTTACTGACCCAAATCTAACATGAACGGCGGATGTGTCAAGGAGGAGGGACAGTCGGAATCAGGGGCGCCCGAGGACGATAGGATCATCGGTGCTGATGGTCGGACTCGTCTCGCGTCTTACGAACTCCACAGGCGGATAGTTCACCACGATTTCGGCTTCGGACTCGCGGAGAATACGGACCACATCTTCGTGCCCCGGCTGGGGCAGGGAAGAGATTTCCTCGGGATAACGTCGCATATGGCTGGACGAGTTCTTTGATCCAGGGCAATACATCACTACCGTGACAAATCGCCGGAAGACGCCGTCGGTCTGCTGCATTGGCGAATCGGTGGATATGAGCCGAGAGATCTCGAAGTGGTTGCCGCCCCGCTTGCAATGGAAGCGTTCTCCGATACGCTTGGAAGGAAAACGATGATCCGCAAAACTACCTTGGGCCGCCACATCCGGAGGCGAAATGAAACAGACGTCCTGGATTTACAGTTGGTTTAAGATCTTTCTTTTCGGAGCGGTACTGATCGGGGCAGGATGCGCAAGCACGGAACCCAGACCGGAGCCGGTTACCGTACAAAAGATCCTTGACATGACACGAGCCGGACTCTCTTCCGAGGAAATTATTGCTGAAATCCGGAGCTCGGGAACGGTCTACAGGCTGGATGAGGCAAGGCTGACGGACTTGAAGGGTCGCGGTGTTCCTGATGACGTTCTCAATTACATGCAGAAAACCTATCAAGAAGAAAAGAGCCGTCTGAACGGACGTTCCATGACCCCGGCCGGGCCGGGCCTATTGTATGGGGGAAAACCCTCCGACTGGCCCTACGCCAGATAATTCCGCCGGGAGTCTGCACGCTTCAGGGGCGGTATTGAGCTCCCGCAATTCCAAAGAGGTTCGAGCGACAATGTCATGGTCCTTTCTTTTTCTCGCAGGCTGTTTTGAGGTCGTCTGGGCGATCGGACTTAAATTTTCGGATGGATTCAGCAGGCTGGCGCCTAGCCTGGTGACCATTGTCGCCATGGGGATCAGCTTTCTTTTGCTGGCCCAGGCGCTGAAGACAATTCCCGTAGGAACCGGGTATGCCGTCTGGACCGGCATCGGAGCGGTCGGGACGGCGCTGCTGGGAATCATGGTTCTCGGTGAACCCGCAAGCCCGTGGAGAATCTCCTGCATTCTCTTGATCGTTGCCGGGATTGTGGGGCTGGGAGTATCTTCAGGATTTGAGAGCTGAAGCTTCCAGGGAATCAGGTGGTACAGGATTATAAAAACAGACTTGAGAAAATGGAGGACGAAATGGCAAAGAAACACGGACCCACCATCAAAGATGACGAGCAGTATGAAGAACTTCGGAAGCAGGGAATGAGCAAGGAAAAGGCGGCTCGTATTGCCAATACCCCAAGGAAGGAAGCCGCAAAAAAAGGTGGTGAATCGGCAAAATATGAGGAGTGGAACAAGGATGAATTATATCAGAAGGCGAAGGAGGTCGGGATCGAAGGACGCTCCAATATGAAAAAGGAGGAATTGATCGATGCCCTCCGGCACCATTGAAAACTGCTGGAGTGATTGTTCTCAACCCTGGAAATGATCCGCAAGTATCCGGATTCCGATGAGGATCAGAAGTACGCCCCCGAAGATTTCCACCTTCTTGCCCCAGAGGGCGCCGATTTTGCTGCCCAGCAGCATTCCTGCCACCGTAAGGGCGGCGCATACGATTCCGATCAGAAGGGCGGGAGCCCAGATTGCAACTCCGAGGGCGGCCAGGGAAAGTCCGACCGCAAGCGCGTCGATGCTGGTGGCCACCGACAGGACCAGCAATGTCCAACCCCGGGTCGGGTCCGAAGGTCGTTTAGCCCCCGGAGCGTTATTTGAACCCGCCTCGCGGATCATTCGCACTCCGACCAGCACCAGAAGGACGAAAGCCACCCAGTGGTCAAAGGCGGAAATCCATCGATGGATGCTCATCCCCGCCAGCCATCCAAGCACCGGCATCAGTGCCTGAAAAAGACCGAAATGGAAACCGAGGCGAAAAAGGTGCCTGGGCGTCACCGAAGTGAGTGTTATTCCCGCTCCCAATGCCACCGCAAAGGCATCCATTGCCAGAGCGACCGCAATTCCCAACAGTGTCGGCCATCCCATCCGAAATTCCTTCCTCTTAACCCGGAGCATTTTCCCGTTGCCCACTGAAAATGTCAACATTCAATCCGGTGGACCCCCGGTGAGAGTCGAAGAGGCTTGCCAAAAGTCCCACGTAAAGTATAGGATGGGAGTTCGGTTGAGGAGCGGTTCTTCTCTCAGCAGCTTCATTCGCGGTGGTGTGAAAATTTTCCGCGGATGTTTATAGCGAAAATGCATAAAGGGTATCCTGGAAGGGAAAAATAGAAGGGAAAAATCCATGAGAATGATTCTTATAACCCTGATCTTCGTCCTCCTCGCTTTTACCGGGGTTCATGCCTTTACTCCCGAAGGGTGCGGCACCGGTAAGTGCACCGATTGTCACAGCCTTTCAGTAGAAGAAGCAGGTGGTCTTCTGGAGAAGGGCGTGGACAAGGTCCTCAGTGTCGGATCTTCCGAGGTGCCTGGTCTGTGGCTGGTCGAAGTGGAAAAGGCAGGACAAAAGTTTCCCATCTATCTCGACTATTCCAAGTCGTACGTTATTGCCGGCAATGTGATCCGGCTTCAGGACAACGAAAATATCACCGCCCGGGAAAAGGCGCGCCTGAACAGAGTGGACGTTTCAAAAATTCCCTTGGAGGATGCCCTGCTGGTGGGGAGTCCTCAAGCCTCCACCAAAGCGATCGTATTTACAGATCCCGAATGTCCTTTCTGCAAACGGCTTCACCATGAGCTGAAGGAAGTCGTGAGGCGGGATTCCGGGATCGCATTTCTGATCAAGCTCTTTCCCTTGGAAAGGCATCCCAACGCCTACCCGATTTCAAAAAGTATCGTGTGCAATGATTCCCTCCAGATGCTGGAGGACAGCTTCGAAGGGAAGCCCGTCCCTCCGCCGCTTTGCAAAACCGATGCGATCGATGAAAATATCGCCCTGGCGGCCGAATTGGGGATTCAATCCACCCCGACGCTGATCCTGCCCGATGGGACGGTTCTTCCCGGATATAAAAAGGCGGATGACCTGCTGACCGTTCTCGGTTCCCGAAACTCGCCGGCCACTGCGGGCAAATAACTTGCTTTCATGGCGGAGATCTGCTAAATCTTCGCTGATTTAAGTATATAAGGGAGGAAAATCCTGATGAAGTTGATGGAAGGGAAACGCGGTCTTATTTTCGGTCTGGCCAACGAGATGAGTATCGCGTGGGGGATTGCAAAAGAATTGAAAGCACAGGGCGCGGAACTTGGGTTTACCTATCTGAACGAAGCCCTTGAAAGACGGGTGCGCCCCCTGGCTGAAAGTCTGGGTGCGGATCTGATCGTCCCCTGCGATGTGGCCAGCGACGAAGATATCGAAAGAACCTTTGATGCCGCGAGGGAGCGCTGGGGAGAGCTGGATTTTGTGGTTCATTCCGTTGCCTTCGCAAATCGGGAAGATCTGAAGATTCCGTTCAGTCAGACCAGCCGCGACGGATTCAAACTTGCCCTGGACATCAGCGCCTATTCGCTCGTGGCAGTCGCCCGCAGGGCGATCCCCCTGATGAAAGAGGGCGGCAGCATCGTTTCCATGACCTACCTGGGATCGCAGCGGGTGATTCCAAACTACAATGTCATGGGGGTGGCAAAAGCCGCTCTGGAGGCTTCTGTACGATATCTGGCCGCTGAACTGGGGGAGCAGAATATCCGGGTCAACGCCGTTTCCGCCGGACCCATCAAAACCCTGGCCGCTTCCGGCATTGCCAATTTCAGAGAGAAACTGAAGCTGATGGACGAGCGCAGCCCCATGCGACGCTGTATTTCACAAGAAGAGGTCGGAAAATCCGTCCTGTACCTGCTGTCCGATCTTGCCAGCGGTGTGACAGGGGAGATTCATTACGTGGATGGCGGGTATAATATACAAGGGGCCTGATTTCTCTTCATCCATAATGCACCGAAGAGGGCCTCGCAGGCCCTCTTTTTTTTCCCAAAGGGGAAGGATTTGATTCACGGAAATACCACGGGATTAAAGCCCAGTCAGCTTCAGGCGCTGGAGCGCATCTACCGCCGCCGAATTCCCTCCGATCAGGTTATCACTCCCGAACTGGCGCGATTCATTGCTGAGCGTTCACACGATCTGCGGCGTCAGGTGGGCATTATCGCCGATCGCCAGGGGACGGTTCGGTATGTGATCGTGGGGGATGACCGGGAAATAGTGATTCCCGATCTTTCGAATTACGGTCTGGGGCGCAGCGGCTTGCGGGGGCTGAGATGTATCCATACGCATTTAAAAGGGGAGACCCTTTCCCGGGACGATCTCAACGATCTGGCCCTGCTTCGGCTCGATATGATGGTGGCCCTCACCCTGGATAAGGATGGGCAGCCCGAGAAAATCCATTATGCGCACATTCTCCCTCACAACCCCGAGGGAAGGAGCGTCGAGGTTCTTGAGAATCCGTCCATCCACGGATTCGATCTGAACCTTGCATTCTTTCTCCGGTCTCTCGAAGCGGAGCTGGAGCAGAAAGCCGCGGAGACCGTCGATCTTTCCGACGGACGAGAGAGGGCGATTCTTATCTCCGCGAGCACCGAGCCCTGGCAGGAGACCGCGGATTCCCTGGATGAGCTGTCCGAGCTTGCCCGAACAGCCGATGTGCTGGTGCTGGACAGGGTGGTGCAGCGCCCACGCCGACTGAATCCCAAATACCTCATGGGAGAGGGCAAAATCAAGGAAGTGATTATCCGTGCCCTGCAGGAGAGGGCTACCCTGCTGATCTTTGATCAGGAGCTTTCCCCGGCTCAGGTGCGGGCCATCTCCGAGATCACAGAGATGAAGGTCATCGACCGCACCCAGCTGATTCTGGATATTTTCGCCCGGCGGGCCCACACCCGGGACGGAAAGGTTCAGGTGGAGCTTGCTCAGCTGAAATATATTCTGCCCAGGCTGACCGGTCGGGGGATCGCCTTTTCTCGACTGATGGGAGGTATCGGCGGACGCGGGCCGGGAGAAACCAAGCTCGAAATCGATCGACGGCGCATCCGCGACCGGATTACCCGACTGGAGAACGAACTCAAGTCCCTCTCGCGTGGCCGCCTGCAGCGGCGTCAGCGCCGAATCCGTGCGGGAGTGCCCATTGCATCCATCGTCGGATATACCAATGCCGGAAAATCGACCTTGCTCAACGCCCTGACCCAGAGCAAGGTCCTGACGGAAGACCTGCTTTTCGCCACCCTGGATACGGCCACTCGCCGCCTGAGGTTTCCCCAGGAGCGGGAGGTCATCATTACCGATACAGTTGGTTTCATTCGGAAACTCCCGAAAAGCCTCCTCGGAGCATTCAAGGCGACTCTGGAGGAGCTGGAAGACGCCGATCTGCTTTTGCACGTCGTTGATCTCTCCAATCCGCGATTCGAAGAACAAATCCGGGCGGTCGAGCGCGTCCTGGACGATCTAGATCTGAACCGAATTCCCCGACTGCTTATTTTCAACAAGATCGACATGGTGCCGGAGGCGGAAGTCTCCGCATTCCGCCGTCGATTCGAAGCCGTTCCCGTCAGCGCCAGAAACCGTCGAACCTTTGCTCAGCTGCTCTCCGAGCTTGAACGACGCCTCTGGCCCCATCAAGCAGAAACCCTTGACATGTAAGCTTTTTTTGTTTAGCCTTGGGAGTCATTGAATGCATTTTTTTCAGGAGGATTTTTGATGAAATGGCGGTTTTTGCTGGTGTTGCCATTAGTGGGAGGGTGCGCATTACACAACGGCCCCGTTCCTTCCGTTCCAGTTTCTGAAACTGTTCCATCCCGCATCGAATCCAAAGTGCTCGAATCCGACGCTGCAGCCGCCGATTCCCTCCCTGCAATTCTTCCCTCGGGACGGGTGCTCTGGTCGCTTCAAACCGGTTTATTTTTTCCCGAAACCCTTCATGCATACAGTCTCCTGAGTGAAATCGATTCACTGCCCCTTGATCCCGAGGCGTTGAGCGAGGACCTTCCTGATCCGGAAACGCTCGATGACAATCGGGTGCTTTCAGGTGTCGGCGTGAATCCGCCGGAAGATGAAGGCAAGACGATCGTCCCCCCCGCTGTTACATACGATTTCCCCGTGGTGGAGAATGAAAAAGTTCGTTACTTCATCGACTATTTCACCGGACCGGCACGCAAGACCTTTACCCGCTGGATGGAGAGATCGGGGCGATACCTGCCGATGATGAAAACGATTTTCGAGGAGGAAGGGCTGCCCCAGGACCTCGTTTATCTGGCCATGGTGGAGTCGGGTTTCAATCCCAGGGCTTACAGCTGGGCTCATGCCGTTGGTCCCTGGCAGTTTATTGCGAGCACCGGAACCATGTACGGCCTCGAAAGCGACTGGTGGCGGGATGAGCGTCGGGATTTTGAAAAATCCACCCGTGCCGCCGCCCGTTTTCTCAAGCAGCTTTACGTCACCTGGGACGACTGGTATCTGGCGGTGGCATCCTACAACGCCGGCGCCGGGAAAATCTCCCGTGCCATAAAAATGTACAACACCCGGGATTTCTGGGAACTGAGCCGTGGTCGCTATCTGCAGACGGAAACCAAGAATTACGTCCCCAAACTGCTGGCGGTTCTGCTGATCGCCAAAAATCTGGAAGATTACGGATTTCACGACCTCGAATATCATTCGCCTCTTTCTTACGAAGTAGTGGAGGTCCCCACTTCCACCGATCTCGAGCTGGTAGCCAAACTCTGCGAAATTGATTACGAAGAAATCAAGGATCTGAATCCGGAACTTCTGCGCTGGTGCACTCCGCCGGGAGTCCGGAATTATCCGGTGCGGATTCCGGCGGAAAAAAAGGATATCTTTGAAGAAAAATACTCCCTTGTTCCTGAAACAGAGCGCGCCAATTACCTTCGGCACCGGATTCGAAGCGGCGATACCTTGCTGGGATTGGCCCATAAATACAATGTGCGGGTTCAGGATATCAAATCACTGAACAACATCCGGAATCCAAAGGCCCTGCGAATCGGCGCCAATCTGATTCTTCCTCGCAAGGAAGGACTCAGCAGCAAGCCTCTTGATGAATTGCGCGACGATTATGATCGGACGCGGCGTCGCACATATACGGTTCGCGGGGGAGACAGCCTCTGGTCCATCGGACGTAAATTCAGTATAAGCGAAAAGCAGTTGCGCGTCTGGAATAAGCTGGGTTGGAGCAACACCATCCGTCCGGGCCAGGTCCTCGCCGTATCTCAAAAGGGCGCCCCGTCACAGTCGCGCGCAACGTCGACGGCAAAGACCGGAAAGTCCGCCGTTGAGACCAGTTATAAGGTTCGCTCGGGAGATAATCTGTGGAAAATCGCCCGAGCCCATGGAGTCGGTGTCGACCAGCTTCGCAGCTGGAACAATTTGTCCACGAAGCACGTCCTGCAGCCTGGGGACAGGCTAAAAATCAAGGGAACGGCCTCTTCCGAAGACGTTCGGAAGATTGTTCACCAGGTCCGATCGGGCGACACGCTTTGGGATATCGGCCGGCATTACGATGTGAGAGCCCGCGAAATCATGGACTGGAACAATCTTGCGGAAAACCACATTCTCCGCCCCGGCGAGCGGTTGACCATCCTGGTCCCTTCCGGCCAGAAAAGCTGAGACCGCCGCATCTTGATTCCCTCGTTCGCGGCCTCCCATATCTTTTTCGGAGGAGGGCGGACGGGGTTTACTTTTGATAAGGACGTTGGTAGACTCACCACGTTTTTAAATCTGCCGAAAGGACTGCACCCCCCGCATGTACAACCTGCTCATTTCACTGGTATTTTCCACGATCGTCGCACTCTTGGTCGAGTTCTTCACGGATTGGAATTTCTGGATTCCTTCGGCAATCGGACTTGTAGTCTTTACGGCGACTTACATTCTGCTTATTCGCCTGATCATGAAAAAGGTCTCGGCTCTGATGGAAACCGCTCAGCGGGATATCCAGGCGGGCCGTACTGAGAAGGCGGTTCAGAACCTGAAAAGCGGATTTCGGTATGCACGCTGGCAGTTTTACATCCGAGGACAGATCAACGCCCAGATCGGCATGATTCTTTATCTGAAGAGAGATTTCGCAGCGGCCATGGAATACCTGCAGAAGGGATTCGTCCGCCACTGGGTGGCCATGGGAATGCTCGGAGTCTCCTACATGAAACGCAACAAGCCGGCCAAAATGATCGAAACGTTCGATAAGGCAACAGCGGCCAACAAGAAGGAACCCATGTTGTGGAATTTGTACGCCTTCTGCCTCGAGCGTATTGGTGAGCGGGATAAAGCCGTTCAGGTTCTGGAAAAAGGGTTGAAAAAGACCGGGGGGGATGAACGGCTTCAGGCAAATCTGGAAGCCCTGAATACGGGCCGGAAAATGAAGATGAAGGGCTACGGGGACCTCTGGTATCAGTTCCATCTGGAGAAACCCGGTGCTCTTCTTAAACAGCAAACCCGTGCCGTTCAGGGGCGGCGCAAGATCGTTCGTAGATAACGATGGCCGGTCACAAAAAAAAAGGAAAAAGAAAAAGTGTTCGAGGCCCCTTCAGCCAGCTGAAGGGGTTTCGCGTTTCGGAGCCAGCGGGACTTGAAATCTCGGTGAAGACAGGAAAGGTTCGCCCCCCTTCGGATAAGCCTCCACCGGAGAATGAAGATCTCTTTCTTCGGGAAATGGCTCGACTGGGAGTTGAGCCTGAAAAAGAAGATGTTTTTTCAACGGAGCAGCGGTCAGGTGAAAGAAAACCTGATGGTGCGGTGGAGAAGGCTGCAGAGGAAGATATGGAATGGCTCCTGGAGCAGCTGGGACGGCTCGACATTGTATTCGAGGACCGTCATCCGAAAGAGGAAGAAGAGGTTGTATCTGCCTCCAGGCGCATGAAGCGGCTTCGCCAGGGACGGTTGAAACCGGAGGCCACCCTTGATCTGCACGGATTGGACCGGCATGGCGCGCGCCAGCGGATCCGTTTCTTTCTCGAAGATATGGTGTGGCAGGGGCGCAAAACTGTTCTTATCATTACGGGGCGTGGACTTGGATCGGGCGAAGAAGGACCGGTTCTTCGCTCCGAGGCGGAGCGATTTCTTTCGAACGAAGGACGCACTTGGGTTCTGGAGTGGGGAAGAGCGCCGCGCAGTTATGGAGGAGAGGGTGCTCTCATTGCCTTTCTCCGAAGTCAGGCATCAACTGCAAAGAAATGAAGGAGCCGCTTTCCGGCTCCTTCTGAATTCTTTCAATAGGGATTAAGACGAGCAGTATGCGTAGCTGAACCCCGCGTACATCAGCTCTGGGTGTCCTCGGCTTCTGCTTCCGATGTGCCGCCTTGAGATGTTTCCCTTGAATTCTCTCGGGTGGCCTTATTGGAGGTTTCTGCCGGAACTCCTTTCGGAGTGGATTTTCGCCCTCTGGCGCCCCCTCGCGAACCGGATTTTCTCTTTTCTCCCTGCGGCTTGGAAACCGCATTCACAGCTGCGTTGGAGGGATCCGGCAGTGCCTCGGAGATCTTCGATTCATCCTGTCCGGAATTATTTCCTTCCTGGTTCTCTGACTTTTGCACAGTCCCTTGTCGTCGGCTTCCGGCAGATCGGGAAGGCCGCCTTCTTCGGCCTGGTGCGGCTGTTTTATCCGATTCTCCTTCTCCCGCTTCCGGGAGGGAATTCCCCATTGCGCCAGCCGCTTCCGACTCTTTTGGTTCGGAAGAAACGGTAGCCTCTCCACTTCTTTGATCCTCTTCCAGAGAAAAGTCGAAGGTAAAGATGACCTCCCTTTGAGGTCTGCGCGCAGGGCGGTTCATAGCTTTCGTTTCGTCGGGCAGGGCCGAGGTGCTCACAGGCTCGGGTGCTTTTTCATCGTCGGTGCGCGATGGTTTCCTCTCCAGGGCGGAAGACGTTTCTATCCTTTCCTGATTCTGCGGAGAGACCGGGGCGGGAGAGGAGGGCTCCACGACCGAATGCCCGGGCGCCGTTTCTGTTGAGGCCGAAGATGCAGAGATCGCCTCCTCCGATGCGGCCGGCTTCTTCCGCCTGCGCCTCCTCCTCCTCTTTTTGACTTCTTCTCCCGGAGAGGCGCCTGTTGTCTCCTGATGCTGTTCCTCCCCCTGGTTCTCTTCGGGGGCAGGAGCGGCCTGAGGAGGAATTTCTTCGGGCGCTGCTTCGGTTGCCGGTTGCGGCTCCTCGGTGGCGATGGGTTCCTTCTTCTTCCTGCGCCGCTTCCTTTTCTTTTTGGTGGTCTCGTCGCCACTTTCAGAATCTACCGCGGCGAGGGCCTCCGGGGATTGAACAGGCACTGACGGATGCGCCTCGACCGGCTCCGCGGCCTTGGCCGGCTCTTCCTCCCGTTTGTGGAAAGTAATTTCGGATTGTCCGGCGATAAGGTCGGGGCGACCCTTGATGGAAAGAAACAGGTTATGCTGCCTTTCGATCTCCAGGAGTTCCTCGCGCTTCATATTGAGAAGATAGGTGGCTACCTCCAGGGGAACTTCCCCTTCAATACGGCCGTACTGCCCACGCGCCATGCTGGCATAAACATTACGGAGAAAGGCAATCGCCTGGGCTTCCGGACTCTTGATCCGACCGGTTCCTTCGCAATGGGGACAGATCCGGAAGGCTCCTTCCGCCAGGGTGGCCTTAATCCGTTGACGGCTCATTTCAAGCAGGCCGAACTGACTGATCTTTCCAACCGTGACACGAGCTTTATCGGCCTTGAGAGCATCCTTCAGGCGTTTTTCAACCTCCCGGATGTGCTTGCGGTCACGCATATCGATAAAGTCGATGATGATCAGCCCCCCCAAATCCCGCAGACGGAGCTGTCGAGCGACTTCCTCGGCCGCTTCGAGGTTTGTCTTGTAGGCCGTGGCCTCCACGTTCTGCTCGGAAGACATTTTCCCCGAGTTCACGTCGATTGCCACCAGAGCTTCGGTCGAATCGATGACGATCGATCCCCCCGAAGTCAGGGTGACCTTGTTTTTGGTTATGGTCTCGATCTGTTCCTCGATCTGATAACGGGAAAAGATGGGACGGCGCTCCTGGTGGAGCTTGACCAGTCGCGCATATTCGGGCATCACGACCTGGAAAAAATCCACGGCCTCCTGAAAAACCTTTGGATCGTCGACGAGGACTTCCTCCATGTCGGAGCTGAAGTAATCGCGAATGGAGCGGATGACCAGGTTCGATTCCTTGTAAATCAGGGCGGGCGCGCGTACCTGTTTTTCAATGGTTTGAATTTTTTCCAGCACCCGCAGCAGGTAATTATAGTCTCTTTTCAATTCCTCCTTTTTCTGTCCGATTCCCGCAGTGCGGACGATGTATCCATTTTCCTTTGAAAGATCGAGGGAATTCATTATTTCCTTCAGCTTTTTTCGCTGGGCTTCCTCCTCGATTTTTCTGGAAATTCCCTTGGTGTCGCTATCGGGCATCAGAACCATATAACGGCCAGGGAGGGAGAGATAGGTTGTCAGCGCCGCGCCCTTGGTGCCGCGTTCTTCCTTAACCACCTGGACCAGTATTTCCTGGCCTCTTCGCAGCAGATCATTGATTCGGGGCCTGCTCCGATTTTCCTGGGAGGATTCGGCCGCTTTGAAAAAGGAGGGATGGATTTCGCCTATCTGGAGGAAACCGAGCCTCTCGGCCCCATAATCGACAAAAGCGGCTTGCAGCCCGGTTTCCACCCGGACCACCACCGCTTTGTAGACATTTCCACGAGTTTGTTCCCTGCCGGCGATTTCAATATCGAGTTCGGACAGGATGCCGTCATCGACAATGGCCACCCGGTTTTCTTCGGGATGGGTGGCATTAATCAACATTTTTTTGGTCATGAGGTCGTCTCCGGCCGGCCCTCGGGACGGCCATACAAAGTTTTTCGGCGCGCGAATTTAAGTCCGTTTCCGGTCGACCCGCCGAATGAAGCAGTCGGCGAGGATTCCATTTCTCGGGTGCGCCGCCGATAAGGGGCGCTTCCCGGAGAGAGGGAGCCCTGCCTGAAATTCGTGTTTTGCTCTATTTACAAGGGCGTATCGCCCCTGGAGCTCAGAAGGGTTTTATGAAACCTCTGTAAAGTACAAACTATATCAGACTCCGCGGCATTTGAATAGAGGGATCCAGGGGTACGCCCTCAAACAGATTCTCTTGTCAACTCCAGAGGGGTTGAGGAGGCGCCACAGGGGGTTGCGCCTGGACAGGTCAAGATGTGAGGATTCCGGAACACCCGGCCGGAGACGCTCATCAGCTTTTCGTGGCCATGAAGACCTGTGAAAGGATAAACGAGAGGGACCCGGGCGGGGGATTTGAAGGTTTCCGCCAGAGCTGCATTTGTGTTATAAAAAGACCATGCTTCAGTTGAAAAAAATCACTAAGGATTTCGGTGCACGCCGCCTTTTTTGCGGTATTGACTGGCATATTCGCCGGAGCGATCGGATCGGTTTGTGCGGAGAGAATGGTGCGGGCAAAACGACCCTGCTCAAGATTCTCGCCGGAATGATTTCACCAGACGATGGCGAAGTGCAATTCCCCCGGGGCGCAACCTTCGGGTATCTTCCTCAAGACGGTCTGGAACACAGCGGCCATACGCTTTTTGAAGAAGCGCGCTCGGCTTTCGAAGATCTCCTGGAGATAGAGGAGGAGCTTCGCCGCCTTGAACATTCGATTGCCGAACTCCCCGACGAGGAAGCCCTTTCACGATACGCGACGCTTCAGGAGATGTTCCGCCAGCGCGACGGATACCTCATGGAGGCCGAGGTCGGGCGCGTACTCCACGGTCTCGGATTCTCCGAAGGGGACCTGGAAAAACCTTGCAGTCACTTCTCGGGTGGCTGGCAGATGCGAATCGCCCTGGCCAAGCTGCTTCTAAGAAAACCCGACCTGCTGCTTCTGGACGAACCCACCAACCACCTGGACCTTCCCGCGCGCGACTGGCTCGAGGATTATCTGCACGGCTATCCCTCGTCCGTCGTTCTGGTCTCCCATGATCGATTCTTCCTGGACAAGGTCGTGGGCAAGATCGTGGAAGTCTGGAACGGCGAGCTGAGTGAATATCCCGGCAATTACAGTACATATCTCCGGGAGCGCGAACAGAGGATCGCCGCACTGAAGGAGGCGAAGGTGCGTCAGGATGAGGAAATCGGACGCATAGAAGCATTTGTCCAGCGTTTTCGATACCAGGCCAATAAAGCCTCCCTGGTACAGAGTCGCGTCAAGCAACTTGAAAAAATTGAACCGATCCGGATCCCTCCGTCCCGAAAGAGAATCGCATTTCGATTTCCGCCGCCGCCCAAGGGCGGCAAAAAGCTCCTGGAACTCTCCGGAATCGAACACGGCTACGGCGATCTCTCCGTGCTGAACGGTGTCAATCTCACGGTGGAACGGGGCGAGCGGATCGCCCTGGTGGGAGCGAACGGAGCGGGAAAATCCACGCTGATGCGTCTGCTGGCGGGAGTGGAGGGCCCCCGGCGGGGTTGCCGCATTGAGGGTCACAATCTTGTCGCGGCTTATTTCGCCCAGGATCAGGCCAGAATTCTTAACCCCGAATGGAATGTGCTGGAAGAAATCACCCGGGCGGCGCCCTTCGACATGGTCCCGAAGGTGCGAGATATTCTGGGATCCTTTCTGTTCTCCGGAGACGATGTCCACAAAAAAACCGCCGTTCTCTCAGGCGGGGAACGCAACCGTCTGGCTTTGGCCATTCTTCTGCTGCGCCCGGCGAATCTGCTTCTGCTGGATGAGCCGACCAATCATCTCGACCTGCAATCCAAGGACGTGCTCCTCCATTCCCTGAAGGGATATTCGGGCTCTCTCGTTTTCGTTTCACACGACCGCTATTTCGTCGACGCCCTGGCCAACCGGGTGATTGCTGTCGGTGACGGCGGGATAGAATCTCATCCCGGCAATTATGAGGATTTTCTTCGGAGCAGGGTCGCAAAGGGAGAAACCGGCCACAGCGAACTTCGGGTGGAGCAGGTCGCGGTGAAGGCGCCGGCCGGCGCCGAAACAGGTGGGGAGGGAGAACGCCTCTCCTACGAAGAACGAAAAGAGACGAAAAAACTCGAACGACGCCGGCAGAAGGAACTGGAGGAAGTTGAAACGACCATCGAGAAGCTTGAAGGAGAACTGAGCGACCTGGAGCGGGAGATGTCCGATCCGGCATTGTATCAGGATGGTGCACGGGCGCGCACTTTCTCTCTGCGTCATCAGGAAATACAGGAGCAAATAGCTGATTTATATGTAAAGTGGGAAAATTTGAACTTGGCCGATACGGCCTGAATTGGTGAAGGGAATGGACAGGGAAGAACCTTTCGTCGTGACGGTAGCCAGTGAAAAGGGGGGGGTGGGGAAAACCACCCTGGCTCTCAATCTGGCCGTTTACCTCAAAGCGCTATGCGAGGATCTCCCCGTTACGGTGGCATCCTTCGACAACCATTTCAGCGTGGATGGGATGTTCGCCATCGGTCCGCGCAGAGCCGGAACGGTGGCCGGATTGTTCTCCGGCGTTCCAGCCTCTGACCTTGCTCGTCTCGGCGAGTACGGCGTCCAGTTCCTCCCCTCGGCCCGGGATCTCCAGGCGCCGGACGACGATTCCCTTCACCTCAGGCGCGCCATAGCCCGCTCCGGCCTGCCGGGCCTGATCATTCTGGATACCCGCCCCATTCTTGATTATTTCACCCGCAATGCTCTTTGCGCGGCCGACCTGATTCTGGTTCCTGTCAAGGACCGTCCATCCCTGGTGAACGTGGCAACCCTCCGTAGCGCTCTGGGAGCACCTGAATCCCAGGATCGGATGTGGATTGTACCTTCTCTCGTCGATGGGCGACTGAAACTGAGAAATGGGATCGGCGTGGGGGAATTCCTCACTCTTTCCGCCCGCGAGAGGGGATATCGGGTCCTCGACTTCTGTATTTCAAAAAGCCCTAAGGTGGAGGGACTGGCAACCGGCTTGTCCGGGCGCATTCATCCCGTCCTGACCCGGGCCCGCTCCACCGCTGTGCATCAGCAGTTCCGGAAGGTCGCCTCTTTTGTCCTTTCGAAATTCCAGGAGCCCGGCCGCTCCCGTACGACTCTGGAAAAAGCGGGAGAGGCGGGGAATTTTCCGCCTGGAAAAGTTCGAAAACTGGTTGCGGAGTGCCCCGTGTGCCGGAAAAATTCGACGGAGGATATCGGTCATTTTTTTCTGCATCTTCGAACCCGGCGGCGGGGGATGCTTCACGGAGCGTGTCTTCATGCTCTTCTTGAAAAACTGGAAACCCCCGCACCCGAGTCCGCCGATATTCTGATCGTGGAAACCCCGGAGGAGTATGCCGCCTCTGAGGGGGTGCTTCTGCATTTCTTCGAGAGCGAAGAAGAGGATCTGACCCGCGAGACCCGGGCGGGAAACAGCCGTCTCCTGTCGGCCTGCCTGGAGGGGGTGATCGGGCGAAAGAGCGAGGAATGGTTTCGCGAGGTGATTTTCGTCTCTTTGGAGGAGAACCGCCTTTCCGGATTTCTGACCGGAAAGGCGGGAGAAGATTTTATGGCCCTGCGCAGGAAAGCCCTGAGATCGGCTGTCGGAAGAGAACGGCGGACCGGACCCCCCGGGGCGTTCTGATGATACGCTCTGTCCCTCTTTTCTTCTTTTCTACTCCGAGCCGGGCGTCGTTTCCTGCCTGGTAGCAACCACTGTTTCCAGGGGGACCAGTACGATCTGGATTCTACGGTTTTGCGCCCTCCCTTCCGGGGTTTCATTGTCCGCGATAGGGCGGTAAGGTCCATATCCGCAAGCGGCCAGTCGTTCTCCGGGGATTTCAACCTGTTCCTGGAGGAAGTGAACCACATTGGCGGCCCGGGCGTTGGACAGTTCCCAGTTGGTGGGGAATCTGTCCCTCAGACGCGAGCTGATGGGCACATTATCCGTGTGGCCCTCCACCCTCACTTCCTTGTCCTCCACATTCGTCAGAATGTCTCCCACCCGCCGCAGAACTTCGAGTCCTTCCTTTTTGATATCGGCCTGGCCCGAATCAAAGAGGATGCTCTCCACCATGTTGACCGTGAGCTTGCCCTGAAGCTCCGAAATGGTCACTTCGCCTCGCTTGATTTCCGCTTCCATTTTTTCGGTCAATTCATTGAAGGTGCTGCTCATCTGGGCGATGCGTGCTTCACGGGCGAGGCGCTCCTGCTCCACCTGCTGCTGAAGGTCGGCGATCTGAGTCCGAAGTCCGCGATTGACCTCCTCCAGAGAGTCGATGGTCCGGCGCATCTCAGCCATGGCCTCTCCGGCTTCGGCGCCACGGGCCGTCAACACGTTTTCGATCCGCTCCACGTCCGTCCTCGCCCTGACAAGATCCTGTTTCAAGGCGGCATTCCGACCGATTGTCTCCCTTAATTCTGCTTCTAATTCGGATTTTCTGTTTTCGAGAGACTTCTTTTCCGCCTGAACCTGTTGTAATTGGAACTGCAGCTCGCGATTATTCTCTCTTAGAAGACTTGTTTCATTTACTTTCTGCTCGTAGGTCTGCTTACTGACGCAGGCGCTGAAAAGGGGAATCAGGACCAGCAGGAATATCACTGTGGAAAAACGCATGTTCGGGACTCCTTTTCTTTTGTATGGCGCTCAAGCTGTATAAGTTTTCCTGCCGAATGCTCCGACAGTCATCCGTCGCCGCCTTCTGTAACCCGGAGAGGGGTCTTGTCCAGCGTTCAGAATTTGTGTCGCACGGATCGAACGGGATGTCAAGCGCGGAACCATTGTCCTGCCACTCAAGGACACCATTGAAAAGGGGATGGTTCCCGGCTTTTCGGTTGCGGGGCGGAAATGGACTGTGGTATAAAAATACCATTTATTAAAGGAATCGGAGTCGGGATGTTGGATTTACAATGCGTCATCCGAAATGCTCTTCAGGAGGATATCGGCCCCGGAGACATCACCACCCAGGCCGTGGTGAGCCCGGGCACAGGCGCTCGGGCCGAATTGATTGCCAAAGAAGAGTTCACCCTGTCCGGTCTCGATGTGGCCAGACAGGTTTTTCTTTTTCTGGATCCAGCGATCGCCTTTGAAAAGCTTTTCGAGGATGGTTTCAAGGTCCGAAGCGGCGAGGTTCTGGCATGGCTGAAGGGAGATGCCTCACTTCTTCTTCAGGGAGAGAGGGTTGCTCTGAACTTCCTGCAGCGGATGAGCGGGATTGCCACTTTGACCGCACTTTTCGTCAATGAAATCGAGGGGACCGGAGCGTCCATTGTCGATACGCGGAAAACCACTCCCGGATTACGAGCACTTGAGAAATATTCGGTCCGCATGGGAGGCGGAAGAAATCATCGAACGGCCCTTTACGATGGCGTTCTGATCAAGGAAAACCACATCGCCGCCGCCGGAGGGATTGCTTCGGCCGTAAAACGGGCGCGGCAACGCGCGCCCCACCTCTACCGCATCGAGGTGGAAACCCGCAATCTGCAAGAGGTCGAAGAAGCCGTGGCCGCCGGCGCGGATATTATCCTCCTGGACAATATGGATACCTCCACCTTGCGAGAGGCGGTGGAATTGATCGACGGTCGGGCACGCACCGAGGCCTCCGGTGGCGTGACACTGGAGACGGTCCGGGCGATCGCCGAAACCGGCGTCGATTTCATATCCGCCGGGGCACTGACACACTCGGCCCAAGCCATGGATATTTCAATGCTTTTCCGCTGAAGATGGTCCGCTTCGGTCCGGCGTGATCGCCCGGTGGAGTTTCCGCGGGCAACGAACCTCTATAAAATCCGTATTTCTGTTCAGCTCCGGAGGAAAAGTACCTGCCATGTCGTCGGAAGCCCAGTTCCAGATCCTTCACTTCCTGCGGGAGAAACGAGGTGAATTCGTTTCCGGCGAAGAGATCAGCCGCTCAATCGGAGTTTCCCGAGCGGCGGTCTGGAAGCGGGTCCGTCTGTTGCGGAGGCTCGGGTATTCGATCGAGGCAGTTACCTCCCGGGGATATCGCCTCCTGGCTTCGGCCGATACCCTGATCCCGGGTGAAATCCGCGAAGGACTGAAAACTCGCGTCATTGGTCAGAAAATCATCTATTTCGAAGAGACCGACTCCACAAACATGCGAGCTCAGGAACTCGGCAGAAGCGGCGCCGTCGAAGGAACCGTGATCGTCTCGGATTGCCAGACTGCAGGACGGGGTCGGCTTGGACGAAGCTGGGCCTCCCCCCCCGGGGTTAATCTCTATACTTCCGTGCTCCTGCGTCCGCCCATTCTCCCCCAGGAAAGCACTCAGCTCACGTTCCTCTCTGCCGTGGCGACCGCCCGGGCGCTCGAGGAATTCTGCAGTGTAGAATCGCGAGTCAAATGGCCTAATGATATTCTTCTCGGAGGGAAAAAGGTTGCTGGTCTGTTGAATGAGATGAGTGCGGAAACTGAAGGCGTTCATTTCGTCGTACTCGGCATCGGGGTAAATCTCAACATGATGGAGGCTGATTTTCCCGCCGACCTGCGCCACCCTGCCACTTCTATTCTCCTGGAAACGGGAGGACGGGTGAGCCGATCCGGCTTCGCCCGCTGTCTTTATCGACATCTCGATGATCTGTATCAGCTTTTTCTGGAAAAAGGTTTTCCCCCGATACTCAGAGCCTGGGAAGCTTTTTCCGATCTGTCCGGACGGCGCGTCTCGGTCGATCTGCAGGGAGAAACCTTCCAGGGCGCCGTGATCGGGCTTGATTCCGATGGAGCTCTTCTGCTGCACCGCGAAGGCAGGGGAACTGCCAGGATTCTCGCAGGGGATGTTCGTATTCTCGATGAACCGCACCCCAAGGGACATTCCTGATTTATCTGATGCCCGATTCAGGATTGCTGGATTGCTGTAAAGTTACTGAAAGGCAGCAAAAAGAATGTGCCCGGGTTTTAATCAGGACGAGGGCCACCACGCAGTCGAGGGATTTTCAACAGCCTCATGAGGATATATTTTTATGCTTTTAGTCATTGATGTTGGAAACACCAATGCCGTTCTGGGGATGTATCGTGGTGAGGAACTGGTGCGGAGCTGGCGCATTACTACCGACAAATCCCGCACCGTGGACGAGTATGCCATGATGGTCCACGAACTGTTCCGGCTCTCTGACATTCATTTCAAGGACATCGAGGATGTTATCATCTCTTGCGTGGTTCCCCCCCTGCTGAATACGCTCGAGGAACTCTGCAGGGAATATTTCCACCTCCGCCCCTACGTGGTGGGGCCGGGCATCCGGACCGGAATGCCCATACACTACGACAATCCGAAGGAAGTAGGGGCCGATCGCATCGTCAATGCCGTGGCTGCCCATGAAAGAAGCCGCCGTTCATTGATCGTGGTCGATTTCGGAACCGCCACAACCTTTGACGCCATCTCCTCCCGAGGGGAGTATCTGGGCGGGGCCATTGCCCCCGGCATCAATATCTCGGCCGAGGCCCTCTTCGAGCGGGCCAGCAAACTGCCGAGAGTGGAATTCACCCGACCGCCGCAGGCGATTGCCAAAAACACCGTCAACAGCATTCAGGCCGGTCTTTTCTTTGGATATGTGGGCCTGGTGGACGGTATCGTCAATCAGATGAAAGAAGAGGCCGGGGATGACCCTCTGGTCATGGCCACCGGCGGCCTGGCCGGAATTATCGCACCCGCCTCGAAAACCATTGAAGAAGTGCATCCCAATCTGACCCTGGAGGGACTCCGAATCATCTATCTTCGCAATAAAGGCAACGGTTGATACAGGTTGACGAAGACCCGGCCTGGCCGGGTCTTCGCCGTATTTCCTCGAAAGCGCATACTCGAAAGGAGCGATTATGGGAAAGTACGATACGGCAAAACTGCGGAACCTGGGGATTGTAGCCCACGGCGGCGCCGGAAAAACATCCTTGACCGAAGCAATTCTCTTCAATACCGGCATGATCGATCGACTCGGCCGCGTGGATGACGGTTCGTCCAGCATGGATTTCGAGCCGGAGGAAATCAAGCGCAAGATCACCATCAGTTCCAGTCTCAACCACTGTGAATGGAAAGGGCACAGCCTCCATATCGTCGATACTCCCGGTTATACGAACTTTCTCCATGACACACGAAATTGCCTGCGGATTCTGGGAGGATCGGTTCTCATAGTTTCGGCGATCTCCGGAGTCAAGGCTCAGACACAGAAAATATGGGAATGGGCCGAGGAGTTCGAAGTCCCCCGCATTGCTTTCGTCAACAAGATGGACAGGGAAAGAGCTGATTTCCTAAAAGCGGTCGACGACATGTCAAAAAGCCTCGGCACCCGTGCGGTGGTGGTTACCGCGCCTGTCGGCGCCGAGGAAAACTTCCGGGGCGTCATCGACCTGGTCCGGATGAAAGCCTGTCTGTATGAAAACGATTTATCCGGGAATTGCCGTGAAGAAGATATTCCGGAGGAGCTCCTCGAAGAGGCCGAACGCCTTCGATTTCAACTGATGGAGGCCGCGGCCGAGGCCGATGATGAACTGATGGAAAAATACCTCGAGGAGGAAACCCTCTCAGAGGATGAAATTCTGAAAGGACTTCGTGAAGGAGTTCTGACCGGCGTATTCACCCCTGTTTTTTGCGGCAGCGCACTTGCCAATATGGGAGTGAATCAGCTTCTCGATTATATCGTGCACTGCCTTCCTTCCCCGATTGACAAGGGCGTTCAGCTTGGGAAAAATCCAAAAACCGGGGAGCCCGAAGAGCGTCAGCCTTCAGAGGAAGAACCTTTTTCCGCCATGGTCTTCAAAACCATCTCCGATCCCTATACAGGTAAGCTTACCCTGCTTCGGGTCTACTCAGGCACACTGAATTCCGACTCCATGGTGTACAATCCCAACAAGGACGTCAACGAGCGCATCGGACACATTTTTGAACTGGAGGGGAAAAAACAGAAGCAGATCGAGACGGCGGCGGCGGGCGATATCATTGCCGTTCCCAAGCTCAAGACCACCACCACGGGCGACACCCTCTGCAGCATTCAGAACCCCATACTTTTCGAAAGCCCACTTCCCCTCAGACCGGTGATCTCCTTTGCCATTCAGGCCAAAACCAAAGGGGATGAGGACAAGATCCACAGCGCCCTGCAGAGGCTGATGGAGGAGGATCCCACTCTGCAGATACAGCGGGACGAAAATACCCGCGAGCTCATTCTCTCGGGCATGGGACAGGTTCACCTTGAGGTCGCGGTGGAAAAGCTCCAGCGCAAATACAACGCCGGGGTGGAGCTGAAAGAGCCCAAGGTTCCCTATCGCGAAACGATCAAGGGAAAGACGAAGGTCCAGGGTAAATACAAGAAACAGTCCGGCGGACGAGGGCAGTACGGAGATACCTGGATCGAAATGGAGCCCCTGCCCCGGGGAGGCGGATTCGAATTTGTGGATAAGATCGTCGGGGGCGTCATCCCTCGCCAGTATATCCCTGCGGTTGAAAAAGGAATCCAGGAGGCCATGCAAAACGGTTTTCTCGCCGGGTTCCCGGTCGTGGACGTGAGAGTTACCCTTTTCGACGGATCCCACCATTCCGTGGATTCCTCGGAAATGGCCTTCAAGATCGCCGGTTCAATGGGTTTCAAGAAGGCCATGGAGAATGCCTCTCCGGTTCTGCTCGAGCCCGTAATGCATATGGAAATAACCGTGCCGGACGACTGTATCGGGGATGTCATCGGGGACATGAATTCACGCCGCGGCAAAGTACTGGGAGTGGAGCCCAAGGCCAACAGCCAGGTGATCTCCGTCCAGGTTCCCATGTCGGAAGTTCTTCGCTACGCCCCGGAACTGCGCTCCATGACCTCGGACCGGGGACTCTTTACCATGGAATTTTCCCATTACGAGGAGGTGCCTCCTCATATGAGTTCCAAGCTGCTTGCTGAAATGAAAAAAGCCGAATAGCGGAATTCGGCCCATTTAAAGGAGGATCCTTCCTGATGTTCAAAAACAGAATGGACCAGAACAAGACCGACGGATCGCCGGATCAGGACGGTGCTCCGTCTATCGACGCCCCGCTCCGCGAGGTCTTTTCCGATACCGCGACTGAAAGAAAAAAACCGCCGCGGCTCCTGCTCCTGCTTCTTTTTTTTCTCCTTGCGGTTCTGGGGGCCGGAGTATATTTCATTTATGTTCTTCCCTCTTCTTCCGCCACGGCACGGCCGGACCCTCCAGCTCGCCAGCCCATCGCCATTCCGGAGAAACCCGCAGCGCCGAAAATGTCCGATGCGGTAAAGCCCGCTTCACCGGAGAACCGGGGTGGGAGCGAAGATCCCGGCGAAAAGTACGACAACGAAACCTTGAAGAAAAAACCGGCCTTTTCTTCTGCCGGCGCTTCCGAGCCGAGGTCGGAAGCCTCTTCAGCCAAAGCCGGGATTGCAGCCGAAATTTCCAAGACCGAAAAGACGGATGAACCGATTGCCGCAAAAGCGGAGCCGACAGAGCCGGTGGCCGAAAAGAAGGAGCAGCCGGTTGCAGATGCGGTTTCATTCCCTCAGCCGGAATTCACTCTGAATGTGGGGGCCTATCTGATCGAGGGCAACCTGAAGGAAACGGAAGGGCTGATCCGGCAGCTCGGATATGAGCCCCGTCTGGAGGAGATTGCAAGACCAGTGGAAATGGTCCGACTGCGCATCGGGGAATTTCCTCCGGAGGAGGCACGGGACAGGCTTGCGAATCTGGCGGATTCGGCGCCGGATGCTTTTCTCGTTCATGGTGAAAAGACCTCCGTGGTTTATGCCGCATCCTATTTCAATCTGGACAGGGCGCGCAGGTTTGCGGATCGCCTTTTTCTGAAGGGAATCCGGGTGGAGGAAGAGCCGGCACAGGTGGAAAAAAGAATGACTCTGGTCAGTTTCGGCGAGTTCCCCGATCGTGCATCGGCCGACGCGGCGGCAGGCCGGATTCGCGAAGCGGGGCTGGATGTCCAAGTGATCTCTCGCCGTTGACCCATGCCATGTCCGATAACCGAAGGACAGTCCGCCTGAGGGTCTCCCCAAAAGTGGCCCGGATGGTCTCGGAAAAATCCGACAGGGAGACTCGCCTCCGGGTGGCGCGTGGCGATGTGCCCCTGGAGACGAAAGACAGGATCACCGCTCTGTTTTTCCTCTGTCATGGAGCCGATGAAGAGATTCGTGAAACCGCCAGATCGAACCTGCGGCGCCTTCCCGATGAGGCTCTGGTCCCGGTGCTCAGTGATTCCGATCTCCATCCGAAGATTCTGGACTTTCTGGCCAGAATACGGATTGACAACCCTGATTTTCTGAAACAGCTTATGTCCCATCCGGGGCTGCTTCCCGGAACTCTTCTCTATATCGCCCGACGCGCGGACCGACCGGTTCTTGATCGTCTGGAACGTGAGGAGCTCCTGCCGCTGGACTCCGAGGAGATTCGCCAATCGCTTCTGGAGAATCCTCGTACGGGCGCCGCTCTTCTGGCTCGGCTGTCGGAAAGAAATCCTCCTGTTCAATCCGGTCCCGAGGAACCCACTTCAGAACGGGAAACTGAAAAGGCGGTGGAGGAAAATCTTTCCAAATATCAGCTGTCCCTGGAGCTGGGAGTTTCGGAGAAAATCAAACATGCAATGACGGGGGACAAGGAGTGGCGCTCTCTACTGATCAAGGACTCCAATCGGCTGGTTTCATCGGCCGTGTTAAAGAATCCCCGCATCACGGAGGCCGAGGTTCTGACCATTGCCCGGAGCCGCAGCTCCAGCGATGAACTGATACGAATGATTACCCTGAACCGGGAATGGATCAAGAATTACGAGGTCAAGAAAGCCCTTGTCGTCCATCCGCGCACCCCTCTTCCCAAGGCGCTGCGGTACATGAGCATTCTGACGGAAAAGGACATCAAAATGCTCGCGAAGAGCAAAAATGTCTCTTCTATTATCGTGAACAATGCCCGACGGATGATATTGGCGAAGGAAAAAAAGGGGTGATGGAACTCTGACCGATCAATGTGCCAGAGTTCCGGCCGCCATGGCGACGAGAATGCCACCGATCAGAGAGAGGGTGCCCGCCGCCCCCCGGGAGCGATGAGATTCAGGAATCAGGTCGGAGGCGGCAATATAGATGAAGGATCCGGCGGCCATGGACATGAGAATTCCGAGCATGCCCGGACTGATGTGCCGCACCAGGGCGAAAGTGAGTATGGCCGCCAGGGGGGTGGCGATAGCCACTATGGAAGTGAAAGAAACCGCGGTCTTACGAGTATGGCCATAATGGAGAAGGATTGAAAGCATGGCGATGCCCTCAGGCACTTCATGGGCCACGACTGCGAGGGTCGCAAGAATACCCATTTCATGACCCACTTCGAAGCCGGTTCCGATGATCAGTCCATCAATGGAGGAATGCATGGCCATGCCCACGAAGGCGATCACCCCGAGGGGGTGGGGTTTTTCACATCCGTCTTCTTCACCATGCGTCGCTTCCATGTTGTGATGCCACTGTTCGTGTCCGGCATGGATCAGCAGAAGATGCTCCAGAAAATAGAAAAGGACGAAGGAGGCAAGTACAACAATCGGCGCATGGGGGGTCAATTCCATCGCTTCGGGAATGACGTGCAGGAAACCCACCCCGAGCAGCACTCCGGCCGAGAAGGAGACCAGGGAGGCGGAGTTTCTGCGGGCCCAGTTTCTTCGGGACAGAATGAGGTACATCCCCAGAAATGTGGCGCCCCCGGCAAATCCCCCCGAAAAGATGACATACGGCCAACTTCCCTCCATGCTGATTTCCTCCCGTCAATGAATGGGCTGCAGTATAGAAGGATCCGGTTTGAAGCTCAAGAAAAGAAAACGGCTCTCGCCGGTATTGAATTGCCTTCAGTCACTGGCTGCAGGCGTTGCCAAGGAGAGGAATGAAATGAAAAGGAAGAAAATTTTATTGGCGGACGATGTGAATCTTTTTATCGAGCTGGAGAAAACCTTTTTCCGCAGAGAGGGTTTCGAGTTGCTGGTTGCCCGCAACGGCCACGAGGCCCTGGAGGCTGTCCGGACGGAAAAGCCGGATCTTGTTTTCATGGATCTTTACATGCCCGAAATGAACGGAGACGAAGCCTGTAAGCGGATCAAGAACGATCCGGAACTCGAATCGATCCCGGTGATCATGGTCACCCACGGAGGACGTGAGGATGATCTGGAGAGGTGCCGACTGTGCGGCAGCGACGATATCGTGTTAAAGCCGATCAGCCGACACAATTTCCTTGCCACGGCCAGAAAATATCTCGAAATCAATGATCGGGCCGCACCCCGTGCGGAGGGTTGTCTGAAGGTCCGCTATGGAGCCGAAGGCCATCCGTCTGTCGACGCGACTACAGCAAATATCGGGCCCGGAGGCGTTTACATCGAAACGAAGGAGGACTTCTCCGAAGGCACTCTTCTGGACCTTATTTTGCACCTTCCTGGGGATAAGGAAATTCTGTGCCGCGGAGAAGTCATATGGGTGAACTCTTCGAAGTGCAGCCGAAAACCTGCTTTGGCGCCTGGTGTGGGAGTTGAATTTCTGGACGTCCGGTATGAGGATCAGAAGGCCCTTCAGTCCTATATCAGGGATCTTCGCCTCAGTCCTTCTTGACTCGGGACACTTTCCACCTCTGCCCGGCATTCGCCGGGCTTTGCCCGTAATGCGGACGAAGCAATCCCTTTCGAGAAGTTTTTAACTCCCTCTCTCGCTTCACGTTCAAACACTTCCCCTCTGCAACACGCCCTTCGATGATTGTCCAAAATCGAAGATACTAAAAGTGCGGCTTTTTATCTTTCAACAAAAAAATAATTTTTTGACCTGGGTCAAACCCGTATTTAGAAATGTGTTCTAGCGTAAGGTAAATTCTTGCTCATTGCTAGTCATGTTCGGAACTTAAGGTAGAATGTTTCTGTTCATTGAGGATCGTGAAGGGTAGAAAGTTGTCCTAAAAGGAGAAGCATATGCGGAAGAAGGAATGGATCCGACTTGCTTTTGGCCTGGGGCTTTTGCTGGGCGCTGCAGCGAGTGCAGCCGCCGCGGAAAGCACCGCAGAGAAGGCTGAACGCGGCGAAGCGGTCTTTCAGCAGAATTGCAGCGGATGTCATACCATCGGAGGCGACAGGCCGACGGGCCCGGATCTGGCCGGGGTGACCGAGAGGCGCGACCGGCAATGGCTTCTGCGCATCATTCTGGAGCCGGATCGGCTGATTGCGGAAGGGGACCCGACCATTCGCAAGCTCATGGAAAAATATCCCATGGCCATGCCGGATGTGGGGCTGACCGAGGAGGAAGCGGAAGCGGTCCTGACCTTTCTGCAGCACCCTCTGGAGGAACAGCACCAAGCGGGCGAGACCGCAGCCGCTAAGGGAAAAACGACGGAAGAACCGGCTGGCGATCCTCAGCACGGAAGGGATCTTTACGTCGGAACGGCCGCCTTTGAAAACGGCGGCGCGCCCTGTCTGGCCTGCCATGGTATCGCCGGCGAGGGACTTGGACGCGCTGCGGGGGCGAGTTTCGGGGCCGATTTGACGAATGCCTACCAGAGTTACGAGAGGGAAGGGCTGCTCGAAGTTCTGGACAGCATTCCCTTTCCGAGCATGGCCCCGATATATTCCGAACATCCCTTGACTGATGAGGAGCAGCGCGACATTACTGCATTCCTGGGTGCGATTTCCGGGACTCCCCCGAAGATCGCCGGAGTATTCGCTCTCGATGCGGGAATTGCTGCGGCGGCTCTTTTCGGGCTGGCGCTGTTGTTCGGATGGCGGCGGCTGAAGGGTGTGCGCAGGCCCCTGGTGGCGAAAACTCTCAGGCAATCCCGAAGGGAGGCGAAATGAGCTGGATAAAGGACATCATCGACCCGAAAGCCCGCCAATGGGAAGAATTTTATCGCAACCGGTATCAGCATGAAAAGGTCGTGCGCAGCACGCACGGCGTGAACTGCACCGGAGGCTGTTCCTGGAACGTTGCGGTCAAGGACGGCATGGTCGCCTGGGAACTTCAGGCAACCGATTATCCCGCCCTCGAGGAAGGAATCCCCCCGTATGAGCCCCGCGGCTGTCAGCGCGGCATCTCCTTTTCCTGGTATCTCTACAGCCCCCTTCGTGTGAAGTATCCCTATCTGCGCGGAGTGCTCATGGATCTGTGGCGGGCGGCCAGGGCCGAGCACGACGACCCGGTCGCGGCATGGGAATCGATCGTGAACGATCCCGAAAAACGACGCACCTACCAGAAGGCGCGGGGAAAGGGCGGATTCCGACGCGCGAGCTGGGACGAAGTGCTCGAGCTCTCCGCCGCGGCCTCCGTTCACACCATCAAAAAACACGGTCCCGACCGGGTCATCGGTTTTTCTCCGATCCCCGCCATGTCCATGCTCTCCTTCGCCGCAGGTTCCCGCTTCATCCAGCTGATGGGCGGTGTGAACTTGTCTTTCTACGACTGGTACTGCGACCTTCCCAACGCCTCCCCTGAAATCTGGGGGGAGCAGACCGATGTGGCCGAGAGCGCCGACTGGCACAACAGCAAGTTCATCGCGGTGATGGGGTCGAATCTGAGCATGACCCGAACCCCCGATGTGCACTACGTGGCACAGGCCCGACACAACGGCTCCAAACTGGTCGTTCTCTCGCCGGATTTTTCCATGACCTCCAAATACGCCGACTGGTGGATACCCGCCCACGCCGGCCAGGACGGCGCCTTCTGGATGGCGGTCAATCACGTCATCCTCAATGAATTTCACTATCAAAAAGCCACTCCCTACTTCCTCGATTACATCTCGCGTTACACCGACAGTCCTTTTCTGATCGAACTGGAGGACAGGGGGAACGGGAGCTACTCCGCCGGTCGCCTGTTGCGGGCGGCGCAGCTCGAGAATTATCGCGAGGAAGAAAACGCCGATTTCAAGTACCTGATCTGGGACGAGTCGACGGACGGCCCGCGTATGCCTCTGGGAAGCATGGGCTTTCGATGGCAGCAGCAGAAGGGAGAATGGAATCTGCAGATGAAGGATGGCCGCGATGGCGCCGAGCTGTCGCCTCGCCTGTCCTTTCTGAAGCGGCACGATGAGATCTGCGAAGTGTCCTTTCCCGATTTCGCCGAGGAGAGAGCAACGCGGCGCGGCGTGCCTGTGCGCACCGTGGAAACCGAAGCGGGACCTGTGCGGGTCGCCACCGTTTACGATCTGCTTATGGCACAGTTCGGAGTGAACCGCGGACTGAGAGGAAATTATCCCCGCGGCTATGATGATGATGCGGCGCCCTACACTCCGGCCTGGCAGGAAAAATTCACCGGCGTCGACCGTGCCAATGTCATTCAATTCGCCCGCGAATGGGCCGACACCGCCGAAAGGACTCAAGGGAAATGCTGCATCATCATCGGCGCTGGGGTCAATCACTGGTATCATGCCAACCTTGCTTACCGGGCCGGAATAGCGGCCCTGATGCTGTGTGGCTGCGTGGGGAAAAACGGCGGGGGACTCAACCACTACGTGGGACAGGAGAAACTCGCCCCCGTGGCGCCCTGGGCAACTCTGTCCGGCGCCCTCGACTGGAGTCGGCCGCCGCGATTTCAGAACACCCCGAGTTTCCATTACGTTCACAGCGATCAGTGGCGTTACGAGCGAACCGTCGACGAGGCGAAGATTCGCCCGGCCGCCGAACCGGGTCCCGTCACCGACGGGCACACCATGGACCACCAGGTTCGGGCGACTAAACTGGGATGGCTTCCCTTCTATCCCCAGTTCGACCGCAATTCCCTGGACCTGATCCACAGCGCCCGGGAGGACGGCGCCGACACCAGCGAAGAGATCGTCGACTGGACGGTGCGTCAGCTCAAGGAAAAGAAGCTGCGCTTCGCCGTGGAGGACCCGGATGCGCCGGAAAACTGGCCGAGGGTCTGGTTCATCTGGCGGGGCAACGCCCTGTCATCGAGCGCCAAAGGACACGAGTATTTCCTGAAGCATTATCTCGGAACCCATAACAGCACCATTGCGCCGGAGACCGCCGGAGAATCGGTCAAAGAGGCCGTCTGGCACGAGAAAGCGCCCGAAGGAAAGCTCGATCTGGTGATCGATCTCAATTTCCGGATGGACACCTCGGCCCTTTATTCCGACGTGATCCTTCCCGCCGCCACCTGGTATGAGAAAGACGACCTGAATTCCACCGATATGCATTCCTTTATTCATCCGCTGCAGGCGGCTGTCCCGCCCTGCTGGGAATCGCGCAGCGACTGGGACATCTTCCGGTCCCTGGCGGAGAAAGTCAGCGACCTGGCAAAGGTTCACCTGCCCGAGCCGATCGACGATCTGGTATCCGTTCCCCTGCAGCATGACACTCCCGCCGAAATGGCCCAGCGGGAGATCCGCGACTGGAGCAAGGGAGAGTGTGAACCGATTCCGGGCAAAACAATGCCCGGTCTGGCCATTGTGAAGAGAGATTATGCCAATCTCTACAACCGCTTCGTCTCCTTTGGGCCGGAGGCGAGGGAGAAGGGGATCGGCGCCCACGGTCTCAATTGGGCGATCGAGGATATGTACGACGACCTGGCGAAGAAAAAATCCTCTCCACCCTGGGATGGCGGCCGATATCCGTCCCTTGTGGAAGCGGTCGATGCCGCCAACATCATCCTGGACCTTGCCCCGGAAACCAACGGTGAGGTTGCCTTCAGGGCTTTCCAGGCGGAGGAGAAGAAGGTCGGTCTTCCTCTGACCGACCTGGCGGAAAAGAGCCGGAGCGTACGGACGACCTTCGCCGATCTCGATCGCCAGCCCCGGCGGCTCCTGACCAGTCCCTGCTGGTCGGGCATTACAAACGAGGGGCGCGCCTATTCGGCGTTTTGCCTCAATGTCGAGAAGCTGGTTCCCTGGCGGACCATCACCGGTCGGCAGCATTTCTATCTCGATCACCAGTCCTATATCGCCTATGGCGAAAACCTGCCCACCTACAAACCGAAACCCGGTGCGGCGATCCTTCAGGACCTGGTGGCCAGCCGGCCGGAGGGAGATGTCCTCAAACTCAATTTTCTGACGCCCCACGGCAAGTGGGGAATCCACTCCACCTACAGCGACAACCATCGGATGCTGGCCCTCTCGCGCGGTTGTCATCCCTTGTGGATCAACGACCGGGAGGCCGCGCAAATCGGTCTTGTGGACAACGACTGGGTGGAGGTCTACAACGACCACGGCGTCGTGGTGACCCGGGCCGCCGTCAGCGCCCGCATTCCCCGGGGAATGGGAATCCAGTACCATGCTCCGGAGCGCACGATCGGTGTGCCCAGGTCCCCCTTGCGGGGGAAACGCGCCGGGGTGCACAACAGCCTGATACGCACCCGACTCAAGCCCAACCTGATGGCCGGAGGCTACGGACAGTTCACCTATGCCTTCAACTACTGGGGGCCTACCGGCTCAAACCGGGACACCTTCATCCTGGTCCGGAAACTGATAGGAGAGCCTCAATGGTAGAGGTCATGAACCCATCGGTAGGGGCGCAATTCATTGTGTCCGGGCAATTCAATGGCGGGCGCGATGAATCGCGCCCCTACGTTCCAGAAAAAAAAGGATGGAAACCATGAATGTGCGCTCGCAGATATCCTCCGTTTTCCACCTCGACAAGTGCATCGGCTGCCATACCTGCAGCATCGCATGCAAAAACCTCTGGACCGACCGCCGGGGCGCCGAATACATGTGGTGGAACAACGTGGAGACCAAACCGGGCACCGGTTATCCCACCCTCTGGGAGGATCAGGAAAAATACAAGGGAGGATGGGAAGTCACCGGCCATGATCTTCATCTCAAGATGGGCGGTCGCGGGAGCCTTCTCGGAAAGATTTTTCATAATCCTCACCTGCCCACGGTGGACGATTATTACGAGCCCTACACCTACCGGTATGGAGACCTGTTCAATGCCCCCAAGGGGGACGATCAACCCACGGCCCGGCCCGTATCGATGATCAGCGGCGAACCGATGAAGATCGAGGCGGGACCCAACTGGGACGACGACCTGGGAGGGTCTCCAATTTATGCCGCCAACGATCCTTCGATGAAAAAATTGAGCGAACAGGAACAGGCGCAGCTTTTCGCTCTGGAGCGGATGGTCTTCTTTTATGTCCCACGCATCTGCAACCACTGTGTGAACGCCGGGTGCGTTGCCGCCTGTCCCTCGGGGGCGATCTACAAGCGGGGCGAGGACGGGATCGTGCTGGTCAGCCAGGAGAAATGCCGCGGCTGGCGCATGTGCGTCGCCGGGTGTCCCTATAAAAAAACCTATTACACCTGGTCTACGGGAAAATCCGAGAAATGCATCCTCTGCTATCCCCGGCAGGAAAGTGGACAGGCGCCGGCCTGTTTCCACTCCTGCGTTGGGCGCATCCGCTATCTCGGGGTGCTTCTCTACGACGCCGACCGCATCGAGGAGACCGCCAAACGGACCGATCCGGAGCTGGTAGCGGCCCAGCGGGAGATGATTCTCGATCCTCACGATCCCGAGGTGATTGCAGCCGCCCGCAAAAACGGCGTGCACGAGCAGATTATCAAGGCCGCGCAGAAGTCACCGGTTTACCGGTTCGTCAAGGAATGGGAGTTGGCGCTTCCCCTTCATCCGGAATTCCGGACGCTTCCGATGCTGTTCTATGTTCCCCCTCTTCTTCCGGTTATTGCGACCGTGGAGGAGGGAAGAACGAAGCTCGGAGACGATTTCTTCAGTTCGCTGGAGCAGGCGAGACTTCCTCTGCGCTATCTGGCCAGTCTCTTTGCTGGTGGAAACGAGGAGGAGGTGGCGAAGGCTTACCGCAAACAGATGGCGGTGCGGTTGCTGCGGCGATCCGAGACCGTGGAGGGGATAAGTCGGGAGGTGGCGGAAAAGGCCTGTGCCGCCGCCGGGATCGGGACCGACGAGGCGGATTCGATTTACCGCCTGACTTCTCTTGCCGGGCTGAAGGAGCGGGTGGTCATCCCCTCCATGTTGCGGGAGCAGGCTTTGGAGTCGATCGAAGATCCCCATGAGCATCGACGTGAGGCGGGTTTCGGGACCCGTCGGAAAGCGAAAAGGCGATGGTAGACAGTGCGATGGTACGAAAAAAGGAACTTTTAAGGATCTTTTCACGGCTTGCGGGGTATCCGGGTCCCGGAATCATGAAAGCGACGGCCGAAGGGCTCCAAATGCTGGATGGGGAATTTCCGCCGGCCGCGCAGGCGCTGGCATCCTTCCGCGATGCCATGAAGAACCTTTCGGGCTCGGAACGGGAGGAAGTCTACACGTCCGTTTTCGACCTGCAGCCCCGGTGCGCTCCTTACGTGGCTTATCAGCTGTGTGGGGAAAGCCGCCAGCGCACTCTTTTTCTGATTCGGCTGAAGGAAATTTACAGGGAACACGGCTTCGAGACGGGAGGGGAGCTGCCCGATCATCTGACGGAGGTCATCGGCTTTCTTGCCCATGCCCCCGAATCCCGTGCCGGCGAGGAATTGGCGTCTGACGGGGTTCTTCCCGCCCTGGAGAAAATGCTGGGCAGTTTCGGGGACGACGATGCTCACCCCTACCGTTTTCTGCTGCAGGCGCTTCGAAATTACCTGTCGAAAACCTACGCATGTTCTCGGGAGACGGCGACTTCCGAAGAAAAGGAGACGGCGTGATGATGGACCTGCTCCTGTTTGGCATATTCCCCTATGTGGCGGTTTCGCTAGCGGTCGGGGTCGGCATTTACCGGTATTTCATCGACCGATATTCCTGGTCTTCCCAGTCCTCACAATTTCTGGAAAGCCGCGCTCTCTTCTGGGGCTCGGTCCCCTGGCATTATCCGATCCTGATTATTCTTCTGGCTCATTTCCTGGCTTTCCTGTTCCCGACCGGATGGGGAGAACTGCTGGGCCGGCCCCTGCGACTTTATCTCCTGGAGGTTACCGGCCTTGCCCTTGCGGTCTGGGCATTCATCGGGCTGGTGATATTGATGGCCCGCCGCGTCGGGAGCCGGCGAGTATCCGCTGTGACCACGGTGATCGACTGGCTGGTTCTTTTGATCCTGCTTCTGCAGGTAGCAACGGGAATCTACATTGCCTTTACCCTTCGCTGGGGATCGCTCTGGTATCTTCATACGGCCACCCCCTGGCTGTGGTCCCTTTTGACTTTCAACCCCCAGGTGCAGACGATGGCGGTCCTTCCTCTTTTCGTCAAGCTCCATGCCGTCAATGCCTTCCTCCTGGTGGCCCTGTTTCCCTTCTCCCGGCTGGTTCACGTGGTGAGCATACCCGTGACCTACCTGGGGAGACCCCTGCAGGTGGTGATCTGGAACAGGCAGCGCGACGGGCGTTGAATAGGGCAATTTGCAAGTACGGACCAGCCCTGCGGGAGGGCGGATCCCGCCTTTCATGCAATTCGTTCACCTGGCTCCAATAAAATCAGCCCTGTGATGAAAAAGGAGGCGCCTTGGAACCGATCGCCACGGCAAAATCGCACAAGATTCTGTTTCTGAATACGCTGGCCTTTACCGTCTGTTTCGCCGCCTGGATGTTCAACGGGGTGCTGGTGACCTTCCTGGCGGACAACCGGGTCTTCGACTGGGGGCCGGTAGAGATCGGCTGGCTGATGGGAATCCCGGTGCTGACCGGTTCGGTTTTCCGGCTGCCGGCGGGCATGTTGACCGACAAGTTCGGGGGAAAACCCGTCTACGGGACTCTGCTTCTTATCTGCGCGATTCCCATGTTTCTTCTGTCGAAGGCGGACAGTTTTCTGACCTTCGCTCTCTGCAGTTTCGGATTCGGTCTGGCCGGGGTGAGCTTCTCCATCGGCATCGCCTTCACCTCGGTCTGGTATCCCAGGCACCGGCAGGGGACCGCCCTCGGCATTTTCGGAGCGGGAAACGCCGGAGCGGCCCTTACCACTCTCTTTGCGCCGACCATGCTCAACCGATTGACCGATCATGGCGCCAACCTCGAGGGATGGCGCCAGCTGCCCGTTCTTTATGCCGGCATGCTGGTGGCGATGGGAGTGATCTTCTTTCTCTTTTCCGAGAACAAGAAGCCGAAGACACATGGCAAATCTTTCGGCGAGATGCTCAAGCCCCTCGGCAGCATGCGGGTATGGCGCTTCGGCCTCTACTATTTTCTGGTCTTCGGCTGCTTCGTCGCCTTCTCACAGTGGCTCGTTCCCTATTTCGTAAATGTCTATTATCTGCCGCTGGTGACCGCCGGCATTTTTGCGGCGGCCTTCAGTCTTCCCTCCGGCGTGATTCGCGCTCTTGGAGGATGGATGTCGGATAAGTTCGGCGGCCGGAGGATAATGTACTGGGTCCTAGGCGCCTCAACCCTGATCAGCTTTTTGCTGATTATGCCTAAAATGGAGATCTACAGCCCCGGCCGCGGGGTGATGGCCATGCGCTCCGGGACGGTGACCGAGGTGACGGCGACCTTGATAAAGGTGGGTGAGCAAAGCTATTCCCTCAAGAAAAAACCTGAATTATTGAAGAACTATGAGGAGGAAACGCTGGTGCTGCCGAGCAAGAGGACCTGGCAGGAACCGGTGGTCGAGATCGGCCAGGAGGTGAAGAAAAAGGAACTGATCGCCAAGGGAGTGACGCGGATTTTCTTTCAGGCCAACGTCTGGATCTTCGCCGTATTCGTCATTCTGCTCGGTAGTGTCTGGGGGATTGGCAAGGCGGCGGTCTACAAGCTTATCCCCGACTATTTTCCGGAAGAGGTGGGGGTCGTCGGCGGAATGGTCGGCGTGCTCGGAGGCCTCGGCGGGTTTTTCTGCCCGATCATCTTCGGATATCTGCTCGAAGGGACTGGACTGTGGACCAGCGCCTGGATGTTCATGTTCGCCCTCTCCCTGGTCTGCCTGATCTGGATGCACCTGGTCATCAACAGGATGATGGAAAAGAAGCATCCGCGGGAGATGCGCAAAATAGAAGAAATTAATACAGCTGTTATCGAATAGAACCGGGAGGAGTAAACGATGCCTATCAATATCGACAAATGGAACCCCGAAGACGAACAGTTCTGGGAATCAGAGGGCAAGAAGATCGCCACCCGCAACCTGTGGATCTCCATTCCCTGTCTGCTTTGCGGATTCGCAGTCTGGCTCTACTGGGGAATCATCACGGTGCAGATGCTCAATCTGGGTTACCCCTTTTCCCAGTCTCAGCTCTTCACGCTTTCGGCGATTGCCGGTCTGACCGGGGCGACTCTGCGGATACCCAGCTCCTTTCTGATCCGCATCGCCGGCGGGCGCAACACAATTTTTTTTACCACCGCGCTCCTGATGCTGCCGGCCATCGGTACAGGAATCGCTCTGCAAAACAGGGCGACTCCGATCGAGGTCTATTATCTCCTGGCCCTGCTCTCCGGGGTCGGCGGCGGCAACTTTGCTTCCTCCATGAGCAACATCAGCTTCTTTTTTCCAAAACGGGTACAGGGGACCTCCCTCGGCCTTAACGCAGGGCTCGGCAATTTCGGCGTCACCACCATGCAGATCCTGATCCCGCTGGTGATGACCTTCGGACTTTTCGGAGGAGAGCCGATGACCCTGATCAACACCAGCGGAACGCTGATCGGAAAGATTCCCGCCGGCACGGAGACCTACATCCATAATGCCGGATATGTCTGGCTGCTGCTGCTGGCGCCGTTGGCTTTCGCCAGCTGGTTCGGCATGAACAACATCACTACCGAGGCGGTCTCTCCCAACATAGGGTCAACCCCGCGGGCCTTCGCCAAGATCACCGGCCTGCTTCTGATCGCCTTTGTCGCTGCCGCCGTCGGACTCTACCTGTTGTTGCCTCAACCGGTGGGTCTCGGCCTGCTCAGCAAGTGGATCGTTCTGCCGCTGGTCATCGCCGCCACTGTTTTCGGCATGAAGTATCTGACCACCGGCGAGCTGCGGGCCAATCTCGATCGCCAGTACAGGATCTTCGCCAGCAAGCATACCTGGGCGATGACCATCATCTACACCATGACCTTCGGTTCCTTTATCGGCTACTCGGCCGCCTTCGCCCTCTCGATCAAGGTCATCTTCGGCTTCAGCCACATCATGGTGGACGGCGATCTGACCCATGGCACAATCAATCCAAATGGACCGAGCGCCCTGATGTTCGCCTGGATGGGCCCCTTTATCGGCGCCCTCATCCGTCCGGTCGGCGGCAAAATTGCCGACAAACTTGGCGGCGCCATCGTCACACAGTGGGTTTCGGTCGTAATGATCTTGTCAGCTCTCGGCTGCGCCTGGTTCATGAAGACAGCCTACGCTTCGCCTACCCCGGAGAACTATTTTGTCCCGTTTCTGATTCTGTTCATCATCCTCTTTGCCGCCACCGGCGTCGGCAACGGCTCGACTTTCCGTTCTATCGCCATGATCTTCGACAAGGAGCAGGCCGGCCCCGTTCTCGGCTGGACCTCGGCGGTGGCCGCCTACGGAGCCTTCATCATTCCCCAGGTCTTCGGCGAGCAGATCAAGGCGACCACGCCCGAATACGCCCTTTATGGCTTTTCAATTTTCTACTTCCTCTGCCTGGTCCTCAACTGGTGGTTCTACACTCGCAGGAATGCCTATATTCAGAACCCGTGAGGGACAATACTCGAGCGGGAGAGATCAAGGAATATATTTCAGGATCCATCGACGTCAGATTGATTGAAAAAATTACTCCACTAAGAAAAGTCGGTCGGATATTGTCCGGCTTTTCTTTTTTTCCCGCTGGCTTTGTGATAATTTCATGGCAAAAGGATTTCGAATCATTGACGGGCAGGGGATTGCTCGGAATCACTTCAGCGCCGGAGGGCGTTACTCACGTTCTTCGGCGCAGTTCTGTTAAAAAATAACGTGATCGGACGCTCAGGTCCGAATTCCTGAAGGAGTATGCTGCATGCAACGGCGATCAAGCAAACCCCGCTCTCCGTGGTTCGTTTTTCTGAATCATCTCAAAAACAAACTGGGAGCGGGACTGCTCGTGGTGATCCCGGTGGGGATCACCATTTTTATCCTGCGTTTTCTGTTCAATCTCGCCGACGGGGTTCTGGCTCCCTACATCAAGAGAGTAGGAAGTTTCTTTTTCGGGGAAGGGCATTACATCCCTGGTCTCGGAATGATTACCGGTCTGGTCGTTCTCTATTTTGCCGGGCTTCTGGCCACCAATGTGCTTGGAAAGAGGATGGTCAGTGTCTGGGATCGGATGCTGTCCCGCATTCCTCTGGTTCGGTCGATTTACACATCTTCAAAACAGTTGCTCGAGGTCTTTTCCAAATCGGGACGGAGCTCTTTCCGACAGTCCGTTTACGTCGACTTTCCCAAGGAAGGGTCCTATTCCATTGCTTTTATCACCAACATGGTTCAGAGCCGCTCGGGAAAGACCTATTATACCTGCTTCATACCCACTTCTCCGAACCCCACCTCGGGATACGTTCTGATCCTGGAGGAAAGTCAGGTTTACCCCACCTCCTTCGGCGTCGAGGAAGCCATGAAAATCATTATGTCGGGCGGCATGGTGGCGCCGGAGGTGATCGAGGCCGAAAAGCTTCAGTGAGAGTCTTCCGGCAGATCGGTTCAGGGCTCCTGAAAACACCCTGTAAAGCGAGAGCCTGTCGTTGTTTTTCGCGGGGCCATCTTGATTGATTGACTGAAAAACCTATCTGTGGTAGTCACAAATTTTTAAAAAACAGATGTTTGCATCCTAAAAGACAGTTACATAACAGTCGATATTGCAGGGAGGCTTTTATCTCATGGAAAAGGCGCTACACCATACAGTAGGAGGGCTGCTGGAAGAAATCGCCGGGCGCTTTCCCGGTCGCGATGCCCTGGTTTATCCGGACCGGGAGTTGAGGTATACCTACAGCGAACTCGACGCCCTGTGCGACAGGGTCGCAAAAGGCCTTCTCGGCCTCGGGATACGCAAGGGAGATCATCTTGCCATCTGGGCAACGAACGTGCCTGAATGGGTAATCCTTCAATTCGCCACCGCCAGGATCGGAGCCGTTCTGGTGACCGTAAACACCAATTACAAATCGGCGGAGCTCGAATATATTCTGAATCAGTCCGATGCGACCACCCTTTTTCTGGTACAGGGTTTCAAGGATACCGATTACGTCGATACCATCAGTGCCGTTGTGCCCGAACTCCGGACCGCCGCACCGGGCGCTCTGGATTGTGCAAAGCTGCCCTTCTTGAAGAATGTGGTTTTCATCGGGGGAGATGCTCCCGCCGGAATGCTCTCTTATGAGGAACTGGAGGGTCTGGGCGAAAACGTTTCTCCCGACGAGCTGTTGCGGGTTAAAAACTCTCTTGATGAGCACGAGGTCATCAACATGCAGTACACCTCGGGGACCACCGGCTTTCCCAAGGGTGTCATGCTCACGCATCACAACATCGTCAACAACGGCTATTTTATCGGCGAGTGCATGAAGCTCACCGAAAAGGACCGACTCTGCATTCCCGTACCCTTTTTTCATTGTTTCGGGTGTGTTCTGGGGGTTATGGCCTGCGTGACCCACGGCACGGCCATGGTTCCGGTGGAGACGTTCACTCCCGAGGCGGTGCTCAAAACGGTGCAGGACGAAAAATGCACCGGCCTGCACGGCGTCCCCACCATGTTCATCGCCGAACTCGAGCATCCGACTTTCCCCAATTACGATCTGTCCAGCCTGCGCACGGGGATCATGGCCGGATCGCCCTGTCCCATCGAAGTCATGAAGCGGGTGATCCGGGATATGAACGCCTCGGAGATCACCATCGCCTATGGCCAGACTGAATCCTCTCCGGTGATTACCCAGACCCGGACGGACGATCCCATCGAGCTTCGCGTGTCCACTGTGGGTCGGGTTTTGCCGAACGTGGAGGTGAAGATCGTGGATATCGAAACAGGCAAGACATTGCCTTCAGGGAAACAGGGAGAGCTGTGCACGCGAGGCTACCTGGTGATGAAGGGGTATTACAAAATGCTCGAGGAGACCTCCCGCGCCATCGATTCCGAAGGATGGCTCCATACCGGCGATCTTGCGGTCATGGACGAGAACGGCTACTGCAAGATCACCGGCCGGATCAAGAACATGATCATCCGCGGCGGCGAGAACATCTATCCAAGAGAGATCGAGGAATTCCTCTACGCTCATCCCAAGGTCGCCGACGTTCAGGTCTACGGCGTGCCCGACCGCAGGTATGGTGAGCAGGTCATGGCGGCCGTCAAGCTCAAAGATGGGGTGGCATGCACCGAGGAGGAAATCCGGGATTTCTGCCGCGGACGCATCGCCAATTACAAGGTGCCTTTCTACGTCAAGTTCGTCGACGAGTACCCCATGACCGCCAGCGGCAAGATCCAGAAATTCAAGCTGCGGGAAATGGCCATTCGAGAACTGCTGCTGGAGGAAGAGGAGGCCGTGAAGACGGCATGAAACAGGTTCAAGGTTCAAGTGACCAGGGACCAGGGACCAGTGACCAGTGACCAGGGACCAGGGACCAGGGACCAGGGACCAGGGACCAGGGACCAGGGACAACTGACAACTGACAACTGACAACTGACAACTGACAACTGACAACTGACGGATTTAAAATGCGCATCACCCCCACTTCCGAACTGGAGACCCGCTGCCGCAAGCTGCAGTCTCTTCTTTGCGAGAAAGAGCTTGACGCCGCCCTGATTCTCCAGAGCGCGGATCTTTTTTATTTCACCGGCTCGGTTCAGCAGGGTGCGCTTTTCATCCCCGCGGAGGGAGAGCCCGTGTACATGGTCCGCCGGGTGGCGGGGCGGGCGCGGATGGAATGCGGCTTGAAAGAGGTCGTCCCCTTCCGGGGGCCGGGGGACATTGCCGGCATTCTTTCCGATTACGGCCATGACCTTCCGAAGCGGGCCGGAATGGAGCTGGATGTGGTGCCGGTGGGCCTTTTCCGTCGTTTTCAGAAAGTGCTCGGCAACTGTGAGATTGTCGACGCTTCACCGCTGATCCGGACGGTGAGGGCGGTTAAGTCCGATTACGAAATCGAGATCATGAAGGATGCCGCGCTGCAGGCCGACCGGGTTTTTCAGCGGGCCAAAGAAGTCCTCCGCGAGGGCATGACGGACCTGGAACTTGCCGCAGAGCTGGAGTTCGCCGCCCGCAAGCAGGGACATCAGGGCGTCTCCCGGATGCGGGGGTTCAACTCCGAACTCTTTTTCGGTCAGATCCTCTCCGGCGCCGACAGCGCCGTGCCGGCCCACCTCGATGCGCCTCTGGGAGGCATCGGCGTCAGTCCGGCCGTGGGCCACGGGTCGAGTTACAAGCCGATCCGGAAAAACGAACCGGTCATCATCGATTTCGTCGGCGCCTTCGATGGGTACATGGTCGACCAGACCCGCCTCATGTGCATCGGGGGCCTGCCCGACCGGCTGCTTAAAGCCTACGAGGACATGCGGCTGATCCAGAAGCGGCTGAAGGAGATCGCGCGTCCCGGCGTTGGCTGGGGGGCGATTTACGAGGAATGTCTCGGGCTCGCCGTGGAGATGGGATACAAGGACCATTTCATGGGATCCGCCGGCGACCAGGTTTCCTTTATCGGGCACGGTATCGGCGTGGAAATCGACGAATTCCCCTTCATCGCCAGAGGATTCAAAAACCAGGTGCTGGAGGAGAAGATGACCTTCGCCTTTGAGCCGAAAGCCGTGTTCCCCGGTCTCGGGGCCGTGGGAATCGAAAACACTTTCTGGGTGGAGCAGGACGGACTGAAGCACCTGACCTTCTCTCCGGAAGAGCTGGTGGTGCTCTGAAATTCGTACCTGACGCCAGTGCCCAAGGGGGAATCCGCGGGTAGAGGAGAGAAACTTTTGAGCAACGAAATTCTTGTCCTTGCGGGGACCGCCGCCAGCATTGGATTCATCCACACGATTCTCGGGCCGGATCACTACCTTCCCTTCATCGTCATGTCAAAGGCAAGGGGCTGGAGCGGCGCCAAAACCGCGGTCATCACCTTCCTGTGCGGGCTTGGGCACGTCATGGGATCCATTATCCTGGGATTGGTCGGCGTGTTCCTTGGCATTGTGGTCTTCAACCTGGAATCCGTCGAGTCCTCTCGAGGCGATCTGACAGCATGGCTTCTGATCGCCTTCGGCCTCGTTTATCTGCTGTGGGGTATCCGTCGGGCCGTCCGAGACAGATCGCACGAGCATCGCCATGGGCACAGGGACGGGGAGATCCACTCTCACCATCACTCTCACGTCTCTGGTCATTCTCATGTCCACACCGGTGCAGATACCGGCAATGTGACGCCCTGGGTGCTCTTCACGATATTTGTACTGGGTCCGTGCGAGCCATTGATCCCGCTCATTATGTATCCAGCCGCCAAGTTGAGCGTATTGGCGATGATAACAGTGGCCACGGTGTTCGGGCTCGTGACGATCACGACGATGTTCGCCTGCGTGATGGCCTCATACTATGGCCTCTCCAAAATTTCGTTTCCTCAGGCGGAGAGGTACTCCCACGCTTTGGCGGGACTCACGATTCTCCTGTGTGGAGGCGCCATCAAGTTCCTGGGCATGTAAGAAGTCGAGCCGTCCTCTTTTTGCCCCCCCGATGACAAAAGTTTCCTGTAAAGCTTGCCCTCCAGAGCCTCGATGTCCTACGATATTATCTGCCATGGACACTCTCCGAGGGACGCGCTTCCGTCTCCGGAGTCAGGCCGCATTACCCCCATCCGTACCGCAAAGGAACTGTTCCAGATGAATATAGAGCAACTGGGCTGGAAGGATCATTTTGCAATCCACCTCGAAACCTGTCAGGGGCAAGACCTCTCCCCCGCACGGGTGGTTCGTGCGGCAGGCGGCTTTTATTCCCTGCTGAACGCCGGTGGGGAACAGACAGCCACCCTCACCGGGCAACTGCGCCATGCCTCGGCCCAGGACGCCCTCCCGGTCGTGGGGGATTGGGTCGCCATTGATTCGCCCGCAGAGGAGGGCATCCGCATCCACGCCGTCTTGCCTCGAAAAACCGCCCTGAAACGAGCGTCCTCGGGAAACCGCAAAGGTCTTGCCGAAAAGCCGGGGATCCCCCAGGTGCTGGCGGCAAATGTGGACACCGCGATTATCGTCAGCGGGCTTGACAACGACTACAATCCAAGGCGCATCGAGCGTTACCTGACCCTGGTTTACGAAAGCGGAGCCGCCCCGGTCATCGTACTCAATAAGGCCGATCTCTGCCCCGAGACGGAGCTGCGTCGTGCCGAAATCGAAGCGATCGCCTTCGGGGTCCCGGTCCTGGTCACCAGTGCGAATCGCGGTGAAGGTCTCGCCGGACTGGCGCCTCATCTCGAGGCCGGCAGGACACTGGTGCTGATCGGCTCGTCGGGCGCGGGCAAATCCACCCTGCTCAACCAGCTTACTCAGGCCGACCACCAGCGGACCTCCGAGGTCAGTTCCGCCGTCGGCAAGGGGATCCACACCACAACGCACCGGGAGCTCTTTTCCCTGCCCGGCGGCGCTCTGGTTATCGACACCCCGGGATTGCGCGAATTGCACCTGTGGGGGGAGAGCGAGGCAGGGCTGGAGGGCACCTTTCCCGAGATTATCGCCTTCGCGGCGCAATGCCGCTTCCGCAACTGCCGGCATGAGAACGAACGGGGTTGCGCCATCCGACAGGCCCTGCTCGAGGGGACGCTCGACCCCGCGAGGATGGAGAGCTACCAGAAACAACGAACAGAACTCGCCTTTGCCACTCAGCGCCATGAGTTGGCGGCACAGGTGGCTCAAAAGCGAAAAAGAAAAACGATCTCCCGCGAAGCGAAGCGCTGGCGCCGGGAACATGGTGACGAACAGTAAGGAAAAAGTCAGAAAAAGAGACACGCCGCCGCACCGGCCCTTGAGCCGGAGGGCGGCTTTTTAGTTTTCCTGGAAGAGGGCCAACTCTGACCATCACCGTTAGGGCACTCCAAATCGAAATCGGGATCGCTATCGGGATCGAAAACAAATGACACTTGGACACGAGGAGCATGACGTCTACCGCCTTTCGATCGATTACGTCGCCTGGGTATACGAAAAGGCCGGAATTCTCAACGGCGTCCATCGGGCGGCTCGCGATCATTGGTTGCGCGCGAGCCAGTCGATACCGCTGAACATTGCTCAAGGCAACGGCAAGACAGCTGAAGCGGATCGCAGACGTTATTTCGAAATCGCGCGCGGTTCAGCACTGGAGTGCGCCGCCATTCAGGATGTTCTGGTTGTCGGCAACGCTTTGCGGGAAGCGGAGAGCCAGAGCCGTAAAGCTGAACTCGACCGCATGGCGGCGATGCTCAGCCGTCTGGGTGGATGGGGCTACCAGGTTCGAGAGGATCAGGCGGGCTATGGCATACGGTAAGAATGTTTGTGATCCCGATTTCGATCCCGATAGCGATTTCGATTTGGACAAAGAACAGCGCCAGCCAAACGTTCCTGGCCAATGTTTGACAACGACTGCTCGGGCACAGCAACGTCAAAACCACCATGATCAATCGGGAAACATTGGTAACGTCCCACCGAGAATGGGTGGAGGCTGCGCTGGCTTCGGAAGAGAGCCAACGGATCGATGTCTGGACAAAAAGTCTTGCTGTCGGAAGCCAGAAATTTGTACTGGAAACTCAAGATATTCTTGGAGCGGGCGGGAGAGGTCGTGACATTTTGAGAGTCGGTGCTTCCTTTGTTCTCCGTGAACACCAGGAAGTTTATGGCGGCAGTTTCAGCCCAGGAAATCGGCCTATAGCCTCAGATAATACCCATTTGTGGAATGTTTTTATTTAGAATTCAATATCTTGTCTTGGTCCGACCCTGCTTTGCCTCATTCTAGGAGTATTGATTTTTTCCTGTTAATCGTGACTTACAAGAAACATCCGACTGGTTAACCAGTCGGATGTTTCTGATTGTTAATATGGATTAGGGGTGCCGAAGGGGATTGTTCGATTTTAAAAAATGATCTCTCTCGGTAAAAATAGGGCAGAATTTGCGCACCTAGAAGGGCTCCCGTCCCAATATTGTAAATATCGTGGTTCCTCGTCTATTTTTATCGAGATCGGGGAACTTATCCAATAACCAAAATTGGATATCAGGTTCTTCATTATTTTGTGGATGCAAAACAATTTGGCATCCCGGACCAACATCTTTTGTATTGTTGAGCTTTAAATTCGAAGCACATCCACTCACTTCAAAACTATCACCTTGCCAAATTTCGTAAACTGTACTGAGAATAACATTAAAGGATTTTGTCTCATTTTTGGCCGGATTATCGACTTTTATTTTGATCTTTCCGACATCGAGAATAGTGCAGGCTTCTTTGTTCCCTAGGTCACACGATTGGATGAAGTATTTCTTAGCTTTGTCAAAGTTCTGTTTGTCATAAGTTTGATTACTGAAAATATATCCCATATTATATAGAGAATTCGCTTTGCCGTTCCGGTTGTATTGGGTATCGAGCGACTTTTGGAAGTCATTAATGGCACTGTCATATTTTTTCATCATCCGATAGCAATACCCTCTTTTAGCAAAGGACTCACCATTACTATCATCAATGTTAATAGCTTTTGAATATTCTTCGACAGAATCCTTCCAGTTCTGTTGCTTCAAAAACATATTTCCGAGATCAGCATGTTTTTTTGCTTCCTCGGCAAGTTTTTTGCGCTCGGTCTCAAGCCGAATACGTTCCTGCTCTTGGGCCACCTTGATTCGGGCACGCTCCTTTTCTTCCTCGATTTCTTTTTTGGTTACCCGATAGTAAACGAGGTTTTTTCCGTCTTCTCCATTCAAGTGAAGTTCTTTGTTTGTGATGGTGAAGGAAAAAATGTTGGTGCCATACATGCCAATGTCAATCAGCAAATGCTCCTTGTCGACAAACCGGTACTTACCAACCATGGTTCCCTTTTCACCACTGAAATTCGCCGTCCCGTCCTCGAAAAAATCAACCGTTTCCTTGTTGTTGGAGTTGCGCCATTTGCCCAAAATGGATTTTTCTGGACTTGAACAGGAAATAAGAAAACATAGCCCCGAGAAAATCAAAAGAAAAGCCAGTAAAACTCTAAAATGTCCGTTTGCAAAATTCATATTGTCCTCCATTGTCTAAACGGTCATGATAAATAAACAATAATTATTGTGGAGCTATTCAGAAGTTTAATTCCTTTTATGATGAATTTGAATATCCTACTATCATTGACGCAAACCATTGTTTTCGGAGGGGAGAGAAGAAAAATATATTCGTTCGAAGTAATTGCTGCTGGTCAATAAACTTGGCAACAAATAACGGCTTGCCTTGTGATTTGAGAACCTGGCCTCCCCCCCCCTCAAAGACGTTTGCACCGGCCGCTCTGTAGGCATCGCGGATTAGTTCAGTACAGTAAAGTCGAGACGAATCTGCTAAATCAAAGTCATTGTCAAAAGGCACTTTGGCCGCAGCGGCAGAAAGGGCAAAATCGGCCGCATTTTTAGCCACCTGTCGGCTGAACTCTCTACGCTCGGGAATTACGAAGCGCATAATAGAGACCTCCGACGCGTAGAAATTTGATGTGAAGTTTGAAAGAGGTTCGGCCCGAACGACCGGATTGTATGTTTCGTCGCTTGGCGCAGCATGAACGACTACCATTCTACCGTCCTTATGGCAAACGATACCAACGTGGGAAAAACGTGATTGGCGGTCGAAGTTCAGAACAAAATAACTGGTCAAAGATGTTCCACGTCTAAAGATAAGGTCCCCGTCCCATAGAATTTTTTGTTCATAATCAGGGAGCAACTCGTAATGGTCGATTTTTTCATCTTTTAGTTTGGAGCCATCAATTTTTAAATTTAATAGTGAATTGTTGACGTTGTTTAAAATATTTATACCTATTATAACTACACAGGCAAAAATAATAAATAAAAAATAAATGAATTTATTTGATGCAATCAATTCGAAGTTTCTCTCTTGAAAACGTTCGTAAAAAACCTCAAAGCCACTATTGTTAAGACCTCCTTTATTTCGGTCTAGAATTATTGAAATAGAAGAAAATTTCGTTATGTTAAAAGTCAGATCAACCTATGAAAAACAAAAGCCATCCCCAGCGCCTATTTGCCGCAGAGATGGCAACAAGTTCCTCTCCCACTGATAAAAGGACTTCCAGCAGAAAAAACTCAATTTTAATCCTCCCCCTAACACCTAAAAACAAAATCACCCACCCTCTATAGGAGTGGTTTAAATGAAATACGCCACCTAAAATAACTGTACCGAATAAAATTTGCAAGTCTTCGGCAGCCCGGCCATCCATTTTGCGATTACAAAATCGGATCGATGGCTTTGCATCCCCGGGTTACCCCTGAATTGCTTTTCGGAGGGGAAATCCCATGTAAATTTCTAGCATAATCCCTGCAAGATCTCTTAAATAGTGCTTTTTGAAATACACATTAGACATATTCTCAATATTGCATTCGAGTTTTTTAAATAATATTTTATTACATAAAGACAAGAGTGTAGCGGAACCCACTGCTGTCTCATAGTTTCAGATAAGTGATAACTGCTTGTTGCATAACGACAATTTTGGCCTTGGTGGAGCAAAGAGCTCCTGCAAATCGCGTCTTTCAAACAAATTAAGCTGTAATATCCGCAACATCCGCTGTAA
>JAGXHI010000046.1 GCA_024636295.1 Desulfuromonadales bacterium
AATTGGAAGGTCAAGCAGGTGATCAAATACTTCCATCTGTTTCCAGCCCAGCCAGTGGGTATGTACCCCGATCGCCCCCTGGATGAGCCCTCTGCTCGCGGCTTCATACACTTCCGCGGTAGAGATTGAAACGCTCTGTCCTCCGATGGCTTTCACATAATCCATCAGCCCCTTTCCAACCGCTTTGATTTTTAAACCTTCCAGATCGGACGGGACTTCCAGTTTCTTGTCCTTGGTTGCGAACTTATACCACCCACCATAGAACGGAACATCACAGACTTTGATGTTATCGTAGCCTTTATCCATCAATACCTGTTCCACAATTGGCGTGATTTTGGGCCATGCCTTCAACCATTCATGGTCGTTTCTGAACAAAAACGGCACGGCGCCAACCACTTCAAGCGCAGGCATGGTCGCCGAATTGAATCCCAGGTAGACAATGGCTACATCGGCCATATTCCGCTGAATGGCATCGATATTTTCCTTTGCTTTCGCAATGGTCCCGGAATCGGATATTTTGGCCTCAAGTCGATTGTTGCTCATCTCCGCGAGCAGAGGGGCGAACTCCTTGATCCAGACGCTGTACTCGTGGGTCGGGGGCTGGTAGATGGCGAAGGTGATGGTCTTTGCCTTTTCCGCATGTGCGAGATTCAGCGGACTCAATGCAGCGAAAAGACAAATGACAGCCAGGACAGCAAATTTTAAATTACCCATTTTTTCCTCCTGTGATCGTGAGTTGGTTTGCCTTGCTCGTCGATTTGAACTCTCGGGAAAATCTTTCCTTTTCTCGACTCCTTTCCGTAGAAGACCTCATTTCTCCGCCCTTCGAACCGGCGTCGCACAAGAGCCCCGCAGAACCAGATCCGTTGAGACGAACACCTGTTGCGGCTCATGTTTCGATTTCTTTTTCAGTTGACTGAGAAAAAGTTCAGCGACCAGCCGCGCTACCTCTTCGACATCCCACCGCAGGGTCGTAATCGGTGGATTATGGACTGCCGCCCACTCGGGGTCGCCGATGCTGATGATCGAAAGATCCCGTGGGGTGTCGAGATTACGGTCTCGCATTGTTTTTAGCGCGCCGGCCAGGATCCGGGTGCCGAGAACGATGAGTGCTGTCGGCGCATCTGCGGAGTCCAGCAATCTTCGGACATCATGTTCGGCATCCAGGGACATGGTCCGGGGCGGAACCAGGTCCTCGGGAGGATCGAGCCCCGCTTGGGCATAGGCGGCCCGGAATCCTTCCACGCGTGCGTGGCCGGGCCCGGCCAGCGGAGCGAGAAGTGCGATCCGGCGATGACCTAGATCGAGGAGATATTTTGTCGCGACTTCCACCCCGGAGCGGTAATCGACATGTACGGATGAAAAAGTCTTCGAAAGGGAGCGGCCCAGAATTACGGTCGGTGCGCCAAATTGCTCGAGTGACTTGATGAGATGAGCATCCGTTTCCCGCCCCGGCGCAATGATCAGGCCATCGACACGTCGTCTTTTGAACTCCGCAACGATATCGACTTCCGTCCGTCCGTTGTCCGAGGAGCTTGCCAGCAGCAGCATATAGCCGTCACGCTGCAGGCGATCATCAACTTTTTTTACAACTGCCCAGTAGAGGGGGTTTGAAATATCCGGCACCAGACAGCCGATGGCGCCGGTCGATCGCCTACGCATGCTCTGGGCCAGCCGGTTCGGTTCATAGCCAAGTTGACCGATGGCGGCGTCCACCTTTTGCTTGAGGCGCACGCTGACCGGAAGTCCATTGAGAACCTTCGATACGCTGCCGACGGAAACTTTCGCCTCCCGTGCAACATCCTTGATCGTGATTCGCGTCATCTGTCTCTGTTTCTATTTCGCTGCAGGGGGAGCTTCGGGGGCCGCGGCGTCCTCGATCTCGACCTCGAAGTTCTCGAGGAAACGAGATACCATCATGTAATAGCCGATGGTCAGATTCAGCTCGACAAGCTCCCGAGGGGAGAGCAGTTCGGCCACCGCCGCGAAGGTGGAATCCCCGGCTTTTACATTAAGGACGACCTGGTCGGTATAGCGAAGTATCTTGCGTTCAGTTTCATCGAAAACCGTCGCATCCGGGCCATCGTAGAGCCCCTCGATTTTTTCTTCCGTTACTCCCACGCGCTTTGCCACACGCTTGTGCTGAAAGACCTCGTATTCCGATCGACAGAGGATGCCGACGCGGAGGATCACCAGCTCGCGCAGTATGTCGTCGAGTTCATTTTTCCGCAGCAGTGCGCCGCCGAGTTTGAGGAATTTCGCTCCCGCGGGGCCGCCGTGAGCGACCATGCGGTAGATGTTCAGAATGGGGCCGGATTTCAAGGCCCCCTGGACTTCGGGAAGGGCGTCAGACATATCGAGATAGGGAATGCGCGGCATGCTTGGTCTCCTTTTTCGGGTCTTCAGTTTTTATGTATCTGTGACCTCCTCGTTTATGTCGAGGGATTGAGCTTATTAAAGAGTGATATTGTGCAACAGCCCGCCATCCACGAAAAGCGTATGGCCGTTCACATAGGAAGATTCGTGGGAGAGGAGGAAGAGGGTGGCATAAGCGACCTCCCATCCCGTCCCTTGCCGGCCGAAGGGAACTTTTATCGCCCGACCGGGTCTTTTGGAGCTTGCCACCCGCCCCAGAGGGGTGTCGATCAGGCCCGGCGCCACCACGTTGCAGCGAATCCCCGACGGGTGTCCGGCGAGAGCCGTGCTCCGCCCCAAGGCAATCTGCGCGGCCTTGGAGGTTTCATAGGCGGGATTGCGGCTGTTGGGGCGCTGACTCGCCAGGGAAGACATGAGTACGATGGAGGAGCCCGGCGCCATGATTCGAAGCGCTTCCTGGCAGATGAGCATATGGCTGCGGAGGTTGATGGCGTATTCCCGATCCCAGGTTTCAGGGGTGATCTTTTCGAGGGGGAGGCCGTGACTGATGCCGACATTGATCGCGAGGGCATCGATTCTGCCTAGCGCGTTTTTTGCTTCTTCCAGCATCCGCCTGTTCTCTGCCGGTTGGGCGACATCGACTGTGATCGCCGAAGCCCGGCCACCTTCGGCTGCAATCAGATCGACCGTTTCACGGGCGCTCGCTTCATTGAGATCGGCGCAGGCGACGACTGCTCCCTCTCTCGCCCCCAGGAGGGCAATCGCCCGTCCATTTCCGACCGGAGGGTTATCGCCTTCGCAGTCACGCTGACCGGCGCCTACCACCAACAGGTGACGACCATGCATTCTGTTTCGGCCCGGCGCCGCACCCAGGGTTTCGGGATACATCTGTACGAGGGGATTGACAACACGCTCCGGAATATTCATTGGCTTCCTTTCCTGGAATTGAATTCAGCAGCCTTTATAACGTTTCAGAGAACAACAAATCTAATTAAAATTGGAAACCGGAAATGCTTAATGAGGTTTTAAAACAATAATTATTTAAAGTATAAGAATATAAGTTGCTGAATTTAGATAAAAAATAAGTTAATGGTATTTTATAATGGATGTGAGACGCCTTGCTGTATAAATATATAATAACAGCGTTATATCAAGCCGCTGGACCGTGGTCAAGCAATAAAAATGAATCGTTTCATTTTTTTATGCTTCGATTAATGGACGCAGTAAATCGGCATCCGAATAGCGCTTCTTCCCGGTTGCTGGGTTTGGTTTAAGTATCAGACTTCGAAAGTGTTCAAGGAGGAGTTCAGGTATTTATCTGGCCGGGATTCCTGCATAAAAAAGGCCGCCCCACAAACGGGCGGCCTTTCGGTCGGCGAATTAAAGGGAGTCAGAAGTCAACGCTCAATTGAGCGGCAAGTCTGGTTTCGGCGGGAATTTCATCCCCGTCGAACTCCTCGTTTTCGCTGGAGAAGGCTCCGGCGACATCCAGGCGTACGGCCCAAAGGTTCAGTCCCAGTCCCGCGGTGTAAACCCAGCCGATGTCGTCCTCGGCAAGGTTCTTATAGGCGCCTGCCCGAAGAGCAAGGAAGCGGAAGGCATCCCATTCAAGGCCAAAAGATAAGTTGCGAGTGTCATAGCCCTTGAGGGTAGTCTCGTTTTCCGTCAGGTCGAGATCGGCCTCCAGTGTCAGCGTAGTGGTGGGGATGAATGCGATCCCGCCTGCAAACTGGGGTTCCAGTTTGACATCCTCGACGTCCGCACCGCCGTTCATTGTGAAACCGTCGAATTCCGGGGAATTGAGATTGCGCCCGACCAGACCGAAATTCACGTACCGATATCTGCCCATGATTCCTGCATCGACGCCGAAGGTGTTGGTTTCCTTGTACATTTCGTCCGTTTCGGCAAGGATATCGCCGGAGTCCTCCTCGAAGACGATGATCTGGTTACCATACACCCGGCCGCGCATCAGCTTCACATTTCCGCCCACCGACCAGTGATCGTTAATAGCATAGCCGTAACTCAGGGGAACTTCGGCCAGAGCAAAGCCGCGCAGCAGAACGGTGGTCGTATTCTCTTCCAGGGAACCTCCGGTTCCCTGGATCGTCTGTTCCGTCAACTGGGCAAGGAGATCGACCGTCTCGGACAGGTTCTCCTGCTTGAGTCCTTCCTGCCTCGCCAGAAAATCAATCTTCTGGATGGCATTCGAATCCAGTCCTGCATTTATCAGAAGCTGCTGCTGATTCGAGTTCAGGAGCAGGGTCTGCCCGTCATTACCGGTGATCGTCGTGTTGTTGATTTCCACGTTGAGATCACGGGTCCCCAGACCATCGGTGAGGCCGAGGTTCTGTGTGTCGACATCGAGAACCCGCCCCGACGCCTGGAAGTAGGCCCTTGCACCGATGCCGAAGTGACGGAATCGGATTCCCACTCCGGCATTGGCGTCGGCGGTGATGGCATTGCCGGGATCGTCCAGTCCGCTGAGATTACCCACCAGCTTGATCAGGTTCTCCAGGTCGGACTGGCTGTCGATGCCGTCGGTCAGATCGGCGCGCTCGAAATCCGCCAGGTCATCCAGATAAGTTCCGAATTCATTGTGAAGGCGGTATCCCCCGGCGGCATTCACCTCGACGCCCCATGATTTTCGTCCTAGATCATTGTTGTCGCTGGAGAGCCGGTTTTCATCCTGGCCACGACGGCCGAAGAATCCAAATGCCGCGGGATTGTAATACTGGGCGGTGGTGTTGTTCACGGAGGCAATGTTGGCTCCGCCCATTCCCATGGCCCTGGGGCCGACCAGGAAACTGTCGAAGGCCGCAGCCGGCGAGGCCGCAAGCAACAGGAGAGCAAAAATGGCGAATGAAATGGGAATACGGGACTTCCTTACTGCTGACATACTTTTTTCCTCCCTTTGATGATAAACAATGAAAAAAACCTGCTCATAAAAGTTTTCCTTGTAATAGCCAGAAAAGAAAAAAAATCCAGTTAGTTTAAATTTCAAAAGATGTCTTAATGCCACAGAAATGCGAACCAAAAAAAAACTCCGCACGAGGTGGAGTTTTTAGAGAGAGCAATTCACTTCAAAAAGAAAACTATCTGACCTGCAGGTTGTTGACCACCTTTTGTACACCTTCCACGCTCTGGGCAACTTCCGTCGCTCGGGATACGGCAGCCTTCTTGTCTACAAATCCATTCAGTTGAACTACGCCCTGATAAGTCTCAACGTTGATCTGGTACGCCTTGGTAACCTCGTCGGCAGCCAGTTGCGCCTTGACTTTTGTACCAATCACCTTATCGTCGACATAGGTTCCGGTGCTTCGGCTACTTTCGCCGGATGCGCAGGCCACCAAGGCCAACAATACCACCATGCCGATCAGAAACCTCATTGAGCTTCTTGCATAAACCATAATTTTTGATCTCCTTTTAATTTGTTTTATTCATGAGTAAAACTTATCTCGTTTTGGTCCTTTGTCAATGATCCGGATCCTCTGAGGATTATTTCTTCGCGGCTTCGATAACACCGCAAGCCATTCGTGGGCCGGCATCCCCGGAGGGTTGGGACTGGAAATCGTCCTCGCCGGCATGGATCACCACAGCTTTTCCGACTATGGAATTCTCGCCCGAGAGTTGGATGATGGTGTCGACCCTTTCGTACTTGGCGGTTCCATTTTCTCCGGATTCCAGATTGCCCAGATCTCCGGCATGTCTCTGGTCCGGGGGATTGCCGGGTGCGCCGTGGGGGGTTCCATCAGGATTGTAATGGCCTCCGGCCGAGCTCGCATCCGGAGCGCTGCAGTCGCCCTTTTCGTGGACATGGATTCCATGCCTGCCGGGAGGGAGGCCCTGGATCTGCGCCGTCACCCGGATTCCTTCATTGGTCCGGGTGAACATGACCTCGCCTCGGGCTTCGTTGCCCTCGGTGGGTTCAAGCCTGGCGACGGTCTGTTCCACGTCCTTTTGTTCGCCCTTCGCTGCTGATTCCGACCGGGCGGCCTGCGGCTGTGATTTTTCCGCGGTAGCGACCTGGCCGGCCTGTTCTGAATTGGCCACGGGGACGGGAGGTATGGTCTCTTCCTCCCGGCAGGCTGAAAGAATCAGTGAGATGGCCAGAAGGAATATCCCTGTTCGGATCGGAATTCGTAAAAATCGCTTCTTCATCATTGTCATCCTCCTTGGAAGTTTCTTTTTTCCTGCTTACCTATATACATATAGGGGCGGGCGGAGAAGTCAATTGCCGGGCTCGCAGGATTACGCTTACAGAAGGGCCGGATTTGGTGAAAGTGCCTTATGAGCGGACAAATCATTGAAAAGGAGAACTTGAGGGGGCGCAGCGGCGTCTTCAGGGATCGAACTCATTCGGGTGAGGTCCTTGCGGAATCGCTTGAAGACTTCCGCAATGAAAACCTGCTGGTTCTGGCCATTCCCGCTGGGGGACTGCCTGTGGCTCTCCCGATTTCCGAAGCGCTGGGAGCGCCGCTGGATGTGGCGGTGGTCAGCAAGATCACCGTTCCATGGAATACGGAGGCCGGGTTCGGGGCGATCGCCTTCGACGGAACGTGTCGATTGAACGGCGCCCTTGTTCCGACCATGGGCATGTCGGAGGAGGAAATTCATCAGCAGGCCGAACGGACCCGGGAAAAGGTGGTCCGCAGAGTGAGGGAATTCAGGGACACTGACGATTATCCCGGTCTCCCGGAGAAAACGGTTGTCCTGGTCGATGATGGACTCGCCTCGGGATTCACCATGCTGGTGGCGGTGGAGGCGCTGCGGAAAAAGGGTGCCGCGCGGATCATTGTTGCGGTTCCGACGGGTCACAGTCGGGCCGTCGACAGGTTGGCGGAGAGGGTGGAGGTTGTCTGCTGTCCGAACATTCGCGGGGGAGGGAGTTTTGCCGTGGCCTCAGCCTATCAATCCTGGAGCGATGTCTCTGAAGCGGATGCAAAGAAGATGCTGAAAAAATACCGAAGGGGAAAAGGTTGAATTTTCACCGTGAGGGCCGCCACTGGCCCATAAGGGCGCTTCTCAGGTCATGAAGGCCCTGGCTGATGGAGAGTTTGTAAAGGTGAGGATTGATCAGGCGCAGAGTTCCGTCAGGCATCCGTTTCAGTTGTCCGGAGGAATGCTTCGCAAGTTCTCCCAGGGGAGGAAAATCGACAAGGATTTTACCGCCACGCATCACTGTGCTGCGCACCTCCTCGAATCGGATATTGGATGGAATGGGTTTATTGCGCGCCGGGTTGGTGGGGTCATAGACCATATCTCCGGAGCGCACCTTCTCTTCGTCGCGGCAGATGATATCCATATTGAACCCTCCGTCAGGGTTCACTACTCTCAGTACCCGCTTACGGTCGGGAAGAGTCGCCTTGGCGATATCGCTGGTAACTTTCATGCGGGGGACTCCTTCCAGACAGACCAGCTTGTAGACTCCGCCCAGAGCGCCGCCCCCCTCGCCTGCACATGTGGCCAGGCGTGTTCCCACCCCGTAAATATCCACTCTGCCGCCTTCGCTGCGAACGGAATGAATGACGTTCTCATCCAGTTCGTTTGAGGCGACTATAGTGACGTGGGGAAGCCCCGCTTCATCGAGCATACGGCGGGCTTCCTTGCTGAGATAGGCCAGATCGCCCGAATCAAGACGGATGCCCTTCAGTTCAAATCCCCGCTCCCTCAACTCCCGTCCGACGGTGATGGCATTGGGAATTCCGCTCCCCAGGGTGTCATAGGTATCCACCAGCAGGGTGGAACTTTCGGGAAAACATTCAGCATAGGCCCGAAAAGCGGAAAGTTCATCCGGAAAAGCCATGACCCAGCTGTGGGCGTGTGTGCCTTTGATGGGCAGCCCGTATTCCCGACCCGCCAGGACATTGCTTGTGCTGAGGACTCCTCCGACCGCGGCGGCCCTCGCCACGCTCATTCCGCCGTCCGGCCCCTGCGCTCGGCGGAGGCCGAATTCAATCACCGTTCCTTCGCCCGCGGCCGTTTTCAGCCGAGCGGCCTTAGTGGCGACGAGGGTCTGGAAATTAATGATATTCAGGAGTACGGTCTCCACGAACTGGGCTTCCGCCAGATTCCCCTCCACCGTCAGAAGGGGTTCATTGGCAAAGACGACGGTACCCTCCCGGGGGGCCTTGACGTCGCCCTGGAATCGGAAATCCCTCAAAAATTCCAGGAAAGAAGGCTTGAAGATATTCAGGCCCGCGAGATAGGAAAGATCCTCTTCCGAAAACCGGAGATCCGAAAGGAAGCGCAGGGCTGTCTCCAACCCTGCAAAGACGGCGAAGCTGCCGTGGAAAGGCGATTCACGAAAGAAAAGATCGAAGGTCGCCGGCTTTTCATGCATCTTCTCGTCGAAGTAGCCCGCGAGCATGGTCAGTTCATAAAGATCGGTGAGCAGGGCTGAATAGCGGAATCCATCCATGAAGTTCATCCTTTTCGGTTCGGAGAAACCTTCCAGCCTGAATCAGATCGAAATCTTCACAAGCGTCGGCCGAAGCAGCCGGACAATCTCCCGAGGGGCCATTCCAACAAGGTATCCTCGCTTTCCCCCGTTGATGTAGATCCTCGGCAGTTCGGCAATGGTTTCTTCCATGTACACCGGCATCGCCCTCCGGGTAGCGAACGGGGATGTTCCGCCGACCTGGTACCCCGAGTGTCGGTCGGCGGTGCGGGGTTCACAGGGCTCCACGCTTTTGGCCCCGAGGACCCTGGCCAGCTCTTTAGTGGAGACCTCCTTGTCCCCGTGCATCAGAACGATCAGAGGATTTCTGTTTTCATCCTCCATAATGAGGGTCTTGATGACCAGATTCTCATCCACACCCAACTCCCGGGCGGAGGCCGCCGTTCCCCCTTTTTCCCGATAAGGGTACAGGTGATCGGTAAAATCCGCTCCTTCGTTTCGCAGCAGCCTGATGGCGGGAGTGACCGGCGGCTTGTTTCGGGACATTCCCATTTCCCTTTCAGGCGAACCAGGATACCGCCAGGAGGCCGAGACTGATGATCACGGCCGCCGTGCTGAGCCCGCCGAGAAAATTGAAGAGCGAATTGGTCTGCCTTAACAACTGCCCACGGATGGGCATTATGAGCCCGACGAGGGCGCCTCCGAGAGCACCCCCGAGATGTCCGGCATTGTCCGCGCCGACGAAGAGTCCGAAAATAAAAGCAAACACAGCCCACTGAAGCATAAAATTGCGGCGCTGCATGGAACTTGAATCGCCCAGTCGATGGTAATAGACTGCAGCGAAACCGATCAGTCCGAACAGGGATCCCGATGCGCCCACCACCGGAATGAACGGATGCCAGAAATATCCTAAAACAGTCGCCGTCAGGGCCGTAAATACATAGAGGAATATAAAACGGGATTTTCCGATTTCCACCTCCACCAGAGGACCCACCTGAAAAAGGACCACCATGTTGAAGGCGAGGTGGATGAGACCTCCATGGGTGAAGGCGTAAGTGATGCACCTCCACCATTGATCGTACTGCATTACAAGAGGCTGCCAGAGCTGCCCCCCGAATACAAGCAGAAGGCGCGTTGGAGGATTGAGCAGGGCGCGCGAACCGACTCCGGCGAGCATCCCCCAGAGGATCATGATGGTAAAAAGTACCACATTGACGAAAATAATAATTCGGGTAACTGAGATCCCTTCCCCCAGCTGACGGAACCCACCGCGCTTGAACAGATTTTCCCAGCGGTGAATCCGCCATTGCCAACGCGTGCCGTTCATTCCGATTCTGTCGAAAAAATGTTTCCAGTTCAAATCATGACTCCTTTGAAGTTTCGATAACTATTGCAGAAAAAAAGGAAGGGGGCAACTTTTTCGCTGCTTTGGACTGAGGGGGGCAATTTTCACGCGAGCCAAAAGGCATCAAGCAGCAAAGAAAAAGGCTCCCGCTTTTGCGGGAGCCCTGGCGCTTCGAAAGCATCGGCTTTATTTCGTGCGGGAATATCCCGGGTCAGACATGGGATCGCCCTTGTAACCCAATCCCTTCCAGTCCATGCGGCCTTTGTCGCCGTGGCACTCCAGGCATCCAAGGGCCTGCTCCTTTGGCGCAACCATGTGATTGATGCGCCAGTACATTTCTGTCTCGGCAAAATCATAGGCGCCGCTGTACTCCAGTCCTGCAGCCTCACTGCCGAGACGCGCCGCCTTATCCCAATCGAATTCTTGCCAGTAGCCGCCTTCGCCGGCGATTTTAGCCGTAATCAAATTCTTGTTCTTCTTGTCATAAATCTGCTTTCCGCGCATGACCTTGAAGGGATAAATCTTGGCCGTTGGGTCCTTGCGGTCACCGAGGGGATAGGAAAGTCGGGTCACCTGCTTGGGATCGATCGGATCACCACGATGGTAGGCGTTCGCCGAGCCGTTGAACCATGCGTATTCGGGCTCGACCATTTTTCCGTATTTCATCTCGCCCTTTTTCTTCACGTAGGTGTGATGGCCGTACTCATCCTTCATGTCGATCTCGCGCTCCTCTCCCGCCTTGGACCAGTCCCACCAGAGTTTTGTGGCGAGTTGTTTGGCGAAATGGGGAATATGGCAGGTCTGACAGGCAACGGTGTCCACATGCCGGTTCAGGCGGCTTTCTTTGTGCGGGGCGGCCTCATGACACTGTTCACAGGAGATATGATTGACTCCGCCGGGAGAAACACCCAGGGAATTACCCGCGATCTTGTGATTTTCGGCCATATGGCACTCCACGCACTGGAAATCGTTTCCCTCCACATCCATGTGAACGTCAAGATTTTTATCCGGGTAGGCCATGGAGGAATCCAGGTCTCCGTGCTTGACCGCATCTCCGCCGCCGCCGTAGAAGTGACACTGCCCGCAGTTGTCCCGATTCGGCCGCCCTACATTCTGTGCGACGCGCAGCAGATTGACATTTTTTTCGGGAAGGCCGGCCATGTTGGTGCCCTTCTTATAAGTTCCTGTGGTGTCGTGGCAGACCAGGCAGTCAATATTGACGGAATTGCTGAAGTCGAAACTGCTGTCCTTCCACCCATAACCCGCGTGGCATTTTGTGCAGAACTGCTCGTTTCCAGCTACCGAGGTGCAGTAGTTGTTCAGGGCGTTTTTTTTACCTCGAAAGACGGATTTTTTGAAAACGTCCTGCTCGGAGGTCCATGTCCAGTGGACCGTTTTCATGAAATCACGCGCCTCTTCCTCGTGGCACTGCAGGCATTGTTTTGTGGCTTCAGGACCGGTCTCTATCGGTCCGGTAATGAACGAAGAATGGTCGATGGCGGCGAGGGCTGGAAATGCCCAGACCACCGCCAGGATGGCGACCGTCATGGCGGACAGGTGAAAGGGACGTGACAGCATCTGAATCTCCTCCATTGGGTTGGTTGAAAAGACGCCCGGGCTTTACCCCGGCAGAAAAGAACAAGAACTATATGCAGATTTTTATATTTAGAATTTAGAATATTGTGCTTTTAACATATGTCGAAAATGCTGTCAATTATCAGTTTCCGATTTTGGCTGAAGAGAGGAAGCGGAGGAGAATTTTTTTACAATCCGTCCTTTCGAAAACGGCACTGCTAGGGTACAATAATTACTAATTAAGTCAGGGAGTTTGTTATGGGACGAATGCGCCCTCTTATAGTTGTGTTCCTGGTTTTCGCCCTTTCGTCGATTCCGGCTCATGTGAAAAGTGCGGGACTCCAGGAGCAAATTTCCGATTCGTTGCGCCTTCTTCTTCCTGTCCCTTCCAGCCCCGGTCATTTATCCCTGGGGCCCTTCCCAATGGCGCAATGGGAAGATCTGGGAGAATTTTATCGCGAGCGGGATTTTCTGCCTGCCTGGATTACCGACCGGGGACTGTCAGACCAGGCCCTCAGGGTGGCGGAAATTCTGGAGGCTTCGGAGCGCGAAGGGCTGAGACCGGAAGATTACCGCCTGGAGGAGATCCTGTCTTTCATCAGACTGGCCGAGGACAGTCGGCGGTTCGGTCTCCTGTACGATCCGCGCCTGATGGCCGAACTGGATCTTCTGCTCACGGAGGCCTTTCTGCGCTATGCATCCCATCTCACAACCGGGCGAATCGATCCCCTTCGGGTTTATGACGGGGAATGGAAATCCCGTCCCAGGAAACCGGATATTTTCAGGATCCTGAGTTTTTCCCTTGAAAGAGAAGAAGTGGATTCGGCTCTTCGCGGAATGCTGCCTCCCTATGAGGGTTATCTGCGTCTGCGTGGAGCCTTGGCCAAGTATCGCCGGATCGCTGCGGGAGGAGGCTGGCCGCTGATTCCCGATGGACCTCTGGTGCGAGCGGGACAGACAGACGAGCGGGTTCCTCTTCTGCGCGAGCGTCTCCTTCTGGTCGGTGATCTCGAGCCCTCCCCTGAATCCCCGGGACGGATTCTGGACCGCGACATGACCGCGGCCCTTCGCCGGTTCCAGGAAAGACACGGGCTGAACGCCGATGGCGTTCTGGGCCCCGATACTCTTGCCGAACTCAACGTGCCCGCGGAAAGTCGCATTCGGCAGATCGAGCTGAATCTGGAGCGATGGCGCTGGCTACCAAAGGATCTCGGACGACGACACATTCTGGTAAATATTGCCGATTTCTCCCTGGAGGTGATCGAAGACGGACAGCCGGTCATGCAGATGCCGGTGGTGGTCGGCACGGCCTATCGCAGAACCCCTGTCTTTTCCGGGACAATGACTTATCTCGAATTCGCCCCCACCTGGGGAGTCCCTCCAACTATTTTCAAGGAGGACAAATTCCCTCTCATCAAGTCCGACCCCTCCTATCTGGAGCGCCACCACTTCGAGATCGTGGCATGGGGAAGTACGAATCGGCTGATTCGAGCCGAGGAGATCGACTGGAGCAGTGTGGCGCCCGAGACGTTCCCCGGGATGCTGCGCCAGAAGCCCGGTCCCTGGAACGCTCTGGGGCGGGTAAAATTCATGTTTCCCAACGAGTTCAATGTTTACCTTCACGATACCCCGGAACGTCATCAATTCAGGCGCGACCGGCGCTCCTACAGTTCCGGCTGCATCAGGGTCGAGCGCCCTCTCGACCTGGCCCAGTATCTTCTGGTAGAGGAAGGATGGAGCTGCGAGCGGCTGATTTCCCTCATGAACGGTAGCACCCCCATGGAAATTGGCCTTAAACGCCCCATTCCAGTGCATATCCTCTATTGGACCGCCTGGGTTGACCGAGCTGGCCGGATGCAGTTCCGGAAGGACCTTTACCTGAGGGACGTCGATCTGGATTACGCGCTGAAGGGAAAGGAAACACCAAAAGAACTGAAGGCGGATGCGGGAAAGGGGAGGGGGGCCGGTTGAGGAGGGCTGGTGGAGGTCCTGACCCGGGATGCCGGAGAGGGCTTCGACGGCGACCTGAACCTGACCTACGGCTCCTTCGACACCACCAATGCCACGAAGAGATTCCCCCACCCATGGAGGAGGTTCCCCCGTCCCCTTCCTTTCAGACTCCTTCGACGCCGGAGCCGGCACGCATCCAGGGAGAGTCCCGGCAAGGATGCTGTCAGCTTTTTTGTAAACAGTTCTAATTTTATGAGATCCGCATGTAATTTCTAAGGAGGAGATATGGAAAAGATTTTTCTTTTTCAACAATCCTGACATCGTTATCAAAAGGCGCTTCTTTTCACCCTAACCATGGTGGAATGAGGCGCCTTTTTTACGTTGGAAAATCTTGCAGTTTCTAAACATGGCTTCGCAAGAGCGCTCTTCGTGCAGTGCAAAACTCACTATGAAAGTCTGAACAACTGGGAACACCCCATTTTTGGGAAACGGAGAGTTGTCGAAGTCTGAGTTCAGTCACAAAAACCTGCCTGGTGTCGATTAATTACAGTTCTGTCCTTGACGAATGATAGATGATTATTAGAATTAAATTCTGTTAATTTTAAATTTTCTGAATAAAGGGAGTGGCATGAAAACACATCCGACTTCCGGATCTTTAACAATAAATAAACTTTTCTTTTCTTTAATCTTTGCCGAGACAAGCCTGGTTGTTGTTTATTTCCTTCTTGCCTATCTGGGCAGCCAAGAATTACGCTTGTTCTGGTTTTTCGACCTGAATGCCGAAGGAAACTTTCCGACCTGGTTCTCCACCATCCAGCTCTTCGCGATTGGCCAGGTGTTCCTGTTCAAAGGTTTTCACTTGCAGGAGAATGTCAGGCGAAAATTCCTGTATTTTATTGGAACCGTCTTCATCTTTCTTTCGGCCGATGAAGCCGCAGCCATTCACGAACAACTTACAGGACTGCTTAGGTCCATCGCATGGATGCCCCGGTTCAGCAACGCTCAGGGTATCTGGATTTTTATTTACCTGGTCGGCTTTCTGGTGTTTGTTTTTTTCACTCAAACCCATATTCGTTGGTTTCTCAAAAGTTTCCCCCGGCAGGGACGCCTTATCGCAATCGGCTGCTGTTTTGTGGCTTTGGGGGCTGTGCTGATGGAGGTGATTGGTTACGAATACCTCAGTGATGATTCGACGGCGCTTCTTTTCGTTTATTCAGAAATCGCTATCGAGGAATTTCTTGAGATGCTTGGAGCCACTTTCATCCTGCGTGCAGCTCTTCAGCTGAATCCGTACCCAGGTGATCATTCAGACTGCCCGGGAAGAGAACGATACAGATGAAGCCATCATCCAGGTTCCCTTCAAAAAGGGTGCTTTGGGAGGATATTGGGGTGATCCTTCAGAAGAATAGATCTGACTTGCTCGAGACAGAAAAAACCCATCATGAGACATCGTGATGGGGAATAAAAAGAGGTGTGCTCCCTCCTGAAATGCTCTTATGGTAGAGCAGAGAGCCGTCGCTGGAGCGCTTCGCGGCGCTCCAGCGACATCCGGACTCAACTAGATTTCATTCAGCCTTGCGAGCTTCAGCGTTTCGCGGTCATCGAAAAGAACGCGCGGGAGGATCACGGTCACCCCATAGCCCTCATCCACGAGCTGGAGAGCCGCAGAAAGATTATCGTAGCCCTTGAGTTGAGCGGGCGACTGAAGCTCAATGCGACCCTCGCGGAGGAAACGGATGATTTCGTCCACGTGGGCCATGCCGATGGTGAAAATCGCCTTCTTGTTCATAATGCGACCGGTGCTGTATTCCCGATCGATGGCCTCCGAAGCTTTCTGCAGCATCGTTGCAGTGCGGACTTCCTGGAGGAAGTCGAGCTCAGTGACGAAGGTGGAGGGAAGTTCGTAATTTTTCGAATCCATGGCCGAGCGCATGAGCGAGCCGACGGCATGGTAAATTTTCTCGTCTTCTACCTGCTGGAGGAAAATGTCGAAATTACGTTTAAGCAGAATATCGGCATTTGTGAAGGTGGAGGTATCCGACAGAACTTCCGACAGACTCTGGTCGTCCAGAAAAACGGCCTCTCGGGGGGGTACCCCCAGTTCCTCCGCTGGATCGTTTGTCATTGATTTCCCGCGGAAGAAGCCTTCAGGCAGAAGGAGTCGGACGTTTTCATTCTGGATGAGCCATTCTCCAATCCGGTATGCATCGGCCTGTGCCCGGATGGTATGAGTGCCGTTGGCCCCGGTTACGGCACTGCGATGACTGTGGCCGATGACAAAAAGGTGTCCCGCGCCCGACGATCCCTCCAGGTGATAAACGATTTCGCCGAATTCCGCAGGGACCTCTGGGATCCCGTTTGTCTTCACGGCTTCCGGTGACGGGCCGGCGGCCGAACAGGTGCCGACCGGGACCGATAAAAAAAGGATCAGTCCCAGAAAAATAAACATTCCGAACCTTCCCATTTTCCCTGAATACATAATCGCATCTGAATGCATAAGTGCTCCGTCTCTCCAGTGAGAATGAATGTAAACCCGGAATTGCAGAGTGGGATCTGGGGAGAAATCCGGCAATCCCGCTGTCGTAGGGCCAATGCCCGGTAGACCGGTGATTTTGCGTCTCCGCCTTTCGGCGGATTTGCCTTTTTCAGATTATTGGAGTGTTAAAAAGTCGGGGCGGTGTCCATTGAGGGTTATATTAAATTGTGAGACCCCCTCGCTGTCAACGTAAAAAGATTTAATTTGGCCTTACTTTTCAGTTAGTTAAGGTGTGCTTATTAGGAGGGTGAGAGCTGACGGGAGGGGAAGGACAAGGAAAGAAAAAGCTTGAACACCGTTCAATAAAAAAGCCCGAAGAAATCCTTCGGGCCCTGTCTGCTCCAGGAAAAAAGCGAGATCAGGAATTTTCGCCAAAAACCTGAGCGCTGAAAATATAGATTTCCGTGTCCTCTGCTTTCCATGCGTCGGTGGGAAGACCTGCTTTGAGGCAGGTCTGCATCAGGAAAGTGTCACGATCCCATTTATATTCCACTGCCACCTGTGGAAGCAGCACCCCCCGGTAGAAGTTTTTTTCGAGATAGATGCCGTGTTTTCCGACTTCGATCTCTTCAATTTTCTCTATCTTGTGCAGGGGGGAGAGAACGGAAATCTCGAGGGCGAAGTCGTGAAGATCTTCTTTTTTCATAGGATAAAAACGTGGGTCTTTGGTCGCAGAGGCCGCGGCCATTTCGGCGACTTCCCTGAACAGAGGAAGTTCGGATTGAAAATTACCGATACAACCTCGCAATTTTCCCTTTTGCTTGATGGTGACAAAACATCCGTTTCGCTGGTTGAGCGCTTTTTCTTCGCGAGGCTCAATATAGACTTCGCCGGATTGGACCGCTGTTTCAACCGCTTTTCGGGCAATTGCGAGTGTTGCGGCTTTTTCTCTGGCATTCAAATCCTGTCCCACGGGGCCTCCTGCATAGGATGCTTTCACTTGATGAAGAAATTCGATCCGAATAATAGTGGATCGGGCACCTTTTTTCAAGAGACTTAGTCAGAAGATTCCTGTTTTTCGACCACGCAATAAATGCCTCCTTCTTTTCTGCCGGGGACGAAGCACCCGTTGCAGGATATGCAGGTTGCTTTGTGCGAGGGTTGGGTCTTCCACTTTTCCGGAAGATCCGGTTCCCGGATCAGCGGTCGCGAGAGGGCGAAAAAATCCGCAAATCCTTCATTCAGTTGGTTTTCGATGACCCTTGTTGAGCGCAAACCTCCCACAGTCATTACCGGGATCGCGACAGCTTTTTTGATCCGATATGCGAAACCGGTATTATATCCCTCCTGTTCAGGCATATCGATCCCTCGGCGCACGGGGTTGTTTTCTCCTGAAGCATTGGTGCCGGAGCTGACCTCGATGGCATCGATCCCGAATTTTTCCAGTTCCGAGGAGACCTTTACAGCATCCTCGATTTCAAAACCTCCTGGAAGGTTGTCCGAGGCGGTCAACTTTATGGCTACCGGGCAGGAGTCGCCCACCTGTTCACGGATGGCCTGATAGACTTCACGGAGAAAGCGCAGGCGATTTTCCAGGGAGCCGCCGTAGGAATCCGTTCGCCTATTGGTGAGAGGGGAAAGGAACTGGTTGACCAGATAACCATGGGCGCCATGTATCTGAACCCCGTCGAATCCAGCTTCCCTGGCCCGCCGCGCTCCTTCGCCGAAAGCCTTCACAATATCCTCGATTTCCTTTGGATCAAGTTCCCGTGGAGTTTCCGTGTAGGTCGGGAAGTCCACCGCCGAAGGGGCAACCGGTTGTGTCCCGGTCACCCGGGAGGATGCCTGCCCGCCGGCGTGCACCAACTGGCAGAATACGAGTCCGCCCGCATCGTGAACTGCGTCCGTGAGTTCCCGAAGTGAAGAAATGAGATCATCGGAGTAGATACCCATCTTGCCCGGAAGCTGTTTTCCCTCGGGGCGCACATAGGTATACCCGGAGACGATAAGGCCGACCTTGCCCTCCGCCAGGCGGCGGTACAGTTCATTCAATCGAGTCGTCGGACGGCCACTTTCTTCGCACATCCCCTCCCATGTGGCGCTTCGCACCAGGCGATTTGGTATATTCACCTTTCCGATGGCGACGGAATCAAACAGCGATTTGGGCATATTATTCTCCTTTTAAGTCGAAGTTCTCCCGATTGCGCGATTCGGTTTCATAACATAATTTTCGAGGAAATGCCACAACTGCAGAGGTGCCCGGGGATGGACAGAGTGCACGAAAGTGTTAATTTTCTAAAAAAGGGAGATCCTTGGATCAAGAAGGGACGAAGAAAATCCGAGGTAAGACTTCCATTGTTCTGAGTGGCAGATGCCCTGTGATCTACGGATGGTGTGCCGGTCTTCGAGAAAAAAAGAGGCCTCCTTTCTCTGTGGAGGCCTCTTCGATTCCTGAATGTTCTGATATGCGAGCTTATTTTCTCTTTTCTTTTTTCTTTCGCTCGTTGGCGTCAAGGAATCTTTTACGCAGGCGAATGACGCCGGGAGTAACTTCGACCAGTTCATCATCATCTATGAATTCCAGTGCCTGCTCGAGGGTCAATTCGCGCGGCGGCGTGAGACGGACCGCCTCATCGCTTCCCGAAGCCCTGACGTTGGTCAATTTTTTCCCCTTGCAGGGATTGACCACCAGATCGTTCTCCTTGGCGTGCTGCCCGATGATCATTCCCTCGTAAACCTCTGTGCCCGGGCCGACGAAAAGAATGCCTCGGTCCTGCAGGTTGAAAAGAGAATAGGCTGCCGTCTCCCCGGCTTCCATGGCAATGAGCACACCATTTTTTCGTCCCGCTATGGGACCACGGACCGGAGCATACTCGTAAAAAGTATGCGTCATGACCCCTGTGCCCCGCGTTTCGGTGAGAAATTCGGTGCGGAAACCGATCAGCCCGCGTGCGGGAATGATGAATTCCAGGCGGTTGATCCCGTCCATGGGGTGCATGGCGATCATTTCGCCGCGCCGTGTCCCCAATTTCTCGATTGCCGTACCTTGAAACTCCTCCGGAACGTCGATGGAGAGGTATTCCATCGGTTCGCAGAGCACCCCGTCGATTTCCCGGTAGATCACTTCGGGCTTGGAGACGGCCAGCTCAAATCCCTCGCGGCGCATGTTCTCAATGAGGATGGCCAGATGGAGCTCGCCCCGGCCGGATACCTTGAAGGTATCGGTATTTTCCGTCTCCTCCACACGCAGGGAAACGTTGGTGCGCAATTCCCTGAACAGCCGGTCGCGAATGTTTCGGGAAGTGATGAATTTGCCTTCGCGGCCGGCAAAAGGAGCCGTATTCACCATAAAATTCATGGAGAGGGTTGGTTCGTCGATCGCCACATAGGGGATTGCTATTGGATTTTCGGAGGACGCCAGCGTATCGCCGATCCCGATTTCATCGAAGCCCGCTACGGTGACGATGTCCCCGGCCGATGCATCGGAGAGTTCGACCTGCGTCAGGCCTTCATAGCCGAGAAGCTTGGAGATGCGTCCCCGGACGATCCTGCCATCCCGATGCACCAGGGCTACGGATTCGCCCTGACGGACGCGTCCGTTGAAGATCTTGCCGGTGGCGATGCGTCCGATATAGTCATTGTAGTCGATGCTGGCCACCAACATCTGGAGGGGAGCATCGGGATTTCCTCCTGGGGGAGCGACCCTGTCCAGGATCAGCTTGAACATGGGCTCAAGGTCGTGGGATTCCTCTTCCAGCTCTCGTCGGGCATAGCCCTGCTTGGCGCTGGTGTAGACCACGGGAAAATCGAGTTGCTCCTCGTGAGCGTTCAGGTCGCAGAAAAGATCGAAGACCATGTCGAGAACCTTTTCGGGACGGGCGCCCGGCCGGTCGATTTTGTTGATGACCACAATGGGCCGGTGTCCCAGGTCCAGAGACTTTTTCAGAACGAAACGGGTCTGGGGCATCGGTCCGTCAAAAGCGTCCACCAGGAGCAGGACGGAATCGACCATTTTCAGGACACGCTCGACCTCGCCACCAAAATCAGCATGACCGGGCGTGTCCACAATATTGATTTTGAAGTCTCCGTGATGGATAGAAAGATTTTTGGAAAGGATGGTGATTCCTCTTTCCTTCTCCAGATCGTTGCTGTCCATCACTCTTTCGGTAATGACCTGGTTTTCCCGGAAAATGCCGGATTGCTTCAGCATGGCATCCACCAGGGTGGTTTTGCCGTGGTCGACGTGAGCGATAATTGCGATGTTGCGAATGTGTTGGGGCATGACGTATCCGATATCCTCCAGAGGGTTGAACCTCGATAGATGGTGATGAAAAAATGCCCTTCTGCAGCGGAATTCTGGCACCTTATGATGGTATATTTTTGATCAACGTGAAAAAATATTTCAGCGCCCGCTTTGTGTAACCTGGCGTCTGAAGGTTTGCAGACTATTTAGCCTGCTTTTGGAAACTCACTAGTATAACGAAGAAGGTGGTTTGAAATCCAGGGAAAAATTTCTTTTTGGGAAATGACAATCAGGACGCGGTGGAACAGGTGTTATGTATTTTTTGATCTCGACTGGCCCCAGATTTTTAAAAATTTTATCCTCTGCTGATTGCCGGTCTCCTGGCAGCGCCTATCGGATGGGAGCGGGGGACAGCCGAGGCAAATGGGATTGAGAACCTTTCCTCTGCTCGCCGTAGTCTCCTGCGGGTTCATGTTGACTTGCGATTTCCGCCCTTCCGGAAGCTGAAGCTGAAGCCCGAGCACGGGTCATGCTGGGAATCATTACGGGAATCGGATTTATCGGAGGTGGGGCTATTTAAAAAAGGGCGCCACTGTGGCCAACATCTGGAACACGGGCGCCATCGGACTGGCCGTGGCTTGGCAGCGTTTTGAAATCGCGCTGGTTCTGAGTCTGGTGAATTTCCTTACGTTGAGAATCATGTCAGGTGTAAAAGAAGATATGGACCATGAAAAGGAAAACGAGGAGGAAAGTGAGAGCGGGGAGTAATCAGGCATGAATCGGTGTGGTATTGTCATGCAGCGGGATCTGGCTACAATTATCAGAGGGAAGTCAGAGCGAGGTGAATGATGGAGGAGCGCAGAGAAGTCGATATTCAGGTATCAAGAAGTCGGGCAGTGGACCGATTGGCCGCCAATCTGGGACTGAAGAAGATGGGAACGCATTTTTTCTGTCCGGGATGCCAGCCGACCGCTCGGGGAATACCTGAGTTGGTCATCAAGGAGGGATCATTTCAGTCCTTCCGGTGCGGCGCCGAGGGAGACGTGGTGGGGCTGGTCAAACTGGCATGGGGATGCGATCTCGAAACGGCCATCGCCTGGCTGGAAAAGGAGACCGCCTCAGAAAAGAATTGATTCAAACCGTAGTGCGGCAGCCCAAGCCGCAATAACCGCCACAGCCGTACCGAGCCCCAGTATGCGTTTAGTTTTTTCCCTCGGCATCCCGTGGGTTCCGATCCACTTGCCCGCCGCGGCGCCGAGGGCGAGGCCGGCAAGAAATCCGAAAAGATGGGCGCCCAGATCTGTATTATCTCCTCCCGATCCGAGAAGTCCCAGAAGGGCGGCGCCTCCCGCCAGTGGGAGGAATTGCCGTTTGCACATCAGACCTCGGCTTTTCAGAAATCCCAAACTTGCCAGAATACCCACCGCTCCAAACAGGGCCGTTGAGGCGCCGACTGCTCGATGATCAGGAGATTGAACGAGGGCGTTCAGAAAATTGCCTGCAGCTCCTGAGAACAGCACAAGAAACCAGCCCGGTCCCGATCCGACTTCCCGACAGAGCCGGATGACGAAAAAGCCCCCGATGACCATATTCCCAAAAAGATGAACGCCATCCGCGTGAAGGGTAAGTGCCGTAATCGTCCTCCACCATTCTCCTGCCAGAATTTTTCCCGCATGGGCGCTGCCAGAAGCGGTCCATGGGATATGGTCCCATCCGAATTCGGAGAGGTTCAGGCGGGTAATGTTGAAGAAGAGAGCAAGCAAGGCCAGCAGCAGGAGGCTTGGCCATGGATTTCCAGTTTCGGGGCCCTCCAACGGAAGGGGCGGCCATCCCCTGTTTTCCCGGTGGTAGACGCGGATTTCCTCTAAGGCCCGATTTTTTGCTCTTGGGGGAACCAGGATTCGCCATCCGTGCGGACCCGGTTCACGTCGGCATGGAATCCCCCTCGCCTCGAGAACCAGAGTCCATAGCCGTGCGCGGGACGTGGAAACGCCTCCCTCCGAACCCGTAGTGTTCAGGGCCGCGGTTATCTCGGTCCAGACAAACTCCTGCTCTTCTCCGGAAAGCGACGGCGAACCCTTCTCATTCCCCGGAGAAGGGATATGGGATTCATTGGGAGTCATGAGGGTCCAAAGAAGTCTTCTCTCCGGCTACTTTCCGTTTTTCAGGTCCGGGAAGAAAGATTATTACCGTTCGGAAAACCGAGGCGCTTCATCTTCTCGACGAGAGTTGTACGATTGAGTTTCAGGAGGGATGCCGCACGGGCCTTGACCCCCCCTGTTTTTTCCAGAGCGTCGCGGATCATGCGCCGCTCTATCTCTTCAATGGTCCGGCCGAAGTCGATGCCTTTTTCGGTAATGCGCGGATAGGGGAAGATGGAATCCTGGGGATCCATCCCCCCGATGTCGGCAGGAAGATCCTGCCTCCGGATAACGTCACCTTCGGTCAGGGCGACCACCCGTTCTATGACGTTTTCCATCTCTCGGACATTTCCGGGCCAGTGGTACGCCTCCAGAGCGTGCATGGCGTCGGGGGAGATGGACATAAGGGAGCGGTTCATCTCTTTACAGATTCTCTGCAGAAAATGCTGGGCCAGCAGGGGCATGTCTTCCCGGCGTTCCCGCAAGGCGGGGAGATGAATAGGGATCACATTCAGCCGGTAGAAGAGGTCTTCCCGAAATCTACCCGCCTTGATTTCGTTTTCCAGAACAGCATTGGTGGCGGAAATTACCCTCACATTCAGCTCAATACTGCGACTTGTTCCCACCCGTTCCACCTCCTGCTCCTGCAGTACCCGCAGGAGCTTCATCTGCAGGTGCATGGGCATGGTGGCGATTTCATCCAGGAAAATGGTCCCGTTGTTTGCGACCTCAAATTTGCCGGGTTTGTCGGCTACCGCACCGGTAAATGATCCCCGGGCGTGTCCGAAAAGCTCGCTCTCCAGCAGGTCTGTCGGTATGGCGCCGCAGTTGAGGGCGACGAATGGTTTTTCACGGCGGTTTCCGTTGAAATGAAGGGCCTTTGCCACCAGTTCTTTTCCCGTTCCGGATTCTCCCAGGATCAGTATGGTCGAATCCGTATTGACGATTTTTTCCATCCGGGAGAAAACCTGCTGCATCAGGGGACTGTTGCCGATAATATTATCGAAACGGTACTTTCCATGCAGCTGTTGGCGCAGGTAGATATTTTCAGCAATCAGTCGGTTTTTTTCCATCGCCTTGGCCACCTGGACTTTCAACTTCTCGAAATTGAAAGGCTTGGTGATATAATCGAAGGCGCCCTCCTTCATGGCTTCCACCGCCGTCTCGGCCGAGGTATTTCCGGTAATGAGAATGACGCTGGTGTGGGGAGAATCCTCCTTGATGCTTTTAAGGATGTCGATTCCACTCACTCCTGGAAGCAGAAGGTCGGAAATGACAATTTCAAAAGGATTTTTTCTGAGAAGTTCGAGGGCTTCTTCCCCGGATTCCGCGGAATGTACCTGATAGCCGGCGCTCTCGAGCAGCAGGGTCAGCGCTTCTCTGCTTTCCAACTCATCTTCGATTACCAGGATCTTTGACCGATTTTTCATGAAGTTTCCGAATGTTTGTTGAAAGTATTCGTCAGAGCTTTGACGCAATATAAATTAACATGTCCTCGCAACGGGGGGCAAGACATCTTTGATTTCGCCCTTTTCAGGAAAAAACCAGGCATTCTAAGGGTTTGACAGGTCGCGAGGGTTAAGGTACGATGTATTCATGAAAAAAATTTTTCCAACTATTTTTTTAGGAGGTTTTCTCCTGCTTTGCGCGACGGGAGTTTTCTCGATTGAGGAGAAGACATCGCCTGTCATCCGCATGGTTCGGGTGGCCGATGTCATCAGCCCGACCATCGCGGATTTCATCGTCAAGGAACTGGAGAAGGCGAACGCTGCCGATCTCCGGGCCTTTTTGATTGAATTGGATACCCCGGGCGGTCTGGATACCGCAATGCGCACCATCATTCAGGGGATTCTCGGCTCCCGGATTCCCGTAATCGTCTATGTTTATCCTTCCGGTGCCAGGGCCGCTTCCGCCGGGGCGTTGATCACGCTGGCCTCGGATTTCGCAGTCATGGCGCCCGGGACGAATATCGGCGCCGCAACGCCGGTTTCCATCGGAGTTGGGGGCGGGGAAGAGGAGACCGACAAAAAGTCCGATATGAAGAAAAAAGTGATAGAGGACGCGTCGGCCTACGCCCGCAGCCTTGCCGAGCAACGAGGACGTAATACCGATTGGGCCGAGCGGATTGTCCGCGAAGCGACCTCCACTTCTGCCGAGGAGGCTTTGAAAGTCGAGGTGATCGACTTTATTGCCGAGGATGAACAGGCCCTCCTGCAAAAACTCGATGGCCGAAGCTATGTTCGAAAGGGCGAGAAAAAATTACTGCAGACCGATGGAGTGGTGCTGGAGCAGGTCGAGATGGGATGGCGCCAGGAGATACTCAATACGATCAGCAATCCCAATATAGCCTACCTGTTGATGATGCTCGGAATTCTCGGAATTTTTTTCGAGATCTCACAACCCGGAGTTATTTTCCCCGGGGCCATCGGCGCACTGGCACTGCTGCTGGCATTCTTCGCCTTTCAGACTCTTCCTGTAAACTGGGTGGGGGCGCTGCTGATCCTTCTGGCGTTTATTCTCTTTCTACTCGAGATCGCCGTTCCCTCCTTCGGCATGCTCACCGTCGGCGGTATCATTTCTCTCACCCTCGGCTCAATGATGCTCATCGAAACCTCGGAACCCTACATGCAGATCTCCCGTGCGGTGATCGCGGGAACGGTGGCTGCGGCCTCCTGTCTGATAATCCTGGTGCTCTTTTTCGTGGTCCGCACCCAGAGGGGCCGGTTCTTCTCAGGTTATGAGGGCATGGTCGGGGAGCTGGGCGAGGCCGTTACCGCTATTGACCGCAAGGGACGGGTTTTCGTTCATGGGGAATACTGGGATTCCTTCTCCGCCGAACCCATTTCCGCCGGGGAGACGGTGGAGGTGGTCCGCCTGGGAGAGAACCTGCGTATGGAGGTCAAAAAGGCGGACAGGGAAAAACATTAGCAGCAATAAAGGGATCGCTTCCGGTTGCCGGCTTTAATATACGACGACATACTTTGGATGGAGGTTTTCGATGATGATTCCCATTAATCTGGTGGGGTGGATTGTTGCCCTGGCGCTTGTCCTGGTCGTAATCGGAAGCGCCGTTCGAATCATTTTTGAGTATGAGAGAGGTGTTATTTTCCGGCTCGGGCGGTTTGCCGGCGTCAAAGGGCCAGGCCTTCGATTTATCATCCCGATTGTGGACAAGATCGTCAAGATCAGCCTGCGTACCGTGGCCATGGACGTGCCTCCCCAGGACGTCATCACCCGAGACAATGTTTCGGTCAAGGTGAATGCAGTCCTTTATTTCCGGGTTATCCATCCTGACAAGGCGATGATCGAGGTGGAAAATTACCTTTATGCTACCAGTCAGCTCGCCCAGACATCCCTGCGAAGCGTCCTCGGGCAGTCGGATCTCGATCAGATCCTGGCCGAGCGGGATAAAATCAATCTCCACCTCCAGGAAATTCTCGACCGGCAGACCGACCCCTGGGGGGTCAAGATTTCCAACGTGGAAATCAAACATGTTGACCTTCCCACGGAGATGCAGCGCGCGATGGCGCGCCAGGCGGAGGCGGAGCGGGAGCGGCGGTCCAAGGTGATCCATGCCGAGGGGGAATTCCAGGCCTCCAAAAAGCTTTCCCAGGCGGCCAAGATCATCTCCTCCGAGTCCGGCGCCCTGCAGCTTCGCTTTCTGCAGACCCTCACCGAAGTCTCTGCGGAAAAGAATTCGACCATCATTTTCCCCATACCGCTCGATCTTATCCGGCCTTTCCTCGAGAAGATCGATAAGAAGGAATCCTGATTTCACGAGATCCGGAAACCTGAGTCTGCGCGGAGGTATGTGGTTTGGCGGCCGGTTATTTCACCTTGCGAAAACGAGGCAGGACGAGGGGGAGGGTCAGTGCCGCCGCCAGGAGCATCAAGCCGATACTGAAAACAAAATAGCCGTGATACCCGTAGTGCGCAACGAGCACGCCCCCGATAAAGGGACCGAAAAAAAAGCCTCCCTGGACCGCAAAAAGCATCAGATTCGCGTTCAGGGGACGAAACCGTGTCGGAGAGATTTCGAACATCATGCCGTTTATCGCAGGATATCCCGCTCCCATGCCGAGCCCGAACAATACCGCCACGAAAGGCACCGCCCATGGCCCGGGCAGATGATCGAGAGCCACATGGCCCACCGCAATGATGAGGAAGGAGGCCATGATAAGCCACACCTTGTCCATCTCGTCGAAAAGACGTCCCGCAAGGAGGCGGATCACGATCATCAGGCCTGTCAGAATCGAAAAAAAGACGCCCACATTGGCCAGATTCTGCTCGCTGGCAAAGCCCTTGAACAGGAAAAAAAGGCTCCCCCATCCCGTGAAATAGGCCATGTTCAGAAGAAGAAGCAGGAATATCGGTATCTGTTTTACATTGTGGCGGATGTCGGACCAGGCAGGCAGGGATTTTTTTTCTCCCGAGTCCTTCAGGCGCTTCCCGATTTTTCGGTAAATCCTGTAGACGACCAAGGCTGCCGGGATCAGAGTGATGGTGGCCAGGGCGTATCCGTGGGGCGGAGTGGGGATGAGAAAGGATATTGCATCCATGAAGGCCGGCACCCCCCCATAGGGAACGAGGATGGCTACCGAGTAGAGGCCGAAAGCCTGACCGCTCTTCTGCGGCGGAATGACCGACACGAAAATCGCCATGGCTCCCGCTCCCATGAAGAACTGCCCGAAACCGCTGATCATCCGCAGGCCCAGCAATCCCCAGAAGGAGTGAATGAAAAAATAGCAGAATCCGGAGACAATGGTGACGGTCATTCCCAGGAGCATGATTCGAAAAGCGTTTCCCGGGCGGATGTACGGGCTGGCTACCAGGTAGAGTATCATCGCCGTAAAGGAATAGGCGCCGATCACCAGGCCGGCCAATTCGCCGGGGATGCCCAGCGATTGTAGATAATTGAAAAGATTGTAAAAAACGGTGATATTACAGAAGGAAAAGAAAATAACCATACAGAGCCCGACGAACTCGAACGTCAGAAGGCTCTGTGGTTCGGAGGGGGAATACGCTGTTTCCGATTCGGTGATTTGCGAAGACATGGGACGTAGAATATCCTCGACTCTATAGTTGTTTCAACAAGTATTTTTCCTGAAGAGGTAAATAATGAGTGAAATCGTTCTGGCGATCTCCAGATCGATGAGGAAGCCCTCCTTTACTGAAAGGATGCTGGACCTGTGCCTGGAGGGAATGGGAACCGGACTGGAGGTTCATAAAAGCGGTTCCAGGGCCGAAATAGAGGAAATTGTGATGAAGGCGATTGTCGAAAGGAAATAATCCTATTTCTTCCATGGCGCCATGCTGAATTTCGAGTCTGCATGCGACTTGCCGCGCTTTCGAATTTTCTGAAAACCTGTGAACATCGAGCCGTTTCGGCTCTGCAATGCGAGGGAGGAATGCTATGCCTGTCGGGCTTTTCAGGCGTCAGTTCTTTTGTATAGTTACCGGTTTTTCCCTTTTGTTTCCCGCCTCTGCGGCGGCCTTCCCCGACGCTCCTTTTTTCACCCGCCATCTGAGCCCGGTGAGCCAGCTCTTCGGAATCCCTCCTGCGGAAGGCGGGCGTCTGAGTGGCAAAGGGGATCTCGACGTGCGTCTCCTCGCCAATGCGGCCAACAGCTACAGCGGCGGGAGCGGTGCAGGAGAGAGTCTTTCCTTTGTGGGGGAATCGTCCCGATACGAACTGGCACTGCGCTACGGACTGGCGAGGGGCGTCGAACTGGGGATTGATCTGCCGTGGATAACCCATCAACCGGGTTATCTCAACGATCTGATCGGCGATTTCCACGATCTGTTCGGCCTCTCCTCCGAGATGAGGAAAACAGTTGAAGACGATGAGATTCATTACGTTTACCGCAGGGGAGGGGTGACTCGATTTTCTGTCACGGAGGAAACAGACGGTCCCGGCGACATTTCCATGTACCTGGCGGTTTCCCTTCTGCGAAATACAATCGATCGCGCCCTTGCGTTGCGGGCGGGAGTCAAGCTGCCCACTGGTGATCCGAACCGGCTCACGGGAAGCGGCGGAACCGAGTACTCCCTTCGTCTGACCGGAACAGACGCCGCCTCCCTGGCCCGCTGGCGAATCACCTGGGTCGGGGGCGCGGGTATTGTGATCCCTGTCGGAGGCGATATCCTCCCGGAGATGCAGAGGGATGTGATCGGAACGGGATTTCTCGGCGCCGCCTGGCGACCGTTGAGTTGGCTGGCCTTAAAGGCGCAAATCGATTTTCACTCCCCCCTGTATGACGACAGCGGCATTCGGGAACTGGCATCCTGGTCGCAGCAGGTTGCAGCCGGATTCACCTTCTCGCTCCCTTCTCGAGTGTACTGGGATCTGGCGGTCACCGAAAATGTTTTCGAGGAGACCTCTCCAGACGTGGTATTGCATTCCGTCCTTCGTCGAACATTCTGAACCAAAGGAGGAAAAGCCTGCCCCAGGATGGAAGCGGCGGTTTCTACCTCTGGCGGTGGAGAAAGATCTGAACGGCGACTTCCAGTGCATTCAGCTCCGCCGGAGAGGAATCGTCGAGTCGGTCAAGTATCGATTTCAAAGCGGGCAGAGATGATTTTTCTGATTTTACAGTTGCGGAGAAAACAGGACCTGAAAATTGAAGAATTTCACGAAGGCTTTGCAGATGATGGATCGAAAATGCGGGGCAGGGGTTTCGGGGGATAGCGACTTCGGCGTTCACCTGGTTAAATGGACTCCCCCTCCGTTCGGGAGGGGGAGAGAAAGAGTTGAATGTCAAGTGTTTTCGATGATTTTTCTTTTGCGGGGCAGAATTTTCCTGGAATAGGTCCATATATTCAGTTGTTCCAGTCCAATGAGTAGCATGCCGGCAATGAAGACTTCCATGAAATGCTCAGCAAGGGATCGAGAAGCGATAAAAAAGAGGTAGAACACCGCTCGAAAACCGAAATGGGACCATTTCAAAGAGGGCCTGGAGCCATTGACGGTCCGGGCGAGAATCAGGACCGCGGCCGAAATGGAATATCCACACAGCGCCACAGTGCTCAAGGTCGGAGGAGGGGGGCTGCCGAGGAGAGCCCGGATATCTTCCGTCATGGGCGCCATCACGTCGAGATAGCGCAGGTGAAAGAAGGCCATACTGACCAGGATGAACAGGACCAGGTCTTGGAGACTGTGGCGGGACAGGTAAATCAGCTCCTGAAAACAAGCCGGGTCACCATTTCTGATTGAAGCGTTTTCGTCGGATTTGCGACCTGAAACTCCCGTTCCCGATTTGAAGAGTACGAATCCTTTCATAAAAACCTCCTTTACCCTTTTGGCCTTTCGGGATCAGTGCTCATCGATTTCCTCCCATCCCGTCCACATCGGCTTGACATAGGCCAGAGGCGTTCGGCCCAGAGTTGCGAGATAGACATGGGTAAAAAGAAAGGCGAAAAGAGAGCAGGCCAGCAAAAAATGGAGGGCCACCAGGATTTTCAGCCCTCCGATAAAGAGGACCATTTCCCGCAATGGTGTAATGTTCATCAGGAGCAGACCGGTCAGACTTACCATCGGTACGAGAACGAACATGATGGCGAGATAAGCCGATTTCTGCAGGGGGTTGAATTTGTTTTCCGGGGTGGGATGATGGGGATTGGGCCCGCCCTGGAAATAGTTGAAAAAGTAGAAGACCGCCTGGCGCATCAGGCCGTGGCGAAGATCTTCCTTGTTGGGAACGTAAAGCCTCGTCATCTTGCGAGCGACACAGGTATAGTAGAAAAACCAGAGGGAGAAGGAGATGGACACCAGGATGCCCGCCGTATTGTGCAGCAGGATCGCCGCCTTATAGCTGCCGAAGAGATTCAGGTATTCCGGGAATCGGATCTGGGCGCCGGAAATTCCCAGAGTGATGATTCCGCTGGCGTTCAACCAGTGCCAGATGCGGACCGGAGTCGGCTGCAGATAGATTCTTTCGGATGTGCCATTGACTTTTTCTTTCATCGTTCGTCTCCTCTCACCGTCTATTCTTGCGGGTCAGAAAACGCAATGCGCCATGTCCCACCGGCATCACCAGCCCTCCTGCGAGGATCGACAATCCGATCAGGTCCAGCGTCCTGTTGCGCGTGGCGCCCATCATGTAGAAATCGGGGGTGCCGTTCAGGGCATCCAGAACGGCTCCTTTCTCCACCGGAAGCCGCCGTCTTCACGGGGGAGGGCGAGAAAGCTGGTCTGCATGGCTCCGGGACCCGATGCGTGGCAGAAGGTGCAGTCCCAGCGATTGTCCATTATTTTCAAATCGTGAGTGACGGTCTCGGGATTTATGATCCCCTGAAGACTAAGATTCTGAAGTGCCTGATTACCGTTGAACTTTTTCAATTCACCCAGGCTGATGAACCCATCGTCGTCTGAATCTATAATCTTCTGAATATCCCCGGTCCCAGCGAGTTTCTTTAATGCATCGTAGTTGGCCGGTTCAAATGGCGTGATGGTGGAAAAGAGCCAGGCTCCTCCGATAACAAAGTAAATTGTTGCTATCATGAGAGGACTCAGCCGATCCTGCAGATATTTGACAGTCATGGCATCTTTCCGGAGAAATTTATGGTAAGATTCCATTAAATTATAATTTACATCATTAGTGGAAAAAGGAAGGTTTTAGGAAAAGGAAAGAGCGTCAGGATGCAGATTTAAGCCCGATATTCATTCCTCGAGAAAAATCACCCATGCAGCTCAAGCTTTTAACCAAATTTACCGTAGTGACAAGCGCTGCCGTTCTTGCGGCCATGATAATTTTTGCCCTGATCAATATTCGTTCCCTGAAAAATATATTTCTCGAGGAGGCAGTCAAGGACGTCGACAATCTGAGCGAGACCCTGATCCGGACCACGCACTATCAGATGCTGGAAAACGATCGTGAAAGGGTGCGTCAGATGATTCAGGAGGTGGGCACCCAGAAAGGCATCGAGCATATCCGACTGATCAATAAGGATGGTGTGATCATTTTTTCCACGGATCATGTCGAAATTGGGGAAGTCATCAATAAGAATGCCGAAGCCTGCAACATGTGCCATGGCAAGGAGGTTCCTCTTCTTCAGACTTCATCCATGAACCGAAGCCGAATTTTCAAGGATAGAACCGGGAAGGAGGTGCTCGGTATCGCCAGAGGCATCTATACCGACCCGAGTTGTCTCGTCGCTGAATGCCATTTCCATGGCCCGGATGACAAACTCCTGGGGGTGCTGGACGTCATTGTCAGCCTGGAAGACATGAATTCCAAGATGATCGGGCACCGCAACGGGATCATCATTCTTACTTTTGCACTTCTCCTTCTCCTGTTGACGAGCCTTGCTGCACTGACACAGAGGGTGATCAATCGACCGGTTGGAAAACTGCTGGCCAATACCCGCAGACTGGCGACCGGAAATCTGGAGAGCCGCATCGAGAATCCCTCCGGAGACGAACTCGGGGAACTGGCTCAGTCCTTCAATGTCATGGCTAAAAATCTGAGGAATGCACAGAAAGAATTGAGAGAATGGGGGGGGGCGCTGGAAGCCAGAGTTGAGGACCGAACCCGAGAAATCCGGGACATGCAGAAACAGCTTATTCAGTCGGAAAAAATGGCGGCATTGGGTGAAATGTCAGCGGGAATCGCCCATGAAATCAATAATCCCCTTACGGGAATCCTGATGTTCGGTTCCATTATCGCCGGTGATCCTCGACTCGATCCCGGCATCAAGCCCGATGTAGATACCATTTTGCAGGAAACCCGGCGTTGCGGCGCGATTGTCCAGGGGCTTCTTGAATTCTCCCGCAATTCGGTGTCCCACAAAAGGGAAGTCTCCATCAATCATCTCCTGGACAAGACTCTCTCCTTGCTGGAGCATCAGACCCTCTTTTTCAACATCAGAATTCTCCGTCTGTACCATCCCGCGCTGCCGGACGTCATGGTCGACCCGAACCAGATCGAACAGGTCTTGATGAACATTATCCTTAACGCCGCTCAGGCGATGCCGGAGGGGGGCGATCTCATCCTGAAGACGGACCTGCGGGAACCCGGATCGCTGGTCCACCTCGAAATCCGAGATACAGGATGCGGAATTCCGGCGGAAAATCTTGAAAAAATTTTCAATCCTTTTTTCACGACCAAGGGGGTTCGGGGCACTGGGCTGGGACTGTCGGTCTCCTACGGAATCATTGACAGCCATGGTGGGCGAATCAATGTGGATAGCGAGGTGGGAAATGGAACGACTTTCATCATCTCTCTGCCCCTTTCCCCGCCTGCAAGGGATGCGAGGGGCGATGTCGGTGCATCCGGCCCGGCAGTTTAGTTGATGGAGTTAATTGTCATTACTTACTTCCACTAGGTCCACCTGTGGGGCTGGAATCAACTGGTCGGACCCTTGCGAGCGGAGAGACCCTGTTTTTTCAGCAGGGCCTGAAAATTCGGTCTCAGCATGCCCACCTCTTCGGCCGCCCGGGTGACGTTCCAGTCGTTTCTTTTCAGCGCATCCAGGAGAAAGGCGCGTTCCAGCGGCTCCACCGCCCGATCGCGAAGCAGCCGCTTTTTTTCCTTGAGTTCTTCCACGCTGTGCGGAATGTACCCGACGGAACCGGTCCTGGTCTCCTGAACCTGCATTTCAAGGTCCTCACGCTGAATAAAGTCTCCCTCCGAAAGCACCACCGAACGTTCGATGAGGTTTTCCAGTTCCCGAACATTGCCTGGGAAATCGTAATTGTCCAGCAGGTCCAGAGCATCCGGCGCCAATCCTTTGATTTCCTTTCCTATCTCCTCGGAGTAATGGCGGATGAAATGAGCCGTGAGCAGGCGCAGGTCTCCTTTTCTGGCCCTGAGAGGCGGCAACTCGACTGGAATAATGTTGAGGCGAAAGAAGAGATCGTCCCGGAATTTCCCTTCGGCGACCAGGTCTCTCAGACTGCGGTTGGTCGCGGCGACCAGACGGATGTTGATGGGAATCGGCCGGGTTCCGCCGATGGGGGTGACTACACGTTCCTGAAGCACCCGCAGAAGCTTTGCCTGTGTGGTGAGGCTGATGTTGGCTACCTCGTCCAGAAATAGCGTCCCCCCGTCGGCAATCTTGAATAATCCTGATTTGGTCTGAATCGCTCCGGTGAAGGAGCCTTTTTCATGGCCGAACAGTTCACTCTCCAGCAGGTTTTCCACCAGAGAGGTGCAGTCTACGGCAACAAAGGGGCCTTCCCTCCTCGGGCTGTTGTGGTGAATGGCCCGGGCAACCAGTTCCTTGCCGGTGCCGCTCTCTCCTGTGACCAGAACGGTGCTGTCCGTGGGCGCCACCTGGAGAATCCTGCGGTAGACTTTTTCCATCTCCCGGCTTTCACCGATAAACATTTCAAAGCCATGGAAATCGCGGAGTCCTTTTTGCAGATAGATATCGTCGAGAAGAACGGCCCTGTGATGCAGGGCGGCTTCTATCTTGGTCAGAATTTCCTCGGGCGTGAAAGGCTTGGCAATGTAATCCAGCGCGCCGTTTTTCATGGCCTCCACTGCGGTTTCCACCGTCGAATAGCCGGTGATCATGATGACCGGCACCTCGGGCTGCAGGTCCCGTATCCGACGCAGGACCTCAAGTCCGTTCATGCCGGGCATTTTCAGATCTGTGATCACCAGATCAAAAGGCGCATCGGCCATTCGTTCGAGAGCGAGGGGGCCACTTCCGAATGTCTCTATTTCATACCCTTTGGCCTCAAGGATGCGCTTCAGACCGTTCCGGATCACGGCATCATCGTCAACCGCCAGCACACGAATCACTTCCTGCTCTGCCACACAGTCCTCCTGAAACCGGGCCAGGTTTCGCAACAATAAAATCGCTCTAATTGTAATGATATAAAAATATCAAGTCAAGATTAATGAATCAATCCGAATTTGACGGGAAGTTCATTTTTCGGGACTGAAATGTATAAAAATTTCATACACCCGTCAGGCGTCAAAAATACCGTATTATTTCAAATGCCTAGATGCGTTTGCCTCGCTCATCGGTTACGAATCCTTCCTCCTGAAGTATGTTCCAGTTATACATCCGCATCATTTTCCGAAACTTGAATCGGCTGAAAAAGGCCCAAAGTCGAGTATTTACAGCGAGGCGGTGCAATTTTTCCTGCCTGGTACGCCCAATGCAGAAAGGATAGCCAGGGAGAATGATCTCCCGCCCTCTTTCGGAAGGAGGAAAAGTTATGAAAAACACATTCAGATCCGCTCTCGTTCTTCTCCTTGCAGGCAGTTCCACCGCTCTGGCCGCCGCGGACGGAGCTGCCGGCGGAATCGGATGGCTGACCATCTTATTCCTTACCTTTGGCGCAGTGGTCATTCTTTTTCAGGCGGTGCCCGGGTTGATCCTGTTTTTCTCGTTGCTAAAGGGAATTTTCTCGTTCTCTTCCAGAAAAACCGCACCGGCAGTCAGCATGGATCAAGAGAAAAAATCTTGAGAAATGGAAACGAGAGATTTTCCAAATTCCAAAAGAGAGGTTTGGACCATGTTAGGACTTCTCATTGCGGATGAAAACATCGATACCAGAAAGCAGATGGCCGACCTTTTCATTGAATCGGGTTACCACGTGATCGTGACCAATTCAGCGGCCAATGCTCTTTATGGAATCCTTAAAAAGACGGCCCAGGTCGTCCTACTCAGCAGTCGATTCGACGAATTGACTGCTTCGGACCTGATCCCCCTCCTTAAAAAGTGCAACAGAAACCTGACGATTATCCTCATCTCCGACGAATTGTCTTTGGGGGTGATACGAAAGGTTCGCAAAGAAGGAATCTTCTACCATGCATTAAAACCGATGAAACCGGAGGATCGGGAGGAAATACGGCAGGTGGTTCAGTGTGCTTTCCAGCATCTTACAAACCCGCAACCCCCCGCCGGGGCTGATTCCGGCCGAGGCCAAACCTGTTGAAGGAGGAACTCATGAAAAAGTTCGAAACGGTGATGATATCTCTGGCAATGCTCAGCTTCGCAGCCCCTGCCCTGGCGGTGGATACGACCAAGGTCTACAGCAGTGGAATCCTGGTCCTGGTATTTCTCGGGATCTGTGCCCTGTTCGTGGTTTCCCAGATGATTCCAGCAGTCATTCTGTTGTTCGGCATGATCAAGGGACTGTTTAAAAAAGTTTCCAAAGAGGAGAAAGCGACAGCTACGGAGCCGGTGAACAAGTAATGAACTGATTGAGAGGGGACAGACCTCTCCCACCTTCAGGAGAAACGTCATGAAAGAATTTCTTGCCCAGATTTTCCAGTCAGTTGGCGAACTTAAGGAGGTGTACACACTGGTGGACTTTTATCAGTACATCAAAGGTGTGGAATACCTGATCTGCGTAGCCTTTTTTATCGTCTTTACCAAATTCTACAAATACATCAACAGCCCCGTGAAGGAGTCGGTGAAGGATCGCTGATCCGAATGGCCCTGCCCGCAGGCTTGGGGTGTGATTCAAAAGGAGAAGAACCGTTATGGATAAAAAATCAACATTGAAATGGCTGGCCTGGGGGATGCTGATTGCAGGGTTTTTCATGGCATCACCCCTTTGGGGCAACGCGGGAGAGATACCCGAGTCTCTTGAGTTGCAATCGCTCTCCGAATTATACGAAGGCGTTTCCTTTGATCATCTTCTGCACATGGACATGGTCGGGAACTGCGCCGCTTGCCACCATCACGGCACCGGAGACCCGGTCGAGGACGAAAACTGCGCCCGATGCCACAGCTACAGCAAGGATACGGAAGTCGTTTCATGCGGCTCGTGTCATCCCTTAGAGCCCTTTTCACCCGAATATCTTCGGGAAAAGGAAATGGATGCGAATCGCTACCATCGAGACATGCCGGGGTTGAAGGCCGCCTATCATCAAAGCTGCCTCGGTTGTCACAATGAAATGGGAGGCCCCACCGGGTGCCAGGACTGTCACCCGCGAACCGAAGCAGGTGATGCCCTTTTTCGTGCCGGCGCCTACGCTCCCGAATCGGGTGCCGCCGCTGGTCATCATTGAAAATCCGGATGAAGCGAGTGTAAATCAGCGAGGAGATTCGTTATGAAAGGAATAAGTCGAAGAAGATTTCTGGCTGCCAGCGTGATAGGCGGCGCTGCGACCACTCTGACCATGAGTAAAAAAGCCATGGGGGCGGGAACCTTCGAGGGATATCCCGAGGGAATGGGAGTTCTGGTTGACCTGACACGCTGCGTCGGCTGCCGCAGCTGCGAAGCGGCCTGCAATAAAGAGCAGAAACTGCCCGAACCGGCCATGCCGTTCGATGACCCATCGGTTTTCGACCAGACCGGCCACGGCGGTCAGAAGCGCCGCCCCGACGAAAATGCCTACACGGTAGTAAATCGTTACGATCCCCCGGGGGCCAATCACCCGCTTTTTCGCAAATTACAGTGCAACCACTGCAATGAACCGGCATGTCTCACCTCATGTTTCGTCAGCGCCTATACGAAAACAAGAGAGGGGGCGGTAGTCTACAACGAGAAGGTGTGCGTCGGCTGCCGCAACTGCATGATCGCCTGTCCATTCCAGATCCCGGCCTACAGCTATTCGAGTGCTTTTGATCCGGTCATCAAGAAGTGCATTTTCTGTTACGACACACGTTTGAAATACGGTAAGCCGCCTGCCTGCGTTGAGGCATGCCCTCAGGGAGTGCTGACGTTCGGTCACCGTAAGGAACTGATCAAGATCGGTCAGGACAGGATCAAGGCGCGTCCCGACAGGTATGTCGATCATATCTACGGAGAGACTGAGGTCGGCGGGACCGGCTGGATGTACCTCTCCGGCGTCCCCTTCGAACAGGCGGGCTTCGACACCACTCTGGGCAAAGAGCCGATTATATCCAATGTCAAGGAATTCCTCAGCACCGTACCCATGGTCCTGGCTATCTGGCCCGCCCTGTTCACCGGATTTCACCTGTTGGCCCGCAAAAAAGGACATGCGGACGAGGATCACTCCCATGAGTCACAGGAGGATGAAAAATCATGAAAAATCTCATCGAAAGCGGAGTACCCATCGTGGATTCCCCCACCAGAGGAAAGGGGAAGAGGAAATGGAGCCTGGGAGAAAAGCTGCTTCTCGGCCTTACTCCCCGGCAGTACCTGATTCAGGCGATCCGCAATCCCCTCAACTGGATAATCGGAGTGATTTTCGCCATCGGCATTCCTCTCATTGCTGGTCGATTCCTTTTCGGGCTGAGTTTCGTCACACATAGCTCCAACGATTACCCGTGGGGACTCTTTCTGGCTTTCGGACTTTTTGCGATGGTCCCCCTGTCGGCTTCGGGCTTCATGCTCGGGACCACCGTGGAAATCTTCGGCCGTCATGATTTTCAGCCCATCGAGAGATTGGCCCTTCTGAATGGCCTGCTGGGGTATTTCTTTGCGGTTGTTTACCTTCTCGTGGACCTTGGTCAGCCGTGGCGCCTGCCGTATCCGATGGTCGTCTCCTTCGGCACGGCCGCGGTCCTCTTCCTGGTCGCCTGGCATGTGGCCACCTATCTGTCCGTTCAGGTCGCAGAGGTCTCAGCCTCTTTCTTCGAATGGATCGGCTGGCTTCCCGGCAAACGTTTCATCCGGAAAATAGCCATAGGCCTGACCGTTTCGGGAATTATCCTGTCCACTCTCCACCAGGGGGCGCTGGGAGCGCTTTTTACCTATGCACCGGGTAAGGTCCATCCCCTTTGGTACTCCTCATCTTTTCTCTGGATTTTCTTTTTCTGCTCGGCTATCCCGGCGGGACTCTGCATGGTGATCGCCGTCAGCACGATTGTGAAGAAAACGATGGCATGGCGTTGCGATGAGGAGTTCCTCGATAAACTCGATTCGCTGACCATCGGGCTGGCCAAAGGAGCGAGCCTGGCGCTGATCACCTATCTCGCCATCAAGCTTATCGGGGTGGCGCATGACAACGAGTGGGCCTACCTGGCGACGGGATGGGGACAATGGTTCATGCTGGAGCTTTTCATCGGAGTCGTCCTGCCGATCGCACTGTTCGCCTGGGCCATTCACAATAACCGTCTGGGCGTGATCCGGTTCACCGCATTCCTCACCGTCTTCGGCATCATCCTGAACCGAATCAACACGGCCCTCATCGCCTTCAACTGGAAGCTTTACCAGGAAATCCCCCATTGGAGGGAAGTGGTGGTCTGCCTCACACTTTTTGCCGTGTACCTGGTGACCTACCGCTTCATCCTGTACCGACTTCCCATTCTCTACACCTGGCGGGAACAGACCGACACGGTTGAAGAATTGGCGAAAGAAAAGATCACGTATCCGAAGGGGAACCCGGCACCCGTGGAGATGTTCCGTTCCATGGACGACTGAGCATTCGAGGAGATATTTCCGAAGAGAGGTACGCCATGTTCAAGAGGACCTGCACCAGAGCCATTATTCCCGTGGCGCTTACAATGACCGGATTCGTGGCGGTCTGCTGTTTCCTCCTCTATTCGGTCATCAAAGCCGATATTACCGAAAGTACCATCCGATATTCGGTGGACCTGGCCGATACCATTATCAAATCGGCACGTTATACTATGCTGAAAGACGACCGCGAAACCCTTCAGCGCATCATCGACAATATCGGTGAGCAGCAGAATATCCGCCACGTCCGTATTTTCAACAAGAAAGGATTGATCATGTTCTCGGCCGATCCGGCCGAGAACAACCGGCTCGTCGATAAAAGCGCAGCGGGCTGCCTGGGGTGCCATGAAGGACCGGAACCTCTCTCCCTGTCCCGCGATGCCATGGAGAAGGCCCGACAGTTTCAGAATGCCGATGGCGAAGGGGTTCTGGCGATCACCGCTCCGATATACAACGAACCGAGTTGCATCAGTTCTGCGTGCCACTTCCATGGTGAAGACCAGCAGATGCTTGGGATTCTGGATATCGGGCTGTCCCGATCACCTCTTGACAGAACTCTCTCCCTGCTCGGGTGGAGAATGCTTGGCTTCAGTTTCATGATTCTGATATTATCGGTAGGTGGCGTTGCCGCCCTGTTGACGAAGAGCGTTTTCGAACCGATCCGGATTCTGGATGATCATGCTCAGCGTGCCGCCGATGGGCAACTGGAAAGAGATCTGCCCGAACTGGAAGGGGATTTGGGGAGAATCGCGAAAAATCATCGCCGCATGGCTGAACAGCTGCGGCAGGCGCGGTCGGAATCAGCAAACCCGGATCAGAAGATTCAACCTTAGTAGTTCCGGAGAAAAGCCGGTCATTAGTACAATGGGCAAGGGAGAGCATGAACCGATCCTCCGAGACGCGCTCCGAGATGCGGGATGACCCCCGCCGTAAGTGCCTCAGGGAAATTCGTGATCTGAGGTCACGGGCGGGGCGTGGCCTATGGGCTATGGCTCTTTTTCTTGTTGTCAGTCTCGGGGCATTCAGCGATTTCGATTTTTTGCCGCCGCTCCCTCCCTCCTGGATGAAGATCCTTGGGCCCGGACCTCCTGTCTGGCTGATCAATTCCTTTCTCGTCCTCTACAGCTTTTCGGCTCTTCTTCTCATTCTCGCCCGGATGATGCAGGGTTCAGAGACCTTCCGCGGATTCGGACATGTCGGATATCTGACTGGTTTCTTCATCTTCTATCATTTCTCCGGAGCAATGGAAGAGAACTTCTGGGCTATTTTCACCGCCGGAGTGACCATTCTGGGCCTTGAGAGTTATCATCAATGGGTCCGTTTCGCGGAGGCGATCCGCAAGGCGGAGGAAACCCTGATAAGACTCGAGAAAAACTGAAGAATCGTCTTTCCGGCAAATTCTGCCGGGGGGTGCGAATTCAAAAAGGCTGCGGATTCCGCAGCCTTTTTGTTTTCAGTGTTGGTGCAATTCAGGAACTCGGAAACGGGCGCATGTCCCGGAACCCTGCACGAAGTCAAAAGTTTGACCATTCTCGCACCTCTTCTTCCTCCTGATCCCCTTTACATACCTTTATTCAATAACTTACACATATGGCACGGCTCTGGCAATCTGGATATCATAACCAGCCGAGCCAGACAGGCTGCCGTCTGTTTCAGATTCAGATTCCCGGTGCACTGGAACTAGGTAAACAATGAGAATGGAGATATCTCATGTGGAATTCGGAAATCACCCTTGAAGATGCGGGAGAAAAGGCGAAGCCCCTCGGACATTCCTCTTTGCCGGCGCAAAATCAGAGAGCCGACTCCTGGACGGTTCTGCTGGCCGATGATGTGGAACTTTTCATCGAGCTTGAAAAGTCCTTTCTGCGGCGAGCGGGGTTCAATCTGTTGATCGCCCAAAATGGCAGGGAAGCCCTGGCTCTGGTTCGGGAGCGCCGGCCCGATCTGGTGTTTCTGGACCTGTACATGCCTGAAATGAACGGAGATGAATGTTGCCGGGAGATCAAATCGGACCCGGATCTGGCTTCCATCCCCGTGATTGTCGTGACTCACGGGCAAGGGGAGGATGAAATGAGTCGTTGCCGGGAGGCAGGATGCGACGAGATTCTTCTTGAACCGGTCAGCAGACAGCATTTTCTGGGTGCGGCCCGAAAATTCCTTCAGCTCGATCAGCGGATCGCTCCCCGGGTGGATGCCAGGCTGTTGGTCCGCTTCGGTCCGGACGAGAGTATTCTCAGCAGTTATTCCATTAATCTGAGTACTGGCGGACTTTTCCTTGAGACCGATGATCCGCTGCCGATCGATTCTCCCCTGAATCTCGAATTCCTTCTTCCCGGTCCGGGAAAAAAGATCCGCTGCCGGGGGAGGGTGGCCTGGTTGAACAGCTCCGGAAGGATACTTAAAAGAGATCTGCCGGTTGGAATGGGGGTGCAGTTTCTAAATCTGACACTGGAGCACATGGAAGCCCTTAGAGCCTTCATCCATAGCAGAAATCTGACTCCGACCTGGTAATCAATCGAGAAACAAGGGGAAGGGAGTTGGAGCTATCCAAGAATCCGGGTGCATCACCGGCGGATGAGATTTGGCTCAAAGGGATACCATCGGAGCGAGCCGAAGGAGGCGCCCATGATCATTATCGATCACTTGAAATGCACCAGTTGCGGGGACGATTTCGACGCATCGGTGCGCAGGCTAGAAGAGCTCGTTCTTATCCCTGAATGCACCTGGTGCGGTTCTTTCAGGACGCAATTGAAACTCAGATGGGAGGAATTCCCCCTTCAGAAGAAGAAGGAAAACAATCTCCGGTGGAAATCCGGAATCAAAAACGCTGAACGCGTGGAAAGGAGGAAAAGCCTATGATGGTAATTGATCACTGGGACTGCGCATGCTGCAACAATACTTTTGAGGAGACCCCTCCGCGCAATCTCGACGAAATGGTCAGGGTTCCGGCATGCCCCAGTTGCGGCTCGGCAAGAGTGCGGATTGAGCTTGCATCCGTTCCGGATCCGAACGGGCGAAAACCTGGCGGAAGGATTCGTGAAAAACCGCAGGCCAGATCTCATGCGTTGTATGCCGCCCGGGAGACGAACAGATCCTGGAAAGTAATCATCGGAAGGTGACCATGAGAAGGATCCGGGAGGTCATGTCTCCCGGATCCGGTTCAGGACCGCGAGAATCCTTGCCTGCACCCTGCGGATGTCATCCTCTCCGGAGTAGGGATGACGCGGCCAGAAAAAACCTTTCAGCCCGTCTCCCCGGTTTCGGGGAACCACGTGCACATGAAGGTGGAGAACGCTCTGGCTGACCCTGTTGTTCAGTGCCACGAAGGAGCCTTCGGCTTCCATCGCTTCCTCCACGACTCGGGACAGAAGTTGCACATTACGGAAAAACAGACCCGTTAGATCCTCCGGAAGATCCGTCAGCGTCTCGTAGTGCCCGCGTGGCACCAGGAGACAATGCCCCGGGAAAAGAGGCCGATGATCCAGAAACGCCAGGGAGATTTCATCTTCAAACACGGAATAGGAGGATGTTTCTTCGCCGATAATTCCACAGAATAGGCATCTCGTTTTTAAATTCATATGTCCTGTCCCGATTTTTGGAGCCCACGGCTCGCCGGTCAGCCGCAGGAGTTCTTTCCTCGCCCCGGCAGATATTGGATTCCAATCAAAACCAGCAGCACGGCTGCGGAAACCGCTGCCCAGATAGAGGGAGGATGCTCCAGGGCCGGCTGCACCCATTCCTGAATATCCGTTCCTGACCATGCATAAATGAGGTTGGTGAACCATCCGATAAAAAGCGAGCACCCGGCTATGGATCCGAGATAGTGCCCGTCCGGAAACCCCGGTAAGCATAAATGCAGTTTTCGATCTGGAAACGAGCAATTTTTCGCAAGATCAAGGAAATCAAGGATTTGAGCGGAGGCGTAGTACTTTACGCCGCACAATCAAATCCGCGGATTGACGCAGAGATTGCGGAAAAGGGCCGTTTCCGGACGAAAACGAGATAGGCTGCTGATTTCTGAAACATGTTACCGTTCCTCTTCGAGGCGCAGGCCTTTGGCCAGCAGGGTTCTTACATGTCCGTCCCTGAGAGTGTAATAGGCCATTTTCCCTTCCCTGCGGCATTGCGCCAGTCCCGCGGCCCGCAAGAGCCTCAATTGGTGGGATACGGCGGAGGACGAAACCTCCGTCAGGGCGGCCAGATCGCACACGCAAAGCTCGCCAGCTGCAAGGGCGCAGAGAATTCGCAGCCGGGTCGGATCCCCGAGAACCTTGAAAGTATCCGCCAGCCCGAAAAGAATGCCCTCCCCGGGCAATTCCGCTCGTATCCTTGCCACCTCTTTTTCATTGACAAAATCGATCTGACAGATATCGGTTGACATGACACCCCCAAACGTGTGAATAGATGTTCAGTTGTTTTTTTGTATCCTGTTCAGGTCGTTATGTCAAGTTGAGAGAATTCAGATGATCAGAAAAATCAATGCAGCATTCATGGGAGGTCTCATCGGAGCTCTGGTGGACAGTTTCAACATCTGGATTCTGGGTCAGGCGGGAATCACCGCCGCTCTGGGAATCGCACTGCGCCCCGATTTCACCGCTCCCTGGCTCTATCCACGCCTGGTTTGGGGAGGTCTGTGGGGTCTTCTCTTCCTTTTGCCCGTCCTGAAGGGACGTCCTTTGCGGCGAGGGCTTCTTTTCAGTCTCGCTCCTTCTCTCATGGTTCTGCTGGTTGTTTTTCCCTCCATGGGCAAGGGCCTTTTCGGACTGGAGTTCGGCCTTCTGACGCCCGCTTTGGTCATCCTACTCAATTTCATATGGGGGATTGTCGGTGCCTACTGGTTCCGCTTCGGCCGTTAACGGATCCGGCTGTTGACGATCACATGTGAGATGCTAAGGTTGCTCTATCCGTTTGAAAAAAGGTAATATTCCAAGTATCAAAGAAAACAGGGGAGAGACGGAAACGAATGAACCGGCATTGGGCGACGCTGATTCTTGGGGTGCTTGTTCTGAGCGGACCAGTTTCGATGGCTTTTTCCGCAGAAGTTCCGGGCGGAATTGGGCCAGCAGGGGGATCGATCTACGGCGGAAACCTGATGACTGAAGAGGAACGGCAGGAGTTTCGAGAGAAACTGGGTGAGCTCGATGAGGAAGAGCGCGAGACGTTCTTTCGGGAGCATCGCCAGAGAATTCAGGAACGATCCCAGTTTTTCGGGGTTGCCCCGGAAACCGGCCCACGGGAAAGCCTTCCGCCGACACGGGAAGAAAAGGGGCTGGCCGCTCCGCCGGCAGACAGACCCGGCGGGGATACGGGAGAGGTCACCCCGATTCCCGACGAGAAAGAATCGGCGCCCCAACTCGAAAAGGCGCCTGAGCTCCCGGCGCCTGAAGTACCTGGACCCGATCTTCGCGAGGAAGAAAAGCAGCCTCCTCCGATGGAGCCTGAGCCTGATCCGAACGCCGGGATCCCCGCCCGACCAAAGACGCGTCCGGAGGAAGATCGTCGTTTTCAACCGGGATTCGGGCCCGCCCGGGAAATAATCGTTCCACCTTCTCCCCAACCGCTGCCGGATTCAGGTCCGCTGCCGGACCGCGGTGACGATGCCGCCGCCCCTCAGGGGGCGGAGCGATGAGACGATACGGGGTCCGATCGACCGTAAGCGAATGGGCAGCGGTCAATTGACCGCGATCAGCTCGACTTCAAAGAGAAGGTTCTTTCCCGCCAGGGGGTGGTTGGCGTCAAGAATGATCTTTTCCCCGCTGACTTCCCTGACTGTCACCAGAAAAGTTTCTCCGTCGTCGTCGGTGAGTTCCAGCGTCTGGCCCATTTCCGTATTCAGCCCCTTCGGCAGGGCAAAACGGTTCACCGGCATCAGCAGGTATTCGTCAAAGTCTCCATACGCGTCATCCGGATGGACCGTGAACTGTTTTTTCTCTCCGGGCTTCATTCCTCGAACCGCCTGTTCCAGGCCAGAGATAACTTCTCCCCCGCCGATGGTGAATTCCAGGGGCTCCGGATCGATCCGGCACTTGGCGCAGTCGTTCTCCCGGGTGGAATCGAATATGGTTCCATCTTCCAGCCGGCCTGTGAATTCTATTCGGACCCGGTCTCCCGTTCTGGCTTCCATTCTTTTATCTCCTTGGGAGGGAGGAAGTTTTTCGCATTATTTTGGGAAAAACAATCCCCCCTTGTTCTGAAGGAAGGGCATTATGCGGGCGCAACGAGTGGCGCCCCTAGCAGATATTTTACCTTCTATTTACCGATCGGCCGCTTCCCCCTCCTGAAAAAATGCTTTCTTCCTGATTTACCGAAGGAATTTTTTTTGTCTCCCGGCTGGAATTGCGGGAAATCACCGGCAGGGAACGAAGCGCACCATTTCCGACGTCTCCCTCAGGATCTCTCCAAGGCAGTCAAGAAAATACGCCGCATCCTCTTCCGTATTCCCCCTTCCCAGTGACAGGCGCACCGCGCAATGGGCCTGATCGACCGACAACCCCATGGCCAGAAGAGCATGGGAGGGTTCCGGGTTCCCGGATTTGCAGGCCGATCCGGAAGAGAAACTTATTCCGCGCCGGTCCAGGAAAAGAACCAAGGATTCTCCCCGGATTCCCGGCAGGGTCATATTAAGGGTGTTGGGCAGTCGACGCTCCGCGGGGCCGTTGCGGCGGGCGTCCGGAATGAGCCGGAGGATCCCTTCTTCCAGCCGGTCACGCAGTTGCGCAAGCCTTCCCATCTCCCCCTGGTGCATCCGCCGCCGGGCCAGTTCGCAGGCTTTGCCGAAACCGACGATTCCCGCCGTGTTCTCCGTGCCGGCGCGTAGTCCGCGCTCCTGGCCTCCGCCCCGGATGAGCGGCGCCAGTTCCACTCCGGAGCGAACGTACAACGCCCCCACTCCCTTGGGTCCATGCACTTTGTGGGCGGAAATGGAGAGCAGATCCACACCGAGCTCCTCCACATCCAGGGGGATTTTTCCGAAGGCCTGCACCGCATCGGTATGAAAAATGATTCCCCGCCCGCGGACGATGCGCGTCATTTCGGAGACAGGCTGAATGGCGCCCGTTTCGTTGTTCGCGAGCATGATACTGACCAGAACGGTGTCTGGCCGAAGGGCTCTTTTCAGGTCGGCGAAATTTGTCCTGCCTTGGGAGTCAACCGGCAAAATGGTGAGCTCAAAGCCGAACTCCTCCAGGCTGCGACAGGTTTCCAGCACGGCGGGATGTTCGATGGCGGTGGTGATCACATGCTTCCCCGCATTTTTGCGTGCACGCACGACCCCCTGGAGAGCCAGATTGTTCGCCTCCGATCCGCTCCCGGTGAAAACGATGCGTCGGGCCGTGCAGTTGATCGTCTGGGCGACCTTGCGGCGGGCGCTTTCCATCAGCGATCGTGCCGTGCCGCCGGCAGAATGTATGCTGGACGGATTCCCCCATTCCGATTCCAGAAGCGGCCGAATGGATGCAAATACCTCGGGGTCGACAGGCGTGGTCGCGTTGTGATCGAAGCAGATCCTTCGATCGGGGGCGGGCTGGGCGATTCCGATCTGACCGGAAATTTTCTCCGGTTCCCCCGGCCCGGAAGGAGCTTTTCTCACTCCTTCCGCCCTGGTCACTTCACAGAGAAGCGTCTTGTAGATAGGAAACCCGGAAATCGGATCGAAATGATCCAGGTTTGTCAGTTCATTGACATTGCACTCCTTCCAGGCCTGCGGACCCAGGGGGCCTCCTCCACCCATGTTGGCGTCGATGACCCCGGGCATCATATTCGCGGTAACGAAAGCACGATAGCGGAGTCTTCCCCGGGGAGTCTTCACCCAGACCCAATCCCCGTTGAGGATTCCCCGGGCCGCCGCATCGGTCTCATTCAGGGTGACCAGCGGCTCGGGGAGGCTTTCGCCCAGTCCCTTCACCCCATGATGCTGACTGCGAAAATCGTAAGGCGTGCGGCCGCCCGAACTGAAGATCAGGGGATAGTTCTTTGCGATATCGGAGCGGGAAATGGGCCCCTCGCGTGGTTCGGTGTAAACGGGCAGAGGATCGTATCCGTGTTCCTCCAGGATGGAGGAAGCGATTTCGAACTTGCGGGACGGAGTGTTGAAACCCGAGGTTCCGTCCGGACGAAGCAGGCCCTTTTCCCATTTTCTATATTGCATCATCTTAACGGAAACACGCACGGAACCTCCAGCGGCCCGGACATCCTCCAGGGTAAAGCCGCTTCCCTCCAGGGCGCTGTGGAGAATCTCCTCCTCCGTCTGGGGGTAGAGATGACCGTAACCGAGGCGCTGCGCCAGTTCCGCCATGATCAGAAAATCGTTTCGTGCTTCGCCCTGAGGCTCAACGATTTTTTCCCGGATCTTGAACAAAGGGCCGTAGCGCATGAAGGAGGTGATTTCGTACTGTGTTGCTGCGGGAAGGACCAGGTCGGCATAGGCGGAATCCGCCGTGTGATATCGATCGATGCAGACAAGGAAATCGAGGGAGTTCAAAGTTTTCCGCCACACCTCCGGTTGGGGCCAGGAGGTGAGGAGCGAGCCTCCCTGAATAATCAGCGCCCGGATGGGATAGGGCTCGCCGTGAAGGACGGCATCGGGAAGTGCGATCGCGTGGGATTCCCCGCGGTACATGCTGTAGACGGGGAAGCGGTCCCGTCCGAGCGCCTTTCGAATATCCGGGTTGGGGACCAGGCCCGCGCGGTTCTGGGGGAAGATGTTGTCCTTCATCCGAAAGAGCAGCCCACCGGGGACATCCAACTGGCCGGCCAGCGCCCATAGGGTGAAGACTGCCCGGATCGCCTGCACCCCACTGTCCGAATATTCCAGTCCCGTGTACATGACGGGGCTGGCCCCGCGCGCCTCCACCAGCCGTCGCGTGAGGCGGCGCACGGTATCGGCCCGAACTCCGGTGATCTGCTCTACCGTTTCCGGACGAAAATGCTGTACGTACAGACGCAGTTCCTCAAACCCGACCGTCCAGTCACGGACGAATTTCTCGTCATAAATCTCTTCCTCGATGAGAACCTGGATCATCCCAAGTGCAAGGGCTCCGTCCGTACCCGGACGGATGGGAATCCACTCGGCGCCGGATTGACGGGCTGTGCCGTTTCGTCGGGGGTCGATAGCCACGATTTCCGCCCCCCGGCCGGCCGCCCGAAGGATCTGCCCGTGCGCCAGGGGAGGAGAGTCCGTAGCAGGATTGGCGCCCCACAGAAAAATGAGCTCCGACTGCTCCAGATCCGTTTCCATGGTGATATACAGCTCTCCCATGGTCACGTGCGGGGCGATCATGGCGAAGGAAACATAACAGAGGGCTCCTACCCCCAGGGTGTTGGGAGACCCGAAGGGGAAAAGAACGCTGGAGGCTGAGGAAACGGCCACATCCCTGGGCTGAAAAAGATCGCAGAGAGCCATGTCGAAACTGCCTCGCCCCGTGTAGATGGCCGTGGCCTCCGCTCCATGTTCGGCCTTGATCGCCTGCAGGCGGCCTGCCAGGGTTCCCATGGCCTCGTCCCATGTGATGCTCTCGAACTCGTGGGTTCCTTTGGGGCCGGTCCTGCGAAGAGGATGCAGCAGGCGGTCGGGGTCGTGAACGATTTCAGGGGAATGTCGGCCGATGTGACAGAGAATGCCCAGGGGGTGGTCCGGCAGCGGTTCCACGGAGGTCATGCGGCCGTCCCGCAGATGCGCGCGAACCCAACATCCTGCAGGGCAGATGCCGCACAGCCCATCGCGGATTCCGGTTTGTTTTTCTTTCGTTCCTTCAGGCATCATAGATGGGTTTCAGGGTGGAGGGGCGGGTCTTCTGAAGAAGGAGCAACCCGAACCATTTTTTCTCATCGGTGAAAACCTCCCGGAGCTCGAGGCCGAAGGCCGACAGGAAAGGAGGCATTTCGTCCAGAACGAACTTGCGGCTGATTTCCGTCCGGATTTTTTCTCCGGATCTCACCGAAAAGGTCCGACCCAGGGGAGAGATCCGGATCTGTTGCCCGCGGTCGAAGCGGGCAGCAATTTCGATCCGACGCAGGTCAGGATTGTATTTTGCCTCGTGCTCCACGGTCTCCAGATCAATTCCTGAGCCGAGTTCCCGATTCATGCGCACAAAAAGATTGCGTGTGAACTCCCGGGTCACCCCGGCGGCGTCGTTGTAGGCGGCCTCCAGAAGAGCTGGGTCTTTGACCAGATCGATACCGAGGAGAAAAAAATCACCATCTTCCATTTGCCGCGTCATTCGAGAAAAGAACCGGATGGTTTCCTGTTCGTCCAGATTGCCGATCGTGCTTCCCAAAAACAGAATCAACGAGGGCGAAAAACAGCTCAGAAGAGGAAACATTTTCTCATAGGTGCTATGGATTCCGATGACATGGACGTCCGGGAACTTACGGCGGATGTCCTTTCCCGCTTGACGCAGGGCGCTGCTGCTGACATCTACGGGAAGATAACGGATTCTGGAAGACTGCTCCAGAAATTCCCTGAAGAGTGAATCCATTTTGGCCGAATTGCCCGAGCCGAGTTCCAGGAGAGTAACAGATCCTGTGATTCGGCTGATTTGGGCCGCGAATCGGTCGAGCATGGAAGCTTCCGTGCGGGTGAGGTAATATTCCGGTTGGGCGCAGATGTTTTCGTAGATTTCGCTTCCACGGGCGTCATAAAGAAAGCGGCTCTCAAGGAGGCGAGGTGTTTTTTCGAGCCCCGCGGCGGTGGAAAGGGCAAATTCGCAGATCGGATCCGACTCCTTCCCCAGCGCCAGCATGGTGCTCCGACCTGTTGAAAGGAGGTCTCGGAAGATGAGTTCCTTATCCTTTATGTCCGTGTGCTCGCGGTTAAACAAGGCAGCTCCTTCAGGAATGAGGATGATTTGAATGCAGATTGAAATTTTAGGTCCGGGAGGACGGTTGTCAAGGGAAGGCGAAAAGGTGCGACCTCGGAATCGGATGAAATCAAAAGTTTGTCGCGACAAGAGGGCATTCTCGCTACCGAGTGGAGAAAGGGCTATTTCCGGTATATAATTAGTGTCCATCCGGAAACCCCGGTAAGCATTAATGCAGTTTTCGATCTGGAAACGAGCAATTTTTAGCAAAATCAAGGAAATCAAGGATTTGAGCGGAGGCGTAGTACTTTACGCCGCACAATCAAATCCGCGGCTTGACGCAGAGATTGCGGAAAAGGGCCGTTTCCGGACGAAAACTAATTAGATCTAATGAAGTTACGTCGAGTGACTTATTGTCGGAAGCAGGGTTTTTACAGAAAAAAGAAGGAGACGTTATGAAAAATGTAAAGCAGATCCTGGATCAGAAAGGGAGGGAAGTCTGGACGATCGACCCGGATGAATCGGTATTTGAAGCGCTCAAAGTAATGTCGGACAAGGAGGTCGGCGCCCTGGTCGTCGTCCAATCGGCGAAGATCCTGGGGATTCTGTCGGAGCGGGATTATGCGCGCAAGGTCGTCCTGAAGGGCGTTTCCTCCAGGGATACGCCCGTTCGGGAGATCATGGTCGAAAAAGTTGTCTACATCCGTCCCGACCAGACGGCCGAAGAATGCCTGGCCCTTATGACCGACAAACGCTGCCGGCATCTGCCGGTTGTTGAGGATGAGAGCCTGGGGGGAATCGTGTCCATCGGAGATGCCGTTAAAGCGATAATCGCTGACAGGGAATTCATGATCGAACAGCTGGAGAATTATATCCGGGGCGGATAGATCAATACAGCAGCAGCTTGTGTTTCAGGGAGGAGTCCGCCTCCAGTTCCTCCAGCCGGGAATAGGGCTCGCCGTCTTTCGGATAAAGGGTGGTAATCAGCAGCCGGGGCTCCGAAATGTAGGGAGTCGTGCCAACGGTGTTGGTGATGGATCGATAATGGCGCTTCGTCCGGTCTCTGAGCTGGAGATTGACAGTGTAATACGGCATGTGGGCTATGCCGACTGCCCGGCGCTGCCAATCATCGGGAATATTGGGGTAGGTCAGCAGTTCTTCAAGAATTTTCTCTCCGGTGGGGTCACTGCTGAGGAGGACTTCCTGTTGGAGGTTCATCAACAGGCCACAGGCGAGTACGTCCCAATTCAGAAGGTGCGGTCGCAAGCCTTTGTCGCCGAAATAGAGATGGTAAGCATTCAGGGGACCATCGAGACATTCAGGCTGGGCGGCATTGTCCGAATAGAAGCGCAGCCAGGCCCTGTTGATCATCAGAACATTGCCATAGGGATCCGTTACGGATGTGGGATTCGGATCGCCGCCCCGCAGTGCGGTGATGAGGGATTTACGCATCCACTTCAACTCAGGGGAATCAAGGGTGAGGCTTTGCTGTTGGGGAAGAAAACCGGCGGAAACCAGAAGACTGCTGGTGTCCTTGGTGTTCAAATGAAAAGCCCGGGCTATCTTCAGGACCGTACCCCGCCCAGGTTGTGATCGGCCGCTTTCCAGAAAACTGATATGACGCGTCGACACGCCGACCTCCCAGGAAAGATCCTCCTGGCTCATTCCGAAAGTCGTCCTCCAGAAGCGTAAAAATCGGCCGAAATTATTTTTTTTCTCGTCGTGCATTTTTGTCCTTCAAAGCCGCAGGATTCTTCATGGCGGCATCCCCGGGAGTGACATAAAAAGGTTTTCTCCGGCAATCAGCGCCTGTGAAAAAATGCATTGCTGATTCCTGAGGAAATATCAAGTAAATCCGGTCAAATATACATGATTCAGCCCTGGATGCGCAAGAATTTGTCACTGCAGGGTTCGTTTTGCAGGAAAGGAAACAATGTATTTCTTCTCCAGGACAAGGGGCGAACTCAACTTTCTCTCCGCAATAAAGCGTCGTTATGGATTGAAACCGCCGATCGACAAGGCGCCGGGAAAACCAGGTTGAAAATTACTTCTGAAGTAATGGCGCATTTTTAAAAAGGCGGGTAAATTGAAATTTGCTCGAGATGGATTTGGAATAAAATCCTGTTTGGGTTACAGTGTGTCACTGTGATTCTCCGCCACTCAGAATGATAGTGAAAACGCGGCTCAGAAGAGAAAAATCATCTACATCCGAGGGAGGCGAAATATTATGATCAAGGTCGTACCGCCAAACCAGCTCAAAGATTTCATCGGCCAGGCCCTTGAACCCACCGAATGGTTCAAAGTGGAACAGGATCGGATCAACAATTTCGCAGATACCACCCTGGATCACCAGTTCATCCACGTCGATCGGGAAAAGGCCGGCAAAACCCCCTTCGGAACCACGATCGCCCACGGCTATTTGACTTTATCGCTGCTTCCCCACTTCATGTCCCAAAGCGGCATCATCCCCGAGGGAGTGCAGATGGCCGTCAATTACGGACTGGATAAACTTCGTTTTCTTCAACCGGTGAAGGTGAATTCAGAGATCCGAGCCATCCCTAAACTTCTTGCAGTCAATGAAAAAGCCCCGGGCCAATACCTGTGCAAGGTCGAAGTCACCGTGGAAATCAAAAACGAAGAAAAACCCGCCCTGATTGCGGAAACTCTTAGTCTTTTTTACGTGGGCTGATCATTTTTTTTAGATACCTGAAAGGGCAGATTCATGGAAATCCGATTTGATGGAAGAGTGGCTATTGTAACCGGAGCCGGAAACGGTCTGGGCCGTTCCCATGCCCTGGCCCTGGCGGCTCGGGGAGCCAGAGTCGTTGTTAACGATCTCGGGGCCTCGCTCGATGGCAGCGGGGGCTCCAGTGATGCCGCCGAAGCGGTAGTGAAGGAAATACGGGCCGCAGGTGGCGAAGCGATCGCCAACGGCGCGAACGTTACTGATTACGCGCAGGTTGAGGCCATGGTCAGGCAGGCCATGGAGACCTGGGGGCAGGTGGACATTCTGGTAAACAACGCCGGGATTCTGCGGGACAAAACCTTTACCAAGGTTACTGTCGACGATTTCAATCTGGTGCTGGATGTGCACCTGATGGGATCGGTGAACTGCACCAAAGCCGTCTGGGAAATTATGAGGGAACAGAATTATGGACGGATCACCATGACGACCTCCTCGAGCGGTCTGTATGGAAATTTTGGCCAGTCCAACTACGCCGCCGCGAAAATGGGTGTTGTCGGACTGATGAATACCCTGCGTCTGGAAGGCGCCAAGTACAATATCCGGGTCAATGCCCTGTCTCCCACCGCCGCGACACGCATGACTTACGAGCTGATGCCGAAGGAGCTTCATTCGTTGCTCTCTCCCGAGTCTGTCACTCCTGGCCTGCTCTTCCTCGTCAGCGAAGAGGCGCCCCAGGGGGAGATCCTTTGCGCCGGCGCTGGAAGTTTCGCCCGCACGCGCATTTATGAGTCGCGGGGCATGTTTCTTGGCGGAGACAACCTCAGCCCCGAGAAGGTTGCCGCAAACTGGGAGAGAATCTCGGACACCGAAGGACAGGAAGATTTTGTGGGCGGGGGGAATCAGACCACCAAGTTCGTCACCCTGGCGCTGGAAGCTCAGAAGCAATCGAAAGACTAAAACATACAAAAGGAGTATGCAATGAGAGAGGCAGTTATCGTATCCACCGCACGCACCCCGATTGGAAAGGCCTATCGCGGCGCCTTCAACAATACCGATTCGCCGACCATGGGCGGACACGTCATCCGGGAAGCCGTCAATCGCGCCGGCATCGATCCGGGCGAGGTCGAGGACGTCTTTATGGGCTGCGCCCTGCCCCAGGGATCCAGCGGGATGAATATCGGCCGTCTATCCCTTCTGGCGGCCGGGCTTCCGGTTCATGTCGGCGGTATGAGCGTCGATCGCCAGTGCTCCTCAGGCATGTATGCCATTGCCCTGGGCGCCAACCAGATCATGCAAGAGGGCCTGCCCATTGTCGTGGGCGCGGGCCTGGACCAGATCAGTCTGGTGCAGAACGATAAGATGAATCGCTACCGTCTCGGCGATCCCAATGTCATCGCCAAAAGCCCGCATGCCTACATGCCGATGCTGGACACCGCCGAAGTCGTGGCGAAGCGTTATAACATCAGCCGCGAGGCGCAGGACGAATATGCTCTCCAAAGCCAGCAGCGAACCGCCGCAGCGCAGGCCGCCGGAAAGTTTGATCAGGAAATTGCACCGATGACCACCAGCATGGGGGTCATGGACAAGGAAACACAGAAGATTTCCTTCAAGGAAGTCCGTCTTGAAAAAGACGAAGGAAATCGCCCCAGCACGACTCTGGAAGGCCTCTCCAGTCTTCAACCCGTCAGAGAAGGGGGAACCATCACCGCCGGTAACGCCAGTCAGCTCTCCGATGGTGCTTCCGCCGCCGTTCTCATGGAGCGCAAGGTTGCCGAGCAGAAGGGCCTCCAGCCCCTGGGGATCTATCGCGGAATCGCCGTGGCCGGCTGCGAGCCTGATGAAATGGGCATTGGCCCGGTATTCGCGATACCCAAGCTGCTGGAGCGTCATGGTTTGAAAATGGATGATATCGGTCTATGGGAACTGAACGAAGCTTTCGCAGTGCAGGTGATCTATTGCCGCGACAAGCTCGGCATTCCGAATGATCTGCTCAACGTCAACGGCGGCGCCGTCTCCATCGGACACCCCTATGGTATGAGCGGAGCCCGTATGGTCGGGCATGCCCTGATCGAGGGCAAGCGTCGCGGCGCCAGATACGTGGTTTGTACCATGTGCATCGGCGGAGGGCAGGGTGCCGCCGGACTCTTCGAAGTCGCATAATCGATTTTTTAAAAATAATATCTGATTGGCAAAAGCCGCTCTCCCGAGCTGAATGGGGGGCGGCTTTTTTTTGAATTGTGGTTTCTCCGCGAATGGATAAAAGTATTGGAAAAGTGTTAAACTTGAGTGTCGCCGGAAATCCGCCCTGCAGCGTTACGATTTTTCCCAGACTTTGAGATGGCTTGTGTATGCCTTCGCATCCAGAAAAAGCAGCCAAGTCCTGTCACCGGATTTTTTTAGACATTCTGTGAATATATAAATTTCATAAGATTCAATTTTAAACAGCCCGGGGGACGGTAAAGTGAAAAATTCGAAGGGGAAATATTCCGAAAATCCGAGAGTGCAAAGTGCTCCGAAAAGTCCCTGCGAAGTGAATCTGAATGCCGATTTATCCGCTCGATACCGCCGGAAACTGACAACTGCCGATGAGGCTGTGCGCCAGATACGGTCGGGATGGCGGGTTTTTATCGGAACCGCATGCGCGGAGCCGCAGGATCTGGTGGCGGCCCTCTGTCGCAACAGTGAACGCCTGCACGATGTGGAACTGATTCACCTTCTGACGATGGGAATTTCAGATTACGTGCAGTCGAAATATGCAGGGCATTTCCGCCATAATGCTTTTTTCATCGGCGACAATGTCCGTGAGGCCGTGTCGGAAGGACGGGCCGATTACACACCCATCTTTCTCAGCGAAATTCCCGAGCTCATCCGACGGGGACAACGAGGCAACCAGGTGGCTCTGCTGCAGCTCACTCCTCCGGATAAGCACGGATTCTGCAGTATGGGGATCAGTGTGGACATCCAGAGGGCGGCCCTCGACCGTGCCAGGCTGGTGATCGCCGAAATTAATCCACACATGCCGCGCACCCACGGTGCAACGGAAGTGCACCTGGATCAGATTGATCACCTTGTGGAGACATCCGCTCCTCTTCTGGAATGGACGACCGAGGAGCCAGACGAGGTGACGATGCAGGTCGGTTATCACATTTCTCGTCTCGTGCAGAACGGCAGTTGTCTTCAGTTGGGGATAGGGAATCTTCCCGGCACGGTTCTTCAGTTTCTCACCGACAAGAAAAACCTGGGGGTGCACACGGAAGTTTTCGGCGACCGGCTCCTGCCCTTGATCGAGAACGGGAATATCACCAACAAATTGAAAAAGATTCATCCCGGCAGGACGGTCGCCAGCTTTGTGGTCGGGACCCGCAGAATCTATGATTTCATCGACCAGAACCCGAGTGTCGCTCTTTATCCCTCGGAATTTGTGAACGATCCCCGCATAATCTCCCAGAACGATCAGGTGGTAGCGGTGAATTCTGCACTTCAGGTGGATCTGACGGGGCAGATCTGTGCTGACAGCCTGGGATACAAGTTCTACAGCGGTATTGGAGGCCAGGTCGACTTCATTCGGGGAGCCGCCATGAGTCGCGGTGGAAAGCCGATCCTGGCTCTCCCCAGCACCACCGGTTCAGGAAAAAGCCGGATCGTGCCTCACCTGGATGAAGGCTCGGGCGTCGTCACAAGCCGGGGGGACGTTCATTACATCGTAACGGAATACGGCATTGCCTATCTGCACGGAAGAACGATTCGCGAGCGGGCGCTGGCCCTTATTTCCATTGCACATCCCGATTTCCGGCAGGATCTGCTGGATTTCGTCAAAAAGAAGCACTACGTCTATGAAGACGAGCAGGTCTGGCAGCAGACGCTGAGCCGCTATCCGACGGAAATGGAGGAAAGGCGTAAATTCGGTGGCCGGGAGTTGTTGATTCGCCCCTTGAAGGCAACGGACGAGCGCCTGATCCAGGAATTTTTTTACAGCCACCGCCCGGATACCATCTACAACCGTTATTTTACCCCCAAGCGTACGCTTGACCATCTGGAGGCGGCCAAGCTCTGCTGTATCGACTACCGCACTCGAATGGCTCTAGCCGCTTTTCAACGCATCGGATCGGGAAAACGTATTGTGGGAGTGGCGCGGTATTCTCTCAATCCCAGGACCAATATCGCCGAAACCGCGACGGTGGTTCATGAGGACTTTCGAAGGCTGGGTATCTCAAGATACCTTTTCGACAGACTGGAGTACTATGCGAGGAAAATGGGAATCGAAGGATTCAGCGCCGATATTCTTCCCAGCAACCATCCCATGCTGAAATATTACAGGGATGCGGGGTACGAGGTTGCCTATTCCCCGGATATGGAGGTTTACCACGCGGAATACCATTTCAAAGAAGAAAGTCCCCGGTCCGGGGGAGGAGATGGAGTAGACGGAAAAGTAGAATAAACAATCTCCCTGTCCACCTACAAAAAAACAGTGGACAGGGAGATTTGAATCCGACCGGTGAATGCCGGTTTTTTTAGTAACTTTTGAGAATATTTCTGGCCACAGAAGATTTGTGGACTTCGTCCGCTCCGTCGTAAATTCGGGCGGCACGCTCGTGGCTGAAAAAACGTGCGAGGATTGTATCGTCGGTCATCCCCAGACCCCCGTGAACCTGCAGCGCCCGATCAACCACCTTCTGCATTGTATTGGCGGTTACGAATTTCGCCATGCTGATTTCCTTCCTGGCGCCTTTTGCTCCCAACTGCTCGATCTTCCAGCCGGTGTAAAGGACCAGCAGGCGGGCCTGTTGAATTTCCGCTGCGCATTCCGCAATCCATGCCTGGATGATCTGCTTGTCGGCAAGCGTCTGCCCTTCGGCGATGACCCTTGATTTGGCGCGGCTGCACATCATGTCGAAAGACCGATTGCAAATGCCGATCCATCTCATGCAGTGATGAATCCGCCCCGGGCCGAGGCGGCTCTGGGCGATGGCGAAGCCGGATCCCTCCTCGCCCAGGAGATTTTCCTTGGGGACGCGGCAGGACTGATAAAGTATTTCGGCATGGCTTGCCCAGTCCGCACCGGCGTGACCCATCACGGGAATGTTGCGCACGTGGTTGAATCCCGGAGCGTCGGTCGGAACGATGATCATGCTCGCCCTTTGATGGGGCGCCGCATCGGGATTGGTCACTGCCATAACGATGGCAAAAGCTGCGCCGTCCGCCGAGGAGGTATACCATTTGTGTCCGTTGATGACGTATTCGTCGCCATCCCGGACCGCGGTTGTGCCCATCAGAACGGGATTGGAGCCCGGGTATTCAACTTCCGTCATGGAAAAGCAGCTGCGGATCTTCCCCTGGATCAGAGGCCCCAGATACTTCTCCTTCTGTTCATCCGTGCCGAACATATGAAGGATTTCGATATTCCCCGCATCCGGGGCCTGGCAGCCGAATACATAATGGCCTATGGTGGTGCGGCCCAGAGCTTCCGATACCAGAGCATGTTCCATCATGTCCAGGCCCATTCCACCGTATTCCTTGGGATGATTAGGCGCCCAGAGTTCCATCTGGCGGACCATTTCGCGTTTTTCCGCCAGCATTGGCAACATACTGGAAAAGGATTTCGTAAGGGTCTCGTGTTCCAGGGGAATGAGTTCCTTGTCAACGAATTCGTTGATCATCTCGAGGATTGTCTGCATTTTTTCGGATACGGTGAAATCCATTGTTTTTTCCTTCCTCTGAATGTTGTTTGGTATTTCCCGATTTTTCCTTGGAGGGTTTGCGAAACGACTTTTTGAACAGGAGCCGCAGCCAGGCGACATGTCGGAAAAATCCAGTTGACTTACTGGATCAAACCAGGTTTTATAACATACAGCTAGTTGAGGAGCGCCTCAATTACCTCAAAGGTAATTGAGAGCCTTCCTTATTGAAACTATGATGAAAATTCATCTGAGTTCGTTTATTTTCCTGAAATGCCCGAATGCCTGAAACCTATGAAAAGACAGCACTTGAAAATTCTGGTCTGCGTAAAACAGGTTCCCGATATCGAGGCGATCGCCCATAGCGATGATCCCGGAACCTGGGCGAAAATTTCCGAATCCACCGGATTCCGGATGAATCGCTATGATGAATATGCTGTGGAAGAGGCGATCCTTCTCAAGGAGGCCAATCCAGGAACGATCGTAGATATTCTTTCCGTCGGGCCCCAGAGAGCGAACCAGACAATTCGCAGGGCGCTTGGGATGGGAGCGGACAACGGAATTCATATCCGCACGGCGGACGATGAATACCTCAGCCCCTTTCTGATTGCTTCCTGGATTGCCGCTGCCGTCAGATCGCGGGATTACGATCTCATTCTTGCCGGCGTCATGTCCGAGGATGGAATGCATGGGCAGGTCGGCCCGATGACGGCCGAATTTCTGGGAATTCCCTGCGCCACCTCCGTGGTCGCCTCCCGGATCTCTCGGGATTGCGCATCCTTTCAGGTCACACGGGAGATCGAAGATGGTTTAAAGGATCTTCTCCTGTTGCATTTTCCTGCGGTTCTGAGCATCCAGAGCAGCACCAACAAACCGCGTTACCCAGCCTTGTCCAAGATTCTTCGGGCAAAAAGTCTGGAGCTGGAAGTTATCGATTTCGACACATTCGACGTTCGAACCTCACCGGAGCGGTTAACCGAAGTGGGATTTCCCCAGAAGACCCGAAGCGGTGAGATTCTCCAGGGATCGCAGGGGGAAAAGGCTGCGGAGCTTCTCCGGATTTTGAGTCGGAAAATACCCATTCGATAGGCAATTTCATCATGGAGCATATCGTCGTCATTGCAGAGCACCTCTCGGGACGGATCAGGCCCGTGACCTGGGAGCTGATCGCTTTCGCCAGGGAGTTGAAGCGTCTTCGGAATGCTCCTCTCTCGGTGCTGATTCCTGGGGAAGATATTTCGGCTCCGGCAGAGGAAATCTCAGCCAGAACCGGATGCCGGGTTCTGGCCATCAACACTCCCGGCCTGCAAAGTTATAATTCGGAAGCTTACAAGGAGATTCTCGCCGCGCAGCTGCGGGAAACCGGGGCAACCCACGTCTGCATCGCCAACTCCACTCAGGGACTTGATTTCAGTCCGGGTCTGGCGATTCGGCTGAAGGGCGCCTGTATAACCGGGGTGGAAAAGGTTACTGAGAAAGATGGTCGGCTCTGTTTCCTCCGGAAGATATATAACGGCAAGATGACCCACACCATCGTTTCCGATGTCGGGGTTACCCTTCTGACCGTGGAGCCGGGCGTATTCAAAGCCTCCGAAGACGAGATTGCGGATTGTCATCCCGTGGAATACAAAAACGTGTCCTGGCATTCGGACCGTGTCCGTAATCTCGGTGTTGAAAAATCGGAGGCGGGGATCGATTCCGCCTTGAATGAAGCGGACATCATCGTCGCCGCCGGCAGGGGAATCGGCAAGGAGGAAAACCTGGAGCTGATCCGAAAATTCGCCTCGCTTTTTCCCCGGGCCGCCGTGGCGGGGAGCCGCCCCATCTGTGATCTGGGCTGGCTGGAATACGGGCGGCAGGTGGGAATTACAGGTGCCACTGTAACGCCCAAGGTCTACATCGCCTGCGGTATCTCCGGGGCTACCCAGCACCTGACCGGTATGCGCGGCTCCGGATTTATCGTTGCCATCAATACCGACCCTAATACCGCCTTGTTCAATGACGCCGATCTCTGCATTGTGGAAGATCTGACGACCTTTATCCCCGCCGTCATCGGAGAATACAAAAAAGAAAAACAGGATGAATAACAAGAGGGAGTAGCATACCGCGCCCCTCCCTCCGAAATGCCCTGAGGACATTTTTCCTGTTGTTCATTTCCTGATCCACGCACCGCTCGAAGAAGAGGAATATCCAAGACTTCGATAAGCGGCATCCACCAGCATCTGCCCTTTTTCACTCAGCAAAATGCTGGGATCCATCCGGTTCATGGTGTAGCCGAAGCTCAGATTGCATTCCGGATCGGCGAAGACGAGACTTCCGCCCGCCCCCACGTGACCGAACGCTTTTTCCCCAAGAATGAGACTCTCCAGATTGCCCGCCGGGCGGTAGCGATTGTCGACTCCTCTCATGAACCCCAGGGAAAAACGGCTGGGCGTCATCAAGGTGAAATCCCGCTGGGTGGCCATGGAAACCTGGCTCATCCTGACAATCGCTTCCGGACTGATAAGGTTTCCCACCCTCATAGCCCCACCACAGGCCAGAGGGGAGAAGAGTCCGGCCAGTCCGCGGGCGTTGGAAATCCCTCCGGCACCACCGATTTCAGAGACGTGAGCCTCGCGACTGTTGGCGTTGAAGCCGCCGGAGTTGAGGAGGGCCTTGCCCTGAACCGACTGGACATCGCTTAGCACCGCCCGAAAGAATTCAGGGAGAACCGGCACGGAATCGAGAGCCGGCGGGATCATGGGAGCGACGCGGCTTTCCATCTCCTCGGGAAGGCCGATCCAGAAATCGATCCCCAACGGTTCAGCGATCTCCCTCCGAAAGAACTCTCCCAGACTCCGCCCCCCGACGCGGCGGACCACCTCCCCGACGGTCCAGCCGAAGGTGAGCATGTGATACCCATTGCGGGTTCCGGGCTCCCAGAAAGGCTCCTCATCCTCCAGTCGCCCGATCATGTAGTCCCAGTCGTAGCAGCCTCCCTGCTTGAGGGGTTCCCGGAAGGTGGGAAGACCGGCGGAGTGGTTGAGAAGCATCGCCACGGTGATCTTTTCCTTGCCGTTTCGTCCGAACTCCGGCCAGTAGCGGATCACGGGTGCATGCAGGTCGAGCTCCCCCCGTTCGATCAGCAGATGGGCGCAGAGAGCGGTTGCCGCCTTGGTGCAGGAGTAGACGATCGAGACGCTGTCGCGCTCCCAGGGACGATCGGCCTTCGGGTCCGCCTGGCCACCCCAGAGATCCACCACCGTTTCGCCATGGTGCGTGAGACAGACACTCGCTCCGACTTCATTGCGATCACGAAAATTTCCGTGGAACGCTTCGGCGACCTCCTGAAAGCGGGGATCGCAATGTCCTTTGATTTCCGGACTCATTTACGTCTCCGATATTTTGCTTTACCGCTCCCGGAATTCAGGTGATCGGTTCTCGAAATTGGCATTGACCGCCTCGACCTGATTCGGGCCGCCGATCAAAGAGAACTGAAGCTGCGCCTCCAGTGCCAGGCCTGTTTCCACATCCGAGCGCCAGGCGGTCTCCAGTAGCTGTTTGCCGGCGGCGATGGCGCTGGGGGATTTGGCGGCGATCTCCCGGGCCATTTCCATCGCGTCCTCCAGGGGACGGTCGCTTACCCGGGTGACCAGTCCAAGCCCCGCTCCTTCTTCCGCTTTCAGAATGCGGCCGCTGAAGGTCAGCTCCTTGGCCACGTCCAGCCTCACCAGGTGCCGCAGAGTCTGTGTTCCACTCATGTCCGGGACCAGGCCCCACTTGATCTCCATGATGGATAGGCGGGTTTTCGGGTCCGCAATGCGGAGATCCGCGGCCAGGGCGATCTGAAGCCCTCCACCGAAGGCGACGCCGTGCAGGGCGGCGATCACCGGCACGGGCAGAAGTTTCCAGGCGTAGGCCACGCGCTGGTAATTGTTTGTGGAGGGATCTCCTTCGCGAGTCTCGAAGGACTGGGACGCCGATTCCGGGGACCCTGCTTCGGCGAATTTCTGGAAGCTCTCGAAATCGAGTCCCGAGCAGAACCCCCGCCCGTTGCCAGAAAGAACGACCACCCGTACGGAGCGGTCAGCAGCGACCTGGTCCGCGGCGGCGATGATCGCCTCCACCATTCCGGGACTGAGAGCATTGTATTTCTCCGGACGGTTCAGGCGCACATCGGCGATTCCATCCCGGATTTCCATTGTGACAAGCTGGTTCATTTCATTTTCCTCGAGTCGGGTTTACGTGTTCTTCGACGGTCAACACCACTGGATCGACGGTTCATTCCGTAGCGGCAGCCGATGATAGGAAAATTTCGGGATACCGATCGCCAGCGCCCCGAGACAGATTTCCTTCTCGGAGAGCTCAAGAGCCTCCGCCAGAGGAGGCCATGTCGCGACCGCGGACTGGAAATACCCGAGCCAGCAGGCGCCGAGGTCCAGAGAGGGAGCAGCGAGTTCCATGTAGGACAGGGCGATGGTCGAGGCTGCTGGCGCGAAAGGGTTGTTCTTGTGAGCCTTGGTAAAGACGACATGAGGAGCGTTTCGGAAGATGACATCCCGGCCTTTTTCCCATCCGGCGACCACGAACTCGAGGTGCATGTTTTTTGCCATGTCCGGCTGCTCGCGCATCAGGTGACGCATCCAGTCGATCACCATTCCTCCGAGCTTCATCAATTGCTCTCTCTCGTAAATGACCCCCCATTTGAGAGGCTGGGCATTGTGGCCTGAAGGGGCATGAGAGGCGACCCGTATCAACTCCGAAAGTCTCTCCCGGTCCACCGGTTGCTCCTTGTAGTTGCGAATCGAGCGGCGGGAGCGCAGTAGCAGTTCGACTTGCCCGGCATCCGGAGCCCTGTTCTTTTGAATCGGCGGGCAGGCTTCAGCGGGCATCGCCTTAAGAGAGAAGGCGCCTTCGGGGCAGACGGCGACGCAATGGCCGCAGGTCAGGCACATGTTTTCCGCACCTGCAAAGCTCCTGGGGGAGGATTTTCCTTCTACTACCTTCAGGATCCCGGCCGGACAGACTTGTCCGCAGATGCCGCATTTGGTGCAGGCCTCCTGAACGACTTCAAAAAAACTCATGCTGAACTCCTTTATGCAGGGGATGACTCGCTCTTCCGCACAGGCGTCTTTGCAGCACCCGATCTGCCGAGAGCGTGAAGTATTTCCTCTTCCGTTCCCCCGGCGCTTTCGCCAAGAAAACTTTCAAGGGCCATTTTCGCTTCAGGTCCGCCGATTCGCCCCAGCGCCCATGCGGCCATGCCGCGAACCCTTTCATCGTCGTTTTCCCGGAAGGCCCGGATCAGATCCGGAGCATAGAGGGGATCGAGACTGTTTCCCATCGCCCGGGCGGTATTCATTTTCCAACGCCAGATTTCGCTGGATGGCATATAGAACATGTGCGGCTGAATGCGCGTTTCGTAATATTTCTCGTCCATGTGAAGGAGTCTGGGCAGCTCGAAATCCTCTTCCATCTCGGCCACCTTCTCGTTCACGGCTTTTCGTGCGGCCAGGCGGGGCGCATTGCGGGGGCACACATTCTGACAGCGGTCGCAGCCGTAAACCCACAATCCCATCGCCTCCCGGATTTCCCTTGGCGGCAGGTCCTGTCCATAATAGGTGAGAAAAGAGATGCATCGGCGCGGATCGATTTTTCCCTGACCCTGAAGAGCCCGGGTTGGACAGGCGGCAATGCAGGCGTTTCTGCACCATTCGGGACAGCCGAACTCCACCGAAGGAGTGTCGGGCGCGAATTCACGATTCACCACGATGGGGACGGGACTGTTCCAGGAAGCTCCGTCCACGCCATTGCGGGCATAAAAAAGACAATTTTTGCCGAAGGTCCCCAGGCCGGCACGCGCCGCCGCCAGGCGGTGGGGCATGTAAGGAGGAATTTTCGCTTCCAGTCCGGCCTCCCGAAGAAAATCACGCAAAGCCAGAAGGCGTTTTATATAACCTCTCCTCAGTTTTCGATCGTCATTCAGGTAAGTACGTCCGAAGTGAGCCTCAAGTTTCGAAGGAAACGCCTCGCCGAAAAAACTGTCTATCACCACGATGATCGACCGGGCATCGGGGAGAACGTTTTTCGGATCGGTCCCCTGGAAGGGGTCGGCGCCAAACTTCAGCAGCCAAGCATATTCCTTGCGTCGTGATTCCAGAATTTCCTTCTGGGAAATGAAAGGCTCGGCGGTGGTGAATCCAATATCCGCAAACCCCAGGGCTTTAGCCTTTTCGATGATGTCTTCCTTGGTGAGCCTGGTCATTATCCGCTTACCCTTTCTGAGCCATTTCGCGAAGAGCCGGCTTCAGGATCTTGCCGGTCGGATTCCGAGGGAGTTTTTCCACGAATTGGATGAACTCGGGAATCTTGTATCCGGCCAGCCGTTCTTTTAAAAATTCTTGGATTTCTCCCTGCGAGATCTTTTCAGGATGCGCGACCTCGATCACCGCTTTGACGCGTTCTCCAAGGGCCTCGTCGGGGATTCCGATCACCGCCACCGCAAGAACCGCCGGATGCGCTTCGAGTTCTATTTCAATTTCTCGGGGATAGATGTTTTCTCCGCCCCGGTTGATCATGTCTTTTTTACGGTCGACGATGACCATGAATCCATCTTTATCCATGTAAGCGACATCGCCGGTCTTCAGCCATCCGCCGTTCAGGGTCTCTTCGGTGGCCTCCGGCCTGTTGAAATATTCCAGCATGACCGGAGCTCCCTTGATGCAGATTTCACCGATATCGCCCCTGGAAACTTCGTTGAGATTGTCGTCCATGATCCGGACATCCTGTTCGGAAAGCGCCATTCCGATGGAACCGGGCTTTCGTTGGCCCAGAACGGGATTGATGGTGGAGACGCCGGTCGCCTCCGTGAGCCCATAGCCTTCAATGATCTCCACCCCGAACTTTTCCCTGAAACCGCGGATCAGTTCCACTGAAAGAGGCGCGGCCCCGCAGAAGGCATATTTGAGTTTGAGCAGGTCCCTGTCGATCACGGACGGATCGATGGAATGATAGACGTAATTGTACATGGCGGGAACGCCCATGAGGATGGTCACGCCGTTTTCCACGATGGCGGGCCAGAAATCGGCGGGGGAGTAGGCCTTCCGGATGCAGAGGGTCTGTCCTGCATACAGAAGGGGAAAGGTCCAGACCCCTATCGGGTTGATGTGGAACATGGGCAGGAGGATGATCATCACGTCTTCGCCCTCGATGAGACCCGATCCCGTCAAATCGCGACAGATGGAAAGCTGCCCTTCATTGGAGAGGAGCACTCCCTTGGGTCTTCCGGTCGTCCCGGAGGAATAGAGCAGGAGAAAGGGATCCGAACCACTCTGTGAAACCAGGGCCTCGTGGGCGGGATAGTCCGAGAGAATATCGGAAAAACGCTTCTGCCCGAGGTTTTTACCGCCATCGACGTCCGTTTCGACTTCGACGACCAGGGGTTTATGGTTCGATTCTGCCAATCCCGCCGCAAAATCCGCCATGAATTCGCTACCGACAAAGACGATTTTCGGCTTGGAATCGGCCAGGAGATAAGCGATTTCCGGACCCTTGAGGGCGAAGTTGATCATCCCGGCGATTGCACCGAGTTTCTGGGCGCCGAACATCGTGTAATAGATCTCCGGCGAATTCAGGACCATGATCGAGACCACGTCGCCTTGGCCGACGCCCTGATCTCTCAGGTAATTAGCAACCTTGTTCGATCGTTCGTTGAGATCGCGATAGGTGATGGTCTGATCGTAATAAAGCACGCAGGGCGTCTCCGGGATTTCATCGGCCCTGGCGACGAGGATTTCCGCCACGCTGTCGAACTCCAGCCGTTTTCCCTGCAAAAACGGAAGCGTCTCCAGGGAAAGAGGCTCAATCCTGGGTGGGCTGTCGCTATTTTCCATTCTCATCCTCCCCTCTATAGATGAAGCTCGTGCAAGTCAAAGACCGGATCAGGAGGGATTCGACGGTACAATGACCACATGGAGGGTTCGGGGCCCGTGGACGCCAACCTGCAGGGTCAGATCGACATCTCCGGTGCTGGAAGGACCGGAGATGAAGTTGACGGCCCGGGGCATGGAAGATCCCGCCTCCCGAATCCTCTTCCATGCATCTTCGTGATAAGGGACGATATCGTCTTCAGCCAGAAGAATGATATGCCGATCAACCAGGAAATCGTTGGAGGTGGGGTCGGCCTTTCCCGAGAGAAGGACGATGGACCCGGATTCCGCCACCGCACAGAAAGCCTGGCTGAGCCCGATGTTATCGGTGCGCTCGGCCTTCCGTACCTCGCGACGGATTTCGGGGGCCGTATCCCAGGGAAGGTTCTCCAGACGGGGGTCCTCCCCCGTGACCAAGGTGATGTTTTCATCCTCCCCGGTCCCGGCGTATTCGGCGATATATCGCGGAACGGCCTCCAGGCTGTCCAGGCGAACCACGGTGGAGGCGAATTCCTGGATACGGGACGAGAATGTCTCCACCAGATCGTCGCCGACCGGAGGGCGGGGAGCGCTCGGCCTGGATTTCCAGTACTTGGCCAGGTCTTCGACCGAAGCCAGATGGCCCGGATCTTTCCGGACCGCGGATCGCACTCCTCCCAGAATCTTTTCCCGGTCTTGTTTGCGCACGTCCTGTTCATTCATTGCCCGAAGCTCCCTTTCTGTTCTTCTGACGCCAGAGATCCTGAAAAGTCCGACCTTCCGGGGAAGGAAGTTCTCGGACTTTCGTCCATCCGCTCCCGACGGGAATGGAGGCGATGGATCCTCGTTTTTTCCCCATGCGTTTCAGAGCGGCTGTCGTCCAGCGAGCGCCCAGATGATAAATCCGAGGGTGCTGCAGCAGTTTCATGAAGGCCGTCAGCCCCCATCGCCAACCGGCAGGGGTGAGACCCTGCTCCCGTTCTATCGTTCTTAACTGGCGCAGCATGTCGGGCAGAGGAACTCCCATGGGGCACACCTCCTCGCACCGGCCGCAGGATGAGCAGGCATTTGGCAGCAGATGGGCTTTTCCCATCCCCGTCATCAGCGGCGTCAGGACCGAGCCCATGGGGCCGGGGTAGACCCATCCGTAGGCATGACCGCCGACGCTTGTATAGACGGGGCAGTGGTTCAGGCAGGTCGCACAGCGGATGCAGCGCAGCATATCCCTGAATTCGCCAGCCAGCATGTCGGTGCGGTTGTTGTCCAGCAGGATGACGTGGAATTCTTCCGGTCCGTCAGGATCTCCCTGTTTCCTGGGCCCCCCGAAAAAGCTGACGTAGGAGGTGATCGGCTGTCCTGTTGCGCTCGGAACGAGGACGCGCAGAAGGGCTGAAGCATCTTCGGGTGTGGGGACCACTTTCTCGATGCTGGCGACCGCGATGTGTACACGGGGCAGAGTCGCGGTCAGGTCGCCGTTTCCTTCATTGGTGACCAGGCCGATTCGTCCCGTTTCGGCAACCAGGAAATTGGCCCCGGTAATCCCGACATCTGCATTGCAGAACTTGTCCCGCAGAACCTTTCTGGCTTCATCGACAATGGATTTGACCGACTCGAGTTCCCGTTCCCCCAGATCATGATGATTCTTGAAAAGATCGATAACCTGCTGTTTGGTTTTGTGTATGGCCGGGCCGATGATGTGGCTCGGAGGCTCTTCGGCAAGCTGAATGATATATTCACCCAGGTCGGTCTCCGTCACCTCGATGCCTGCTTCCTCGAGCACGGTATTGAGTCCCGTTTCCTCGGCAATCATCGACTTGGATTTGGTCACGCGCAGGGCCCCGGCCTTCTGGCAGATTTCAAGAGCGATCCGGTTCAGGTCCGCAGAGGTGCGGGCCCAGTGTACATGCCCCCCGCTTTCAATGACCGAGGATTCGAATTCCTCCAGGTAATGGTCAAGGTTGGCCAGGGTATGGTCCTTCACCGCGCGCGCATGCTCTTTAAGTTCCTCGAAATTGGGGATTTTCAAGATGGCGGCCTTGCGTTTGTATTCGAGGCCTGCGCGCAGCTTATTCAGAACGCTCTGCAGATGCTCGTCCCGCATTGCTTCGGAGGAGCGGGCCAGGAATTCGGAGCTTTTGGATTCCATGACTATTCACCCTTTCCGTTAATGGCCGGGATGTCGAGGCGCCCGGCCAGGACTTCAGCCACATGCCGGACCTCGATGTCTTTTCCCAGACGCTTCATCCTTCCGGCGATATTCATCAGACATCCCATATCGCCTCCCAGGATGATCTGCGCGCCCGCATCTTCCGCCCTTCGGATTTTCGCATCGACCATATGCCGGGAGATGTCGGGCATCTTGGCGGCGAACGTGCCGCCGAAGCCGCAGCATTCCTCCGTTCCTTTCATTTCCGTGATCTCCACATTTCTCAGGTTCCGAAGGAGCTGACGCGGCTGCGCCTTGACGCGCATTTCACGCAGGCCGGTGCAGGTGTCATGGTAAGTGAACGTTCGGCCGCTCAGATCGCTCAGGGGCGCGGGAGCGGTGAATCCCATTACGTCCGTCAGAAATCCGGTCAGTTCGAAGCATTTCTCCGCCAGGACCTCGGCCCTGTTTTCCCATCGAGGGATGCCGGCAAGAAGTTTCGGATAATGCCTGGAGATCATTCCCGCACAGGAACCGGAGGGCACGACGACGTAATCGTAGGGCTCGAAAATCTCGATTACCCGCTTCGCCACGTCGCGCGCGTTGGCCAGATCCCCGGAATTGTATCCCGGTTTTCCGCAGCACGTCTGTTCTTCAGGCACTTCGACCCTGCAGCCCGCCTGCTCCAGCAGTTCAACGGTCGCAAATCCGACCGAAGGGCGCATCAGATCGACGAGACAGGTGATGAACAGTCCAACGAGAGGTTTTGAGTTCTTTTGATCATCAGATTTCTTCGTCATGGTTTTTCCCCGTCGTTTCTGGTGAAAGCCCTTGTGCTTGAGGATACGATTGTTGCTGCAAACCCTTTATCAGATAATCCATCGGATATTCATCGGCTATACGGATGCTTCGATCAGATGAGGCCCCGGGGTTGCCATCGCATTGGCGAACTGTTTGTGGAATTCCTCCGCCGTGGTCGCCCGAGTGGCCTTTACGCCCATTCCCCCGGCGATCTGTACCCAGTCGAGCTTCGGATTGGAAAGATCGAGCATCTTCAAAGCCTTGGGGCCGGGGTCCCCCACGCCGACCCTCTGGAATTCCACGTTCAGGATGGCGTAGCTGTTGTTGGCGTAGATGACGGTGGTGACATCGAGGTTTTCCCTGGCCTGGGTCCAGAGAGCCTGGATAGTGTACATCGCCGCTCCGTCGCCGCAGAAGCAGACCGCCTTGCGATCCGGACAGGCCACCGCCGCACCGGTGGCGACGGGAATGCCCTGGCCGATGGAGCCTCCGGTGAGTGTCATCCAGTCGTGCTTCGGGGATCCGGAGGTCATGGGAAAGAGATAATGGCCGCAGGTTCCCGATTCGTCGGAAACGATAGCGTTCTCCGGCAGGAGATTTCCCACGCTGGCGGCGACGGCCTTAGGCGTCAGCTTTCCGGAGAGCAGGTCAGGCAGGGACGTCTGCTGAACGACCGTCGGGGACGGCGGCGCCCCAAGGGCCTCGGCCAGTTTTTTCAGGGCGCCCGTCACGTCTTCATGAGACGCGGCCAGGACGGGAATATTGCAGTCTTCCGGAGAAAGCCAGCTCGGCTTGTCCGGATAGGCGAAAAAGGAGACGGGAGCTTTGGCGCCAACGAGAATCAGATGCTTGAAGTCCCTGAGGAAATTCACGGCCTGTTCGCCGAAATAGGGGATTCGTTTGACCTTGACCCGTCCCGCACCTCTTTGGAGGCGGCCGGGAAAAGTCTCCGCGAGCAGCATGGCGCCGGTGGCTTCGGCGATCCGGCCAGCTGCTTCGAGGGCGCCTTCGCGAAGGGCGCGGCCCCCCAGCAGGATGGCGGCCTGTTCACCCGAGCGAAGCGCATCCATCGCAGCCTGTACGGCATCCTCCGAGACGGCGCGAGGCGCAGGGCGGGGAAGGATCGATGCGGCGCCTTTCGCCTGATTCCAGGCGTGATCCGCGGGGGCGATCAGGGTAGCGATCCTTCCGGGATATTTCAGGGATTCGGCAATCGCCTCCGCCCCGGCAGCCGCCAGGTCATCGGACGATTCGGAGGTCCTCACCCAGTGGGACATGGGGGCGGCAACCCCCGTGATGTCGGAAGTCAGGGGTGCATCGTACTGCAGGTGTACGGTGGCGTGATCGCCGACGATATTGATGATCGGAGACCCGGCGCGTCTGGCGTTGTGCAGGTTGGCGAGACCGTTGGCGAGGCCTGGTCCGAGATGGAGCAGAGTGGCCGCCGGCTTGTCCGTCATGCGGCCGTACCCGTCGGCGGCTCCGGTGACGACCCCCTCGAAGAGGGCCAGGATCGACCGCACTCCCTCGCTTTTATCGATGGCCGAAAGAAGATGCATCTCCGAGGTGCCGGGATTGGCGAAACAGACTTCGACCCCTCCGTCGGAAAGGGTTTTCAACAGTGCTTCTGCGCCGGTCATTTTTTCTCCTCAATTACTTTCTGAACAGGAAACAGTTCTTTTTATGCAATTCCGGCAGCAATTTGCTGTCTTGAGGAATCAGGATCAGTATTGAAAACGGGATCACCACCCAGGAGCGCTCCCGACCGATTTACTTGCTCAGAACCCGAATGGAGCGAATCAATCCCTCCATGGTCAGGGGGAACATCCGGGTCTCCATCAACTGGCGAATCATCTGAACCGATGTGGTGTATCGCCAGTAATCCTCCGGTACGGGATTGAGCCAGACGGAATGAGTGAAATGGTCCAGAAGTCGCTGAAGCCACGTTGCGCCCGATTCACGATTGTGATGTTCGAGACTGCCGCCCGAGCTCTCGATCTCGTATGGCGCCATGTTGGCATCTCCGACGAAGATGAGCTTGTAGTCGGATCCGAAGGTATGGATCAGGTCAAGGGTGGGAAAGCGCTGTTCTCTGCGGCGGCTGTTGGTGCGCCAGACGCTTTCATAAATGAAATTGTGGAAGTAAAAGAATTCCAGGTGTTTGAACTCTGTCCTTGCCGCGGAAAAAAGCTTCTCGCAAACGGAGATGTGGGGATCCATGGATCCACCGACATCGAAAAACAGGAGTACCTTCACTTTGTTGTGCCGCTTCGGCACCATCCGCAGATCCAGGTAACCGGCGTTTTTGGCGGTAGAGCGGATGGTGTCGGGCAGATCCAGCTCTTCCGCCGCACCCTCACGAGCGAAATGCCGAAGACGCCTCAGTGCCATCTTGATATTGCGGGTGCCGAGTTCGACCGAATCGTCCAGATCTTTGAATTCCCGCTTGTCCCAGACCTTGACGGCCCGTTGATGTCTGGATTCGTTCTGGCCGATTCGCACGCCTTCGGGGTTGTATCCGAATGCGCCGAAGGGGGAGGTGCCGGCGGTGCCTACCCATTTGCTCCCGCCCTGGTGACGTTCCTGCTGCTCCTCCAGCCGCTTCTTCAGCATTTCCATGAGCTTCTCGAGGTCGCCTGTGGCTTCGATTGACCGCATTTCTTCCTCGGTCAGGATCTTCTCCGCCAACTGCCTCAGCCACTGCTCCGGAATCTCCTTGATGATCTTCTCGGGATCAAAAACAGTTCCCCTGAAGTATTCCGCGAATACCCTGTCGAACTTGTCATAGTGGGTCTCGCTCTTGACCAGGCAAAGTCGGGAGAGGGCGTAATACTCGTCCAAGCTTGCATAGGGCAGCACCCTTTTCTGCATGGCTTCCAGGAGAGTCAGAAATTCCCGCGGAGTGACAGGAATGCTTGCTACCTTGAGACGCATAAAAAAATCGATGAGCATACTTGTTCCAACAGCTTTTTATGGAAAGGTAACACCTCGATGGGTGTTTTCATCAGCCTGATCAGTATCCACGCAGGGAACGCCTGACTTGGATATCAAAAAGCTGCACGTCCTGTTCGTTTTTCAGCAGCGCCCCATGGAACGGAGGCATTTTTTTGTCATCCCTGCTTTTTTTCAAAGTCTCGGGCGGGACGTCTTCCCGGGTCAGGATATGAAGCCAGTCCAGAAGCTCGGAAGTGGAGGGTTTTTTCTTGAGCCCTGAAATCTCCCGAATTCCGAAGAAAACCTCCATGGCTTCCTTCAGAAGCTTTTTCTTCAAATCCGGGTAATGAGCATGGACGATCTTCTGCATCGTTTCATGATCCGGAAACCGGATGTAATGGAAGAAGCACCGGCGCAGAAAAGCATCGGGAAGTTCCTTTTCATTGTTGCTGGTGATGATGATAATGGGCCTGTTTCTTGCGACGATCGTCTGCCTGGTTTCGTAGACGTAGAACTCCATCCGGTCGAGTTCCTGAAGCAGGTCGTTGGGGAACTCGATATCCGCCTTATCGACCTCATCGATCAGCAGGACGGGCTGCTCCTCCGACTCGAACGCCTCCCATAACTTGCCCTTGATGATGTAGTTTGCGATGTCATGGACCCGGTCGTCTCCGAGTTGGGAGTCCCGGAGGCGCGAGACCGCATCGTATTCATAAAGTCCCTGTTGCGCCTTGGTGGTCGATTTGATGTGCCACTGGAAGAGGGTTTTTCCCAGCCCCCTGGCCACCTCTTCGGCGAGCATGGTTTTCCCAGTGCCAGGCTCACCCTTGATGAGCAGGGGCCGCCCCAGAACAATGGCTGCGTTGACCGCAAGCATCAGGTCTTCGGTGGCGATGTAGGAATCGGTTCCGGTAAAGCTCATGTTGTCATCCCGTTAATTTGAAATCCGGTTCATGTTGGAAAAATCAGTCGATTTTCAGGAATTCGACCCAGTTGCCGTCCGGGTCCTCCACCATGGCGATGGTGATGCCGGGGCGAATCTCCGATTTCGGAATCACGATTTTGTATCCGGCCTCGCTGCATCGTTCGACCATCTCTTCGAGATTGGAAATGGAGAGGGTGAAATATCGATACCCGGTGGCGCCCCCGATTCCTCCCGGAGGAGATCCGGCGCGGGGAGGCTTTCCGTTGACCACGATTTTAACCAGACTGCCGCCGCACTCCAGGCGGTACATCCGGCCGTCTCGGGGCATCGCCATTTCCCCCTGCATTTTCAGACCCAGGGTGTCGCGGTAGAAGGCCAGCATCTTTTCCGGCTCGGTGGTCACGATACCGAGATCGATCGAGTCTTTTGTCAGGTTGACGGACATTTGATCCTCCTTGGGTTTTTCCGGCGCGAAGTTCGCGCCGGAAGGCTGATTTCAGCACGGAGCACGGAAGCAGGGAGAAATAATTTCATGCAAAATCTTGTCTCCATATCCCGTGACCTCGGTGAAACTGTATTCTGCGATTTTAGTACTATTCCGAAACTTTTACTACAACCTTGCCCATGGCCTCACGGCGAAGCAGGGTATTCAGGGCCTCGGCATATTGCTCGAGAGGAAAGACCGCTGAAACAAGGGGTTTGATATCTCCATCAAGAAAGAACCGCATCAATTCGCGGTTGTTTTCCTTGTTGACGCTGGGCTCCCGCTTGGTGAAGGATCCCCAGAAAACACCGACCACCTGGTAGCCTTTCAGCAGGGTCAGGTTGACGGGCAGTTTCGGAATCCGCCCAGAGGCGAAGCCGATAATCAGGAGGCGTCCGTTCCAGTTCATGAGCCGGGCGCCCTCGTCGAAGAGATCCCCGCCGACGGGGTCATAAAGTACATCCACCCCTTTTCCGTCGGTAAGTTCCTTGACGCGGTCCCTCAGAGATTCGGTGGAATAATTGATCAATTCATCGGCGCCGTGTTCCTTTGCGATCCGCAGTTTCTCTTCGGTGCTGGCGCCTGCGATTACCCGGGCGCCCATGGCCTTGCCCAGCTCGACTGCGGCCAGACCGACTCCACCCGCGGCGCCCAGCACCAGGAGGGTTTCGCCAGGCTTGATCTGTGCACGCTGCTTCAGGGCGTGATAGGACGTGCCGTAAGTTAGAATAAACCCGGCCGCGGTCGGGAAATCCATCTCATCCGGAATGGCGAAAGCTGCCGACTCCGGAACCACCACCTCCTCGGCGAGGCCTCCCGCTGAAGACGTCATGGCCAGGACCCGGTCGCCGGGCTTGAAGCGGGTAACGCCCTCACCGATCTCCTTGATCACTCCCGAAACTTCGGAGCCGGGCGAGAAAGGCATTTCGGGCTTGGCCTGGTATTTTCCTTCAATGATCAGGGTATCGGGGAAATTGATGCCGCAGGCGCGGACGGCGATTCGAACATGGCCCCCGGACAGGGGAGGCGCGGAAATTTCCTCCAGAACCAGATTTTCAGGGGGACCGAAACTTTTGCATAGAACAGCTCGCATGAAATTCATTCTCCTCTTCTTTTAATTGGATTGGACCTGGATCAGATTCCGTTTCCCGCCAGGAATCCCTGGTGCACCGCGTCGAAAGCCATGGCGATCTGCCTGGCGTCCCCCACGACGTGGGCGGGAATGGACCTCTTCTCCAGAATGGAAAACAGCGGATTGTGAGGTGCGGCGCCGGCCGCCAGAATGATGGTGTCGGCTTCGATCTCCTCGATGACGCCGTCGAGTTCGATTTTTACTCCGGTTGTGGTGATCTCAAGGGCCTTGGCACTGGACATCGCCAGGATGGAGCTCCGGGCCATCTCCTGAAGCATGACCCATCGGCTGCTCCGGCCGATGTCCCGGCCGATGCCGTCCGTCATTTCGATCAGGACGACCTCCTTGGCGCCCCGGGTCGCCAGTTCGTACAGGTATTCTGGACTCTCCGCCTTGTTGACCAGGAGAAACTTCAGGGCCTCTCCCGAGAGAGTCCCCTTCTCAGCCAGGAAAAGGGCCGTTTCCACCCCCACGGCGCCGCCTCCGATCACCACGACTTTTCGGCCGGTGACGACCTTATCCTGAAGAACGTCCCAGGCCTGGACCACATTGGAGAGATTCGCCCCCGTGATGGGCGGGGTGACGGGCGTGGCGCCGGTGGCCAATATCACTTCGTCGGGATTTTCCTTTTTGATCAGCGCCTCGTCAACGGTCCGATGAAAGATGATCCGGACATTCCTCGCCCGAAGCTGCGCTTCCAGATCTCCGGCGAGTTGAGCGAACTCCTCCCGCCCGGGAGGAGCACCCGCCAGATGAAGCTGCCCGCCAAGTCGGCCGTTCTGCTCGTACAAGGTCACCTCGTGTCCCTTCTCCGAAGCGGAAAGGGCCGCGCTCATCCCGGCGGCGCCGCCGCCGACCACCATCACCCTTTTGGATGCGCCGGTTTTTTGCAGCAGGCGTTCCTGCTCATGACCGGCCTTTGGATTGCAGAGACATTCCACCGATTTCATTCTGAATAAATTATCGAAACATCCTTGGGCGCAGGCGATGCAGTGGGTGATTTCACCTTCCCGTCCTTTTTGCGCCTTTTCCGGGAGGAAGGGATCGGCAATAAGAGCGCGCCCCATAGCCACCATATCACACATTCCGTCATCGATGGCTTCCCTGGCAACCTGAGGATCGTTGATCCGATGGCTGGCGATGACGGGAACGTTCACGGCCCTTTTGAATTCCCGGGGCAGGTAGGCGAAGGCGCCTCGGGGAACACACGTGACGATCTGCGGCACCCGCGCTTCATGCCAGCCGACATTGATGCAGAGGGCGTCCGCCGTGCCTTTTTCGACAAGGGTCCTGCCGAAGGCGACCAATTCCTGAGTCCCGACGCCTCCGGGCATGAACTCGTTGCCGTTCATGCGGACGAAAATAGGGAAATCGTCTCCGAGGCGGCGGCGTGCCGCCTGGACGATTTCGAGCCCGAAGCGCATCCGGTTTTCAAAGGATCCCCCGTACTTGTCTTCTCTGCGGTTTGTCAGGGGAGAGAGGAACTGGCTGATCAGATAGCCGGTGCCGCTGAGGATTTCCACGGCCTCGAATCCCGCCTCTTTTGCCCGCAAAGCCGCCCTTGCGAAGGATTCGATGATGTGGGGAATTTCTTCAATTTCCAGAGCGCGCGGCGTTTCCCGGGTCAGTTTGGAAGCGACTGCCGAGGGTGCTACAGGAGGACTGCCGTCCAGAAGAAGGGAATGGTTGTAGCGTCCAGAATGATTGAGCTGAATTCCGGCCCGGGCGCCGTTTTCTTTGATGGCCGCGGCAAGTCGGGTGAGGCCGGATACAAATTCGTCCCGATGGGCGCCGATGAAATTTCCCGAACCGGAAAAATCATCGATGGTCGCATACCCGACGGTGATCATTCCAGCCCCGCCCCTGGCCCGTTCGGCATAGAATTCGACGAGCTGATCGGTCACCTGGAAATCCCTGGCCATGTTCAACTGCATGGCAGGCATGTAAATCCGATTTTTTATTTCGAGCCCGTTGATTTTTACGGGGGCGAAAAGCGGGTCTATTTTCATGTAAACTCCTAAAAAGAGATCTTTTGTTTACAGCATTCTCGGCCATCCGGCCAGCAGGCGCTGACTGAAGCCTCCCTCGCCATTGGACCCCCGGGCTCTTCGGAAGGCCCGGATGATCTGACGCCGCGTGTCCTTCGGGTGAATGATCTTATCGATGAGATTGAGGCCGGCGCCTTCCCAGGGTTCGCTCCCCTTATTCAGTTCGTCGATGTAGGCCTGGCGCAGCCCTTCCGGGTCCTCGCTGTTCTGAAGCTTTCGACCGTACATCACATTGACCGCCACCTCCGGGGCCATAAAGGAGATATCGGCCGTTGGCCAGGCGTAGAGCTGATCGCTCTGCATTCTTCCTCCGGACATATTGCAGTGCGCCATGCCGTAAGATTTGCGGACAATTACGCTCACCCGGGGAACGGTGCTCCTGTGCAGCGCCTGGATGAACGCCATGATTTTCAATCCCAGCTTTCGTTCTTCTGCGGCTTTTCCCACCAGGAATCCCGGGGTGTCGTGAAGAAAGAGCAGGGGAATGTTGAAGGAATCGCAGAGGGTAATGAATCCGATGGCTTTTTCGCATGCTCCAGGGCCCATGGCCCCTGCGGTCACCATCGGATTATTAGCCAGTATCCCGGTGACATGCCCGTCGATGCGGGCAAGGGCCGTGATCAGGCTGCCGTCATAGAAGGGTTTCAGTTCAAGGACGCTGTCCTGGTCTGCTATCAACTCTATCAGGTGGTGCATGTCGTAGGCTTGCTTGGGATCCGCGGGAACGACATCCATGACAGTTTCCAGTTCCGACCGCGGGTCGTCGTCGCAGGGCGCCACGGGTGGAAGCTGACTCGATGAAGAAGGGAGATAGCTCAGTATCCGCCGGATCTTTAAAAGGCAATCGGATTCATTTTCCGCGAAAAGATCCACCAGGCCCGTCTCGTAAGCGTGCAGCTTCCATCCGCCCAGTTCCTCGTCCGTCGATTTCTCTCCCGTTGCGATGGTCAGAATGGATGAGCCGCCGACGGCCATGACCGTTCCCTTGACTTGGACGACGATGTCGGAGACCGAAGCCGTCCAGGTCGGTCCGCCGAAACATTCCCCCATGATCGCGGTGATCAGAGGCGCGTTGCGATTTCTCGGGGGTCCCGAAATGGGATAGGTCATGCTCATCATCCCGTCCGATCCCATGATGTCGGGAATTCGGGCGCCTCCCGCATCCCCGAGGGTTACACACGGTATTCCCTTCCGCTGGGCGTATCCGGCCAGCCTGTGGGACTTGCCGACTCCGACGCGCCCGCCCGCTCCCGCCAGTACCGTCACATCATCCGCCGTCACGAGGATTTCGCGGTTATCCACCATCCCGAAACCGCAGATCTTGCCGTCAGCAGGGGTGACATCCTGGACTCCGGGCAGATCGCTGTGCGCAAGCATACCGTTTTCATCGAAGGTGCCGCGGTCAAGAAGCGCGTCGATTCGTTCGCGGGCGGTCAGACGGTTTTTACGATGCTGCCGAAGGATTTTGTCCTCGCCCCCCATCCCAAGAGCCCAGGCTTCCTTTTCCTTCAGAACATCAATTTTATAAGGATCCCTTTTTGGGGTCATTTCATTCTCCGGCGGCTGAAGAAAGCGCATCGCTCCGCATGGGGTGGACGTCGATCAGAGTGGTTCCGGCATCCACCGAATCCCCCGTCCGGACGAAAAGTTCAGCGACCATTCCGTCCTCCGCGGCGACGGTGCTGTGCTCCATTTTCATGGACTCCATGACAATCAGCCGGTCCCCGCTCCTTACCTTCTGTCCTTCGCGCACCAGCACGTCGACGATGCGTCCGGGCATGGCGGCAAAATAACTCCCTTCGGTCCGGGATCGGGAGGCGCTTGAAAAGCGCGAGGGAATCGTTAAAGTGCGATTTCCGAGATGAGGTGCATGAATAAAGAGGTTCTTCCCCTCGCGCGCCGCGGTATAGGAGGCGGCACGGCCGTCGACGGCCACTGTCAGTCGCTGTCCCTCTGGCGGAAAGAGAATTTCCAGACGGTGGCCGCGGTCCTGGAAAACCGCTTCGTAAATGGTCGGAGTATGCTCCAGGAGTATGACCTGGCGCCGGTCCCCTTCGATAACGATCGGCAGAGTCCTTCTGAAGGGCGGGGGATGTCCCGGGGGATGATTCCGGCCCAGGGCATCGACTAGCGCAGCCACCAGAATCAGGTCTGTTTCCGCTTCGCCGGGCGCGGGCAGGAGTTCTTCCAGGCGGCTTTCCACAAAGCGCGTAGTGGCGTCGCCGGCGAGAAACACCTCATGTGAAAGGACCTTCAGAAGAAAGCTCTGGTTGGTTTTCAGCCCCAGGAGGACCGTATCTCTCAGGCCGCGCGTCATGGCGCGAAGGGCCCGGTTCCGGTTGTCTCCCCAGGCGATTAATTTGGCCAGCAGGGGGTCGTAATCCGGGGTGATTTTCATTCCCGCGGAAATCCCGGTATCAACCCGGATGTCCGATTTTTCCACAGGGTTCCAACAAAGCACTGTCCCGATCGCCGGTGTGAAATGATGTTCCGGATCTTCCGCGTAGAGCCGGCATTCGACGGCGTGTCCCCGCATTTCGATCTCGTCCTGACGCAGAAGCAGCGGTCGGCCCTCGGCGATTTCAAGCTGAAGCCTCACCAGATCGAGACCGGTTACCGCCTCCGTGACGCCATGTTCCACCTGAAGACGGGTATTCATTTCCAGAAAATAAAAATTCTCCGATCCTGGAAGATCCTCTACGATGAATTCGATGGTGCCGAGGCCCGCATAGTCGACTGTTCTTGCGATCTCCACCGCGGCCCGGGCCATCCTCTCCCGGAGGCTGCCGGTCAGGAAAGGCGAAGGGGCTTCCTCGATGATTTTCTGCTGGCGCCGCTGGACGGAACATTCCCTCTCGAAACAATGGAGAACGTTTCCATGGTCATCTGCCAGAACCTGAATCTCGATATGACGTGCGGCGCTGATATACCGCTCAAGGATGACCGCATCGCTGCCGAAGGAGGAGCGGGCTTCGTTCCGGGCGGAGACGAGGGCTTCTGGAAAATCTTTTTCATTTTCCACCACCCGCATGCCCTTGCCGCCTCCGCCGAAGGCGGCCTTGATCAGAAGGGGATAGCCGATTTCCTCCGCCTCATGTTCAAGTCGTCCCTCGGACTGGTCATCCCCATAATATCCCGGGACGACAGGAACTTTCGCCTTCAGAGCCAGATCCTTTGCGGAGGCCTTGGAGGCCATCACATTCATGGCTTTTGCCGGGGGGCCGATAAAGATAAGCCCGCGGTTGCGGCAGGACTCTGCAAATTCCGGATTTTCGGCGAAGAATCCATAGCCGGGGTGAATGGCATCGGCGCCGGTTGAAAGCGCCGCGTCCAGGATCTTCTCTTCGTTCAAATAGGATTCGGTCGCCGGGTTGGCCCCGATATGTACGGATTCGCCGGCCAATCTGACATGAAGGCTCTGCCGGTCCGCATCTGAATAGACTGCGACGGTGGAGATATTCATTTCATGACAGGCCTTGATGATCCGGACGGCGATTTCGCCCCGGTTGGCAATCAGAATCTTTTTTATTAAAGACATCGACAGGGTGTCGCAATTCCTGAATGTTCGAAAATTATCTGTCGTAACAGTGATATCACATTCGAGGCCAATGGGGAAGGCCTCCATTGGCCTGGGCCGGCATCTTCGGTGTGAAGTTGATATCCTCCCTGACCCAAGTGCTCAGCTCAATCCCCCTCCGACCAGCAATGCGCCGCCGTCCAGGGGAATGATGTTTCCAGTCATGTAGGCCCCGGCGCGTGAAGCCAGACAGATGGCCAGGCCGGCGATATCCTCCGGTTCCCCATAGCGATGCAGAGGGATGTTCTTGAGCTCGGCTTCGTAGGCTTCCCTGTTCTCGATGACATATGTGGTCATCTGGCTGGGAAAGCGTCCGGGGGCGATTGCGTTGACTGTGATGTGGTCATCGGCCAGTTCCTTGGCCAGCATGCAGGTGACCTGGTGGATAGCGGCCTTGCTCGCGCCATAGGCGTAAGCGCTCATGCTTTCGGCTACAAAGGCCGCGATCGACCCGATATTGATGATTCTGGCCGGGACCCCGGCCGTTCCCGACTTTTTAAGAAAAGGCAGAAGATCCCGGGTAAGATTGAAGACCGCCTTGACGTTGACGGACATGACCGTATCCCAGGCGTGATCCGGGTATTCCTCAAGGGGCGCTCCCCAGGCTTTGCCAGCGTTGTTGACAAGGATGTCCAACCGGGATTCCCGGCTGCCGAAGTCGGAAACCAGAGCCTTGACCCCCTCTTCGGTGGAAAGGTCCGCCGGCAGCGCTATGCAGGTTCCCTGCCGGGAGAGTTCGCTGGCGGCTCTCTCGCAGGCTTGGGCCTTTCTCGAGGCGATATACACCTTGGCGCCCGACATCACATATCCGCGGGCGATCATCAGTCCGAGTCCCCGGGATCCTCCCGTGACCAGGGCGGTCTTGCCCTTGAGGGAAAATAGATCATTCATCGAAAGTCCTTGTGAAAAATAAAACTCGCAGGAGGAATTCTTTCCTTTGGGTGCGGATCCGGTGCATGCGAATAACATTCGTGGGGCGAATCTCTTTTCACGCCTCGCTTGTACGGGCATGCGGAGTCACGGAGAATTTCTTGTTCAAGGGCTTTCTCCGTGTTCTCCGCCCTCAGCGGATTATTGCACCCATTCTCGAATCCGGGCCGCTCTCTAGATCAGGGCTCCGCCGTCTACCGTAATGCAGCTGCCCGTCGTATAGGAGGACGCATCGGATGCGAGATAAAGGACGGCGCCGGCCATTTCGATCGGTTGCGCGGTGCGCCCCAGGGGCAGAGTGGTCAGGACCCTCTTCAGAATCTCTTCGTTCGTGGTCAGCGCGGAGGCGAATTTCGTCTCCGTCAGCCCCGGCAGAAGGGCGTTGACCCTGATCTTGTCCCGTCCGCATTCCTTGGCAAAAGCTTTGGTCATGTTGATGACGGCCGCTTTGGTGATCGAATAGATGGCCTGCCCGATGCCGGGTGAAACACCGTTGATGGAGGCGACGTTGACGATGGTCCCGCCGTCCTGTTCCTTCATCATACGTCCCGCCTGGACGGACATGAAAAAGTAGCCGCGAATATTGACATCGACGGTTTTTTGAAAGGCCCCCGGATCCGTGTCCAGAATGGGTCCGAAATAGGGATTGGTCGCCGCATTGTTCACGAGGATGTCGATTCTGCCATGGGCGCCTCGGATGTGTTCGAAAATCGCTGCGATCTGATCCATGTCTCCGATGTGGCAGGCAAAGGCCGAGGCGTCGCCTCCTTCTTCGCGGATTTTTTCGGCCACGACCCGGCAGTCATCGATTTTTCTGCTCGAGACGATGACATGGGCGCCTTGTCCCGCCAGGGTGCGGGCGATGGCTTCTCCGATTCCCCGGCTTGCGCCGGTGACCAGTGCAACTTTTCCTGTCAGGTCGAACATTTTGGTTTCCACCGGGAGTTCCCTCTCTATGGTTGGTTGGCGATATCGAAAAATATAACAAAATCAGACGATTACGGTATAGCCAGCGCGAAAAAACGATATCGCTACAGGATGCGGAATTTCTTCTCCGGCCGCCGTGTCGCAAGGGTGAAACCGGTTTGATATCAGGCGATCAGAGGTCCGACTGTTCAATAATGCTCAACGATGCTTGCTCCAGATTGACGACGCTTCTGATCAGACGCTGAAATCGTTGATCCTGAGTCTGGCCATGATGAAAACGGTAGTAAATCTGCTGTGCGATGACCGCCAGTCGAAAAAGCCCGAATGCATGGAAAAATTCGAAGTGATTGATCGGAATGCCGGAATTCTGCGCGTACCGGTCCACGATTTCCTGGCGCGTCAAGGCTCCCGCAATATTGGTGGCCATGGAACGGATATCCTGCATGAATTGAGGATCATCCTTTTGAACCCAGTAGCCGAGGGAATTGCCGAGATCCATCAGCGGGTGCCCGAGAGTGGTCATTTCCCAGTCGAGTACTCCAATGATCCGGGTAGGATCCTCCGGATCCCAGATGACGTTGTCCATCTTGTAGTCGTTATGAACCAGGCAGGCCCGTTCTCCACCGTTCTGTTGCAGTGCGGTCGGGAGCTTTTCATGGAACCACTGCATCACTTTCTCGTAACTCGGCGCATCGGGGGTTTTCGCCGCGACATAACGTTTGCTCCAACCCTCCACCTGACGCTGACAATAACCCTCCGGTCGCCCTAGATCACCAAGTCCTATCGCTTCGTAATCGACGGAATGAAGCTCCTCGAAAACATCGAACAATGTAACATGCTGCTGTCTGACCTGCTCCGGACCAATGGCAAGGGTTTCGGAATATTCACGGCGGATAATGATGCCCTGAATCTGTTCCATCAAGTAAAAAGGGCTGCCGAGTACGGATTCGTCGTCGCAAAACGCAATCGGCTTTGGGCAATAGGGGAAAACGGGCTGAAGGGCTTTCAGAACCCGGAATTCCCGGCCCATGTCATGACCCGATTTTGGTTTTGTTCCGAGGGGTGGCTTTCTTAGCACCATTCTCTTGTCGCCAATCGACACAAGATAGGTCAGGTTGGAAAACCCGGAGGGGAACTGATTGACCTGAATGGTTCCATTCAGGGCGGGAAGGTGATCCTTCAGAAATTTTTCCAACGCAGCGAGGTCCAACTCTTCACCGGGACGAACCGGGGCTGGAGTGTCGAGTACTCCCATGAACATTACCTCCTATGGCGAGAATGGTCGGGACAAGAGTTTTTAATGGAAATTCAATGAAAACCGGAGATTGCATCCGCCGAAGGACGGTATCGCGGGTCGCTTCCACATCGATGAGCCGGAGAACCGGCTCCGGAACCCTTCGCCGGATCCTGAATAGATTAGGTCTTTATACAAGGCTTTGCTCCTAATTCAAAGCCATAAAATATTATTCTATTCCCGTGGAATCAATTACCTCCTAGGTAAAATAGGACGCATCTGGAGACGTCGGGACCTTCCGGGAAAAAACCAGGTTATATGCGAATGCACGATAGGGAGCGAATGGGACTCTGGTAAGTAATTATGCTAAATCCGCCAATGTTTGTGCGATTGGAGAAATTACCTTTGAGGTAATTGATTTTTCGACCATATCCCCTTACTCTGCTGTTTCGCTACATTAAACTTCGTTCTATCCTCGGCAGAGCGCGTTACCCGATCCTGAAATTTCTTCGGGATCGATTTCCTTGATTCAGGCTCAGAACCCGACTCAGAAGCTTTTTCGGCTACAGCAACGGGTATATGTTCAGATTCTGTTGAGGACGCGAGTACCGACCGCTCTTCAGGGAAGTGGGGTGGAATGGTTTTTCCTGACGACGATCTCCGGCGGGGAGATTGCAGTCGGTCCTGATCGAATAACAGCAAGGGGACGGATGGATGAAAACACAAGGGAAAGTCGTTGTCGTCACCGGAGGGGCTACCGGAATCGGAAGGGCCATGTGCAGACGATTTGCCGCCGAGGGCGCAGAGGCCGTTATCGTCTCCGATATCGATGAGGCCGGCGCGGCGCAGGTTGCGGAGGAGATCGGAGGGACCGCGGCTCGAACAGATGTCGCCGTCGAGGCCGATATCAAGGCGCTGGTGGATAAAACACAGGCCGAATACGGCCGGATCGATCTTTTCTGCTCCAACGCTGGCATCATATGCGGGGGAGGCGTCGAAGTCCCTGATGAAAAGTGGCAGGAGATCTGGGGAATAAACGTTATGGGCCACATCCATGCCGCTCGCGCTGTTCTGCCCGACATGATCCGGCGCGGCGAAGGATATCTGCTTAACACCGCATCCGCCGCCGGTCTGTTGAGCCAGATTGGATCGGCGCCCTATTCGGTAACGAAACACGCGGCCGTCGCCTTCGCCGAATGGCTTTGGATTACTTATCGGGAGCAGGGCGTCAGGGTCAGCTGCCTGTGCCCGCAAGGGGTCCGTACGAACATGCTGGTCGACAGGGGGCCCGGCGCCATGCTTTCGGTCGGCTCGGTTTCGCCGGAGGAAGTCGCTGAATGCGTCGTTCAGGGGCTTTCGGACGAGAAATTTCTGATTCTTCCCCATCCGGAAGTCGAGAAATATCTCCAGAACAAGGCCAACGACTATGAACGTTGGCTGCGCGGCATGCAGCGTCTTCATCAAAAATTCTGCATGCCCGGCTGATTGTCAGGAGGCTGTCGGATTATCCATGAGGCGGCTGCAAATCCGGCTGCTTGGCCCATATTTCGACTCCTTTTCGGCCCATAGATTTAGCTATGAGCTCTCAAACGAGCCAAAATCTCAAGCATCCAAATTTTCGCTTCGCCCCGGATAGTCCGACAGCCTCCTGTTGCGGTTGGTGATGGTCTCGAAAACGGAAGGGCGTCGCCATATGTCAATTTTCCCACTGATTTTCTGCTCGGAAATTTCCGGATAAAGGAGATGAAGATGGAGCAAAGGCACTGGCATGAGAATTACGATTATTTCGTGCCCACCACGATGCGCTATCCCAGAATCCCGGCATCTGAACTCCTCCTCCGCTCCGCCCATCTGAGACCGGACAAGACCGCCATCCATTTTTATGGAACGGAGATCAGTTTCAGCGAATTGCGGGATCTGGTATTGAGGGCGGCCAACGCCCTGAATACGATGGGAGTTAAAAAAGGAGACAGAGTCGGTCTGCACCTTCCGAATACGCCTCAGTACATCATCGCTTATTATGCGACGCTTTCTCTGGGTGCGATTGCAGTCAGTATTAACCCTACCTATACGACAACTGAGCTGAAAAAAATTATCCAGCTGACCGAGCCGGGCACACTGATCACCTCGGAATTGACGATGCCTTACGTCAGGCCCCTGCAGGAGGAAATGGAAATTCCGCGGCTGGTCGTCACCGCCGTCTCCGACTTCATCGCAGGCATGCCTCAGAGTAGTCATGAGAGCCTGAAGCTGGAAAAGGAATGGATTCATTTCTCGAAACTGCTGGAGCCCGAAAATGCCCGTGTCCCAAAGGTGGAAATCCGCCCCGAGGACCCGGCGATCATCATGTTCACCGGCGGGACGACCGGAATTCCAAAAGGCGCTGTCCTGACGCACGCCAACATCGTGGCCGCGGTACATCAGGCATTCGTCTGGGCCAATGATCCCCAACTGTTGGCGCCGGAAAAGAGCTCCTCCTTGGCGGTGCTGCCGTTCTTTCACATTTACGGACACATCATCTGTCTCAACCTGGGAATCTTTGCCGGACATACCCTCATAGTCATTCCGAGATTCGAACTGGAAGAATTCATGGGGATGATCGAGAAATTCGAAGAAATTTCCTTCATGGGGGTGGTTCCCACGCTGCTGAACGCGATTTTCAATCATCCCCGAGCGCAAAGTTTGGGGTTGGATAGAAAATTCAAGCTGGTGAACTCCGGCGGAGCGCCCTGTCCGACGGGTCTTCTCAATCAGATCCGGGACAACGGCGTATTTCTCCAGGAAGGATGGGGCATGACGGAGACCACCTCCCTTGGGGTGGGCAATCCGATGTACGGCCCTAAAAAGCCCGGCAGTATCGGCGTTCCGTTCATCGATGCGGATATCAAACTGGTCGACGTCAATGACGGCGTCACGGAGGTGAAATCCGGTGAGCCCGGTGAATTGATCATGAAGGGCCCCACCGTAATGAAAGGGTACTGGAACAATCCGGATGAAACGGCCAATCATATCCGGGACGGCTGGCTTTATACCGGAGACATCGCCACCATGGACGAGGACGGCTACCTCTACATCGTGGACCGCAAGAAGGACATGGTCATCGCGGGGGGTTACAACATCTACCCGAGGGACATCGACGAGGTCCTTCATCAATTTCCAAAGGTGGCCGAGGCGATCGCCGTCGGAATCCCCCATGATTACCGTGGCGAAACGATAAAAGCCTATGTGGTATTGAAAGAGGGGAAGACTGCCACCGAAGAGGAAATCATAGATTTCTGCAAGGAGCATCTGGCTTCCTACAAAGTTCCCAAGATGGTCGAGTTCAGGAAGGATCTTCCGAAATCCGCTGTTGGCAAACTTCTCAGGAAGGCACTGCGGGATGAAGAGATGGAAAAAAAGAAAGACTGAATGAATGATTCAGGGTCGGCTTACGATCGTGAATGGAGAGACAAATCAAACGATGAAGAAGGGAGATGATTATGGCTGATTTCAGTTTGAATGAGGAGCAGAAACTCATCCAGGAGACGATGAGGGAATTTGCTCAGGAGGAGTTCAGGAAGCTGGCCCACGAGAGCGATGAAAGTTCGACCCTGCAGGAAGATGCGCTGGAGAAAGTCTGTGCGCTTGGGATCTTCTCCTCCTCGATTCCTGAAGAATACGGGGGGCACGAGATGGAAAGGTCGGCCCTGAACACCATTATCATGGCTGAGGAACTTGCCTGGGGAGATCTCTCCATCGCTTTGGGTGCGCTTTCTCCCCTGCTCATGATGACCCCGATTCTGGAGTCCGGGACGGAGGACCAGAAGAAGAAATGGCTTCCCAATTTCTGCGGTGAGAGTTTCTATGCGTCCACGGCGGCGCTGATGGAGCCGAGGGTGAGCTTCGATCCTTTCGCTCTCCAGACCACCGCGGAAGAGCGCGGCGGCAAGGCCGTTCTCAACGGCGTCAAGTGCATGGTTCCCCTCGCAGACCGGGCCAGGCAGATTCTGGTTTATGCCAAAGGCGCTTCCGGAATGGAAGCCTATATCGTGGACGGAGATGCGGCGGGACTGAGTGTGGGAGAGCGTGAAAAGTATATGGGGCTGCGCGCCCTGCCGCTCTTCACCGTAACTTTGAAGGACTGCGAAGTCGACCTCGATCGACGCGTCGGCGGCGAGAAGGGCATCGACTACAACCGTCTTCTGAACCTCTCACGCGCCAGCCTCTGCGCCATGGCCGTCGGAATATCCCGTGCATCCCACGAGTATGCTCTTGAATACGCCAAGGAACGCGTCGCTTTTGGAGAACCGATCGCCTATCGGCAGTCCATCGCTTTCATGCTGGCAGAGTCGGCCATGGAAGTCGATGCCATGCGCCTTCTGGCCTGGCGCGCCGCCTGGAAACTGGACCGCGGAGAAGATGCGACGCGTGAGTCGACCCTTGCCAAGCGGTATTGTGCCGACCAGACCATGAAAGTCACCGATTACGGGGTGCAGATCCTGGGTGGACACGGGTACATTCGCGAACATCCTGTGGAGAGATGGTTCCGGAACGGCAGGAGTTTTGCCGCCCTGGAGGGCCTGGCGATTGCGTAATCGGCTTGGCCGGTTGGCCGCCGTTATTCAATACTGAAGATATTTCCTTAAAAGGAGATCGGATATGATCGATTTTGAATTGAGTCCCGAAGCCCTGAAAGCCCAGGAACGGGTGCGTACAATATGCGAGAACGTGTTCCGCAAGATTTCGCGCAAATATGACGAGAATGAACACAGTGAGATGCCTGAACTCCACGAATTGGCCGAAGAGCTGAAAGGCGAGGGCGGCCTGCGAGGGGGGATGAACAGGGATTTTCTCACAAACGTCATTGTCACCGAGGAACTCTCCTGGGGTGATCTCGGACTGACACTGGCTTGGCCGGAGGGCGGTCTGGGAAATGCCGCCATCAATGCAGTGGCCACGCCGGAGCAGAAAGCTCGCTTCGGAAAGGCCACGGCTTCCATGGCCATTACCGAGCCCGGTTGCGGATCGGACACTTCCAATATCACCACTACGGCAAAACTTGACCCCGAAACCAATGAATGGATCATCAACGGGGAGAAAATTTTTATTACGGGAGGGAAAACTTACGACAACGTCGTTGTCTGGGCTACCCTCGATCGTAGCTTGGGACGTGCCGCCATCAAGAGTTTCGTGGTGGAGAAGGGCGCTCCGGGCAGGGAACTGGTCAAGCTGGAGCACAAGCTGGGGATTCGTTCCTCCGATACAGTTGCCATGGTTTTCAATGATTGCCGCATCCCCTACGAAAATATTCTCGGAAGCCCCGAAATCAAGACACGCGGGGGGTTTAAGGGCGCCATGGCCACTTTTGACGCCACGCGGCCCGGAGTCGCCGCGATGGGCATCGGAGTAGCCCGGGCTGCCCTGGATTTCACCAAGGAAACCCTCGAGAAGGAAGGGATAACAATCCCATACGACAAGGGAATGCATGACCTTTCGGCGGTGCAGAAAGCCGTTCTCGACATGGAGGCGGAACTCGAGGCCGCACGTCTTCTGACCTGGCGTGCGGCTACCATGCTGAACAAGGGCGTGCGCAACAGTCTGGAAGCCTCCATGGGCAAGGCCAAGGCCGGCAGGATGGCGACCCTCGTCACCCAGAGATGCGTCGAGATTCTTGGTCCCTGTGGGTATTCCCGGGACTGGCTGGTAGAAAAATGGATGCGTGACTGCAAGATCACCGACATCTTCGAGGGCACCGGCCAGATTCAGATGCTCATCATCGCCCGTCAGATTCTCGGATACACCCGCGCCGAGCTGAAATAATCCATCAACCCGCGCCGGGGCGCCTTCATTGGCGCTCCGGCTTTCATTCTAGATTTCCGAAAATTCCCTTCCGTTCGGAAATTGCCGGCAGTTCCAGCATTAAGGAGTGCAGTATGGAAGAGCTTTTCCCCAACCTGTATCGCATCCAGATTCCCCTTCCGAAAAATCCTTTAAAAAGCCTCAATTCCTACGTGATAAAGGGTGAGGACCGCAACCTGATTGTCGATACCGGGTTCAATCGTCCTGAGTGCCTTGAGGCGATGGAAGAGGGTTTGAAGGAAATCGGTGTGGATCTGGAGATCACCGATTTCTTTGTCACCCATCTTCACGCCGATCATCTGGGACTCGTGTCGACACTGGCCCGGAAAGGCTCAAAGGTCTATTTCAACCGGCCCGAGGCGGAAATTATCGAGGGAGAAGGGGGCTGGGAACAGATGTTCTCGTATGCGGGCCTGGTCGGGTTTCCCGAGAAGGATCTCCGATCCGCCCTGCAGAATCATCCCGGCAAAAAGTTCAGCGGAGACTGGAGTCTGGGTTTTAATATCGTCCAGGAAAATTACGTCTTCGCTCTGGGAGGTTATGAGTTCCGGTGTCTTGAAACACCTGGACATACGCGCGGCCACATATGTCTGTACGAGCCGAGCAGGAAGATTCTCATATCCGGAGACCACATCCTTGGTGACATCACCCCCAACATTCAGTTGTGGTCCGACAAGGAGAACTCCCTCCAGGACTACCTGGACAGCCTGGACAAGATTGATCGCCTGGAAGTCGATCTGGTTCTGCCCGGTCACAGAAGCCTGGTGCAGGATTGCAAAAAAAGGATAAAAGAACTGAAGGATCACCACCATAGAAGAGCGGATGAGGTCATCGAAATCCTCCGGTCGGGTCGCAAAAACGCCTATGAAATAGCCGCCGGGATGACGTGGGATATCCAATACGACTCCTGGGATACTCTTGCCATTGCACAGCGGTGGTTTGCCACGGGCGAGGCGATTTCCCACATCAAATATGTCCAGGATCAGGGACTGGTGAAGAAAATCGAGGACCAGGGAAAAATTCTTTTCGAATTGGCATAATGCTTCTTAGGCCCGGGATTCGGAACGGGAAGGGGATGGGATTGGTCCGGGTTTTTTCTTCTGAAGGAGAGGTTTTTCCGTGACCATTGCCGCCGGACTGCCGGATCGCAGCGGATCGGATTCAGAAAGACGGCAATAAAGAAAACGGGGAGCGGAATGAACCGGATAATTCGAGAACTGATTGAACTCGAAAAATTGGAGGAGAACCTTTTCCGGGGGCGGAGCCACGAACTCGGACTGAATCACGTTTTCGGCGGGCAGGTTATCGGGCAGGCCCTGAATGCGGCGGGGAGGACGGTGGAGGGACGTCAGGCCCACTCGGTGCATGCCTATTTCCTTCTGCCCGGAGATGACCGGGCCCCGATCGTCTATGAGGTTGACCGCATTCGGGAAGGACGCAGCTTCACGACCCGGCGGGTGAAGGCCATTCAACATGGGAAGGCGATTTTCAATCTCTCCGCCTCTTTCCAGATCGAAGAGACGGGTCTCGAGCACCAGTTCCCGATGCCCGAAACGGAAGCTCCGGAGAATTTTCCGGATCTGCTGGAGGTCTTCACGGAAGAAGGGGATACGAGGGACTTCGTTGCCCGCCTGGTGCGGGATGTGGGGATCGAAATACGACCGGTTTTTCCCCGCGATCCCTACGAACAGAGGATCCACCCGCCGCATAAGAGTTGCTGGTTTCGCATTTCGGAGCGCCTGCCCGAAAATTCGAACTTGCACCAGAGCCTTCTGGCCTATGCTTCGGATTTCGGTCTGCTCCTGACGGCTGCCCAGCCGCATGACATTTCGTTTCTCCACCGGAATGTCCAGGGTGCCAGCCTGGACCATTCCCTGTGGTTCCACCGCAATTTTCGGGCGGATGACTGGCTTCTTTATGTCACCGACAGCCCGAGTGCCGGCAATGCCCGTGGGTTCACCCGGGGAAGCATTTACGCCCGCGACGGCCGCCTTGTCGCTTCCGTGGCTCAGGAAGGACTGATGCGGGTATATCCCGTTCATCAAGAAGGCCAGGAAGGCAAAACCTGATTACTCGATTCATTGCATAAGGGGAAGAATTGCATGGGCGAAATCGGTCCCGATGTCGTACTGGATAATCCCGCTTATATCCATCCCTCGGCTTACATCTACGGAAAAGTTCATATCGGAAACGGAGCCAGCATCTGGCCCAACGTTGTAATCCGTTGTGAAATGCATGAAGTGGTGATCGGTGAGAAGACCAACATCCAGGATTTCGCCATGATCCATATCAGTTCCAGGGGAGGAACCATTATCGGGAAGTACTGCTCGATTACACATCATTGCACCATCCACGGGTGCCGCATCGGTGATTACTGCCTCATCGGAATTAATTCCACCATCATGGAAAACTGCGTTATCGGCAACAACTGCATCATCGCTGGACATTCGTTTCTGAAGGCTGGAACAATCGTCCCGGATAATTCCATCGTGATGGGCGCGCCGGCGAAGGTCGTGAGAACGCAGAACAATTTCGAGAGGACCAAGCTGAACGCCGACGTGTACTATGAGAACGCCCTGGCGTATGCCAGGGGCCATTATCGGGGGTGGGATCCGGAGTCCAGGTGAATAGATGCGAAAACGATTTCAAACAATCTCTCGCGCAGAAAAATAAAAAACAGGTCATTTTGTGTTCCTTTGCCGTCTTTGCGGCTTGAGTGAGCGAAAGCGAAGGGGCGAGAGATCATTTTGATAGGTGATTTGGAGAAATCGGCCATTGAATGATGCTCACTTCAGAAAGCTCGAGAACCTCTACGCCGGGGCGCCGATCAATCGTTTCTTCATTCCGCGGCTGACGATTTCCCAAGGTGCGGCGGAACTTGTCCTCACCGTACGGGAGGATTTCTTCCATCCCGTCGGGGCGGTTCACGGGTCCGTCTATTTCAAAGCCCTCGATGATGCGGCTTTCTTCGCCGTCAACTCACTGATCGAGGACGTCTTCGTTCTGACAGCCAGTTTCAATATTTATATGACCCGCCCCATTTCATCGGGGGAGATGGTTGCCCGGGGAAGGGTGATCCATGCTTCCAGAAGACTCTATTTAGCCGAGGCTGTTCTGTACGATGAAAAAGAAAGGGAAATCGGACGAGGAAGCGGCAGTTTCATGAGGAGCGGAATCGCACTGACGCCGGAGGTCGGCTATCAATAGAAAAAGGCGAGGCTAAAAAACCGCCTCGCCTTTTCTCCGAATCCTGGATATCAATCCCAGTTGTCTATCTTCATGGTCCCATTTTCTGCAAGATTCTGCTGCATTTTGAACACTTTGAACAGCATGTGCGGTTGATAGCCGGCTTTTCGTGCAATGCACTCCCGGGTAGCTCGATCAAGGTAATCCTGGAGGATCGGGCGGTAATCCGGATGAGCGCACTTGTCGATCACAAGCTGGGCTCTTTCGGTCGGAGAGAGCCCCCGCAGATCGGCCAGACCCTGTTCGGTCACGAGGATATTGAGGTCGTGTTCGGTATGGTCGACATGGGTGACCTTGGGGACGACACAGGTGATGCCGGTCGGGTCGATTTTGGTTTTTCGGACCGAGGGCGTGTGCATGATGGAGAGATAGGCATTGCGGAGAAAATCTCCGGAGCCTCCGATGCCGTTCACCAGACGCGAGCCGCCGAGCATGGTGGAATTCGCGTGTCCGTAAATGTCCAGTTCGACGGGGGTGTTCATGGCAATCAGACCCAGCCTGCGAATCAGTTCGGGATGATTGGTGATCTGGGAGGGACGCATGACCGCTTTTCGGACGTACCGCTCCCAGTTTCCGTAAAAACGCTTCAGGCCATCGGGAGACAGGGCGAAGGCCGCTCCTGATATCGCGTTTGCCTTGCCTTGGTCCATCAGGTCAAGGATGGTGTCCTGCATGACTTCGGTCCATATGTTGAGGTTGTCGAACGGACCGTTTGCAAGTCCCCAGAGGACGGCGTTGGCGATGCTGCCCACCCCTGATTGAAGGGGGAGAAGGTTTTCCGGAAGCCGGCCCTTTTTCACCTCGAACTGGAAAAAGTCGAGGATATGGTTTGCAATTGCCTGTTCCACCTCTTCCGGAGGACCCAGGGGACGACCAACGCCAAATTTCCTGGATTCGACGATGGCGACGATCTTTTCAGGATCGCAGGGCAGATAGGTGGTTCCGATGCGGTCATCCACTTTCGTGATGAGGTAAGGTTTCTTGTGCGGCGGTCGCTCGGGCATGACGATGTCGTGCAGACCCTCGAATGAAGGGACGGCCGTATTGATTTCGATGATGATCTTGTCGGCAAGTTGGACGATTTCCGGACAGACGCCGATGGAAGAGGTCAGGATGATACCGCCGTCTTCTTTGATCTCACTGGCTTCGATGATGCCGATATCGAGCTTGCACTCGTTTTCCAGGGTGTAGAAGCCGTAACCGAGGTCCTGCGCGAATATCGAAAGGTGCATGTCGCCCATCCGAATCAGGCCTATGTTGAGCTGCTCCCGGCTCACGTTGGCGGTCTGGTAGGGCCAGCGCTTGTCGGTCATGAGAAGGGAGGCCCATCGGTCCTCCACGTCCAGTCCGATAGAAGCGCCCGTAAAGACGTTGAAGCGCATTTTCCCTTGGAGTTCGTTTTTCTCTACGTGATCGGCCAGAATCATGGGAATGAGCTTGGGATTGCCTCCCGCAAAACCCGAGAATCCAAGGTCCATTCCGTTTTTGAAAAAAGGGATCGTCTCTTCCGGTTCCATGATTTTCGAATGAAGACTTTTTCTTTTGATTTTTTCCCGCAGTTCAGACATTCATTACCTCCTTTTATGATTTCTGCAGTCGATGAAATTGGTGGGGTTCAAAAAGATCTACAGCGATTGGCGGGGGCCATCGGATCCGATGGCCATCTGAAGGATATTTTGGATATTCATCGGATCCGGTTGGCGCCTGTCGGGATCTCCGATTCGCAGGGGACGCCTGTCTGACAGAGACCGCATCCATATCCTTCGAAGCCGAAATGGGTTTTTAGGTAATCGGCTGTGATGAGGAGGTGCTTCAGGCATTGCAGTTTGTCATGCCCTTTGTCATCGATGGCCTGGACCGGACAGCGGGGTATGCATTTGCCGCAGGCGTTTCGGGAGAAGAAAAGACAAGACTCCCGATGATCATCGTATGGCCGGGGAGAGGGCGGAATATGCACCCTTGCAACGACGGAGCCGGTGTGCATGGCCTTGCCGAAGGAGGTGATCCAGTCGGCACAAACAGTTTCTTTCGGAAAAGACATGTCGGTTCCCGAGTTGGGGCAGGGGTGGAATTATCCTGAATGGTTTGCATTGCAAAATCATGTTTCGATTTAATACTTTAATACTCCGAGGGGTCTTTTGTAAACAGATTTTTTAGGAAAGACTACAAAAGCGGAACTTTGTGGCTAATAACTCTATTGAAAAACTCAGTGAGAAGAGGGTGCGAAACTTTCAGTTTCGCATTGCAAAACATGATTTTACAAACGATGTTTTTTAGGATTGACAGTTGAAAAGGCATATGCAACGATTCCTTTTCCGGTGGAATTGATGACGAGAGGATTGCGGCGTTCAGTTCGCCTGAATTATCAAAACCCGTTTGCAGCAGTTTATGGGTAATCACTCTCCGGCGAAATTGATCCGTTTGGAATATATAGATACAATATCGAGGAAAGGTGAAGAAGTATGAGTGAAGAGTTTATGAGCCGCCGCAATTTGAATTTCGTGCTGTATGAAATGCTCGATGCGACGAAGCTGACGGAGAATGAATATTACAAGGAGCATTCCAGGGAGACCTTTGAGGCGATTATCGATGTTGCCGAACAGATCGCTCGAGAAAAATTTTTTCCCCATCATATGGAACTCGACGCCACCGAACCGGTGGTGGAAAACGGGCGGGTCAAGATTATCCCGGAAGTCAAAGAGGCTCTGGATGCCTATGCGGAAGCAGGTTTTCTGTCCGCTCATCACAGTGAGGAATTGGGAGGAATTCAACTTCCCCGGATTGTAACTCTTGCCTGCCAGGTGTGGTTCTCGGCGGCAAATATCGCAACCCTCGCCTATCTGGGCCTTACCAAGGCGGCGGCAAATCTGATCGAGGTGTTCGGAACTGAAGAGCAGAAGGAAAAATATCTGGGCCCCATGCTCGAGGGGCGCTATTACGGGACGATGGTGCTCACCGAACCCCAGGCCGGCTCTTCATTGGCCGATGTCGCCACCACAGCCCGACCGACGGACGAGGGCCATTATCTTATCAAGGGAAACAAGATCTTCATCTCCTGCGGGGAGCACGAGCTCTCGGAAAATATTATCCACCTGGTCCTGGCGCGCCTCAAGGATGCCCCACCGGGAATCCGGGGCCTGTCCCTCTTCATCGTTCCACGGTACCGGGTTCGCGAAGATGGAAGCATCGGGGAGCCGAACGATGTGGCGCTGGCGGGACTTATTCACAAGATGGGTTACCGCGGCACCACCTCCACCATGCTCAATTTCGGGGAGAACGATGACTGCCGGGGCTACCTGATCGGCGAGCCTAACAAAGGCCTGGCCTGCATGTTCCACATGATGAACGAGGCGCGCATAAACGTCGGAATCGGCGCGGTCATGCAGGGATACGCAGGATATCTCTATTCCCTTGATTACGCCCGGAACCGCCCCCAGGGGCGCCCTCTCGGGAACAAGGATCCCAAAAGCAAGCAGGTCATGCTGGTCGAACATCCGGATATCCGGCGCATGCTGCTGATGCAGAAAGCCTATGTGGAAGGAACATTCGCCCTCGGATTTTATTCGGCGTGGCTTCTGGACCAGGAGAAAACCTCTCCCGACGAGGAGGTTCGCAGGGAATGCGGGCTGCTGCTTGAGCTTCTTACGCCGATCATCAAGGCCTGGTCCGCGGAGCTTACATTGGAGGCGAATTATCAGGCGATACAGATTCTGGGCGGATATGGCTATACCCGCGACTATCCGGTAGAGCAGTATTATCGGAACAATCGCCTGAACCCGATTCATGAAGGCGCCAACGGCATCCAGGCCATGGACCTGTTGGGACGGAAGGTATCGATGCATGAAGGCGCCGCATTCAATCTTCTGGTGCGGGAAATCGAAAAGACCGTCGCGGAAACCCTTGAAAACGAGCCGCTTCGGGAATGGGCCAGCCAGATTGAAAAGGCGCTGAACACCCTGAAAGAAACGACTGCGGATCTCCTGAAGGCAAAGAAGGATTTCGGGCCGGAGCGGGTTCTCGCCAACGCCTCCATTTACCAGGAGATGTTCGGGCATGTGGTCATCGCCTGGCTCTGGCTCAAGCAGGCGCAGACGGCAATAAAGGGCCTGGAATACGCCAACGAAGAAAACGCGACCTTTTATAAAGGAAAACTCCAGGCCTGCCGGTATTATTTCACGTGGGATCTGCCCAAAATCGAATACCAATCCCGAATTCTGCGGGACCTTGACCCGACCTGTCTCGAAATGCAGGATGCCTGGTTCTGATCCCTCCGCCGCCTGGAGGCGTTCATAATCCGAGGAGAAGACAATGACAGAGCAGCACAGCGCCAAGAATATTCTTCTGGATTCCCGCGACGGGATACTGCGCATTCAGATGAACCGCCCGGAGAAGAAAAACGCTCTCTCCCGGGCCATGTATCAGACCATGGCCGATGCCCTTGTCGGAGCCGACCGGGACGATTCAATCCGGGTTGCCCTGATCACCGGGACTGAGGACTGCTTCACCAGTGGAAACGATCTTGCGGATTTCCAGGCGGCGGCCTCCTCCGGGAATGAGCGCAAGCTCAACCCGTTTCTGCCCGCCATCAGTCGGATGAAAAAGCCGGTTATCGCAGCGGTGAGCGGCCCCGCTGTCGGCATCGGCACCACCATGTTGCTGCATTGCGATCTCGTTTTTGCCGGGACCTCCGCCCGATTTCAGCTGCCCTTTGTCAATCTGGGCCTCTGCCCCGAACTCGGATCGAGTTTTCTCCTTCCCCGGATCATGGGGCACCAGAAGGCCGCACGGCTTCTCCTTCTGGGGGAGCCCTTCGGAGCGGAAATCGCCTGTGAACTAGGAATTGTGAATGAGGTATGCGAGGAGGGGAAGCTCAGTGAGCTAGCCGTTGGGGCGGCCCGCCGTCTTGCCGGGCAGCCTCCCGCCTCGGTGCGCCTGACCAAGGCTCTTATGAAGCGAGCCCACGAAAAGACATTGCAGGAGATCATGGAGGAGGAAATCGAACATTTCAGTAATCGGTTAAGCTCTCCGGAAGCGGCCGAGGCGTTTCAGGCCTTTGCAGAGAAGAGAAAGCCCGATTTTTCGCGGTTCAGCTGAACCACTCACAATCTTATTGAAAGGGACTGGAAACATGGATTTCGAATTTTCCGACAAGGTAAAGGACCTTCAGAAGCGGCTTCTTGATTTTATGGACGAGCACATCTATCCCAACGAAGAGCTTTACAAAAAACAGATCGCCGAAGGGGACAGATGGCAACCGGTGCCGATTCTCGAGGAGCTCAAGCCAAAGGCGAGGGAAGCAGGATTGTGGAACCTCTTCCTTCCCGAGAGCGAGTACGGGGCCGGTCTGACCAACCTCGAGTATGCCCCGCTGTGCGAAATCATGGGCCGCTCGAGCATGGCCCCCGAGGTTTTCAACTGTTCGGCCCCCGACACCGGCAACATGGAGACGCTCGTGCGTTACGGCTCGAAAGAGCAGCAGGATAAGTGGCTCAAGCCTCTCCTGGAAGGAAAAATCCGTTCCTGTTTTTCGATGACGGAACCGGGGGTGGCTTCCTCCGATGCTACGAATATCGAGGCGAGCATCGTGCGCGACGGTGAGGAATATGTCATCAACGCCCATAAATGGTGGAGCTCCGGGGGCCAAGATTCTCGCTGTAAAGTCGCCATCGTCATGGGCAAGACCGATCCCGACGGACCAAAACACAAGCAGCAATCGATGATTCTGGTTCCGTTGGATTCGCCGGGCGTGGAGATCAAAGAGCCCCTGACGGTCTTCGGGTATGATCACGCTCCCCACGGCCATTCGGAAATCATTTACAATAACGTGCGCGTCCCCGTCTCCAACATGCTCCTCGGGGAGGGTCGCGGTTTTGAGATTGCCCAGGGGCGTCTCGGCCCCGGACGCATTCATCACTGTATGCGAACCATTGGAAAGGCCGAACGTGCTCTTGAGATGATGTGCGGGCGTGTTCTCTCACGGGAGGCGTTCGGGAAGAAGCTGGCCGAGCATGGTACCATCCGAGCCGATATCGCCAGATCTCGTATTGAGATTGAACAGGCACGGCTTCTGACTCTCAAGGCGGCCTACATGATGGATACGGTAGGGAACAAGATAGCTCGTGCTGAAATCGCGATGATCAAGGTAGTCGCCCCGAGCATGGCTCTCGGTGTTATCGATCGCGCCATTCAGGCGTTCGGAGGCGCAGGGGTTTCACAGAAAACCTCCCTTGCTCACGATTGGGCGCAGATCCGTACGCTTCGTCTGGCGGATGGCCCCGATGAAGTGCATCGGGAGACGATTGCAAAGCTTGAACTGAAAAAGCATCAACAACGCCTCTGACAACAACCGCGCTCCGCGTTGTTTCAGATGCAGCGGTCAATTCTGCAGGCTGCTCCGGTGAGGGGGGGCTCCCCCCCCCGCCGATGAGCGATATCCGGCTGCCGCCGGATGGATAGGATATGAAAGAATATAAGGATACAGCCCCTGTAAGGGAGGGGGAGGAACTCGACCAGGCCGCTCTGTCCGAGTATTTGCGAGGCAGAATCGACGGGATCGAGAATGGGATGGAAATTCTCCAGTTTCCCTCCGGCAATTCAAATCTGACTTACGTGCTGCGCATCGGTGATCTCGAATATGTTCTTCGCCGCGCCCCTCTTGGACCCGTACCTCCCCGGGCACACGATATGGTTCGGGAATACCACCTCCTGAAGAAACTCCATCCCGTTTTCCCACTTGCACCAGGGGCAATTCTGCTGTGTGAAGATCCGGAGATCATCGGCGCCCCCTTTTATCTGATGGAGCGCCGGCACGGAATCGTGCTGTTCAGCCAGCTGCCGGGCGAAATCGGGGCAAATCCTGGAATTCGAAGACGTATCAGTGGCGCCCTGGTGGAATGTCTGGCGGAATTGCACTCCATCGACATTCACGCCACGGGGCTGGTCTCCATCGGCAAACCCGACGGTTTCCTGGAGCGGCACCTGGAAGGATGGATCGGACGTTGGTATCGTGCAGAGACGGAACCGGCGCCTGAAATGAATGAGGTTGTCGAGTGGTTGAAGGCCAGCAGACCGATATCCGGAGCCCCTTCCCTGATTCACAACGATTTCAGGCTGGAGAACGTCATGCTGGACCGGGAGAACCCCGATCGCATAACGGCGGTGCTCGACTGGGAAATGGCCACCGTCGGGGATCCCCTGGTAGATCTGGGTCTCACTCTCTGTTATTGGCTGAGGGCTCCGAACTGGCGCGAATCTGCTATGGATGCGGATCCCGGTTGGTTTTCCAGGGAAGAGTTTCTCCTCGAATACGGGAAACGGACCGGTTTCGATCTCTCACAGATTGCCTGGTACGAGGTTTTCGGAGTCTTCAAGCTTGCCGTCATCGTACGGCAGATTTATTTCCGCTACCTCAATGGACAGACTCACAACCCGCGTTTCAGCTCCTATGACGGGTTCATTCGATCTCTGGTGAAGGGTGCTTCAGATCTTGTAAGGGAAGCACGGTAGGGAATCCCGCCAGACGCTGGCGCTAAGCAAGGAAAATTTTTTCTTATGAGTGTTCTCTCGATGGTCCGGCACGGCCAGGCCACGCCTTTTGAAAAAGAGACGGACAGGTTATCGCCCCTTGGCGAAAAGCAGTCCCGAAAGCTTGCGGAGTTCTGGATCCGCAACAATGTCGTTTTTGATGAGGTCGTCAGCGGTTCTCTGGTTCGGCAGCGTCGGACGGCCGAAATCATCGGACGGTGTTATGCCGATGCCGGTCTTTCCTGGCCCGGACATCGGATCAATGAGGATCTGAATGAATTCGACGGGACCGGCATTCTGAACATCCTTGCTCCGAAGCTGGCAGAGCAGAATACGGATTTTCGCCAGCTCCTGGAAAAGGCCCGGGATAACCGGACCTCTCCGGATCGTAATCGCCACTTTCAGAGAATGTTCGAAGCCGTTATGGATCCGTGGATGAGCGGCGCACTTATCTCTCCGCATGTTGAACCCTGGGAGAGCTTTCGCGCTCGCGTCACTCGCGGAATCGATGAGATAATTTCCAGGTCGGACGGCAGCCGCAGGGTTGCGGTATTTACCTCTGGAGGCCCGATCGGAGCGACGGTACAGCGCGTTTTTAATGCCCCTCCTGCGATCGGTATTGAGATCAACTGGCGGGTTCGAAACTGCTCTGTCACCGAATTTCTCTACAGCAGGGGCAGAATCACCCTGGATATGTTCAACGCCATCCCGCACCTCGACGAACCTGATCTGCACAGCTTTCGTTAAGGATCCGCCAAACAGCCGAGTAAATTCATGGAAGGCCATATAGAAATGAAGAAGCAAATCAGCGAATCTGAACTCCACCTGAAGAATGGTGTGCGACGGATCTATCTCATGCGCCACGGGGAGGCTGGATACTTCGGTTCATCGGGACAGCCTGTTCTCTCGGGAGGTGCTTCATTGACCGAAAAGGGCCGGACACAGGCCCAGGCGGCCGCCCGGACATTTTCCGACGTTCATTTTGACAAGGCGATTGCAAGTGGCCTTGCCAGAACCGTCGAAACCGCTCAAATCGTTCTGGGGGGGCGGGATATTCCTCTGGAGATTCGCGAAGAATTCCAGGAAATCCGTCGCGGCGACTTGGGTGCACTGGAAGAAGAAGCACTGGAACTGGCCTTTACGGGCGTCTTCCGGGGGGCCATCGACGAAGAGAGGAAGTTTTTAGGGGGAGAGACTTTCGGTTCTCTGCTCGACCGGGTGATCCCGGCCATGGAAAATCTTCTCGAAGACACCTCATGGAATACTCTTCTTCTGACACTTCACGGGGCCGTAAACCGGGTTCTTCTTTCCTATGCTCTCACCGGCGAACGCTGCTGCCTGGGGCATTTCGAACAGGCGCCTGCATGTATTAATATCCTGGATCTGAATCCTCGGCTGGAAGGCCGGTGGATCGTCCGGGGGACAAATATCAAACCGTATGACCCGCTGCATCTTGAAAGCAGGGCCACAAGTATGGAAGACCTTTATTCCAAGCTGCAGCGGGCACGGAAATCAGCGGAGTAGATTTAAACAGAAGTTCGGACCATAGTTGCTGGATTCAGAAATCTCCGATAAAAAGGACGCGCCGCAAGGTATATTGCGGCGCGTCCTTATTTCCGTCCTGCTTTTTTATCCTTATTATTCGGAAGAATCTCCGGAAGGCTTTCCCTCTTCCTCCTCTGGTGGAGTTTCAGAGCGAATGTTCTCAATTTCCTCCTCCAGAGTAGCAGCGGACTGCTTGAGGGAGTCCAGCTTTCGGAAGAGAAGTTGGACATCTTCATTCGTCAGAATATCCGTTTCTCCTTCCTGGCGACGATCGTCGATCAATTTGCCGAGGTCCGCATGAAAAGAGGAAATTTTCTTGTGAATGGAAGCCAGATCGATTTTCTTCTGGACGATCTTTTTATACTGGTTGGCTCGAAAAGTGGCCGAATGAAACGTTTTCCTGGTGGCTCCCCAGATCTTTTCCCCGGACCCTTTCAATCCTTCCGGCGATTGATCGTTCTGCTCGGTCATGATAAAAAACCTCCATTTCCATTGGATTAAATCTAGAGTAAATATATCATCTCCCCCTTCGCCGTCAATCATTACCAGCGGTGGATTCTTGAATGGGTGGTTCTTTAATGTTGCCGGACAGGAGGGTTTGGTTTAAAATTACCTAAATAATTTTTATGATTTCGACAGACGATATCCACGACCATTCAGGAGGACAAGAATGACGGAGCCGGGGAAAACCAAGTTCCAGATCGATCTAAGGCGCTATCTACGGGAGAGAAATGAAAACAGGGACCTCACCCGGCTTATCTGTGAACTTGCTGAAGCTTCAAAATATGTCATAAATTCCATCCGCACCGGTGATCTGGGGGTTGCGGGGACATCCAACCTCTATGGTGAGCAGCAACTGGCCCTGGACGTTCTCTCGGACCGGATCATCCGCAAGAGGCTGATTCACTCCGGAGTGGTGGCAAATATGGTTTCCGAAGAGACCGCCGACATTATTCCGGTATCTCCGGATTGCGAGGAGAAATATTCAGTGGCCTTCGATCCCCTGGACGGATCCTCACTGGTGGATGTTAATCTGGCTGTGGGCACAATAATCTCGATTTATAAAGGATGCGAACTTTTCCAGGCCGGTCGCAATCAGGTTGCCGCCATGTACATCCTGTACGGCCCCCGCACCACAATGGTATATTCCACCGGAAACGGCGTACATGAGTTCGCCATGAACCAGCTGATGGAATATACGCTCGTGCAGGAAAATATACAGGTGGAACCCCGCGGAAGTATCTATTCCCCAGGGGGGCAGCGGAACAAATATTCCCCGGGGACCGAAAAGTTTGTCCGGAATCTCGAAGAAAGCGGAGCCAAGCTCCGTTACAGCGGAGGATTTGTCCCGGATATAAATCAGATCCTGATCAAGGGTCGGGGCGTTTTTCTCTACCCGCACCTCCAGGACGCTCCCAATGGGAAACTGCGTCTTCTGTTCGAGCTGAATCCCATGGCCTTCCTGATGGAACAGGCCGGCGGAGCGGCCTCTACCGGACGGCAGCGGATTCTCGATATCGTCCCGGGAAGCATTGACGACAGGGCGCCGGTATTTATCGGATGTCGGGAGGAAGTGGCCCGTGCGGAGGAATACATCGCCGCTGAAGGGTAATCCAGCATGGCGGAAAACGCAAAAAGCCCGAAGATTTCGCTTCGGGCTTTTTGCGTTTCGCAGGTGAATCGAAACCTCTTTTACTGCAGAAGTTCCTTTACCTTATCATATCCCAGATTGTACGCTTTTTCGTTGAGTTCCATAAAAGCCTTGGGAACCCGCGCCAGAACAGCCTTGAGACCGGCGTCGCGCGAGACTACATCCGTCAGGGCTACCATGGCGCCGAGGGCGACCACATTGGCCACGATTTCGCGACCGATTTCTTCCTTGGCGGTCCGCATGATCGGGAATTTGTAAGTCTTGAAATTGCCCTGAGGCTCTCTCGAAACGAATTCCGAATCAAGAAGAAGCAGACCGCCTTCCTTGATGCCGTTGGCATATTTGTCCGCCGCTTCCTGCGTCATGGCGAGGCAGGCGTCCACAACGGTAGCCTTGGGATAATCGATGGGTTCATCGGAGATGATAACTTCCGATTTGGAGGCTCCGCCGCGTGCCTCGGGACCATAGCTCTGGGACTGTACGGCGTTTTTCCCCTCGATAATTGAAGCGGCTTCGGCCAGAATAATACCCGCCGTGATCAGGCCCTGCCCACCCGCGCCGGAAAATCTGAGTTCAAATCGTTCTGCCATGATTCCAATCTCCTTGTTCGGTGGATGATCAGGCGCCCTGCGCCCTGGCGATGACCTGAGCGTACTGCTCGCAATATTCGGGCTTCTCCTCCTGATAAAGCACGCCGGTGAGAATTTTCCCCTCGAGTTGCTCTGCAGTCATCTTGGAAGCGGCTGCCGCGGGCACGGCGACTTCCTTCAGCTTCTTCATCATATCCACCACGGATCGAAACTTGTTGCGTCGGCCGTAAGTGGTGGGGCAGTCGTCAAGGACCTCGATCACTGCCATCCCCTTGTGCTTGATGCCCTGGGCGATCAGCTTGTCGATCTGGGTGGCATGGAAGGAGGTTGTCCGGGCAACAAATGTGGCCCCCGCGCCTATGGCCAGCTTGCTGATGTCGAAAATCGGATCCGGATTGCCGTAAGGCGTCGTTGAGGCTTTTGCTCCGGTCGGCGTGGTCGGGGAGAACTGCCCTCCGGTCATGCCGAAGATGTAGTTGTTGAAGATGACATAGGTCATGTCGATGTTGCGGCGGCAGGCGTGGACGAAGTGCCCCGCACCGATCGCGAAGGCATCGCCATCGCCGCCGAAGACGACGACTTCCAGTTC
>JAGXHI010000047.1 GCA_024636295.1 Desulfuromonadales bacterium
ACGTCCAAACCGACAAATGTGCTAGACTTTTTCATGACCTGCCTCCTTGGTTTTGGCTCTGTGTTGGGATTCGAAGGATTTCAACATAACCCACGTTGCAAGGGGGCAGGTCTTTTTGTCAACTGTCAGCCATTATGTCTAGAAAATTTCCCTGCGCAGGCACTGGAGCAGTTCAAGGGCCGGTTGGTGGCCGGGGTGGATTTCAATCGTCTTCTCGCAATCCTCGATCGCCCGAGTATAGAATTTCATTTCATAACAGGTCTGGGCCCTGCCCCAGTATGTATCGGCCTGGGAGGGATCGATCTCTGCGGAATGGTTGTAATCCTCAAGGGAGCGGGAGAAATTTTTCAGCATCCTGAATGTCAGCGCTCTGTTGTTGAACCCACGGATGTTTCTGGAATCCAGTTCCACGCACCGGGTGAAATCCTTTACGGCGGAGCTGTAAGCCGAGCAGGCAAAACGGGCCATGCCACGGTGATTATAAACCAGAGAACGGATGCTGTCGGGCATCTTCATCCTGAGCACTTGCGAATAGAGATCGATGGCGGTCTCCGGATTGCCGCTGCTATGGATGTGCAGCGCTTCAAGCAGGGCTTTTTCCAGTGCACTGCCGCCGGCCATGAAAAAAGGCTCCTGCAGCGGGGGGGACCCGAGAGGTCTGCTGAACGGGGGCGAGGAAATGGAAATCGGAGGCGGCTCGGCGCCTTTTATCTCCATGACCTGACGCCGCTGGCGCCCCTTGAGCCGAAGGTCTTTCTGATAATCCCGGATTTCCTGGAAAATAAGATCGGAAAGTGTCAGCGTAGCGTTCAGCGAGGCCAGCTTCCTCCGAATCGAATCATTGGGCAGGCTGATATCCGACTTGTAAACCAGTTCATGCTCAACTTCGGCCCAGGCATCCTGGAGGATGGTACGCAGTTGGATCTCGCAAACTCTGCGCGATCCCGAAAGTACCGTCTCCAGCTGTCCCGGGTCGATCCGGCTCAGCAGGTGCACCGAATCGTAGCCGAATTCACTGAAGGAGTGGTCCGCCCCCTTTCGATCGGCCTCGATCACATCGAAATTCTCAACGAGAAGTGCCTCGATCCGCTCGACGTCCTCCAGAAAGGGGCAGATGATACGCACCCCCAGAAGATCTCCGATGGCGCCATTCTCTTTTTCCGAAGAAGGGGCATTGTTCCGAAGGAGCTTTCGATAGTAGTTTTCAAAACGCTTGATGCGGTACTTGATGGTAGGGGTATAACCGTTCTTTTCCAGCAAGGAATGGATGTCCTGGACCTGGCACTGCAGAGCCCTTTCATAGGCGGGGAGCAGAGCCTCATAGGTGGACTTGAGTCGGTCCCGGGGGGGAATCGTGGAAAGTTTTTTGGCGGGATTTCTCATCATCGAATTCAGGGACTCCAGTTTTTGATTTCCGTTTTGGAATATGTCTGGGATGTTACTTCAGAATCAAGAAAATCCCAAACCGAAAGTGAGATGGGAATTCCACTCTGAAATTTTTAAAAGCCCGATGGAACTTCCCTGAGGGGGGAGAATAATCTTCAGAAGAGTGCCTGCTCCTGGCAGGGCCTGCATATTTCCTGATTGAAAAATCGACTCGGTCGCACTTGCTCATTCCTGGTCGGATCTCTCATCCCGGACCCGGGAGCGGCTCTCCGGTCCCGGGTTAATTTTTTCGGGATCGATCGCCACGTTCGGCGGCGAATCATTCCCAGCCTCCTGCAAGACTTCCCGCACGGCATCTCCACCGACCCCGCCGGAGCGGCCTCCCCTTACCCGACGGACGGGTTTCAAAGAGGGCTCCCCCTGCGCCCTCTTTTCCCGAAGCACCTCTGGCAGCGATTTCGGAGAAATGAAGCCGTGTTCAGCGGCATGCTCGGCCATGGCGAAACTGTCCGCCGCAAGAAACAGGGTACTGCCTGTGCGGGTCACCTCCCGGGCCAAATCTTCGATGGCGCGGTTCCTTCTGGCATTTCGGCTGACATTGCGGATATAGATGGACTCGATCCGACCGGGATGCTCCCGGACCACCTGGGCGTAAATCTCCGGGTCATGCTGGCCGCTGTCCCCGATGAGGATGAAGGGCCGATCCGGATAAAGGGAGAGCATGTTGCGCACCAGTGTAAGCTTATGTCCCTTCGCACGCCTTGGCAGCGGTCGATAGAGGGTCATTCCCCATTCCCGCAGAAAAAGGATCGGCCCAACGGGAATCCTGTGAATGTGGAAAAATTCCTCCAGCACCTCGTAAAGGCTCCAGGGCCCCCGAGATACATAGAGGATCGGATTGAGCTCCCCGCCCGAACGACCCCGGTGCAGCGCTCTGTAGAAGGAAGCCACGCCCGGAAAAGCAATCCGGCTTTCGGCGCCCTGAAGGAAAAGGCGCCACAGCATGGCCGCCTTGTTGGCCACCCCGGTAAAAACGACCGTGTCGTCAATGTCGCTTATAACAACGTTCCGGGCCTCCCTGGGTGGAATAAATACTTCACCTTGCGCTTGGACGGCGTTTTCTTCTGAACTCTTCAGCGCCAGATTCATGCCATGCCAGAGACGATCAGTCGGGGGCGATTGCGCCAGCCGCATATGAATCCAAAAATAACCGTCTGGATCTGTAACGGTTTCCTGCTCTGTGTTCCCGAATCGCGCCTTGATAACTGCGCCGGAGACTCCCCTCCGCAGCAAACGCCGCCCGAAGTCGATCAGGTCGCGCCCCAATCCCCCTTTCCCCGACCCCGGGCGGGACGACTGCTTGAAAACCCGCCCCATCAGAAAGATCTCCTCAGGGGAGCCGTACCCGCGATAGGGCTGGATGATGAACCCGCCGCGCCCCCTGTCGGACCGGGCGGGACGGGCCACCAGGTGAAGAAGACCGCGGATGACTCTCGCGATTTTTCCCGGTATTCCCTTGATCATGATTCGTCGTGGATCCCTGTTCATTGTAATGACTGAAGGTGCAGGCCCTCCGTGGGCATGCTTGTGAAAATCCGAAGGCTGGTTCAATTTCCCGTTCCTTCCTCGCTCCGGAACCATCTTCTGCAATCAACTACTGATAAATATATCAAAAACACAGGCCATGGATATCTATCAATGACGAATGTTCGCCCATGGTCTGCCTGCCTCTAGGTCTGAGCTCCGACAGAATCGCAAATTCGCAATCGATCCCTGCCCGGGAAATTATCTCAGCAGCCTCCCGGCTTCGGCATAAGTGGCTGGAATTCTTATCAACTTGGAGCTCGTCATTTAAATTTCTTGTTTATCCCAGCTTTATTTCGTATTTTCAAACAGATCAAGACATCGAGCGCTCAGAAAAATCCACCTGATTTCACGCAACTTTATAACATTGTTCTTACCTCGAAGGTAATTGACAATCCGGCCATCCTCGCGTTTATTAGATGCCACTAAACTCATCGGCGGCATTGACTCCAAACTCGGGTTTTCACCGATTCAGTCTCCCAGTCGGTGAGCCTTTGTTCCCGTCTCGGAGTGCGGAGTTTCGGTCCTTAAAATAGAAGTGACCTTCCCGTCGGTATTACCGTCAGATGGAGAAAAGTCCCCCGGCCCTCTTCGGCCGGGGGATTTGATTCGGCACCGGATTGGCCGGAAGGAGTTTTCTTGGAAGTTCCCGAACCAGAATGCAAACCTGATCTACAACGATCGGAGCCTCCAGGGACCGACAGCAACAGCCCTCAAAATCCCCATGCCCGCGATGCATCCCGGATTTCCATGAATTCCGAATCTTCGGCCTCCCGGTGGGGAGCCCATCTGGCCCTCTGCAGTCTTCTGGCAATCGGCATCGGACAATCGATGACGTTCGCTATTCTGGCGCCTCTGGCCCGTGAAATCGGTCTGCAGGAAATCCAGGTAGGTCTGATCATCACATCTTCCTCCCTCATATTCACGATTTCCAGCCCTGCCTGGGGACGCAGATGTGATCGCTGGGGGCGCAAGCCCGTCATGCTGATCGGACAGGTGGGATACACGGTGGGCGTCCTTCTCTTTGCCTCGGTTTTTTTCTTCGGGCTGAAGGGAGTTCTTTCCGGCTCCATCCTCTATCTGCTTATCATATCCTCACGTGCGTTTATGGCTTCGCTGACATCGGCTGCGCCCAGCGCTTCCTCGGCTTATATCGCGGACATCACCACCCCGGACCAGAGAACGATTGGAATGGGACGACTGGGTGCGGCCAGAAATCTCGGAACGATCCTCGGGCCGGCCGTCAGTGGAATTTTCGCAACGATAAGTCTGCTGACGCCTCTTTATCTTGCGGCCTGCACGACGTTTTTGAATTCGATTCTTATTGCTGTTCTCCTGAAGGAGCCGAAAAAAAAATCCCCACCCAAGCCCCCACATCCGAAACTCAAAGTCTTTGACCGAAGATATTTTCCTTTTCTCTTTGTGGGATTCACCGCTTTTACCGCATTTTCAATGATGACTCAGACCATCGGCTTCTATTTCCAGGACAAATTCGTTCTGGACGGCAAGGCGACGGCGCAAGCCATCGGAGCGGGGCTGATGGTTACAGCGATCACTTCCCTTTTCGCCCAGGTCTTTCTCGTGCGACGATTCAGAATGACCCCTATCGGCCTGCTGAAGGTTGGTCTGCCCATACTCATGATCGGATATGCTTCGCTTCTCTTTGCCGATCACATCATTGTATTGATCGGCTTCCTTGGGATTCTGGGACTGGGACAGGGCATGGTGGCCCCCGGGTTCACAGCCGGGGCTTCCCTGTCGGTCAGCTCCGACGAACAGGGAGCGGTCGGAGGTCTTACGGCGGCCTGCCCCTCGGGGGGGTTCGTACTGGGGCCCCTCATCGGAACGAGCCTCTATCAGGTCAATCATACCCTCCCCTATATCTGTGCCGGTATTCTGATGGCTCTTGTATTCATTTACGCATTCAAAATGAAAATCGAGGCTCCAAAACCCGTCTCCGCGAAATGATTCCGGGGAACCTGCCGCTCCTGCTGTGGTAAAATTTTCACGACTGCAGTTGAAATATGAATGGAACCTGGTAATAATAACCAAAATGGTAACCATTCAGAAAAGGAGGACCCGATGAGTCAACGTTTGGAGCGTTTTTTTGACGATATCCTCCGCGTCCTCGGTATCCTGCCGGAACGCGTTCCTGTTCGAATTCAAAATAAACCAAGCAGACGCTGATGTTTTAAAAAATCCGGGGTTAATTCCCCGGCTCAGACTGTTGACAAAGTCCCCGCTGAAAGGCGGGGACTTTGTTTAATTAAAGTAGTAAATATTGTATAATGCTAGCATGTTACGCGCTCAAGAGAACAAACAAATCGGCATGGAATTCGTTAGCATCGAAGAACTCGTTCCCAAAGATCACCTGCTGCGCAAAATTGTGCAAAATCCGGTGTAACCTGGACAGCAAATCCGATTTGAACTGGGGGGAGACCGACATGAGGTGAGTTCGACCATCATTTCCAGCCAACTGCCCATCGAACGGTGGCACGACATCATGACTAATCCAACGATCGCCGACGCCGTATGCGATCGCCTGCTTCACAACTCGCACAAACTCATGCTGAAAGGAGAATCAATGCGA
>JAGXHI010000048.1 GCA_024636295.1 Desulfuromonadales bacterium
CCTGAATACCGCGGCCCTGGGGCTGCGGTGGCACGAATCCTACCAGGTTCTCGGTGAGGCCGGTCGGATCCCGCTCACCAACCTCTATGAGTCGGTGGTCTTTTTCGCCTGGACGATCGTGCTCATTTACCTGCTGCTCGATCTCAAATACAGGCAGCCGTCGGTGGGAGCGTTCGTCCTTCCCTTCGCCTTCCTCAGTATGGCGTGGGCCCAGTTCAGGCTCGATGCCGCTCTCGAACCCCTGGTTCCCGCCCTGCAGAGCAACTGGCTCACCTACCACGTCATCACCTGTTTTCTCGGCTACGCCGCATTTGCGGTGGCTTGCGGGGTTTCGATCATGTACCTGCTCAAGAACGGAAGACAGGATAAGGGCTCGGGCGGTGGCGGAGCCGGCGGCTCCGACAGGGGCATCCTGGGGATCTTCCCCAGCGCCCGGATTCTCGACGACATCAATTACAAGGCGATCATGATCGGATTTCCCCTGCTGACCCTGGGAATCGTCACCGGTGCGGCCTGGGCCAATTACGCCTGGGGAACTTACTGGAGCTGGGACCCGAAGGAGACATGGAGCCTGATCGTCTGGTTCATCTACGCCGCATTCCTCCACGCCCGCTTCACCCGGGGCTGGGTGGGGAAAAAGGCAGCGGTTCTCTCCATCACCGGTTTCGCCGCCACCATCTTCTGCTATCTGGGCGTCAATCTCGTTCTCTCGGGCCTGCATTCCTACGGAGGCTGAAGGGAGATTGAAGGTCCGGAAATTTGCCTGTCAGTTTTTCTGAAGGCATCCTCAGCTGAAAATGAAGAAGCCGGCGTCCAGAGGAGCCGGCTTTTTTCTGTCTGCTGGGCTGGTTAATCGAAGCTATAACAACAAGACCTCGACTTCTTCTCCCGCCTCCAGTCTTTCTACTCCGATCGGTGCCGCGAGCATTGCATTGGCGCCAGTCAGACACCGGTTCTGGCCGGATCCCTGCTGTGGGGATACGGAGACTCTGTAGCCACTCTCATGCCACTCCAATCGGCACCAGAGAAAAGCTTGCCGTTTACCGCCAACCGCAATCTCGTTGGTCAGGACCGCCCTGCGTTTCTCGGGAAGAACGTCGGTCTCTCCAGCGAGTCTCTTCAACGCCGGCTTGACGAACAGCTCGAAGGTAGCGGCCGTTGCCGCCGGGTTGCCGGGGAGGCCGAAATAAGGCTTGCCCTCGAGCATACCGAAGAGAACAGGCTTCCCGGGTTTTATGGCCACCTTCCAGAAAATTTTCGTGAAATTTCGTCTTTCAAGCGCGGAATGAACATGGTCTTTTTCCCCAACCGATACTCCGCCTGTAGAGATGATGACATCGGCCCCGAGAGCCTTGTCCATGAGCTGGTCGAGCGTGCCCGGATCGTCGGCCCCGATTCCGATACAGAGGGGCGTACACCCACTCTCCTGCAGGCGGATTCTCAGCAGGTGCAGGTTGGAGTTGATGATCTGTCCGGGGCCGGGTTCCCGGCCGAGCTCGACCAACTCATCGCCCGTTGAGATCACGGCGACTCGCGGTCGAGGGAAGACCTGGACACGTTCGACTCCTGCGCTTGCCAGCAGCGCGATTTCGCCGGCGCGCAAGGTGGTTCCCGGCTCTATAAGGACCTCATGGTCGAGGTACTCCTCTCCACGGTAACGAACATGCTGACCGGCTTTTGGTTTTGTGGACAGGTAGAGAAGGGCGTCCTTTTCCTCGGCATCTTCGATCGGAACCACGGTGTCGGCCCCCTTCGGCAGCGCGGCGCCGGTGGTAATACGGATCGCTTGTCCCGACTTTACTTCGCCATGGAACGGATGGCCGGCGTAGGATGCGCCGACAATGATGAGCTGACCGTCCGGTTTATCCGGCGCCCCGGCGACGGCAAAGCCGTCCATCGCCGAGTTGTCACAGCGCGGCATGTCCCATCGCGCGACAGCCGGAGCCGCCATGACGAGTCCGGCCGCCTCAAGAAGGGGCATTTCGATCGGCTGCGGCGAAAAGACCGTCTCGAGAATCTGGTGCAAGGCCTCATCATAACGGATCATCAAGTCCTCCCTTGAAAGCGGCATTATCCCGTGGAAGGGTCCAGAGACTGCGTTTGCGCAGACAGACTCTCAGGGTGTCGCCGATCGCGTAGCCAAGATCGCGCATGGCGCAGTTCGGCAGTTCGACATCGACGGTGACGTCGCTTCCATTTAATTTGACGCAAAGCGTATGCGTGCCGCCGAACGCGAGGATATCGGAAACGGCGGCTTCGAAAAGATTCGCCTGCAGCTCCGGGCCGATCGGCTTGTTCGGACGGATGATCACCACTTCTTCCGAGCGAATGCCGGCGGCGAGCCGCTGACCCTTTTCCGCTCCGGCGTATCCGGGAGCACTCAGTCGGATGGCCTGGCCTAACTGCAATGAACCGTCCGGCAGAACCTCTTCGATGGTCATGTCGAATATGTTCTGGTTGCGCAGGAATCGGGCGACATCGAGAGTGGCCGGGCGATAGTAAATGTCGTCACGGGCGCCGAGCTGCCGGAGTTGCCCGCGGATCATCACCGCCATCTGCTCTCCCAGCATGAAGGCTTCTTCCTGATCGTGGGTGACGTGGAGAATGGTGACGCCCAGTTGCTGATTGATCTCCCGCAGCTTGATCTGAAGTTGCCGCTTGATCTTGGCGTCCAGCGCTGAAAAAGGTTCATCAAGAAAGAGAAGGCGCGGTTTTGGAAGAAGCGCGCGGGCCAGGGCGACCCGTTGTTTTTCTCCCCCTGAAAGGGTGCCTACCTCCTTGCGGTCGATAATGCCGTGAAGGTCCAGCAGGTCGAGAAGGCTGACGAGGCGGGAGCCTGTCAGATCTTTGTCCAACTGACGACGTTTCGCCCCGAAGAGAATATTCTCGCGGACATCGAGATGCGGAAAGAGCGCCAGATCCTGGGGCAGGTAGGAGATGTGGCGCTGCTCGGGCGCGATGCGCGTCACATCCTGCCCATCCAGCCAGACCCGTCCGCTTTTCGGAGCGATCAATCCCATGCACGTCTCGAGAAAGAGGGTCTTGCCGGAACCGGAGGGACCGAGAACAGTCAGATAGGAACTGTTGCCGAGATCAAGATCGATGGGCCCCAGGCTGAAATCCCCCCGCTGGGCGATGAGCTTATCGATACGGATCATCGATTGCGCTCCAGGACCATGCGCACGCCGAAGAGAACCAGCAGAGAGATGCCGATCAGGATCACGACCAGCGTGACGGCTCGCGGCAGATCGGCCACCGACATGGCGAGATAGATGCTGCTCGGCAGGGTCGCGGTCTGGCCCTTTGCGGTGCCGGCGACCATGACGGTGGCGCCGAATTCACCGACCGCGCGGGCCCAGGTCAGGATAATCGCCGCCAGGATGCCGCGTTTTGCCAACGGCAATGTGACATGGATAAAACCGCCGAAGGCCGAACAACCGAGAAGTCGGGCGACCTGTTCCTGCCGGGGGTTGACCTGCTCGAAGGTCGCCTTGAGCATACGCACGCTGATGGCGACGACCACCGTAAACTGGGCGAGGATGACGCCGGCCAGAGTGAAAGGGAGAGTCAGTCCGATGCTTGAGAGCGTGCGGCCTATGGCTGTGTTCCAGGACATCAGGATCAGGGTGCCCAGGGCGATCGGGGTAAGAACCATCGGCAGATCGATAAAGGTGTCGACCAGCCGTTTGCAGGGAAAATCGAAACGGGCCAGAGCGTAAGCGGACGGGATTGCGACTCCGACCGCTACGCCGCTGCTGAGGGTCGCGGCAACCAGGCTCAGGGTTATCGCTGAGCGGATGTCCGATTGGGATAACTGCTCGATGAAACCCGAGAGGCTGAAGAAGGCGGACTGGCTGCCCACCAGCAGCAGAAAATAGCTGGTAAGGATAATCAAAGGCAGGAGCATGGTGATTTTGAATACGGTGTCGCGTTGCGGCATCACCAACCCTCCGGAAGCGTGTAGGCGCCGCCGATACGCGCCGCCGGCGCAAACTCGCGGGCCGCGCTCTCTTCGGTCAGGTAGCCCCACTTCCTGAAAATCGTTCGACCTTCACCGGATTTCAGAAAAGCGATGAACTCTTCAGCCCCTTGAGGATTGCGGGCATGCCGCAATACGGCGGCGGGAATATACGCCAGGCGCGGCACATCGGCCGGATCGAGCGGGATGACATCCATGGCGTCAGGATTCCATGCGGCGAATTCGCGCCAGCCGAGCACGACATCCACCAGGTTGAGGGGAATCATGGATGCCGTCTTGGCGCAGCTCTCCACCATGCCTCGCAGATTGGGGCGCACCTTTTCCGTCATGTCATTCGCCTCCAGGATCTCCACCGCGTAAAGGCCAACACAGACGCCGTCCGGATCTGCAAGCCCCACTCGCAGCCCTGCCTTGCCCAGGTCTTTCAATCCCGCGATGCGCTGTGGGTTGCCCTCGGCAACGATAATCGCCGGAACCAGGTAGGCGATGATGACCGCCTCGCCCGCAATCAGGCCAAATTCCCGCGCTTTCTCCATGTAGTCCGGCGAGCCCGGAATATAAAGATCGCCCCGGCCCGCCAACCTCGCCTGGCTGAGCATGGCACCGGAACCGCCTAGATGGAGTATCACGGGGATGCCTGTTTTCGCCTTGAATCTTTCTGCGGCTTCTTCCAGCGGCGGCTGTGATGCGGACCCGGCAAAGATAACCACAGGTTCGACTGCACGGGCGGGAGCTGGTGCCGCGAAGTACAGCAGCAGGCAGAAACAGGCAAGATTACGCATCAGCATCTGGTCCCCTCTCAGGAAAACATTCTGCATAAATGCGATCCGCTTCCTGGTTGACCTGCTGACGCAGCGAATCGAAGCGCTCCATCAGTTCGAGCGTCCGCGGCGTCAGCCGTGTCTCTCCGCCGCCGCGGCCCCCTGTCCGGCGCTCCAGAAGCGGCACGGGAGATAGTTCTTCCAAGGCCTGAAGCTGCGCCCAGGCCTTACGGTACGAGATGCCGAGATCTCTGGCCGCGGCGTTGATGGAACCGTTGCGCTGCACGGCCATCAGCAGACGGTAGCGGCCGTCACCGAGGAAGGGCCGACCGTCGATCTCCAGCCAGGTTTTGCTGCGCACCCGAAAGTCTGTCATCTCAGATACCGCTCCTCGATAAGATCGCAAAGACCCTGTGCGTCGTTGATATCATACAGCGGGACATCGACATCAAGAGGACTGTCGGAGGCCACAGCGATCAGAGCCGGGTCGCATTCTTCATCGCGGCAGAGCAGGTTCTCCCCCTGCTCCCGCCGGTGGACCTCGATCTTCGGCATCGCACTCTTCTTGAAGCCTTCGGTCAGGACGATATCGACATCCCGGCAGTACGTTCCTACAGTTTCCGAAAGGGACGGTTCCTCTCCCGAGGGGTACTGCTTGACCATGGCGAGTTTTTCCGCCGAGGTGATCAGCATGGTGTCGGCGCCGGCCCGGGTCAGGCGCCATGAATCCTTCCCCTCGCGGTCGATCTCGAACCGATGCGCATCGTGTTTGATGACGCCCACCTTGTACCCGCGTCGTTTCATCTCGGCGATCAGTTTCTCCAGCAGGGTGGTTTTGCCGGTTCCGCTCCTTGCGACGATAGAAACGACAGGGATCTTCATTGACGCCCCTCCTGGAGCCGGGCCAGTTCCTCCGGCGTATTGACATTCAAAAGGGAGCGCTCCCAACCGTCAGGCAGTTCCTTCCAGTGGAGATGGCGGAGCGAGATGCGCTGATAAAAATCGAAGATGCGGAACTGATCATGTTGCAGCATGTGTTCCATGTGCGGCAGACAATTCTTGTGATAGAGGGCGAAGACGGGTTCATACCCCCTTGGAGTGCGCGGTACGACGGCGTCATATCCATCGCGATGCGAAAGCAACAGCTCAAGTATCCGCCGATCCGGATAGGGCATGTCGCACGGGGCGATGAAAATCCAGTCCGTCTCCGCCGAGCGCAATGCAGTGAAAAGTCCTCCCAGCGCGCTTCCGGGATAGATGTCAGGAATGGCCGGGATGCCGGGCTGAGCCAGGTCGGAACGGTCTCCGGCGATCAGGATCTTTGTAAAATAACACCGAAGCAGATCGAGCATCCGCGAGACAAGGGTTTGCCCTGCAATCTCGATGCAGGCTTTGTCTCGCCCCATACGGACGCTTTTCCCTCCAGCCAGGAGAACCCCCGTGATGTCGGCCGATTCCGCCTTTATTATTTCGCTATGCGCAGTCTGCATAACGGTGATTATAAAAGCTTACCCTGCCATTGCAAGAGGAATTCGAACCTGTCCGCGCTCAGATCGTGTCTGGCGGATTAAGAATCGTGGGGATCAGTTGTGGAGAAATCCGGCTTGTCAGTCCCTGAAGAGGCTTGAGAATATCCGCCTATCCGGATACACTGGGGCCATGAAAAAGACCGCTCAGATTTTCAAGGCCCTTTCGGACGAGACGCGTCTGCGCATCCTCTCCCTGCTCGCAAGGGGCGAGTTGTGCGTCTGCGATCTGATGGCCATTCTTGATCTACCCCAGTCGACCGTCTCCCGCCACCTGGCCTACCTGAGAAACGCCGGGCTGGTCGAAGACCGCCGCCAGGGGGTCTGGATGTTCTACCGACTCGCAAGGGAAGAGGGAGAATTTCGACAAGAGGTTCAGTCCCTGCTGCAGCCGCACCTTGCAGCCCTGCCCCAGGGACAGGCTGACCGCATCGCACTGGAGGCTTATTTCGTCCGGAAAGAGGATTCCGCCTGCGGCTGATTTTTTTGGCGAGAACAAATCCGCTTATGCGGATACTATAAGTGAACTGGAGCAAAAAAGTGAAGAAGAAAGTCCTGTTCCTCTGCACCGGCAATTCCTGCCGCAGCCAGATGGCCGAAGGAATCGTCAATCTCGATTTCGCCGGTCGCATCGAAGCGTTCTCCGCCGGCACCGAGCCGCACGGACTAAATCCGAGGGCCGTGGAGGTAATGGCCGAAATCGGCATAGACATCAGCGCCAACAGCTCCGACCACATCAGCAAATACGAAGGACGGCCCTTCGATTATGTCATCACTCTCTGCGGAGATGCCAACGAGAAGTGCCCCCTCTTCTTCGGCGGTGTGAAACGGCTGCACATGGGTTTCGAAGATCCTCCCAGGGCGACCGGCACGGAAGAGGAAATCATGAACGTCTACCGTCTGGTGCGCGATGAGATCCGGGGGACGATGCGCGAATTTTTCGAAAGGGAATTGGCGCCGTAGAGCTCGCATCATGCCTCTCTGAATTTATATCCTGCGCCGAGGGCGCAATAAATCGCGCCCCTACGAAATCGATGCCATAGGAGGATTTTCCCATGTCCACCATCACCAGACGTCTTTCATTTCTCGACCGCTATCTCACCCTGTGGATCTTCGTCGCCATGGCGGTGGGGGTTGGCGCCGGCTGGCTGATCCCGGGGGTCAAGGATTTCGTCAACCTCTTCACGGTCGGCGCCACGAACATTCCGATTGCCGTCGGCCTGATCCTGATGATGTATCCCCCCTTCGCCAAGGTGAGATACGAGGATATGCCGGATGTTTTCCGCAACAAACGGATCCTCGGTCTCTCCCTGGTACAGAACTGGATCATCGGTCCGATCCTCATGTTCATTCTCGCCATCGTCTTTCTCCAGGGCTATCCCGAGTACATGGTCGGGCTGATCATGATCGGCCTGGCGCGCTGCATCGCCATGGTCATCGTCTGGAACGAACTGGCCGAGGGGAATACCGAGTACGCCGCCGGGCTCGTCGCTTTCAACAGCGTCTTCCAGGTCCTCTTCTTCAGCGTCTACGCCTGGTTCTTTATTTCAGTGCTGCCTCCCTTCTTCGGTCTCGAAGGGGCGGCGGTCAATATCACTATCGGCGAGATCGCCGAGAGCGTCTTCATCTATCTCGGCATCCCCTTTCTCGCCGGCGCCCTGACGCGTCTGATCGGCGTCAAGGTCCTGGGGCGCGAGCGCTACCACGCCGTCGTGGTGCCGAAGATCAGCCCCCTCACCCTCATCGCCCTGCTCTTCACCATCCTGGTGATGTTCAGCCTGAAAGGGGACCTCATCGTGCAGATCCCCATGGACGTGGTTCGCATCGCCATCCCGCTGCTGATCTATTTCATCGTGATGTTCCTGGTCTCTTTTTACATGGGGAAAAAGGTCGGCGCCGACTACAGCAGAACCACCACTCTCGCCTTCACCGCGGCCAGCAACAACTTCGAGCTGGCCATCGCCGTCGCCATCGCGGTTTTCGGCATCAATTCCGGCGCGGCCTTCGCCGCCGTGATCGGTCCGCTGGTGGAGGTGCCGGTGATGATCGGCCTGGTCCATGTCGCCTTCTGGTTTCAGCGCCGTTACTTTGCCGCCGGAACCCAGCCTTCCGAAAGCCGATAAGTTGACCGCTAGATTCGGCTGTCACGGATAGCCTGATCCGTTGTGTCGGCAAACTCAAACCACGGGTCATGCGAATTGCTTTGATGCCGCTCCTGTCAGCTTCATGAGAATTGATTTCTCCCTTTTCTTCGCTTCCCCTTCAGGGGGCTTGCATTATTTTTCTATTTGGCTAAAATGCCAAATAGCCAAAGGGAGGTGTTTATTTTGAAAAACCGCAAAGCCCATCTCGAAGCCCGCGCCCGGGTGCTCAAGGCCATGGCCCACCCGACCCGCCTCTTCATCATCGAGGAACTGGATAAACAGGAGCGCTGCGTCTGTGATCTGACTTCCATGATCGGCGTCGACGTCTCCACCGTCTCCAAGCACCTCTCCGTGCTCAAACAGGCGGGGCTCGTCCAGGACGACAAGCGGGGAAACCAGGTTTTTTACAGCCTTCGGGCGCCGTGCATCCTCAACTTCTTCGGCTTCGTCGAGGGGGTGCTTGAAAACGGGACGAAGGAGCATGCGGCTTATCTGTAAGCCGGCGGAGATAAAGTGTGAAAACCTTGCCGCGGATGCACGCAGATTTCAGCGGAAGAAACGGAATCCGTGCGGCGGAAGGATGCCCCAGGCTCATCGCCCTCGGCTCCGACAAGTGCATCCCCTGCAGATGATGGCGCCGATTCTCGAGGAGCTGGAAAAGGAGCTTTGGAGGTCGGGGCGGCGATCAAGATGTCTGTCGGCCGACGGCTTTCCATGAACCGGATTTGAACTTTTTTTTCGGAGGCCCTGATGACACAATCTTCTGGTCGACCGCTCAATATTGCCGCCGTAGCGGTCCCGGCGGCCCTCGGAATCGTTTTTTGCCTTCTGAAAATGGCGGGCGCCGACCTGCTCTGTCTGAACAGCGGATGCAGCATCTATGCAGGATACACATTAGGAGGCGTTTCCATTGATCTGCTCGGCGCCGCCGGATTCGGCGCCATCCTGCTGCTGGCGCTTCTGGCATCTTCGCGTCCGCGCTTCGGTTTATTCCTGCTTTTCGCCCTCCTTGCCGGCTTGCTCATCGACACCCTTTTTCTCGTCTGGCAGATCCTCTTCTGGCCCTGCACGAGCTGCCTGGTCATAGCCGTGCTGCTGGCCCTCTGCGTGTTGGGCGCCCTGGCGGCGTTCCCTTCCTTCCGTACGAGAACCGTACATCTCTCCCTGCTCCTGTGGTTCGCCGCCTTCATGCCCGTTGCCGTATCCGCAGGCAAGGAGATCCTGCTGCAGCCCTGGCCGGCGGTGGGACCGGCAGACGCGCCGGTGGCCGTCTATTTCTCCCCGGCCTGTCCGGCCTGCGAGGAGACGGTGCAGGAGATCCTCAATCTTCCGGATCTGGCGGGGCAAGTTGCTTTTTTTCCGGTGGCAAAGAACGAAGAGGATCTGCGTCGTCTGGCGCGGATGATGGAAAAAGGGGGTCAAGCGGAACTGGGGGAACTGTTTTCCCCGGCCGACGGAGATCATGGGGAAATGGGAGCGGCCCTCCGCTGGCGTCTGGCCCGCAACAAGATGGCCCTGGCCCGCCTGGGGGCCGACAGGGTTCCTCTGGTTCTGACCCCTCGTTTGGTAGTGCAGGCCGCGCCCGCTGTGCGCCATCCATTTGAGACCGACGGAAATTCTTCCCTGAATCTGTTCGGAACCCCGTCGTTCGAACAAGGATGCTCCGCGGACGCTCCGGTGGAAGAGGCCTGCGATTGAGAAAAACACGCGGATTCATTCCAGAGGGATCCGTACAGGCTCTTAGTTCTTTGTTCTTCCTTCCATGAGATCCGGGGGAAATTCTGAATTTTCCCAGCCTTCCCGCATGCGGCAATAGGTCTCCCGTGTAAAGACGACCGCGATAACCGACAGGAGAGAGCACACGAAGAGCCATAAAAAAGCGGACGAATAGGCGTCCTGGCTGTAAATTCGAGCTCCGGCCGCCATGATGCCGTCCCAGTTCCGGTCCAATATGTTTCCCAGACCCTGCTGCAGGATGGCGGCAAAACCCAGAACCGACATGTTGACCACTCCCCCGACCGCCCCTGAAGCACCGGGGTGGTTGGCTTCTCGTGAAAAGGCGAATCCGATGATCAGCGCGCCGGAGGTGAACCCGATCGCGGCAAACAGTGGAAAGAGCAGCAGGGAGGGAATATTTTCCCAGATCAGAAATATTCCCCACAAGCCTGCGGTCAGGACACTTGCAACCACGTAGGGCGCCTTGCGTCGACCCAGCCTGTCCGAAATGGCCCCCAGGCTCGGACCGCCGACAGCCCAGGCGATCAGCATGGTCGATGTCAGGGTGGCCGCATAACTCCGATCGAACCCATAGACCTGGACCAGGTAGGGAACGCCCCATAGCCCGGCGAACACCAGCACCGGGGCCGCCAGCAGCCCTCCCGCCAGAAAAAGCAGCCAGGTGTCGCGCTGGGTCATGACCAGCCGCAAAGCCCGCAGTGGCGCCAGTGTGCCGTTTTCAAGGACGGAAGCGTGCGCGTAGCTTTTATAGCCGCGTTCCCGTGGGTCGTCACGGACAAACAACCAGATAATCACGGCCACAGCCAGGGTAACTATCGCGCTCGCCACCATGCTGGCTCGCCATCCGAAAGCGAAAACCGCCTCGGACAAGGGAACTCCGGCAAGCACCCCTCCCAGATTGCCGAACAGCAGGGCAACGCCGGTCACCGTCGCAAAACGGTTCGTGGGGAACCAGTGTCCGGCAAGCTTCATGCAAGTCACAAACGCGACGCCCACGGAGGCGCCGATCAGCATCCGTCCCGCATAAGCGATCCACAGATTGCCTGCCAGCCCGAAGATCAAGGCGCCGAGGGCTGCTCCCAGGCAGGCAATGGAACTCAGTCGCCGGGGACCGATGGAATCAGCCAGAAGACCGCTGGGAATCTGAACGACAGCATAGGCATAAAAGTAGGCGGCCGACAGGTTGCCGAGCAAAGCGGCGCCAAGGCTGAAGTCCCGCATGAGATCGTCCACCATCACGGCTGGCGCCATCCGCTGGAAAAACCCGATCAGATAAAGACTCGCCACCACTCCCCACATTAACCATGATAACCAACCTGGTGCAAAACGGCTCATTTATCTAATCCTTTTGCCCATGACTCCCCGATGCGATGGTCATCAAGGGACTTGTTTTTTAAAAAAAAGGGAATGGGTATTGCCGAACGGGAGACATGCAGAACTTCTGGGCGGGCTTGAAATGGTGAGAATACCTCTCCCTGCAAAACCTGGCGCCGCTAATAAAAAGCAATAAAACATATTTCGGGGTTTTCAGGCAAACAGCAACTTGAGGGCGAACACCAGCACGGTCACCGAAACCAGCCGCTTGATCCAGTCATGTCCTTTCTTTACCGCCACATGGGTGGCGATCCATCCGCCGGCCGAGTTTCCTGCCGCCAGCGCCAGCCCCAGACCGTAATTGACCTGACCATGGTAGATGAACACCGCCAGGGCAATAAGGGTGAAGCAGAAGATGACGATCACTTTTACCGCATTGATCCGGACCAGATCGAGGCCGTGGACCAGCAGGCCGGTAATGATGATGAAGCCGACCCCGGCCTGGACAAATCCGCCATAGACGCCGATGAAAAAGAAGCTGATCAGCAATACGGCTGTGCGCGTGGGAGTGAAGCGGGTCAACTGGATCTTCAGCCGCTTGGCGGGATCGATCAAGGTCAAAGCGAGGACCCCGAGCATGATCCCGGCGAGAATGCGCTGGAAGAGGACATCATCCATATCCACTGCCAGATTTGCGCCCAGGTAACTGCCGATCAGGGCGGGAGCCGTACAGAGGAGCGCCAGCTTGGCCGGAAAGAATCCCTGCCTGCGGAAACCGGTGATGGCGAAAATGTTCTGGAACAGGATCGCCACGCGGTTGGTGCCGTTGGCCACCGCTGATGGAAGCCCGAGAAAGATGAGGAGCGGCAGGGTCAGCAGCGACCCGCCGCCCGCCAGGACGTTGAGAAAACCGGCAATAACGCCGACCAAAACCAGTATCAGCGCCTGAAGGGGAAAATCGAGCATCATGATGCATTTCCCCCCTGTCGGGACGTCACGGGATCCCTCATTTCATTCATCATAAAAAATCTCGCTGTAAAGACGTCAAGAGCCGTACTTGGTTTTCGCCTCGCGGCGCCGGGCGTGCAGTATCGGTTCGGTATAGCCGCTCGGCTGCTCAAGGCCCTTGAAAATAAGGTCGCGGGCTGCCTGGAAACCGACGCTTTCCTCGAAGTTCGGTCCCATGTTGCGATAATTGGAGTCGCCGTCGTTCTGCCGATCGACCACCGCTGCCATCCGCTTGAGTGTTTCCAGAACCTGCTCCTTATTGCAGATGCCATGATGGAGCCAGTTGGCGATGTGCTGGCTGGAGATGCGCAGGGTCGCCCGATCTTCCATCAGACCGATATCGTTGATATCGGGCACTTTGGAACAGCCGATCCCCTGCTCCACCCAGCGAACCACATAGCCGAGTATCCCCTGTGAATTATTATCGAGTTCCTGCTGGATTTCCTCGGCGGACAGAGGAGTATCGCCAAGGAGCGGGAGGGTGAGGATATCGTCCAGGTCCGCACGCTGGCGAGTCGCCAGCTCGTCCTGACGCTTTGCCACATCCACCTTGTGGTAATGCAATGCATGCAGGGTTGCCGCGGTCGGCGAGGGGACCCAGGCCGTATTGGCGCCGGCCCGCGGATGCGCGATCTTGCTCTCCAACATGTCCGCCATGAGATCGGGCATCGCCCACATGCCCTTGCCGATCTGCGCCTTGCCCCTGAGGCCGGAGGCCAGACCGATATCCACGTTCCAATCCTCGTAGGCCAGAATCCAGGGCTCCTTCTTCATCGCTCCCTTGCGCACCACGGCGCCGGCCCCCATGCTGGTATGGATCTCGTCCCCGGTCCGATCCAGAAATCCGGTATTGATAAAGACCACCCTTTCTTTGGCCGCTCGGATGCACTCTTTGAGATTGATGGTGGTGCGGCGCTCCTCGTCCATGATCCCCACCTTGATGGTATTTCGCGGCAGCTCCAGGACATCCTCGACGCGTCCGAACAATTCATCGGCAAATGCCACCTCTTCGGGACCGTGCATCTTCGGTTTGACGATATAGATGCTGCCGGCCCGCGAGTTCCTGTATCTGCCGTCGCCCTTCAGGTCATGGATGCAGATCAGGCTGCCGACCATGCCGTCGAGAAAGCCTTCGGGGATCTCCCGGCCGCCCTTGTCGAGAACCGCGTCGGTGGTCATCAGGTGGCCGACATTGCGCATGAGCAGAAGGCTGCGGCCGTGCAGGGACAGACTTCCTCCATCGGGTGATGTATAGGTGCGGTCCGGGTTCAGGGAACGAGTCATCATCCCGCCCCCTTTTTCGAAGGTCTCTTCAAGGTCGCCCTTGATCAGCCCCAGCCAGTTGCGATAGAGAAGAGTTTTGTCCTCCGCATCGACGGCGGCGACCGAATCCTCGAAATCCTGGATGGTGGTGACCGCCGATTCCAGCACCACGTCTCGCAGGCCCGCCGGATCGTCCTTGCCCACGGGATGGCTGCGGTCGATCTGGATTTCGATGTGCATGCCGTTGTTCTTCAGCAGCACGGCGGAAGGGGCCGTCGCCTCGCCGTTGTAGCCGACGAATTTCTCCGGCTGAGCCAGGCCGGTCCGCACGCCGTCCTGCTGTATGGCGATCAGCCGTCCTCCCTGAACTTCATATCGGGTGACGCGGGAATGGCTGCCTGAAGCCAGCGGCGCGGCCTCGTCGAGGAAGTTCCTGGCGAAGGCGATCACGCGATCGCCGCGCACCTGATTATATCCGGGTCCCTTTTGAGCCCCATCGCTCTCCGGAATGGCGTCCGTACCGTAGAGGGCGTCGTAGAGACTTCCCCAACGGGCGTTTGCCGCATTCAGGGCAAAACGGGCGTTGCTTGTCGGGACCACCAGCTGGGGGCCGGCCTGCTCCGTAATTTCAGGGTCCACATTCGCCGTGGAGACATGAAAATCCTCGCCTTCAGGCTGGAGATAGCCGATATCGAGAAGGAATTTTTTATACGCCTGCCGGTCGTGGGGTTGTCCGGAGCGTTCCTTGTGCCAGGCATCGATCTTTGCCTGCAGCTCTACCCGATGTTCCAGCAGCTTTTTATTTTTGGGGCCAAGGTCGTTGACGATCTTCTCCAGGCCTCCCCAGAAGGCGTTCGGCTCGATTCCTGTGCCTGGAGAGATTTCGTTGGCGACCAGGTCATAAAGGACGTTTGCGATCTTGAGACCACCGACTTGTTTGCGTTTTTCCATAATCGCATTCCTCATCTCGGGTTTATGAAATGAATGCCTCTCGGAAAATCAGTTCGAATCCGAACTGCCCTGAAGTGTTCCGCGGCTCTGGAGGAATGATCAGGGTGAGACCAACTTCATCCTCCGAGCAGTCGGATAAGATCAGATGAACATGCCCCCGTCCACCACGAGGTTCTGTCCCGTGACGAATCCGGCGTTGGAAATCAGGGAAAAAGCGACTTCGGAGACATCCTCCGGCGTGGCGACTCTCCCCAGAGGGGTTCCGGCGGCGAGCCGTTTGACATGATCCTCCTGTCCTTTGACCCAGCGGGTCTGGACGATGCCGGGCGAGATGGCGTTGACCCGCACCCGGGGCGCCAGGGTGCGGGCCAGCGATTTGGTCAGACTGAGGACCGCCGCCTTGGAGGCCGCATAGGCCATGGAACTGCCCATGCCGGTCATGCCCGCCACCGAGGCGATGTTGAGAATACACCCGCCTTGTCTTTCCAGGGCCGGAGCGGCCGCCCGGCAACAGTGGAACAGGCCCTTGACGTTCACATCCATTACCCGGTCCCAGTGCTCGTCCGTGAGAGATTCCAGGTTGTCGTAAGGAACGAATTGGGTCATCCCCGCATTGTTTACCAGAATATCCAGGCGATCAAAAGTAGCGAGGGTCTTCTCGACCATTTCCCGCGCCTGGGAGTCTTGCGCCACATCGGCCCGGACCACCAGGGTGCGAACGCCCAGGGCCTCCACTTCCTTCTGGGTCGCAAGCGCCTCCTTCTCGGAGCGGGAATAGTTGATAACGAGGTTGACCCCGGCGCGGGCAAGCCGAATGGCTATAGAGCGTCCGATGCCCGTCCCGCCGCCTGTGATCAATGCAGTATGGCTTTGCAGCATGATGCCCCATCCTTTTTATATCTGGTTATCCATTTGTCCGATGAAAACAAGAGCGGGTTCCATTTCCTCTTATAGCCCAGAGCTGATCACCACCCGTTCGCTGCGTTCTCGAGAAGACCACCGAGAACAGAATGAGAAAATCAAAATCCATGATTGCTGAAAGGTTTCTCAAAGATTTTCCTCAACGATCTCTGTGGTACTTGCCTTCTCCCCCGCCTTGTACCATCCGGGCAGGCAACCAGCTTCAATAATTTAAAGGCGAATCGTTTCCACCGGAAAAGGGGAGGAAACCGCTATGAATGAGAAGCGCTCCGAGCCGGTATTTCGCATTCCATGAACCTGGCCTGCAGTCGCCAGAACGGCCATTCCCTTCCGGATCGTCGTCTCTTCGTTATCTCCCATAAAATACAGACCTTCGCCCTCAAGAACAATCCAAACATCGTCGGCATTCGGATGATTATGCAGAAAAATTTCCTGCCCGGGCTCGAGGCACCACATGGCCGCATACGATTTATCCGTCTCGTATAACAATATTTTCTGGGATTCGCTGGAGAAGCATTTTAGTTTTTCAAGGTCATAGACTCGTTCCATCAACTGTTCCTTTCCTTTTTTCGACGAGCTCGGCAGGCACAATATCCACAATCTTACCGGGATTGAGCATGGCGTGGGGATCGAAGCTGCGCTTGATCCTGCGAAAGAGATCAATGGCCAGGTCGGAGAATTCAAGGCCCAGGTACTCTTTCTTCAGCACGCCGATTCCGTGCTCGCCGCTCATGGTGCCGCCGAGATCAAGAGCCGCCCGCACCATGTCCACCTCCGCCTTGTGCACCCGTGCGACTTCGTCGGGCTTGCGCTCATCGAAAAGCACGAGAGGATGAAAATTCCCGTCACCGGCGTGGGCCAGAATGCCGATGGGCAAATCGTATTTTTTCGAGCACGCAAGAATCGCTTCGACCATCTGGGGAAAAGCGCTTCGCGGGACCGTTACATCCTGAAGAGAGTACGAAGGGCTGCGGCGCCCGACGGAGCCGATCACCGTTCTTCGAGCGAGCCATAGCTGGTCGGCTTCGTCCTGACTGGTCGCCACCTTGAAATCCCGGACATCGGACTTTTTGCAGAGCTCTTCGATGAGCCTGACCTGATTGTCGAGGTCCACATCATAGCCGTCCACCTCGATGATCAGCAGCGCCCCGGCATCGAGGGGCAAACCCAGACCCACATGCTCGTCGGCGGTATTGATCAGAAGATTATCCATCATCTCCAGGGTGGTGGGGATAATCCCGGCGGCGACAATTTCAGCCACGGACCGGGAGGCGTCTTCCACCTTGTTGTAGATGGCCAGCATGGTGCGTTTGGCGGGGGGCTTGGGCAGAATGCGGAGGATCGCCCTGGTGACGAATCCCAAGGTGCCCTCGGAACCGACGAAGAGTCTCGTCAGATCATAACGAAATTCGCTCTTGAAATTTTTTCCTCCGATTTCGATGACCTTTCCGCTCGGAAGGACTACTTCAAGACCGAGGATATAGTCCCTCGTTACGCCGTACTTGAAACACCGCGGCCCTCCGGAACACTCGGCGATATTGCCGCCGAGGGTGGAGGCTTTGTAGCTTGCGGGGTCGGGGGGATAGTAGTAGCCGAATTTTTCCAATTCCTCCTGCAGATCGAAATTGACCAGGCCTGTTTCCACGGTTGCGGTAAAATTTTTCGGATCGATCTCCAGAATGCGATTCATTCGGCTGAAACAGACGATGACGCTGCCCTCCAGGGGAAGGCTTCCGCCGCTGAGGTTGGTGCCGGCGCCGCGAGGCACCAGGATAAGACCGATTTTGTTGGCATAAATCACAAGCGCCGATACATCTTCGGTGCTTCTGGGAAAAACAATTCCCACGGGAACCTGGGACATGAGGGTGGCATCGTAGCCGTATGCCGCCATGCCTCCCTGGTTGGTGATGATATTTTTCGGGCCGACAATCTCGGAAAGTCTGTCTTTCACTACCTGAGTCAACATGTGCTCTCCCCTTCCCTTGCGGGTTACTGATTTACACCCGGGGCCAGAATGCCGTTGGGGTCGAACTGATTTCTGATCTCATCGGTGAGTGCCACCATCTCGAGCCACATATCTTTTTCCTTGAGGGCCTCACATTTGAGCCTGTATCCAAGATCTCCGGCAATGTTTCCACCGAGAGAGAGCGCCAACCGATTGATCTCCTGAACCAGAACCGTCATCTCATGGACTTCCGAAGGGAACACGCGAATATTTCCATTCAGCGCATAGACCATCAGGCCGGAACGGGAGTCGAGATCCTCCACCAGTTTTTCCAATTGGTTCAGGGCTTGGGGCGCATGATCGGGGCCGACCAGAAAATCGATGGCTCTTTCATGAACATCCCCATGATACTTTTCCTTGAGTTTCAGCCACTGGCTCCCCAGGTTGTCGAGGGCTTCATCCTCATCCAGCATAATCACATCCGCGGCCTTCTCCAGTCTGAAAAGAGACGCGACCTCCTCACTCAGGCGTATTGTGGAATTCCTGAGTCCCTCCAGATCCACCAGGACCAGGTGTCCCGGGACAATTTGCCGCGATTCGAGGTTCAGTTGCGCCGCTACGGGAGCATTCAGCAGATTGAGTCTGGCGGGATAGATTTTTTGATCGAGAAGTTTCCCCATGACGCTCGCTGCCTTCTCGATGGACGAAAAAGAACCTAAAATGGATCTTCTGGTCTCCGGCAACGGCAAAAGCTTGAGCAGAACTCTGGTAATGACCCCTAACGTTCCCCGGCTGCCGACGACGAAGTGGATCAGGTCGTACCCTGAAACGTTCTTAATTACCTTGCTGCCACAATTGAGAATTTCACCGGTCGGCAGAACCATGTCGAAACCGAGAACGTAGGCGCGCGGAGGGCCATACTGGAAAGCCATGGAGTCGAGATCGCCCGAAGAAATGCAGGCGCCGATGGAACTGTCGCTTCCCTTGAACGGCTCGGGAGGAAAGTACAATCCTTCACCGGCGATTTTGTTCTGAAATGCGGTATGTGACGTCCCCGCCTCCACCTCTGCCACAAGATTTTCGTGATCGATATCCAGGACCCGGTTCATGCGAGACATGACCATGGCGAGCCCTCCGTCAAGACCCCTGGTGTTGACGGTATGACCACCAACGCCGATCCTGACGTCGAGTTCATTGCACAGAGAAATTATTTCGGAAACCTCTTTGGTCCCACCGGGGAAAATAACCGCGGAGGGAAGTTCAGGACCGGACAGGAATTCTTCCATGAGATCCTGTTGCACAACCAGGTTATCGTCCCCAACCGTGGATCTCAGCTTTTTCAGAATGGCATCCTGCATGGCGGCCCCTTTAAGATTTGAGAGTTCGCGGCATGGACGGTCGAGGAGGCCATGCCAGCTGACCCTACCCCATCCTTGCCACCTGTAAAGATTTATCCGGATTTATTCCTCCGAGCGACTTATGGAAATTGCGTCTCCGACTCTGGAAGACTGTTGGAAAATGCCGAGGTCGCTGGTGATCCGCCCGAAGACCTGTACCGGCGAAGCAGCTCGTATCTCGCTGCCGTTGCTGGCGGGAGTCGGCCCGTAAAAAATGCAGAAACAGTTCCCATCCGGCCAGAAAGCCAAATCCCCGGCTTCAACCACGACCTGCGGAGATGAAACCGTGACCTTGCCGTGGATGGGAAAATAGATTTCATCTCCCCAGAGATTGATATTTGTATTGATGGGCAACTGGGCCGCAATCTGATGGCCGGCCTCGCTATCGAAAAGTATCCCCGCACCCATCTGGTTGCCGAAAGCGATCCGTATTTTGCAGGTCATATCCTCCCCCATGCTCGAAAAAGGTTGAGAATCTCCCGTTGGACTCGATTTACCTGAACGGCCTCTTCAGCTATTCATCGCCAGGGGTACCCTGCTTTCGCATCCGCTTGACGACCTCGGCCAGAGTTTCCCTGTTGCCGACATTCCCCGGGAAAACAATATAAGGCATGCCGGGGTATCTGGTCTCCCCGCCCAGGGACCAGACAGGGATTCCAGGGGCGGCCTGGCCGAGCACCTTCGTCAGTTTGACGCCGAGGCCCTTCATCGCCACATCATTGGAGGTGATTCCTCCCTTGGCAATGAGAAATGCCGGCTGCGCATTAAGGCGTTGAACGACCTCCACCAGGGCAGAGGAAATTTTCATCCCGACGCCCAGATCCCCTTCTTCATCGGAGGTCGTTACGAGAGTGCGACTGGTGTAGACCATCACGTCGCGTCCCCGTCCGATGGAATCATTGACCCGATCCGCCACCCGGGAGATTTCCGGTTCACGCTGAGCCTTATCCAGAAGAAGCTGGACGTCGACCTCGACCGGCTCGATTTCCGTCATCTCCTTCGCCTTGTCGATTTGTTCGCTCGTCTTGCCGACATACGAGCCGACGACGACCAGACCGCCATGATGGGACGATGCGGGGGAGGCCAGTTCAGAGGGGGTCAAAAAAGGCCTGGCCGCAATTCCTCCCCTCACCCTGACATAGGAGGCGCTTGAGCGGATCAAAAACCGCTTCCCCTTCTCTTCAGCCTCGAGCAGACCCAGGACGAACACTTCAAGGTCCTTGTAGTCGGCGGCGTTGAGAACGATGGTTTTCCCCCCGCTGACGGACTGGAGAAACTCCGCCACATACGCGGGTCCGCCTTTGCGAAGATTTTCAAGCCCGATACTGCCGACCTGATGGGAGGAGACCTTTCCTCCGGTTTTTTCTTCCACGAAATAAGCAAGATGCGAATTGAGGAAGCCGAATACCCTGTCCCTGGAAAATTCCGTCCTTCCGGCCGGGATCAGCGCTTTCTGGTCCTGAACGTAATGGATATCTCCGACGGTATACCGACCACCTTCAAAAAAAGCCGGCACCAGCACGTACCCGTCAAAACCCATTCCCGTTTCTTCGACCAGAACCTCCTGCAAGGCTTCGAGTTCATCCGGATAATGCCAGCGCAGAGTGGAATCTCCGCGACTGATAACCGTAAATTCGACCCCGACCTCCCGTGCAGCCCGGCAGAGGTTTCGAGCGATCAGAGCGTTGAGAGCCCTGGCTCTTTCACGCGGCATGCTCCTCGTGTTGGTGAGGATGAAGAACAGGTCTTCCTCGCCGGCAAGAGACTCTTTCAGTTCTTCCACTTCCCAGCCGGTGCGGAGAAAAACATCATGCACCGTCTGGTTTCCGGTCGGATCGTCATCGATCACCACCACCTTGCGTCCGGATCGCCGGATGCGCGTCCTGATCTCCGGAAGCAGGTCGCGATCGGTCCACACCGGCGGAAGGCTCCGAAGAACTTCTTCTTTTTCGACAATCGGATGTTCCACGGTTTTGATCTTTTCAACGGGTCCGATTCGCATTCGGCCGCATCCCCATCATTTTGCCGCAATCGCTTCCTTCACGGCGCCGACAATGGCCCCAGCCGTCAGACCAAGGGCATCGAGAAGTTCAGGCATTTTACCGGAAAGGCCGAAGCGATCCTTTACCCCCACTATCCGCACAGGTACCGGGCGAGTCTGCACCAGAAGTTCGGCCACGGCGCTGCCCAGTCCCCCGATGACGCTGTGTTCTTCGGCGGTGACGATACAGCCGGTGCGGCCCGCCGCTTCGAGAACGCATTCCGAATCGAGAGGCTTGACCGTGTGAACGTTGATGACGTCGACGGAAATGCCTTCGCCGGCAAGGATATCGGCAGCTTCAAAGGCCTTGCTCAGCATGACGCCGTTGGCCAGAATGGAGGCGTCGGTGCCGCGGCGGTAGACATTCGCCTTTCCGATGATGAAGGGATCGTCCTCCGAGGTGACCACCGGGGTCGGCATGCGCCCGACACGCAGATATGCCTGACCGACATTTTCGGCCAGGGCGCGGACGGCCTTGGCCGTCTCAATGCCATCGGCCGGCTCGATGACAATCATTCCGGGCAGGGACCGCATCAGGGAGATATCCTCGAGCGGCAGGTGGGTCGGGCCTTCCTGTCCTGGAGAGGTCCCGGAATTGTGTCCGATGAGTTTGACGTTCTTGTTTGCGTAGGACACCGAGATGCGAATCTGGTCCCAGGCATTGCCGGTCAGGAAATTGGCATAGGCGTTGGCAAAGGGTATTTTTCCCATCAGGGCCAGCCCCGCCGCCGTCCCCACCAGATCGGATTCGGCAATGCCGATATTGAAGAAACGCTCGGGGAATTCGGCGGCGAAAAGCGAGGTCATGGTCGCCTTGGACACGTCGGCGTCGAGAACGACCACGTCCTTATTTTCGGAACCAAGCTTCAAAAGCGCCTTTCCATAGGCTTCACGCGGTGCAATGGTCTCGTTCATTTTATGTCAACTCCTCCAGTGCTATTTTCAGTTGCTCATTATTGGGGGCCAATCCATGCCATCCGACCTGGTCTTCCATAAAGGAGACGCCCTTCCCCTTGACTGTATTGGCGATGATCACCGTCGGTCGGCCTTTCGTCCGGAGAGCTTCCTGAAAGGCGTCGTAGACGGCCTGCAGATCGTGTCCGTCGATTTCGACGGCATGCCAGCCGAAGGACTCGTATTTGGCCTTGAGATTGCCCAGACACTTGACCTCATCGAGGGGACCGTCCAGACACAGGCCGTTCGAATCGACGATGGCGCAGACGTTGTCAAGACGGAAATGGGCCGAAGTCATGGCCGCTTCCCATAATTGCCCTTCATGCAGTTCGCCATCTCCGATCAGTACGTAGGCCCTCTGGTCGGTTCCGTTGAGCCTCGCTCCCAGAGCGACTCCATTGGCCACCGACAAACCCTGGCCCAGCGCCCCGGAGGACATATCGACTCCGGGTGTGCACTCGCTGCTCGGGTGACCGTGCAGGCGGCTGTCCAATTGCCGCAGGGTCAGAAGCTCTTCTTCGGGGAAGAACTTTCGATTGGCCAGGGCTGAATACAGCACCGGCGCCGCATGTCCTTTGGACAGAAAGAAAAAATCCCGCCGATCCCAACAGGGGTTTGCCGGATCGACCCTCATGACGGAGGTGAAAAGAACCGCCATGACTTCCACGGCCGAAAGGGATCCCCCCGGATGGCCGGTGCCTGCCCTGTTGATCATCGTGACAATCTGTCGCCGCATCTTTTTGCACTGATCCCCCAGTTGCTCGAAATCCGGCTTCTCATGTTGATCCATATTCCTGCTCCTTTGATAATCGGAATCGTTTTTCATTGAACTGCCTTTTACGGGTAAACATCCGCAAGCAGGTCGGCCAGATGGACCACCTTCTGATCCCTGCCTGCCAGGCGTAGCGACCCCTGTATCCTGTGTACACAGGCCGGACAACCGGTTACCACGATTTCCGCACCGGTATCCTCGATATTTTTCACCTTCTGACGAGAAATATCCTTGGCGATTTCATAAAAATAACTCTGGAAAAGCCCTGCCGCTCCACAGCAGCGATCGGCTTCCCGCAATTCGACATATTCGATTCGCGGGATGGATTTCAGGATCTTCCGAGGCTCTTTCGTGATCTTGAGCCCCCGCGACATGTGGCATCCGTCGTGATACGTCACCTTGTGATTAAAAACCTTGTATATCCGCGTATCCAAATCGATTTTTTTTGTAATGTACTCGGAGAAGTCGAAGACTTTTCGCCCAAAGGCCTCGACCTCCGGCAGATAATCGGGCTCGTCGGCAAAAAGGTGCGAATACTCATTTTTAAGCATCGCCCCACAGGAGCTGCATCCGGTGATTACCGCATCGAATTCCTCGTAAATCTCAATGTTTTTTCTGGCGTTTTTCTTTGCCGATTCAAAGTCTCCGTAGGCGTTTTGCGGCGTGCCGCAGCAGACCTGTTTTTTCGGCACGACAACGTCAATGTCATTCGCGTTGAGAACCTTGACAATGGAATGTCCGGTTCTGGAGAGGGAGTGATTGATAAAACAGCCGACAAAGAAACCGACTTTCTCCTTTGCTCCCTGGACGCTGCTGATCTCGGGGACCTGATCGATGAAGCTTGTTTTGTCGATCGGCATTCCCTTGATGTCGATCCCCTTGAAATCGTCGAATCCACCGATCCTGTTTGCCACTTTTTCCCGGAGGATCCGGGCGGTGCTGAAAGCCAGTTTTCTTCGAAACGGATTGCCCAGGGTTCCGAGGATGAGTTTCTTGTCGATGGGCAGACCTTCGGTCTGTTTCAGATAGCGTCGAGCGGCAAGAACCAGCTCATGAGGTTTGACTCCGCTCGGACAGGCGACCGCACATTCCTGGCAAAGCAGACAGCTGTTGATGGCGTTCTTGAAGCCTTCGTCGACCTGGATTTTCCCCTCGGCAACGCCCCTGATCAGCTGAACCCGGCCCCTGGCCGCGTAGGATTCGTTGAGGTCGGATTTGTAGACTTTGCAGGCCGTCTGACAGAAACCGCACTTGTTGCACCGATATAGCCCGTCGAGGACCTCATCCAGGGATGAACTTTTTTTGCCGCCCTTCGCCATTTGTCATTTCCTTTTTTAAAGCCGGGCCCATGCTTCCCGCAAAGTGCGCTTTGCGTGCGCGACGATCAGATCGGGGTCCTCTTCGGGCGCCGGCTTGACTTCAAAAGCCACCACCGCGGGATTTCCTTTGCGCAGGTAACCGATTTCAATCAGCTCTTTCAGAAATTCCGTCAATTCCGGAACATCCACCTCGCCTCCCGGACAGCCGAAATACGGATGCTGATCGCCATAGGCCGGGTTCTTCGCATCCGCCATGACGCAATTTCCGATATGCGCATGCACCAGATGATTTCTGGCCATGTTGAGGCTATGCCGTGCCGTCTCTCCCTTCAAGGGAAGATGGCTGAGGTCGATCATCAGACCGAAATTCCCACATTTCCGCTTTACCGCCTCGGCGACTTTGACCGCATCCTCGGTGGAGCCGATCAGGGCCTTTTTGTCGATTTCCCGGTCAAAAACCTCCAGAATGATCCCGATGCCGTATTTTTCGTGGGCATAGGTACAAAGATCCGCCAGGGATTCAATAAGAATCTCGATGGCTCTTTCCCGCTTCTCCGGACCCGGATCGGGTCCGCTGAGAAGGGCCAGATTTTTTGCTCCGACCTCCGCGGCCTCCGGCAGCAGATCCTTGATGATCCGAATGGCCTCCTGACGGGTCGGGCCATCAAATGAATTCAGATCGAGCTTGTTCGACAACTGCACGGGTTGAGCACCGAAACCGACATCGAGACGTGACTGGGTCAGAATCGCCGAGACCTGCTTTCGAACGTCCGGATCCTTGATGCGAGTTATTTCAATCGCACCGAAAAAATCATCCCCGGCAATTTTTTTTATGGTTTCCACGATGGGGCCTTCACCTCCCATGGTGCTTGGATAGGCCATGAACTGAACGATTCCCACCTTGATCATGGAATGAAGTTCACTCATCTTCGACAACTCCTTTCTGGATTCCTGGGATTTTATTCTTATGGCGTTTATACGGTCTCCACAACCCCGGCGATCGTGCCGTCGCGCGACACGGAGCATACCGCCTCGGGGTCCACCAGAACTTCGATCAGGTAGGGACGGTTGGCTGCAAAGGCACGCCCGAGCGCCTCTTTGATCTCTTCGGGTTTCTCCACCAGTTCGGCCGCAACTCCCATCCCCCGCGCGGTCGCCACAAAATCGATGCCTCGGGCGTGGCCCATTTCGACATTTTCATAATCCAGCTCCGTGGAGAGCCGGCGTTTGTCGAAGAACAGGTTCTGCTGCTGTCGGATCAGCCCCAGCAACGAGTTGTTCAGTACAAAAATGATCACCGGTATATTGAATTTGGCTGCCGTGGCCAGATCCTGAAGCGACATCCCCAGGCTGCCGTCGCCCAGCAGGTTGACGACCTGGGTCCCCGGCTTGGCGAGTTTGGCCGCCAGCGCCGCCCCCAGACCCCAGCCCATGGTGCCGGCCCGGCCGGTGATCAGGTAGGTTCTCGGCTCATACATTTCGAACATCTGGGACGACCAGATCTGGCTGATGCCGCAGTCATGGGTGACGATGGCATCCCGCTTCAGATTCTTTCGCAGCTCGTACATGGCATGCTGGGGTTTCATCGGAAAGTGATCAAACTCCCTCTGCCGGGCCACCTTGGGCTTGTCCGCCAGAAGCCCCTGAATCCGGCTCTCGGCGGCTGTACCCGGCACATAGCCGATCTCTTCGATCAGGGCATTGAGACTCTGCAGAAAACTTTTCAGATCGGCGGCGATGCCCAGTTCGGTCTTGACGTGTCGATTGATTTCCCTGGGATCCAGGTTGACATGAATGAATCGTCGTCCTTTGGTATAAAGATCGATCGCCCCGGTGCCCCGGTCCCCGAAGCGTCCTCCTAAAGCCACCACCAGGTCCGATTCGAGAAAAGTCTTGTTTCCCAGGGGGCTGTTGCAAATCGTACCGACCATCCCGGCAAAGAGCTCATGGTCATTGGGAAGAGCGTCCTTGCCCATCAGCGTGCAGACCACCGGAATCCGCAGCGTCTCGGCCAACTGCCTGAATTCGGCAGCGGCATCAGCCAGAACCACGCCGCCGCCGACATACAGAACCGGACGTCGACTCCCCCGGATCATCTCCAGGCATTTCCGGATCTCTTCCTGACCGGCCCGTGGCAGGACTTCCGGCTCTTCAAAAAGCAATTCATCCAGATCAACGTCCACCATCCCTTTCTGGGCATCCAGACACAGATCGAGCAGCACCGGGCCCTTGCGACCGGTGGTTGCCAGCCGCCAGGCCTCCTTTATTATGCCGGGCAGATCCTCGGCCTTTTTGACCAGAAAGGCACCCTTGGTCACATGCTGAGCCATTTCGACAACAGGCGCTTCCTGGAAAGCGTCCTTGCCGACAAAGGCCGAAGGCGCCTGACCTGTGAAGGCCAGAAGAGGGACGGAGTCGCCATAGGCGCCATAGAGGCCCGTGATAAAATTGGTCGCGGCCGGCCCGGAGGTGCAGGCGCACACCCCTACCTTTCCCGTCGTCCTGGAATATCCGTCAGCCATAAAAACGGCCATCTGCTCATGCCGAACCACATAAGATTCGATCTGCTCGCTGTCAATCACGGCATCGTAAAACGGCAGAATTGCAGCGCCGGGAATCCCGTACAGTTGGGAGACGCCTTTGGCTTCAAGGAACCGCACAAGAACCTGGGCTCCGCTCATCTTTTCCTTGCCGATATTTTCCTTCAATTTTTCATCGCCAGCCTCTGTCCCCCAAAGTCCCATCTCTCCTCTCCTTTCCTATTTCGTTGCAGACCGGAAAACTGCTCTTTCCGAATCGCAAACTTGCTGCTGATAGAAAGCTGATGAATTCTCTGTTCCATTTTTCGAACCCCTGTTCCACACTCGATAGATCAGGTCCCGGCATTGCGAATTGATCATCGGTCCATGTGTTTCGCTATGTGGAACGAGGTTCCATTTAGTATAGAAATCCTCTTTAACGGTGTCAAGCATCCAAAAAGGAGGCTCTAATAAGTGGGGGCAATTTTATAGATCCCGAATTCCCGATGGCCAAGGCTTTCAGCTTTGGGCATATGGCCGTTGGCAACCCTTATGATCTCTTCAAAGATTCGCTCTCCGACCTGCTCAATGGTCTCATCACCGGAAATGATCGTGGAAGCGTCGATATCGGTATTATCTTCCATCATTTTGAAGGTTCGGGAATTACCGGTTATTTTGATCACCGGGGCAATTGCCGAACCCGTTGGCGTCCCGCGGCCGGTGGTGAAAATAACAATTTGTGCACCGCCGGCCAGCATACCGGTAATCGATTCAATGTCCTGCCCCGGGGTGTCCATGATGTAGAGGCCTTTTTCCTTGGGGGCCTCCCCATAGGCGAGGATATCCTGAACGGGAGCATGACCCGCCTTATAGATACAGCCCAGGGATTTCTCCTCGATAGTGCTGATCCCTCCGCTGATGTTGCCCGGCGTCGGCTGTCCGCCGCGGATATCAACGTTAAGAAGTTTCGCTCGTTCTTCGCACTGCCGGACAAAGCGGATGATTTTTTCTCCGATCTCCGAGCTCTTTGCCCGACGCGCCAGAACGTGTTCGGCTCCGATGAATTCAGTGGTTTCCGAGAGCATGACGTTGCCGCCCGCCTCGACCAGAAGATCCGCTGCGATTCCGGCTGCCGGATTTGAGGCGAGTCCGGAGGTGAAATCGGAGCCGCCGCACTCGATCGCCAGACTCAATTCGCTTACAGCGATCTCCTCTCTTTGCAGAAATGAAATCTCCCGGGCTAATCGGCTGGCTATGGCCACCCCTTCCGCGGTCGCCTTCAGGGTGCCCCCCGCTTCCTGAATCACCACCACTTCAGCAGTTTTGCCAGTAGCTTCTATTTCAGAAACCACCTGGTGGACCGGCACTCCTTCGCAGCCCAGCCCCACAACAAGAACGGCAGCTACATTCGGATTCCGGCCCAGTCCAATCAAGGTCCTGACGGTTTGCTCATGGTCTGCTCCGATCTGGCAACACCCATGTTGATTGGGCAGAGCCACCGCACCGGGGATTTGAGCGGCAATATTAGAGGCCACGGTGCTTGCGCAGACCGATGCGGGAATAATTGCGACGTGGTTGCGAATTCCGACCGTTCCGTCAGGACGACGGTATCCTGAGAATTTCATACTCATTTATCTCCAGATTGTTTATCCCCACGACCCCGTTGACTTTCCATATTGTGTACATGGACATGGCCGCCGGGAAGAATCCTGACGGTCGTTTTTCCGATAATTTCCCCGTACTTTGTGACATCCTGCTCGGCCTCGATCAAGCGAATGGCGCACTTATGCCCCAAAGGCGTATCCTGAAGAAGTTGGACAGATTGCACAGAGTCCCCAAGGAGGAATTGAATCACTGTGCCTGCTGAAAAATCATCGACGACCGTAGCAACGTTGTCTTCAGCATGAATGACGATGGCCTGGTTCTTCAACAGGTTCTCCTTCCTCTCTTCTTTCAGCAGCATCTCCGAATTCGGACTCCGCGGATTTATTCCTTACCGGCCGTAGACAAGATGTGGCAGCCAGGAGACAAGGGCCGGAAATAAAACACAAAGGGTCAATCCTACAACCTGCAACCCCAGAAAGACCAGAGCCGATCTGAAGATCGTGGACATGGGGATCTCCGGCGGCGTCACCCCTCGAAGGTAGAACAGGGCATACCCGAAAGGCGGGCTGAGAAACGACATCTGCATGTTCACGATGTAAATGACTCCGAACCAGATCGCCACATCCGCGGCGGCAACTCCCGGCAAGCCGAACAATCCATCAAAGGTGAGGGTTTTGATAATGGGAACAAAGATAGGAACGGCCAGTAAAAGAATTCCCACCCAGTCGAGAAACATCCCCAGGACCACCAGCAGAATCATCATCAGGAACAGTATGCCATAGGATCCCATTCCGGTGCTGAGGAGAAGTTCCGTGATGAACGCCTGTCCGCCCTGGAGGATATAGAAGCCCACGAAAACCGAGGCGCCGAAAATGATCCAGAGCACCATGGAGGAGGCTTTCAGGGTCGTGATGGATGCCTCTTTGAGGGCCAGAACGGAAAAACGTCGGTGCATCATGGCGACCCCGATGGCCCCGAAGGAACCGACACCGGCAGACTCCACCGGCGTCGCCACGCCGCTGAAAAGCAATCCAAGCACCAGCATCACGAGAATGACGGGAGCAATCAGATTTTTCAGCAGGAAAATTTTTTCCTTGAAGCTGATGCGTTCTTTTATATCCACGGCCGGCCCAAGTTCTGGATTGAGCCAGGTGCGAATAAGAACGTAACCGATGTACATCCCTGAGAGCAGCAGCCCGGGAACAAGGCAGCCCAGATACAGCTCACCCACCGACTGCTGGGCCACCACCGCATAGAGGATGGCGAGAATGGACGGTGGGATCAGGATCCCCAGCGTTCCTCCGGCCATGATGGAGCCCAGCGCTATTTTGGGGTCATAGTTGCGGCTCAGCATCGAAGGCAGGGCGATTATGCCCATGGTCACCACCGCGGCGCCGATCACCCCGACCATGGCCGCCAGAATGGTGGATGCCAGAATGGTGGCGGCGGCGAGGCCGCCGCGCAATCCGCCCAGCCATTTGTACACCACCGTGAACATCTCTTCAATAAGCCCAGCGCGCTCCAGCAGCGCCGCCATGAAAATAAAAAGAGGGATCGCCGCCAGATCCGAGTTGGTCATCATCGGAAAAATGCGGCTCGGAATGATATTGAGCATCGCCTGATCACCCACCAGATAAACGAACACCACCCCCAGGCCGCCTGTGACAAAAGCCAGGGGCAGTCCCGCCATCAGCAGGACGAGCAGGGAGCCGAACATGACCCAGGTGAGAGTGGAGATGTCGTAGCTGGCCAGCACGCCGGACATCCGGAACAGAAAATAGGCGTCCTCGTAGGGATCGTAAAATACGATATTGATGATCTCCACCAACACCATGAAGGTCAAGGCCACCGAGGCCAGAATCATCACCCAGGTCCAGACCTTGCCGGAATTGTCTTCATTCGAAGAGGAAGTGGCTACTTCCACTACTGGATTCTTTTCCATATTCAGGCCTTCTCCCCCATAAGCTTGAACAGCTTGATGTCTTTAAAGAGTTTTGAAAGACCCGCCAGTATCAGCAGAATCGAACCGACGAACATCATGGCCTTTACCGGACCATAATTGATTTGCCAGGTTTCAATCGTGGTTTCCCCCATGCGTATGGAGTCCATCATGAAATACCAGGAGGTTCCAGCCATTGCCAGAGCGAAAATGAAGAAAAACACGGATGTGAAGATATCCATTCCGACCCGGCCACGCTCCGGCAGTTTGATGTAGAGAATATCGACGCGCACATGAGATCCATGGAGCAGGGCGAAGGCTCCGGACAAGAGATACTGCATACCGAACATCAGGAAGCAGGCCTCGGACACCCATATCGTCGGCTTATCGAATATGAAACGCGCTACCACCTCATAGGTATAGGCAATCACCGCACTTACTGTCCAGAGAGCGACCCACAGTCCACTTTTCTCGCAAATCCAGTCAATGGCCTTAGTCACCGAATTTCCCGGCGCATGTAAGGCGGGATCTTCTTCAGCGAGAATATTGATGGCGATTTCCTCGTCATGGGTGTGCTCGGGCGGCGGCTCGGTTTTTTCCTTGTGCTTGCTCCAGAGGATTATCAGCAGGGGAGTAAAAGCCAGCCATCCCCAGTACAGCCAGTGCGGCATTATGAATCCGAAACCATGTAAATCAGACATCCGAATCTCCCTCTGCACATTCCGTGGGGGCGGGGCCGTTTTTCGGCTCCCGCCCCCACGGGTATTGGGTGGAAGTTTTTCCCTTTAAAGGGTCATCCCTTTAATGTCATCCGGAGTGACATAGCCGCAGATGTCGTTCATCATGTAATCCAGATGAATCTTGAACACGCGCGTTGCGTCCGCATCCTTCTTCGCCCATTTGTACCAGATGGGGATCGCCGCCTTGCGGAACCTCAACACATCGTCCGTGCTCAGACGGTTTACCTTGCTCCCGGCGTCCAGGAACTTCTTCATGGCTTCCACATTCTTTGTCTGAATGCCCACAAAATGATCTTTGGAATAGACCTGAACCTCTTCCTCGACAAACTGCTTCATTTTGGGAGACAAGCGGTCCCAGGCGCGCATGTTGACCGTAAGGTCCATGACATCAACCGGTTGATACAAAGACATGGTCCCCGGAGGACCAAACAGGATGTAATTGGTTACCTGAGCAAAACCAAGATCCCAGTTCACCGCCGGGCCGACATAATCGGCGGCATCGATCGTTCCCTTTTCAAGCGCGGGGAAGATGTCGGAACCGGGCAGGGAAACGGTCGCGGAACCGAAGCTCTGGAATACTTCCGCCACCATGCCCCCGGGCACACGCAGTTTAAGGCCTTTGAAGTCCTCGAGGCTGGTAACCGGCTTTTTGGAATGAATGATATTGGCATCGTGATGGATATGGCCGACGAAGAACAGGCCGTGTTTCGCGTAAATCTCGCGGGCGAGTTCGGTCATGCCCAGGCCGTAGTACATCGTGTCCCACTGGGCGGGCTGGTCGGGGCCGCCTGGATAGGATGAGAGGAACACGGTCGCGGGAATTTTACCTGCCCAGTAGAGGGTGAAGGGGTTCATGGCCTGCAGCACCCCGGATTTCACCGCTTCAAAGAGCGCATTGTTGTCGGCGGCAACCGCCTTGGCGGGGAACGGTTTCAGAATAAGTTCTCCACCTGACTTCTCTTCAAAGCCCTTACACCATTTTTCGAACAGGTTATACCCTGTGGTCCCGGCGTCCCAGGTGGATTGAATTTTCCATACCGTCCCCTTGGCGGCCTCGGCATTGCGGATAAAGGGGGCCCCCAACACCGCAGCGCCGCCGGCTACCGTCGCGCCGGCAACCGCTGCCGTCTTGAGGAAGCTTCGACGATCGGTCGTGTTGGAGGGGGATACTTTTCTTTCCATTTCGCCGTTTGATTTTTCCGTCATGCCTTTTCTCCTTTCGTTGTTAAAAAAAATTCCCCGACTGCACCCACCAAGGCTTGCAGTTACTGCACTCAAGTGGTTTCGAAGACAACAACAATGGAGCCGTTGCGCGACTCGGAGCAGACCGTCGCGGAGTCCACCATAACTTCTTTTCGGCAACCTGCCATTTGTTTCATTATATGGAACACAGTTCCACAATAACCAGAAAAAATATCATTATTTAAGCAAAACAATCGATCCGATAATGTTTCATTATATGGAACAGGGTTCCATAAAGCGAAGATTGATTTGCCCCCGGAAATTCGGGGGCTCAGAATACTAATGAGGTATAACTCTGTTTGTTTCTCAATAAAATAATGTCTCGATTTTTAAAAGTCAATTTTTTTCTAAAACTTTTTAAGCCTTCTCTGGAGCTGATTTCAGACATCTCCCCTCAGGATATTTTCAATTTTCGGCTTCTTTACCAACTCACACTTCACTTTGTCTGCATGAGGATCGTCAATGGCCTATTTCCTTTTGGCGGCAGCCCCATGTTTCGAAAAAAACAATTTCGCTTAGCTCTCTGCACTCACATTGCACAGATCCTTGCTCCAGGTATCCCAATGATGATACCCAGACCACCCGCATCCAATCTGGAATAGAAAACGCTTCTCTCAAGGCATTTTCATCAAACCAAGGGATTGCGGAGACTTTCATCCCCAAACCCAGGGCTGCAAAAGAGAGTGCTTCCAGAACAATCTTCGCATGCGCTAAAGAGTACCCCTTGCCCTTAATGCCGGATTCCCTGCTATCTGCACAGGCTGCAAGCACTGTCGGAGCGTCCATCATTTCCTGGAGCCCGGGCGTGTCCTTGGGAATCCCACTAATCAGCATTGATTTTGCTTTGGGCTTGTTGAGAACCAGAAACCTCCAGTATTTCAATTGTCTCCCATAAAGGATCAGATGAATCGTCTCCAGAATTCTTTGCAGTTTCTCCTGCTCGACGGGTTCTTTCTTAAATCTGATGACTTCCCTCTGATCTTTAAAAATGCCCTTATATATTTTCACAGAGCGTTCTCCTCAGGCCAGGAAGTAACTTTCCCAACATGCGGAACATTGTTCCACAATTTTGCAACTATAAAAACATTGTTTTAAAAAGTCAACCTTCTGATCGGATTTTCTACGATACCACGAGAGAAAAACTCAGATAAGCCGTAAACCAGGGGAGGGGTTCCTCAGGGCAGAGCGCCTGCCCTTTCCAATCGATAAATCTCGCTACCTTTTATATTCTGGCCTTTCCCGGAAGAAAGCCCATTCGAGTAGAGACTTCTTCACCAATTTTTTTAACTATGGCCGCCGTTTCCTTAAGCCCCTTTTCTTTTATTCTTGTCGCGGGGCCTGAAACACTGACCCCCCCGATTATATTGCCTGAATAATCAAAAACCGGCGTTCCTATACAATAAATTCCGACTTCATTTTCTTCATCATCATATGCCACCTTTTCTTTACGAACCTGTCCCAGATGTCTCAGAAATTCTTCCTTGTTTGTAATAGTTTTTTCAGTAATCTTATACAGGCCCTTTTTGCTGATTATTTCTTCCAACTTATTCTCTGGCAAGAAAGACAGCATCGCCTTGCCGACTGCTGTTGCGTGTATAGGCGCGCGGCGTCCAACTTTTGAATACATGTTGATTATCTTCTGAGAACTCCCTTTTGTGTCGATATATACGACCTCACCGCTATCATACAAAACAAGATGTACGGCCTCTTCTAAAGTAGTTGCTGCCTGCTCAAGAATTGGACCGGCAATTTTCCGTATATCGAGATCATTCAACAAGGTACTTCCAAGTTCGACAATTTTCAAACCCAGACAATAATGTTCTTCATTTTTTTCAATGTAACCTCTCCAGCATAAAGTCTGCAGAATTCGGTGGACCGTACTCTTACTTAATCCAACCCTCTTCCCTATCTCTGTGACACCCAATGGTGATTTGGATTTTGCCAGTTCTTCCAGAATATCCAAAGATCTATCAAGCGTTTGAACTCGATTTTCTGTCACTTCTTGAACCTCCGTTAAGTCCCAGTCAGGCATTTTTTCTGATTCTTCTTTGCCTTGCAAACTCCTTTTCTCCAGCACCTTTGCAGGATTGGAAAATCAAAAGAGGGCAAATATGGGACGCCGTCCCACATCCTAAAACTCTAAATTTTTCCTTTGATGCCGTCAAGGTAATTTAAAAACGGACCATAGCGACATGTGATCAACCCTCGAACCTGCTCAACCACAGAAGCGCACGCAGCCTTCTTCCAGAGAAAAATTTTTACTAATTATAAGTAATTGAAATTTAAAGACTTTTTAAAGATAAAAAAATCTCTTGACTCGGAGAAAAGGAGATCAAAAAGGTTATAATAAAGACATGACAGAAGAGTGGCTTTTCACCCCATTCAAGAGGAGAGGAACCATGAAACCGACAACCAAAACGATAAACGGCGTGGATGTCGACTCTCTGAAGGAGACGATCGGCGCAATTCGCAAGGACCCCGAAATGGCGAAATGCAAATTCAGGGTGTCCAATCACTGGATCAAGGGAGCTCACAACCAGGCGACCGTGGAGGACTTCTATGGCGCCCACCAGGAAATTTCTCACAAGGATCACTTTAAAGTGGAAATCGACGAGCCTCCGATTCTGCTCGGGGAGGACTTCGGACCCAATCCGACGGAACACGTTCTCGCGGCCCTCTCCGGCTGCCTCACCACCTCCCTGATCTATCACGCCGCCGCCCAGGGCATTGAGATCGAGGAAGTGGAGTCGGAATTCGAGGGCGATCTCGACCTGCGCGGTTTCCTGGGACTCGATGAAAACGTGCGAAACGGCTATCAGGATATCCGGGTGAAATTCCGGGTCAAAGCAGATGCGTCCCGGGAAGAAATCGACAGACTGATCGAACTGGCGAAAGCCCGTTCACCGGTATTCGACATCGTCAGCAACCCGGTGAAAGTGACCGTGACGGGAGAGAAGATGAGGGGGAGCATGCACTAAAGTGGAAAGTAATATCTGCGATGTGAGGCGGAGAAATCCGTCTTTTTTTTGCGCTTTCCATCGAATCTCTTCACTGAAAACAATTTACTCATATTTTCCAAATGCAATCCGAATACTGAAATGTTTCACTGATTTCCAAAAACAGGAGATCGTAAATGGCACATATATTGTTCGAAGATGAAGACCTGTCCCCGCCTCAGTACTGCCCCTTTCTTAATGACCAGCGAAATGTCTGTCGAGCCTCCTTTTCGGGCATGACCGTGGATTTCACCAAAAGGAGCCAATTTTGTTGTTGTGAGGATTATGACCGCTGTCCTCTTTTTCTAGCCTGGCTGATGAGAAATCGAAATTTCCCTACTAACGAAAAAGTCCATACGAATGGATGACACCGACAAAGCTCAATACCTTTAAAATGTTTTGAATACAAGCTTACAGAGCAGGAGAAAACTCATGCAATTTTGTCTTCCAGGTCGGGAAATGACCGGAAACCTGTTTGATCAAAGCATCCGTATTCTCTTATGTCTTTTGATGTTTGCGATCATAGGCGGGATAGCAACAGGTGTAGCCATTACATTTCTGGAAGTTTATCGCTTCATGATCAGTGCTTTCGCTCGCAAGGAAGTACACCATGGAATGGAATCCATACTGATCAGTTCCCTGGGCGTCCTGGCGATGGTCGAGGTTTTCAGGACTGCAATGGCTTATTTCATCGAGGGTCGCGTGAAGGTGACCTACATCATTGATACCGTTCTGGTGGCTGTCCTGACCGAAACGCTGGCTTTCTGGTATCGGGACGTCGAGGCGGCCCGGATCATCCTGATGATCGCCCTTGTTTTCTCCTTGATGGTCGTCCGGATTCTGGCCATCCGGTTTTCTCCCAATAAAAAGGCGCTCTGCGACGGACTTTAGGTTTGGGAAAATATTTCAAGTCCTTTTGAATTTCTTATCTAAAACTAACATTGCACTAACTTCGTCGGATAATGATCGCCCGCAGATAAAAGCCCTCGGGGTGCAGGGCGATTTCAAAACCAGTCCATTTAGGAGAGCAAAACATGAACGGTGTGAAAATGAAAGGAATGTCACTCATCCTGACCGCCATGGGCCTTCTCGCCGCGCTTTTTGCCGGCGGTCCGGCCATGGCCAAATCGGTGACCCTGAACGGCGCGGGGGCGACCTTCCCCTACCCCGTCTATTCCCAGTGGGCCTATCTCTACGAGAAAGACACGGGAGTGCGGCTGAATTATCAGTCCATCGGCTCCGGCGGCGGCATCAAGCAAATCCAGGCCAAAACGGTGGATTTCGGCGCCTCCGATGCGCCCCTGAAGCCCGAGGAACTTGCGGAAGCGGGGCTGATCCAGTTTCCCATGGTCATGGGCGGCGTGGTTCCCGTGGTGAACCTCGAGGGGATCGGACAGGGGCAGCTGCGCCTCTCGCCGGAGCTTCTGGCCGACATCTACCTGGGGGAAATCACAAAGTGGAATGACGACCGGATCAGGGCGGAGAATCCCGGCCTCCAGCTCCCCGATAAAGCGGTCACGGTCGTGCACCGCTCCGACGGCTCGGGCACGACCTGGATTTTCACCAACTATCTCTCCAAGGTCTCCTCCGACTGGAAGGAGAAGGTCGGAAACGCCAAGGCGGTGCAGTGGCCGACGGGGGTGGGCGGCAAGGGCAATGAGGGGGTGGCCGCTTACGTCCAGCGAATCAAGGGCTCTGTCGGGTATGTGGAATACGCCTATGCGCTTCAGAACAAAATGGCCCACGCCCTTTTGAAGAACAGGGCTGGAAATTACGTGGCCCCGACCAGCGAGACGTTCCAGGCGGCGGCCGCCAACGCCGACTGGGCCGGCGCCCCGGGCTACTACATGGTTCTGACCGACCAGCCCGGAGAGCAGAGCTGGCCGATCACCGGCGCCTCCTTCATCCTGGTCCACGAGAGTCAGAAGAATCCGGAGACAGCCAGGGCGATGCTGGAGTTCTTCGACTGGTGCTACAGAAACGGCGACGAGACCGCGCTGAAGCTGCACTACGTGCCGATGCCGGACAACGTGGTGGAGATGGTCGAGGACACCTGGGCAAAGAAGGTTGCGGCGGACGGAAAGCCGATCTGGAAGAAGTAGCCGCCTGAACAAAAGAAGCTGGTGGATGTTGTTCAATTCATTCCAATCAAAACACGTCTAAGGAGAAAAGGAAAATGAGCAGTTCGAGAACATTTCTGAAGCTGGCGTTCACTCTCGCCGTACTGATCGTCGCGGCCGCCCCTCGGACCGAGGCCGCGGGGGTCACCGTGTACAAGGAAGGAAACAAGTATGTCAAGATCGGTGGCCGGATCCAGCTCCAGTACCACCTGACCGACCCCGACGATGGGGAGAAGACGGATGAGGTCTTCTTCAGGCGTTTCCGCCCCTACATCGAGGGAAGCATCCACAAGGACTGGAAGGGAAAATTCCAGTGGGACATGGGAAAAGCCGTGGACGTCGACGAATTTGCCGTCAAGGATGCCTATATGCAGTACATGGGCATCCCCAACCTCAAAGTCACCCTGGGAAACGCCAATTTCCCTTTCTCCCGGGAATTTCTGACCTCCTCCAAGAAGCAGCAGCTGGTTGAACGCACCTTCGTCGGGGACCACAACTACGGCACCCCGGACCGCAACGTCGGTGTCCATGTCACCGGCGGTTTCCTGGAAAACCACATCACCTTCGGCGCGTCGGCCGCCTCCGCCTCCATCGACCCCGATGCGAGCAAGCTGGATTTCGACACCCCGATCAACCGCAACGGCGACTTCAACGAGGGCTGGATCGCCGGCGGGCGTGTAGACTGGCACCCTCTCGGCTTCGTCGATTTCTCACAGGGGGACTTCAAACGGGACCAGATCGGGGTGACCCTGAGCGCCGCCGCCTTCACCTGGGGCAACGACGACGACAACAATACCTATTTTGACGAGGCGACCGGAACAAGTACCAGTTCCTCTAAAGCCGACGTGGACAGTGTGACCGGTTTTGAACTGAGCGGAGCTTTCCGAGGCTACGGAATTTCCGTGGATGCCGAGTACAATCTCTTCAACGCCGAGACGGTGGCCGGGGACTTCACAGGCGGGCTTTACGAGAACGGCGAAACGGACCTGGAGAACGGGTCGGTCGAAGGGGGCTACATGATCCTTCCGAAGCGGCTGGAGCTCGTAGCGGGATACCAGGTGCAGGATGCCGACGGCTACGACGAGACCTGGAACCGGACGTCAGTCGGCGCCAATTACTTCTTTGAAAAGCACGACATCAAGGTGCAGGCCGCCTACCGTATGGGCGAGAACCTCGAGGGCGTCGACGGCAACGACGCGGACGAGATCTTCGTTCAGGCGCAGTACGTTTTCTGATGACTGGCTGACTGCCTCCTCAGCTGGATTGAAATGACCGGCCTCGCAAGGAGGTCGGTTTTTTTGCAAAAATCATCCTGCTTGCCTTCCAACAACCGAACACATGAAGCCACCTGTGGCGCCTGTCGAGCGGGTTTGTCCAGAGGTTGAGATTTGCTCAGGATTCCAGAAGATTATGTCTCTACCTCGTTTTCCCCGGGATCCCGGGCTCGGTCATGGGTCGAGGATCGAGAAGTCTGTCAAGTTCCGCATCGGGGAGAATATTCTCCTCCCGGGCCACCTCCCGGATGGTCCTGTCGCTCTCGAAGGCTTTCTTGGCCAGTTCCGCCGCCCTGTCGTAGCCGACGGCCGGTGCGAGGGCTGTCACGGAGGCGAGACTTCCTTCCAGAAGAGATTCACACCGTTTTCGGTCCGCTTCCAGCTCGAGAATGCACTTTTCTGTAAAAAGGCGCGTCCCGGATGCAAGCAGCTCAATGGACTGCAGCAGGTTGTAGGCGATCACCGGCATCATCACGTTCAGTTCGAAATTGCCCGAAAGACCGCCCAGGGTTACCGCGGCGTCGTTACCGACAACCTGGGCGCAGACCTGCATGAGGCTTTCGGCCATGACGGGGTTTACCTTCCCCGGCATGATGGAGCTTCCCGGCTGTACGGGGGGAATGATCAGCTCCCCCAAACCACCCCTCGGGCCGCTTCCCAGGAACCGGACGTCATTGGCTATCTTGAACAACGCGCCCGCGCAGCCTTTGAGGGCTGCACTGGCGGCCACCGCGGCATCTTTTGCGGACTGCGCCTCGAAATGGTTCGAGGCCTCCCGAAAAGGCATGGAGGTCACTTCCGCCAGACCCGTAACAACCAGTTGTGCAAATTCTGGATGGGTATTGATCCCGGTTCCAACAGCGGTGCCACCGAGGGGAAGCTCCAGGAGCCCCTCCCAGGCGAAGTCCAGACGCCGCTTGGCCAGGGCGATCTGACGGGCATAACCGGAAAAGACCTGCCCCAGCCTCACGGGAACAGCATCCTGCAGGTGGGTGCGGCCGATCTTGACGATGTCGTCAAAAGCCTCGGATTTTTCCCCCAGCGCCTCCTGCAGGGCAAAGAGGGCGGGAATCAAAGTCTGGCGGATTTCCACCGCGGCCGCAAGGTGGATGGCTGTGGGGATCACGTCGTTGCTCGACTGTCCCAAATTGACATGATCGTTGGGATGGACCGAGCGGCTTCCGATCTCCTCTCCCATCAGCTGGGCGGCCCTGTTGGCGATCACCTCGTTGGCGTTCATATTGGTGCTGGTTCCCGACCCGGTCTGGAAGACATCCAGCACGAAATGATCGTCAAGCTCCCCCTTGATAACCTCTTCGGCAGCCTCCATGATCGCCATTGCCCTTTTCTCATCCAGAAGGCCAAGCTCCTGGTTGACACGGGCAGCCCTTTCCTTGATCATCCCGAGAGCTCGGATGAAGGTCCGCTGGAAGCGCAGTCCGGAAACAGGGAAATTCTCCAACGCCCTGGCGGTCTGAGCCCCGTAGAGAGCGTCCGAGGGAACATTCATCTCCCCCATGGAGTCGCGTTCAGTCCTGGTTCTTTTCATTTGCCCTCCCTACTCTGAGTGTGATGTTCCCTACATTCTGTCCGTCGGGATTTTCTTTGTCAATCGGCAGGGTTTCCATTTCCCTGCGCAGAGCGCATGAGATAGAATGCCGTCCATGAGTACTGCCGCTTTTCTACTGATCCTGTTTTCCGCCTTCATGCATGCGATCTGGAACCTCCTGGTCAAGCGCAGCACGGACAAGACGGTATTCATCTGGTGGATGTTTTTGATGGCTGGAGGAATCCTGAATATCGTCCTGCCTTTTCTGCCCGGCCCCTTTCCTTTTCCTTCTCCCGCCGTTCTGCTATTGGGAGCGGGGGGCGCCGCCTGCTTCGTGCTTTATCATCTCTTCAACGGCCGCGCCTATCTGCTGGGAGACCTTTCCCTGACTTATCCTCTGGCTCAGACTTCCATGATTTATGTGCCGCTCTGGGGCGTCTGGATTCTGGGTGAGAACCTTTCAGCAGTGGGCGCCGCCGGCATACTTCTGATCATGTCTGGAGCCTTCGCCATCCAACTGCAGCAGTTCTCTTTTTCGGAAGTTCTGCGTCCCTTCCGGAACCTGGGTCATCCCGCGGTTCAGGCGGCGCTGATCGCGGGTTTCATCTACTCCGTGGGAGCGGTGCTGGACAAGTTCGGCGTAACCGTCTATCCGCCTTTTTATTTTACCTATATTCTGGTAATGTTCATGTCGCTTTTCATGACGCTCAATCTGCTGCGGCCTCGCTATCGGGGTAGAATCCTGCGTGAGTGGCGACGGAACCGCTCCCTGGTGCTTCTTTCCGGACCGGTGGTCACGGGCTCCTTTCTGACTTTTCGCCTCGGGCTGAATCTGGCGCCGGTCAGCTATGCGGTGCCCGTACGCCAGGTCAGCATTCTTCTGGGGGTTTTCATCGGTGTTCTCTTTCTGAGAGAAACCCACGGGCGGATCCGCTTCACGGCGGCCGCGCTCATACTGGTGGGCGCATTCCTGATCCGGATGGGCTGATCGCACTCTCCGACACGGGCAAAGGGAGAAAAACGGAAAAAATGAAAAATCTGGCGAATTTCTTTTTTGAAGTCGGCATGCTCAAGCGCACCCCACGCACGGGATTTCAGTTCCTCGGGTCGGGGGCCGAATCGGTGGCGGAGCATTCATTCCGCACCGCCGTTATCGGGTATACCCTGGCCCGCCTCGACGGAGCGGCGGACGTGGGCCGGGTGCTGCAGCTCTGTCTTTTTCACGACATTCCCGAGGCACGGACAGGAGACCTCAACTATGTCAATAAAAAGTACGTCAAAGCCGATGAAAAAAAAGCCGTGGCCGACCTGGCCCGAACCCTGCCCTTCGGGGAAGATTACCGCGAGGTGATCGAGGAATTCAGTGACCAGGAGAGCTGCGAATCCCAACTGGCCCATGACGCCGATCAGCTCGAGATGATTCTCGCCCTGAAGGAATACAAGGATCTCGGAAACCGTAACGCAGACGAGTGGTATCCTTTCTCCGTCAAACGCCTCAAAACGGAAACGGCCCGGCGTCTGGCGGAAACGATCTGGACCACGGATTCTTCCCGCTGGTGGTTCGAGGAAGACGATGAATGGTGGATCAAGGGATCCCGCTGAATGCCGCTTGTTGACCGACGGCGGATTTAGTGATAAAGGTATGGCCGCAAAAACAAACAGAATGGACCTCCGTCATGCTCGATCTGAAATTTATCAGGGATAATCTCGACGAAGTGGAACGTCGCCTTGGCACTCGCGGTGGCGATCTGGATCTCTCTTCCTTTCGCCGCCTCGATCAGCAAAGGCGCGATCTTCTGGGTGAATCCGAAGCGCTGAAGGCGGAGAAGAACCGGACTTCGTCCCTCATCGGCCGGACGGCGGACAAGAGCCAGGTCCAGGGAGAGATCGCCCGCATGAAGGAGGTCTCCGCCCGGATCAAGTCACTGGACGAAGACCTCAAAGGGGTGGAAGAAGAGCTCCAGCAGCTGCTTCTGATCCTCCCCAATCTCCCGGAAGAGAAATGCCCCCTCGGCGCGAGCGAGGAGGACAACCGCGAGGTGAGCCGCTGGGGGAGCATTCCGGAATTCTCCTTCGAGCCGAAACCCCATTGGGATATCGGAGAAAACCTTGGGATTCTCGATTTCGAAAGGGCGGGAAAAATTTCCGGCGCCCGCTTCGCCCTGCTTCGTGGAGAGGGCGCACGGCTGGAAAGAGCGCTGATTAATTTCATGCTCGATCTCCACACCGGAGAGCACAAATATATTGAAATTCTGCCGCCTTTTATGGTAAACAGGGAATCCATGACGGGGACCGGACAACTCCCCAAATTCGAGGATGATCTTTTTCATACAGAGGGGATGGATCTCTTTCTGATCCCCACCGCCGAGGTCCCGGTGACCAACATTCACCGGAACGAAATCCTCGCTTCGGGCGATCTTCCCCTGCTTTATACGGCCTACACCCCCTGTTTCCGCAAGGAAGCCGGTTCCCATGGTCGGGACACCCGGGGGTTGATACGGCAGCACCAGTTCAACAAGGTGGAACTGGTCAAGTTCACCCGACCGGAGGATTCCGAAGCCGAACTGGCGAAACTGCTTGCCAATGCCGAAGAGGTCCTGCGGAAGCTGGAACTGCCCTACCGGGTCGTGGATCTGTGCACCGGAGACCTTGGATTCTCCGCCGCCAGAACGTACGATATCGAGGTCTGGCTTCCTGCCCAGGGAGTGTACCGGGAGATTTCTTCCTGTTCCAATTTCCGGGATTTCCAGGCGCGTCGGGCGGCCATCCGGTTTCGGCGCGAAGAAGGCGGAAGGCCGGAATTCGTGCACACTCTCAATGGATCGGGCCTGGCCGTGGGCCGCACCCTGGTGGCGATTCTGGAGAATTACCAGCAGGAGGACGGTTCGGTCGTGGTGCCGAAGGCTCTACGACCCTACCTGGGCGGAGCGGAACGAATCGGCGGCTGAGATTGCGGAGGAGTGGCCGAGTGGCTTAAGGCGGCGGTCTTGAAAACCGTTGTGCGAAAGCACCGTGGGTTCGAATCCTACCTCCTCCGCCAGAAAAAACTGCAGTTCCAGGGTGGAGGAATAATCGTCGGTGGAAAATCCGGCATACGACCCCGGAATTCCTTAGAAATCGTTGACATGTTTTTCGCTCTCCGGAGTCCCTTGGAGGGATTTTTAAAAAACAGTTAAACAAAAATTATGGAGAGGTGGCCGAGTCGGCTGAAGGCGCTCGCCTGCTAAGCGAGTGTACGGATTAAACCCGTACCGAGGGTTCGAATCCCTCCCTCTCCGCCAGTTTTACTTTTAAGGATTCCGACGTTCCCTCCAGACAATCCTGAGGACTCTGAATGAGCACTTTTTTCCGGTGCGTTATCACGGCCGGCTTTTTTTTTGCGCTTTCGGCCGGGTGTCGCCAGGAAGAGGGAACACAGAAGGAACCCCCGGCCGCGAAGGAATCCTCAGCAGCAGACAAGGTGAACCGGGTGTTTGTGCCGCCCGAGGTTCAGGATCAGTGGAAAGCGGTCAAGATCGCCGTTCTGGACAAACGGTTCAACACCGAAGAGAAATACACGGTCGAAATCGGCTCCGAATTTCACCTGAAGGAAGAAGGCCTGATTTTGAAGGTCGAAAATTTCCTTCCGGCCTTCATCATGGAAGGCAGGGTCATAACTTCCGCCTCCAATGAACCGAGGAATCCAGCCGCCAGGGTTTCGATTTCGGAAAATGGTCGGGAAATCTTTTCGGGGTGGCTGTTCAGCCATTTCCCGAACATACGTTCCTTCAATCACCCAAGGTATTCCTTCAGCCTCGTCGATTTCATCCCTGCCGGGAAAAAGGGTTGACAAAATGCCCTCGATAGGCCATAAATTAGGTTTGCAATGCGCCACTAGCTCAGCTGGATAGAGCGTCTGACTACGGATCAGAAGGCCGGGAGTTCGAATCTCTCGTGGCGCGCCATTAATACAAAGGGCCTCAGCACTCTTCGGTGCTGGGGCCTTTTTCGTGCTTCGGTGCGAGATGTTCTGTCAGTGGTCCGGTGTCCGTGCTGAACCAAGAACGTTGACAATCTGGTCCCACAAGGCTTATTAAAGTTGCATGGGTGATCCCAAGCCATTCCAGGGAAGGCATGGGAAAGACCATCAGTGCCGACAGAACCGAAAAAGATCTCAATCTGGTCATCTTCGCGACCGCGCAGCGCCTCGGCGCGCTTGCCGCCGCACGCAGCTTCGGCTGACCCCCTATTCACTTCAAGGAGACAATGATGGACAATCTTTTCTCGCTCGAGGGCCGCGTGGCCCTGATCACCGGAGGCTCACGCGGCATCGGCCGCATGATCGCGGAGGGCTTCCTGCGCCAGGGCGCGGCCCGCGTCTACATCTCGGCGCGCAAGGCCGAGGCCTGCGACAAAACCGCGGCCGAGCTGTCGTCGCTCGGCCAGTGCATCTCACTGCCGGCCGACGTCTCGACGGTGGAGGGCGCGCAGCGCCTGGCCGCCACGATCGCCGAGCGCGAGCCCAGGCTGGACATCCTCGTCAACAACGCCGGCGCCGCCTGGGGGGCGCCCTACGAGGAGTTTCCGGAAAGCGGCTGGGACAAGGTGGTCGACCTGAACATGAAGACCCCGTTCTTCCTGACCCGCGCGCTGCACGACCAGCTGAAGGCCGCGGGCACGGCCGATCGCCCGGCGAAGGTGATCAACATCGCCTCGATCGACGGCGTGTCGGTCAATCCGATGGAAACCTATTCGTACGCGGCCAGCAAGGCCGGCCTGATCCACCTGACCAAGCGCATGTCGCTGCGGCTGATACAGGAGCACATCGTCGTGAGCGCGATCGCGCCCGGCGCCTTTGCCTCGGACATGAACCGCGCCGCCCGAGACCAGGGCGACGAGGTTTCTAAGCGCATCCCGTCGCGGCGCATCGGGACGACCGAGGATATGGCCGGCACGGCGATCTTCCTCGCCTCGCGTGCCGGCGACTATGTGGTTGGCGCGACCATCGTCGTCGACGGCGGCGTGTCGCTGTGCAGCGCGAGCCGGCCGAGCTGAGGACTTATGAGGGGACCGGCGCGGTCGCACCGGTCCTCTCGTCCACTGGGGCTGAACAAAGCAGGTTGCCTGCCGCAACCGGCTTTTTCTTTATTATCGACGCTTTCCAAACAACGAACCCAGGACCCCCCGCATGATCTGGCGGCCAAGCTGTGTGCCGATCGAGCGCGCTGCGCTTTTGGCCGCGGCCTCAAACATGTCCCCTGCGGAACTGGCCTGCCGGGTTCGTTTGCTCCTGACCGGTGGGGCCTCCGCATCAGCCTGCTGCTTCGCCCGCTCCAACAATTGTTCATAGGCAGAGCTGCGATCAATTTCCTGGTCATAGCAGGCGCCGACTATCGATTGTGATCGCACCCGGTCACGTTCCTGAAAATCCAGTGGGCGCAAGCGGCTGGCGGGCGGGCAGATCAAGGCGCGCTCAACCGGGGCGGGCGCTCCCTTGTCGTCGAGAAAAGAAACCAGGGCCTCGCCGACGCCAACCTCGGTGATTGCCTGCTCCACATTCAGGGCGGGATTGGGACGAAAGGTCTGGGCCGCGGCGCGAACCGCTTTCTGGTCACGGGGTGTAAAAGCCCGCAAGGCATGCTGAATCCGGTTGCCCAGTTGGCCAAGAATGCTATCCGGCAGATCAAGGGGGTTTTGAGTGACAAAATAGATCCCGACCCCTTTGGAGCGGATCAGGCGGACCACCTGTTCAATCTTGTCTAATAGTGCTTGCGGTGGGTCGTCAAACAGCAGGTGGGCTTCGTCAAAAAAGAAAACAATCCTGGGTTTGGCCGGGTCGCCGACTTCCGGCAATTGTTCAAAAAGTTCTGCAACCAGCCAGAGCAGGAAGGTTGCATAGATTTTCGGCGTCTGAATCAGGCGGTCGGCAGCCAGGATATTGACTACGCCGAGATTGCCTGGGCCGGTCTGCATTAAATCATCCAGGTTAAGGGCCGGCTCGCCAAAGAAATGTTCAACGCCCTGCTGTTCCAGCGAAAGCAAACCGCGCTGGATGGCGCCGATGCTTGCCGTAGAGATATTGCCGTAGGCCGTCCGCAGATCTTTGGCATGATCCCCAACGAAACGGACCATGGCTTGCAGGTCCTTGAGGTCAAGAAGCAACATTCCCTGATCATCGGCAACCTTGAAAACCAACGTCAGGATACTGGTCTGGGTAGGGTTTAGATCCAGGAGGCGGGCCAACAGCAAAGGGCCCATTTCCGAGACGGTGGCCCTCACGGGATGTCCCTGCTCTCCGAATAAATCCCAAAACACGACCGGGAAACTCTCAGGCTGAAAATTTTCAAGGGCGAGAGCTTCAACCCGCTCCATAACTTTGGGATGGTCGCCCCCCTTCATGGCCATCCCGGACAGGTCTCCTTTCACATCCGCCATGAAAACAGGAACCCCAATGCGGCTGAAATGCTCAGCCAGGACTCGCAAGGTGACTGTTTTTCCGGTTCCGGTGGCGCCGGCGATCAAGCCGTGCCGATTGGCCATGTTTGGCAGCAACCCAAGAAAATTCTCTGACTTGGCAATAGGAAGGGGAACAGATTGAGACATTTTCACCTCTCAAGCCGGTCTATGTGATTAAAGACAGATTAACAGGTGAATGAAAATTGAAAAGAATGGTCTGCCACTTATTTAGTATCCATCCGGAAACCCCGGTAAGCATTAATGCAGTTTTCGATCTGGAAACGAGCAATTTTTAGCAAAATCAAGGAAATCAAGGATTTGAGCGGAGGCGTAGTACTTTACGCCGCACAATCAAATCCGCGGATTGACG
>JAGXHI010000049.1 GCA_024636295.1 Desulfuromonadales bacterium
ACGTCCAAACCGACAAATGTGCTAGACTTTTTCATGACCTGCCTCCTTGGTTTTGGCTCTGTGTTGGGATTCGAAGGATTTCAACATAACCCACGTTGCAAGGGGGCAGGTCTTTTTGTCAACTGTCAGCCATTATGTCTACTTAAGTGCTACGCATTCTGTATATAGCCCTCTGCTCGATCGCGCAGACGCACTCTTTCGTGTCATTTTTGAACAGGTTGAATACGCAGTCGCAGAATTCATGACCCTTCTTGTTGAACAGATCGGTGATTGTCATTTCGCTGATCAGTTCCGTACCCAACTGTACCGCCTGATAGTTCCACGATTGGGTTTCCATGTGTATCCATGGGCTCATTGTGGCGACAGCGGCAAGATGACGGTTGGCGCAACCCAGCAGGAAGGCCGGGTTGGCATAGCCCTGGCTTTCGGGTGCATTGTCGGTTCTCAGCAAAGCGGGCATGCAGCTTTGGTCGCGCAGGTAGGTCGCCATTTCGCGATCCGCGGACCACAGGAATTTCTTTGCAGGGCAGCCGGACTTCCGTAGTGCTTCCATATTCCGCCGGGTCGCCTCCAATGGTTCGTAGCTGCCGCTCATAAGGGGGTGACCCTGATATTCGCTGCCGAGAGGGGGAAGTCCAGGCAGTTCCACTTCCGCAACGGCGCAGAGGCGCTCTTCGCTTTTAAGCTGGGCGCTGTATTTATGATCATCACCGTCCTTGACCTCGACCTGGAAGAGTGCATGATCGTAGAGAGGCGCCAGGATTTTTACGAGGGCATAACCGCGCTTCAGCCATTCCAGACCCCAGGCTTCGACAGCGGGGTGGATCAGATAGGCTGACACAGTTACGCCGGGCACCAGCGCACCTGTGAATCCATAGGCTTCGGCCATCTCGTCAGAATGGATCCTGTTGTCTGAGTCCGGGACCTGGTTGAATGCAAAATTTGACCAGTCGCTGATTTTTCTACTCATCATCCTGCCCTTTCTGTAAGACCATCGCGACCTGCCCCATATCAGATCGATACGCTCAGGGCGTCTCCCCTCCTTTTTCGTTTCATCAGTCTCCCCCGGCAGCCCCTCGGCTTTGTGCTTGTATCGCGGTGATGGCCACTGTGTTTACAATATCGGTTACCGTGCACCCTCGGCTGAGATCGTTCACCGGCTTGTTGAGCCCCTGCAGGACCGGCCCGACCGCTACCGCATTGGCAGAGCGCTGCACGGCCTTGTAGGTATTGTTGCCGGTGTTCAGGTCGGGAAAAATGAATACTGTCGCGAGGCCCGCGACTTCGCTCCCCGGGAGCTTTGTCTTCGCCACCCCGGCATCGACTGCCGCATCATATTGTATGGGTCCTTCGATCTTCAGGTCAGGGCGACGGCCCCTGACGATCTTCGTCGCCTTCCGCACCTTTTCCACCTCCGCCCCTTTACCTGATTCGCCGGTTGAATAGCTGAGCATCGCGATCCTTGGATCGATGCCGAACATGCGCGCGGTTTCGGCCGAACTGATCGCGATTTCCGCCAATTGCTCCGGGTTCGGATCGGGGTTGACGGCGCAGTCGCCGAAGACAAGCACGTGGTCGGCGAGACACATAAAGAAGATGCTCGAAACGATCGAACATTCCGGCCGGGTCCTGATGATTTCAAAAGCAGGTCGGATCGTGTGCTGCGTGGTATGGACAGCGCCCGAAACCATCCCGTCCGCTTCTTTGAAATGAACCATCATCGTGCCGAAGTAGCTCACGTCAGCCATGGCATCGAAGGCCATCTGGATTGAGATTCCCTTGTCCCTTCGGAGTTCGTAGTAGGCTTCGGCATACGCACAGCGGCGGGGCGAGTTCAGGGGATCGACCAGGTTCATATCGGCAATGGAAATCCCCAGGGCGGAAGCTTTCTGCCTGATCTCCTCCTGATTGCCGAGCAGGGTTATCTCAACCACTTTGCGCATCCTGAGGATTTCCGCGGCGCGGAGAATTCGCTCTTCGGCGCCTTCGGGAAGAACGATGTGTTTCCGGTCCGACCGGGCCCGCCGGATGATCTCATTCTCGAACATCAGAGGCGTCATGCGCAAGGAGCAGGAGGTCGAAAGGCGGCCCATGAGCTCCATCGCGTTCACCCTTGCCTCGACCACGCCGAGGGCGGCGGCGATTTTCCGCGTATTGTCAAAGGACAGGACCCCCTCTATGGTGCTGACATTGAGGGCGGTCGTGTAGGTGTCCGTGGACACGGCAAGCACCGGCACCGGTGAGTCGCCGAGCCCCTCGATCAAACGTGCAACCTGCGTCGAGGGCTTCAACCCCCCCGTCAGAATAATGCCGGAGATGTGGGGATACGTGGTCGACGAACCGACCAGGAGGCTGCAGATGACGATGTCCGAGCGGTCGCCAGGTGTGATGATGAGACTTCCTTCTTCTATCCGCTCCAGAAAGTGGGGAAGTTCCATGGCGGCGACCCTGAAATTGCTCACCTCGCGGTTGAAGCTCTCCTCAGGGCCGCTCAGTCGTTCGGCGCCGAGTTTCGCCGCGATCTCGCCTATGGTCGGTTTCCCGAGGATCGGGACCTCGGGAAGGACGAAAGAGAGAATATCCCGCGGCACAACCCGGTTCAACTCTCCGGCGACCGCATCGACAAGGGCGGGCTGGACGCGGTTGGCCGCCAGAGCCAGAAGATCGCATTTGCGCTCTTCGAGCGAATCGAGAAGACCCTGCGCGGCGTTCACCACCTGCTGCGCATCCCTGCCGTGGCCCTGGACCACCGGCAGCACCGCGCAGCCGAGATTGTTCGCCAGTCTGGCATTGAAATCAAATTCCAGGATCGCGGCAGGACCGGTGAAGTCGGATCCGGCGCAGACGACAAGATCGCATTCGCTTTCAAGGGCCTTGTACTTCTCCATGATCAGCTTCAGCAGGTCCTCTTCCCTGTTCCTGCTGAACATGTCGCGAACGGCCTCGTAGGTGCAGCCGTACAGCATGGAGTAGGGGCTTTTCAGATCGTATCGCCTGATGATAAGATTCGTGAGGGTGTCCGGGCTTTTTTCATCCAGGACGACGGGGCGGAAGAATCCCACCCTGCCCCTTTGTCCGACGAGCATCTCCATGATGCCAAGGACAAGAACAGACTTGCCGGTGCGAGGCTCTGCACTGGTGATATAGATACCCTGTCCCATGGCTTTTTCCTCCTGATCTCCATGCGGTTATTCGTCTCGGGAGCTTTTTAATGAAGGTCCTTAGCTCAGGTTTGTGCCAAACAGGGGCAGGGCGCGTCTCCTCTTCTCACGCTCTTCTCTAGAATCGCCTCGGCCTGGAGCGCAATTTCGAGCTCCTCGTTGGTGCGCACCACAAGGACCCTGACCGGGGCGCCCGCTTCCTGGATCTCCGCTGACTTCCCCGTCACTGAGCTGTTTCTCCTCTCGTCCAGGGTGATCCCCAGCTGTCGCAGATCGGTGCAGACGGCGCTGCGCACCCCTTCCGAGTTCTCCCCGATGCCCCCGGTGAAGACGACGGCATCGAGTCTCCCCAGCACGGCGGTATAGGCGCCGATGTATTTTTTCACGCGGTAGCAGAACATGTCGAAGGCCAGCCTTGCCCGCTCGTCCCCGTGCTCTGCCCTCTGCTGCACCTCACGCATATCGTTGAAGCCGCAGATCCCCTTGAGCCCGCTCTCCTTGTTCAGGATCTCTTCCACCCTGTCGACGGAGAGGGACAGCTGCCGGATCAGGTGAAAGGGTATCGCAGGATCGAGGTCTCCGCATCGGGTTCCCATGATGAGCCCCTCGAGGGGAGTCAAACCCATGGAGGTATCCACGCACACCCCTTCCCGGATGGCGGCGACGCTGGCGCCGTTGCCGAGATGGAGGGTGATCATGTTGAGCTCCTCCAGCGGACGCCCGAGATGCAGCGCCGCTTCGCGGGCGACATGGAAATGGGAGGTCCCATGGAAGCCGTACCTGCGGATCTGATGCTCGTCGTAAAGTTCAGCGGGTACGGCATAGCGATAGGCGGCCGGCGGCAGTGTCTGGTGAAACGCCGTATCGAAAACCGCCACCTGCGGAATGCCGGGGAAGCGCATGCGGGCGGCTTCGATACCGAGGAGATTGGGAGGGTTGTGGAGCGGTGCAAGGGGAATGAGACCGCGGATGGCGTCCATGACCTCGTCGTCGATCACGGCCGGCTCACGAAACAACTCTCCGCCATGCACCACGCGGTGCCCGATGCAGAAGAGTTCGGCGTCCTCCTGGATGATCCGTTTCTCCCGGTGGATTTTCGCTATGAAGACGAACGCCTGACGATGGTTGGCAAGACGCTTTGTATAGACCTGTTCACTGAAGGTTCCGTCCGCCTGCAGCACGCTCTGTTTCATGAGCCCCTCCGCGCCGCCGATCCTTTCCACCAGCCCCGAGACGAGCTTTATCCCCTTTTTCCGGTCAAACACCTCGTACTTGATCGAAGAGCTTCCGCAGTTGATGACTCCAACCTTCGTCCCCCTTTCCGCGCTTTCAGGCATGAGATACTCCCTTTCAGCTCATTTCCAGTGGCTGGCCGGTGGCGCCGGCACGCTGCTTCAGAGCCAATTTCCAGGATCGGTCTTCTTCCGTTCGCAGATGCGCGGAGCGTTCGATATGTGGGTGACGGGGCTGGTTAGCCCACATATTCCCGGGTCCTCCGCCCTGTGCGCCAGATGAAGACAGAGAAAAAGTGCGGGTATTGGCCGGTCGGCTGGGGATGATGCAGCTCGGATCGATTTGTTTTGCCTCCCGCGGGAAGGCGCCTGCATCTGCGAATCTGACGGTCCAGAGGCAAGGGGTATGGCAGAGGGGTGAGTGAATGAGTCCGAGAGGCTTGCCCGCAGCGACGCCTTGAATGCCCCCTCCAGGTTCGCGGCGGCCGGTAAGGGGAGTGCGAAAAAAATTCATTTCCATTTCCAGGCAGGACTATTCCCACTCCGCGTTCCTGCAGGGTCGATGAAATTGGGGGTGAGACCGTTTTTTTACATTATTACTATTAATGCTACCAGATTATACAAACAAGTCACGACAAGCAAAACCGTGCTGTCTGTTCTGGGGGCGGACTGACCCTGGCATGACAACGCGCCAATCTTTTCTAAAGTGTCCGAGAATACCGCCATCGCACTTCAATTTTAATTTTAACGCCATTTACACCACGACTGCTATTGGATTATAAGCCAATCGCCATTAAAGAAAACGAGAAGAAACGCCATGTCTTTTTTTGACTATTTCCGCACAGTATCAACATGGACGCCCGAGAAGCTGCGCCTATTCCTGCACGAAAGCAGGAATTTCACCATCGAGAAGAAGGCCGGTCACTTCCCTCTGCGTAGCTGGTATTTCCGCACTGCGCGGTTATGCTCCTTGAGGGTGCGGGAAAAAACGTGGGTTCCGTCTCCCCGGGAGACGAAGTAGAGGAAGTCCGTTTCGGCGGGATCGGCTGCGGCCCTGAGGGCGTCCTCGCCCGGGTTGGCGATGGGTCCTGGCGGCAGTCCGCGAATGGCATAGGTGTTGTATGGGGTTTTTTCGGTGAGATGCGCCCGGGTCAGATTGCCGTCGAAATCCTCGATACCGTAAATGACCGTCGGGTCCGCCTGCAGAGGAATTCCTTTTCGCAGCCGGTTGTGGAAAACGGAGGCGATCAGGGGCATCTCTTCCCGGTTTCCCGCCTCTTTCTGAACGATGGAGGCCAAGGTCGTCAGTTGATGGAGATTCAACCCGCGGGCCTCGGCCTTCTGGAGGATGTCCGGGTTCACCCGTGACCGGAATTCCGCCACCATAGTCTTCAGCAGGCGTTCGGCATTCATTCCTGCGGTTAGCGCGTAGGTATCGGGGAAAAGATAGCCTTCCAGTGTCGGTGCATCAAATTCGAGGCTCCGGATGAAATCAGGGTCGCGGGCCTTTTCGAGGAACTGCTCGGCCGCCGCGAATTTCTCCTGCTCCAGTCGGGCGGCGATCTCCCGAAGCGTCCAACCCTCCGGCAAAGTCAGCCGCTGGAGGATCACGTCTCCCTTGACCAGACGTCCCAGCACTTTTTCCGGGTCGGCCGGCTTTTCAAACGCATACTCCCCCGCCTGAATCCGGAGCATTTCATCGCGCCAGTGCGCAAGAACCTTGAACTTCAATGCACTGGCGATCACCCCTTCCTGCTGGAGACGATGGGCAACGGCGCCAAAGGATGTGCCGGGGACGATGGACAGATGCACGGTCCGAGGTGGTTCGACCGTGTTGCGGAGGAAATGATAGTAATCCAGACCCGCAATCAACGCCGTCAGAAAGCACGCCGGAAGAAATATTCGGAAAGCCAGTCGGGTTAAAGTCATAATCACTGGGATGCCATTGATCGGCAGGAAGATGAAGGGATTTTCAGAAACATCTTACGGCAGAGGAGATTTTCCGTCAAGCGGAGGAATGCGGGTCGGTCTTTTTTCATCAGGTTTTGAAACAGTTTTCAGACCCGTTCATCAGCCGCCGGATATTGTCGCGATGGCGCATGATAACCAGCCCGCCGATCAGGAGGGAGACGACGAAAAGGGGCAGGGATTTCTCCAGGAGCAGAATCAGGAAGGGGATCAGGCCCGCGGCCCAGATGGACCCCAGGGACACATAGCGCCACTTCCAGAGAATCAGGCCAAATACCAGCACACCCAGAAGAGCGGACAAGGGAGAGAGTACCAGAAAAATGCCGAGGCCCGTGGCGACGCCCTTCCCACCTCTGAATCCGAGGTACACGGGAAAACAGTGCCCCATGAAAGTCACCAGGGCAACCAGCGCCACCTGGGGAACGGTCAATTTGAAAACCAGAAGGGCCGCAAGAACGGGAAGGACCCCCTTCAGCATATCCCCCGCGAGGGTGAGAATCCCAAGGCGCCGTCCCGCCACGCGGTATACGTTTGTTGCGCCGATATTGCCGCTGCCTGCGGCCCGGACATCCCCCGCTCCCGCAAGACGGGTGAGCACTACTCCTGTGGGAACGGCGCCTATGAGATAAGCGGCGATGACAAAGACGATGAAAACGGCCACTGAATCTATCCCTTTCCTCCGTCCGCGGCCTTTACCGCGATGGCGAAATCGGGACAGATGTAAAGACATCGCAGACAACCGATGCAGCGCTCTGTATTGGCCGCAACCGCGGGCTTGTAACCGCCGGCATTGAAATCCTCCGATTGCTCGAAAACCCCGAGATGGCAGATTTCCCGACAATAACCGCAATCCTTGCAAATGGCCGCATTGACCGTCACCTCGAAATCGCGCAGATCGCAGGAGAGGCACCGCGACGCTTCGGCGATGGCCGCGTTTCTGCCATATACCCTTTCCACGGTCTCGAATGAGGTGCACCGTTTGCCGAGGGCGACCTTCCGGACATCCTTGCGGGCGGCGCCTCGCGGCGCTGTCTCCGGCGGCAGATCGACTTTTTCTTCGGCCGGGCTTTCCGGCAGTTCCCCCGAACCTCCCAGAAAACGATCGATCGAGGCGCAGGCCCGTCTTCCCTGAGCGATGGCCTCGATTATGTTCGACGATCCGGTAACCGCATCCCCCGCCGCGAAAATCCCCTTCCTGCAGGTGGCGAGGCTCTCTTCATCGACACGGATTTCCCCGTACTCCCGCCCTTCCAGGCTGACCGATGCGGCATCCGCGGCCTGTCCCGTGGCGACGATCACTGTGTCGCTCTTCAGGACGTATTCGCTTCCCTCTATGGGGACCGGTCTGCGCCGGCCACTTTCATCAGCGTTTCCAAGACGCATCCGGACGCAAGTGACTTCATCACCTTCGATGATCACAGGGGCGGTCAGAAATTCGATCCGGACGCCCTCCTCAATAGCCTCCTCGATTTCCTCCTGGCTTGCCGGCATTTCCGAACGGCTCCTGCGATACAGCTGCACCACCTCCGCTCCCTGACGAATCGAAGCCCGGGCCGCATCCATGGCCGTGTTGCCCCCGCCAACCACAATGACCCTGTGCCCCAGAGCGGGTGGATTTCCTTCATTGACCTGTTTCAGAAAGGAGATCCCTTCCAGAACGTTCGGGGCGTCCTCTCCCGGGATGCCCATCTTCGAGGGTTTCCAGGCGCCGGTAGCCACCAGGACCGCATCGAAATCTTTTTCCAGAAGGGATTCCGCCGATGAAACCGGGGAGTCGGTTTTCATCTCCACTCCCCCGTCCATGATATACGTAATCTCCCGATCCAGAACCTCTTCAGGCAGGCGATAATCCGGAATGCTGTAGCGCAGCATGCCGCCAAGCCGGGGAAGCGCCTCGAAGAGCGTGACCGCGTGTCCCTGCAGGTTGAGATAATAAGCTGCTGTGAGGCCGCAGGGTCCGGACCCGATGACTGCGACCTTTCTGCCCGTCGACTGCCGTCTGGGAATTTCTACCGCCTTTCGGCCGCCCTTTTCCGCAGCCGCTCTCTTGAGCCGCCGGATGGCGATGGCATCATCGAACAGAACCCTCGCGCATTTTGCTTCGCAGGGATGGGCGCAGGCGTACCCGCAGACGAGGGAAAAGGGAATCCGCTCGTGAATGACGTCGAGGGCCCTTGCAAACCGTCCCTCCCGGATCAGTCGGACGTAACGGGGAACATCGACGCCCGCGGGACATCCCTTCCTGCATGGGGCGTCTGGTTTTCTGCTGCTCTTTATGACTGTCATCTTTTTCTCCAGGAATCTTCCGGAGGCCGGAAGTAAATCGATTATACTTTTTATTTGGAAATCAGGCGCCTCGGACCAGCTCCATGCCCCTGTACAGCGCCTGAAGACTTAAATCCGCTTTAGCCTTGAATCGTTTCTCGATCACCCGGGCCAGACTCTGAATATCGACCACGCCTGTCGCCGCGCAGAGGGCTCCCAGTGCAAGCATGTTGACCGCGGAGGTATTGCCGAGATCGCTGGCAATGCGGGTAAAAGGATGGCCCGAAAGACTCGCGCCGTCCTCCGCCTTCGCCAGGGTGGTGTCGAACAAGATGGGCACGCCTTTCTGCGCCTCGGGACGAAATTTGTCCAGGGCCTCCTGGGTCAGTGCCAGAATAATGTCCGGGTTCTGCACCTGCTGAAAAATGATCTCGTCCCGATCCATGATGACCTCGGCCAGGGAGAGCCCCCCACGGCTGGCAACGCCGTATGATTGCGTCTGGGCCACATTCCTGCCCTCCAGAATCGCGGCTTCTCCAAGCAGAATGCCGGCCAGAACCAGCCCCTGACCGCCGGTTCCGGCAAGAATGATTTCATGTCGCTTCTGACTTTTCTTCATCTCCACTCCCGCTTTCATCACAATTCGAGCGCTCTCTTGCGGATTTCTTCATAGCGTGTATTGAAATCGGGCGCATTCCGGTCGACAAGCGTTCCGACAGCGAAATAATCTTTCTTTTCCCCCACCCCCAGCTTCCGGTATTTCTCTACCGGAAGGCTCTTTTCCTGGAGCCAGAGAAGCATCTCCCGAGCCTCGAGCATTTCGTTGTTCTTGCCGAAGTGCGTCGGACAGGGGCTGACGACCTCCACCAGGGAAAACCCCTTCTTGTTCAGGGCTTCCTTGATATTCTCCTTGAGTTCCCATCCGTGGTAAGGGGTCTGTCGGGCGACATAGTTGGCGCCGGCAACTTCCGCAAGGGCGCAGATGTCGATTTCCCGCTCGGGGTTGCCGAAGGAGGTCGTGCTTGTAATGCATTCCTCGGGGGTCGTTCCTGAAGCTTGGCCTCCGGTCATGCCGTAATTGAAGTTGTTCAGGATAATGGCCGTCACGTCGATATTTCGCCTGGCGGCATGGATCAGGTGGTTGCCGCCAATGGTGACGCTGTCTCCATCGCCCATGATGACGACCACCTTGAGCCGTGGATTGAAGGCTTTGACACCGGTCGCATGGGGCAGAGCCCGTCCGTGAGTAACATGAAGAGCGTTGGTCGTGAGATAGTCGTCGAGCTTGCCGGTACAGCCGATCCCCGTAACCACCACAGTCTCATGGTTCGTGTATTCGAGTTCCTCGAAAGCACGCACCATCGCCCCCATCAGGATGCCGATGCCGCAGCCGGAGCACCACATGTGCGGCAGCATGCCATTTTTCAGATATTTTGTTCCTGTTGCGTGAGTCATATTCAACCCCCTGCCCGGACGGATTGGCCTGAACGGCTTTCCAGAATGGATTCGAGGATATCCCGCGGCGTGATGATCGTCCCATTGTACCGGTTGACCCGCAGGATTTCTTTTTCAGTCCCGACGACCCGCTGCACTTCTCCGGCAATCTGCCCGCTGTAATTCATCTCCGGCACCACCACGGTATCCACATCCCGCGCCAGGGCCGCCACTTCCTTCTCCGGAAATGGCCAGAGAGTCAGAAGCTGAAGCACACCGACTTTGACGCCGCGCTTGCGCGCTTCCAGGGCCGCGGCACGCCCAGAGCGGGTGGTGGCTCCGATGGTCACCATCAGAACGTCCATGTCTTCGGTATCGAAGGTTTTCGTCAGGCAGATCTCATCCCGGTGAAGATCGATCTTTCTGTGAAGCTGCTCGACCCTCCAGGAGGCATTCTGAGGATTGTTGTTGGCGTAGCCATTGGGGCCGTGCATGGAGCTGGTAATGTGAAAGACGTGGTCGCCTCCGTAGGCGGCCAAAGGGGCGATGCCGTCCACTTCGGCCTCAAAGGGCAGGTACTGGTCCGGTGGACAGGAAGGTTTCTTTCGATCGATGATCTCCAGCTCCCCGGCGCGGGGGACTTCAAAGCTCTCGCGCATGTGGCCCACGATTTCATCAGGAGCGAGAATGACCGGAACCCGGAACTTTTCGGCAAAATTGAAAGCCTTGACCGTCAGTTCGAAGCATTCCCTGACGGAAGCGGGACAGAGGGCGATCACCGTCTGGTCGCCGTGCCGACCCCACCGCAGCTGCATGATGTCGGACTGCGACGGCTTGGTCGCCAGTCCGGTGCTCGGCCCGGCGCGCTGGACGTTGACAATGACGCAGGGCACCTCGCCCATGACGGCAAGGCCCAGATTCTCCTGCATCAGCGAAAAACCGGGACCGCTCGTTGCCGTGAAGGCCTTTGCACCTGCCAGAGAGGCGCCGACTACCGCTGCGATGCTGGCGATCTCATCCTCCATCTGCAGAAATATGCCGCCGATCGTCGGCAGGACTCTGGAGCAGATTTCGGCAATCTCCGAAGAGGGCGTTATGGGGTAACCGGCGTAAAATCGGGCGCCCGCATAGATCGCGGCCTCCGAAATCGCCTGATTTCCTTGCATCAGCTTGATTTCCCGTCCCACAGTCTCTCTTATCCTTTCCTTGCTCTTCCGGCGTCCACTCCGGCCACCGATCCTTGTTTAAACAGGCATTAACGGGCGCCCCGTTCGGGACCCTGCAATTTTTCTCCCGGAAATGTTCGATAAATTATCATTTTTACCTTCAAAGGGAAAGGAAAATTGGTGCGGAGATGGCTGAAAATAATTCTCGGACCTCCCTGCGGACCTGTTATTTTCATTCCCCGCGCCATTGGACCAGAAGACGCGCCCAGCGTTTTCTCCGGAAAAAAGGGCGTTTTCTTGACAGGACCTTCTCCCCGGCGTACCCTGCGCCGGTATAAGACCATTGACTCGAATTCCTGATTTGTAGAGATCCGCCATGACGCAAGCCTTCAAGCCCATCCGGCCCCGGCGCATCGCCGAGGAAATCATCGGTCAGATCAAGGAACTGATAAAAAAAGGTGAGTTGAAACCCGGTGAACGCATTCCTTCGGAACGGGATCTCTCAGCTCTTCTGGAGGTCAGTCGTCCTTCCGTCCGCGAAGCGATCACTGTGCTCGAGGCGATGGGATACCTGGATTCGCGCCAGGGAGGAGGCACCTATGTGCGCTCACTGGCCCAGACCTCCCTCGCCGATCCTCTCACCAGCCTGGTCGGAGAAAAGGACCCCAGCATGCTCCACGCACTGGTGGAGGTGCGCCTGGGGCTGGAGTCCTGGTCGGCCTTTCTGGCGGCCCAGAGAGCGAAGCCCGAAGAGATCGTCCGGATAAGGGATCTGCTGGGAACCATGGAGAAGCAGGCAGAAGGGGGTGGATGGGATGCCGATATCGATTCCCGTTTTCACTACGCCATAACGGCCGCATCCCACAATACCCTGCAGATCCACATTCTTGACACTATTCATTCTCTTTTCCATACCACCATCCAGGTGGCCCTCATGGAGTTTTACCACAAGGCGGACACCATCGATATTCTCCGCCGTCAGCACCGCGACATTTTCGACGCCATCGCCGCCCACAATCCGGAGAGGGCGCGGCAGAAAATGATGGACCACCTTTCCATGGTGGAAGAAAAAATGTCCGAGCTTCTGGCTGAGCAGGAGACCTTCCCCTGAAAATGAGAACGACCACCCGCGAATGATCCTCGGATGGCCTTTTTTGTTCACTTCGGCTGAGAGCTCAAGCCGCCTGAAAATTATCCCTTTATCGCAGGTCGTACTAATCCGGCACCGCCTGTCCCAGCACCTCCATCACGTGCAGCACCTCCTGTGACATGCCGCTCCGGTTCACGCCCCAGGCGAGCTGGAGATGGCAGCCGGGGTTGGCCGTCGCCAGGATTTCGGCTCCCGTCGATTGCACATTTCCGAGCTTTCGGTCGAGAACCTGCCGGCTTTCCTCCGAAAACTTCAGGCCCCAGGTCGCCGCGGACCCGCAGCACCAGCTTGCTTCCGACATCTCCCGCAACTCCACCCCCGGCACGGCCTTCAGCAGCTCTCGCGGTTGGGCTGAAATGCCCTGAGCATGACAGAGGTGACATGGCTCATGGTAGGTGACCGTTTTTCGCACTTCGCGCAGGTCCTCGGTGCGCAATCCGGCCTCACCAAGAAATTCGGATACATCCCGCACCTTACTTCGAAACAATGCCAGTTTTTCACGATCCGCTTGTCCCTCCAGGATTTCCTCGTACTCCTTGAGGGCCGCTCCGCATCCGGCGCAGTCGGTGACGATGGCGTCGACATCCTCCGCCAGGAACAGCTCAAGATTGAAGAGGGCCAGTTCCCGGGCTGTCTGTCGATCCCCTTCAGACAGATGGGGCGCGCCGCAGCATTTGGCGGCCTTTGGTGTGATCACGTCGAATCCCTGGTGGGCCAGAACCCGAACGGTCTGCCGGGAGACATGCGGATAAATCAGGGTCATGACGCACCCGAGAAAAAATCCGATCCGTCCCCGCTTCTCCCCCCGCGCCGAAAGCATTTCAGGAAGCTGAGGCCTAAGCGGTTTTTCCAGGGGCGGCAGCATCCCCTCAGCTTTTTCCATCCAGTCGGGTCCGAGCTTGAGAACCCCAAGATGACGAACAAGCCACTGCAGGCCAAGCCGTTGGTAGAGGCGGGTGGGAATCATTGATTTTTCAAGGCGTTCGGGAGATACGAGCATCTTCTCCAGAATAAAGGTGCGGAACGCATTCCCCATGGCGCCGGGAGGATAAAAGGCGTGCGACTGACTGCGGCAGACCTCCATGATTTCACCGGCCTTGACCCCGGAGGGGCAGGCGGTCGTGCAGGCGCGGCAATCCAGGCAGAAAAACGCCTCTTCTCTGACGCCCCTGGTGAATTCCAGTTTTTTCTCCGCCACAGCCCGGGCCAGCGCCACCCTTCCACGCGGATTGGAGCGCTCCCGTCCGGTCAGTGCGTAAGTCGGACAGGTCGGCAGACAGAAACCACAGCGCATACACTGGAGCATATCCTTGTAACCTGGCGCATCCTTGGATTTAAAGTTGCCGAGAGTTTCAGGGCTTGACACGAAAGCCTTCCTCCACATGCTGCCGGGTTTCTGGATCACCCTCATCAAAGATTTTTCCGGGATTCAGAACTCCTTCGGGGTCGAAGGCATTCTTTATTCTTTTCATCACCCGCACTCCACCTTCACCGATCTGCCGGGCCAGATATTCCTTTTTTGCCAGGCCGATGCCGTGCTCGCCAGAAACGGTGCCGCCCCAGGAAAGGACTTTTTCATAAAGGTCATTGTAGAAGGCATGCGCCCGGGCCATTTCGTCATGGTCCCGCTCGTCGCACAGGACTGTCGGATGCAGATTTCCGTCGCCGGCATGACCGAAGGTCCCGACCTTGAGGCGATACTTTTCTGTCAGACGTTCGATTTCGCTGAAGGTCTCCGCCAGACGGGAGCGGGGCACGGTGGCGTCTTCAAGAAGAGTGGTCGGGGAAACCCGAGCCAGCGCCGAGAGCGCCGTACGCCGCGCCGCCGCAAGGTCCGCGGCCTGCGAAGCATCCCGGGCAAGGTGAATCTCGGCGGCATTGACCTGCTCCAGGATGGTACGCACCCCTTCAGCCTCCTCGGCCACCGGAGCGGGATGGCCGTCCACCTCGATCAGCAGCAGAGCCGCCATTTGTCGGGGAAGACCGATTTTGACGTAGTCTTCCACGCAATTGATAGTGGCACGGTCCATGATCTCCATGGTCGAAGGGATAATCTTCGCTGCAATGATCCGGGAAACCGCCTCCCCCGCCGTACGCACATCGTCGAAGTAGGCCAGAAAGGTCCTCTTGTCCCGGGGAGGGGGGACCAACTTGACGGTGATCTCCGTCACGATCCCCAGCGTCCCTTCACTGCCCACCAGCAGGTCCTTGAACCCGTAGCCGGCGACATCCTTGACGCTCTTGCCGCCGGTGGAAATCACGCTCAGATCCGGCAGTACGCCCTTAAGCGCCATGACATAGTCCCGGGTTACACCATATTTCAGGCCACGCAGCCCTCCTGCATTTTCCGCCACATTGCCGCCCAGCGTCGAGACCTTCTGTGATCCGGGGTCGGGAGGATAGAAGAGCCCTCTGGCAGCCACGGCATTGAACAGATCGAGGGTAATCACACCGGCTTCGGCAGTCGCGGTAAGGTTTTCCTCATCGATTTCCAGAATGCGGTTCATCCGGGTAAGGCCAAGCACCATCCCTCCCCGCACAGGGACGCTGCCTCCGGAAAGCCCCGTCCCGGAGCCTCGTGGTACGATGGGCAGACCCTCTCGGCAAGCGATCTCCATGGCGGAAATCACCTCTTCCGTCGTCTTGGGATAAACCACCACCTGGGGCAGGTGATGCACACCCGGAGTCGCATCATAGCCAAGGGTCAGAAGGTCCTCCTTTTCATGGAGAACGTTTCGGGCGCCCAGTTTTTCTTGCAGGAGTCCGATTATCGCTTTGGAAATCATGGGCGGTTTATTCCTTTTCAAACCCTTCCTCATGATAGCCATCGGGAATCCGGACCAGGAGAACGGGAATGGTTGCATTGTGCATCACCCGGGTGGCGGTATGTCCCAGCATCACCGCTCCGATGACGGTGTGACGGTGAGAGCCGACGATGATGAGATCGGCGTTGGTCGCCTTTGCCTGGTTGACGATCTCCAGATGGGGTTCCCCCTGGATCACCCGGATTTCACTGACCAGATCTTCTCCGCCCTCGGCATGAACCGCCTCGATTTCGCAGAGGCGCTTCACCCGCTCCTTGATCTTCTGTTTGGCGGATTCATGAGCTCGTCTCTGGATGTCCTCGGCCTGCCCCTGGGACATGTGCAGCTCCACAAGGTGTTGCCCGAAAGGATACAGGGCTTCCATCACATGAAGGATGATGATTTTAGCGTCATTTTTTTGCGCCTCACTCAGAGCATACCGAAAAACATAGGGCGCGCCGGACCCCAGTGCGGTTGCATACAATATGGTGTTGATTTTTGGCAGCATGCTTTATCCTCCGGAAGATATGGACATTAGCGGTCGCAAGACAGATCCCGAGGTCAACTGATGGTACCCGAGATGTGCTCATGGTCGCAAGTCCGGTGACTTTAATGATCACGACTGGAGCAATGCCCCTGGATGCTCATATGCAGTTTTCGGGATGCGCCACTTCCTTGAAGAAAAAACGTGCCCGAATGCCTGAGCATCCCTTACTACATCGCCACCACCTTACAAAAGAATAGCATGTCGAACGTCTCTTCGCCCGGAAAAGCCCAAAATCCGGATGATCCCAGGGATGTACGGCGGTATCAGCGCAGGCAGCCCTTGGGTGTCATACGGAATATACAGTCAAAAAATCGCGGGATTGCCAACGGCATTCATCGGAAACAAGCCGGCTGAAGATTAATCACAAGGGTTCAAAGAATCCATGTTCTGCCTTCGACAACAGTTTGAATGAAGCAATTAAAACAACAAGATAACAGAAAGCAGCAGCCAGAAGAGCTTCGTTATACCCATACTTGATGGCCAGAATAATCGTAAGGGTCGATCCAAAAACGGAACTTGCCCCATTGATGGCAAGCATCCAGGGAATGATTTCGCCCAGACCACGCAGTTTCATAAACCTTATGGCAACAGGGAGAGGGAATCCCAATGCGAAGCCCAGGGGAAAGAGAAGAAAAACAGTAATCATCATTCTGATCGAAATCGAATTGGCGTTGATGTGATTAAATATCGATGACAGGCTGAAAATATAAATAAGGGTTAAAAAAATGATGGCACTACATGAAACTATCAAATATCTATGCAAGGCATCAGACTTTAGCCGGCCACTTGTAAGGCTGCCAAGGCCCGCTCCTACCAAAATTGTGAAAATAATGGTCGACATGGAAAATATGGGGTTACCCAAAACAAGCATGAATCTCTGAATCATGGTGATCTCCAAAATCATGAACCCCGCACCAATCATCAAAAAATAAAGACTGAAACCATAAATAAGTTTTAAACTATAACCATGTGAATAATATTTATTTCCATTTGTTTTTTTAAAAAGATTCCCCAAGAGAGGTAAAAATCCGAAAAGTGAAATAACTGAAATAGATACGTAAAATATATTTACCAGTGAATCAGGGAGATTCCGGGACAGTTTGTAAAAAAATGGGCTAAGGTCTGTGACTGGTTTTATATCGTAGCCTCTTCCATCTACTTCTTTAATAAGCTCCTGGAGTGTTCTTTGATCATTTTCCAGTCCAAGAAGCATATTGTTCAAGTAAGGCATTTTTACGTGGGGAAAAAAAGATGCCCCTGGGATGAACCAATTTTGTGCGAGTGCAGAATTGAGAATTTTTACTGATTCTTCCTTCGCGAATTCTTGCTTCTTGATTACTAGAACTGGATAATCGTAAGATCCTAAAACATATAGATGCCGCATGGCTGCGGAATTTGAAATGCCATTATCTTGAAAAACTGCGAGAGTGGTCGTGAACAATTTTAGCAACTCTAAATCATTGTGGGTAACTATAACAATGTGGCCTTCACTATTAGTACGGTCCAGATATTCGGAAATGGCCTCGCGAGTATACAAAAAATTTTCTGTAAGCGCATAACTCCCCAGACCCTGACTGGTATTGGTCACGGGCAGGCTGAACATGATCAAATCGTATTTTCCGCTACTTTGTCTTAAAAAGTTTCTTCCTTCACTTATATTTAGACTAACATCTCCAGTGTTATAAATATTGCCATTATAATTGGAATACTTTTCCACCATACTGACAATATCCGGGTTGATTTCCACCGCAGTTATTTTCTGAAAACCAGCCATTTTAGCTAAAAGAATATCCCTGCCTCCACCAGGTCCGATAACTAAAGTATTACCTTTTAACCGATCATTTATAACGTCCAGGGGGAGATAGCCTGGAAATTCTTTTTTGAGGTTTTGAATTGCTGGATTTGGGTCCTTGAAATCTCCATTAAACCGATACATGGGCATGCCCGCGGTTCCATCCACATAAATATCCATAAGTTGCGGATAATCTTCAAAACCTACCAGGTCCACCCGGCCCAGGGCGCCGCCCCTGGATTCCAGAATTTTTCCATTAAAAGTATGCAGCGCATCATAGATTTCTTTCTGGGGATTTTTGCCTGCTGAAATCTCCGGCAGATTCAAAACATATATGCTGACCGAAAGCACAATGCAGATCATCACTCCCCTGCCAAGCGAAACTTTATACCTCTTTAAGGTGATTAATTTCTTGATCAGGAAAAGAGTTATGACAACCAGAGGGGTGCTTGTTATAACAAAAATTACCTGATATATATCAAACCTATTCAGCAGGTAAATTATTCCTATACATCCGAAAGCCGCTCCAAGTAAATCGGCTCCGTATAGCTGCCCACTTACTGATGGAAACGTGTAGAAAAGCCTTGCCCAATAAACGCCTCCGATTAAAAACGGAAATATAAAAATACATGAATAAATTAAAATATTATTATTGAATATCTGGTGGTTATTTACGTAAACTGAAGCGATATTGGATAATGCCAAAAAGGCATAAAACAGATAGGCTAATTTTACTAAAATAGCGATAGGATTGTATTTGTTCAGAAATTCGGTCATAAGATAGGCTAACAAACTCCCCATGCTTAAACCAAATAGTGCCAATGATACAATAACAAATACAAAGTGGTAGGTCAGGACGATGGATAGAAAACGCTGCAGAACTATTTGAAGGGAAATAATGCTGGCCGAAACAAGAAATATGCTGACAAGCAAAAACAGGTAATATTCTTTTGGCTTTTGACTAGATTCAGTGGCCATAAATCCTGCCATCGATCAAGAAAAGAACATTGAAGGGCAGCCATAAGCACCCAGTGCCCTGAACAGGAGATCTGGAGACAAAGAACCTGAATGCCTGCAATTGCAGGGCCTTTTGGTGCGAATCGCATTTAATCGCACTAAAGGACCCTGGCTGAATGTTCTCACGATTTTCTAGCCGATCAGGCTGGCAAGGTAGGTGATAATGGGGGGATAGAAGATGCACACCATAAGTCCGATCAACTGCAGTACGATGAAAGGCACAATCCCCCTGTATATCTGGCCGAGGTTTATCACGCTCGCATCCACACTGCCCTTGAGATAAAACAGGGAGTAGCCCACGGGAGGAGTCAGGAAAGACATCTGCAGGTTAATGGCGAAAATCACGACGAACCACGTTATGTCAAATCCCAGCTGCTCGGCAATGGGCAGAAAGATGGGAAAGCAGATAAAGATGATGCCGATCCAGTCGATCATGAATCCCATCAGGAAAACGATGAGCATCATCATGAAGAAAATTCCCCACCTGCCCAGCCCCTCCAGGCTCATGATGAAATCAGTGACCACATCGCCACCGCCCAGGCCCAGGAAGACTCCGGTAAAGATCGAAGCCCCGATGATGGTGGCCATGACCATAGCGTTGGTTATCAGCGCCTGCCTCAGACTGATATAGAGAGTTTTCCAGGAAAATTTTCCGTAGAGGATCATCAGCACAAAAGCGATGAAGGCTCCCACTCCGGAAGCTTCCGTGGGAGTGGCTACACCCGTCCAGATGGTGCCCAGCACCCCCAGGATAAGAATGATGGGCGGGATGAAATTGACCAGCAGCATGCGCAGCAGCTGAGCCGTGGAGACCTCGCCTCTTTCCTGGGCGCTCAAGGCAGGGGCCTTCTCCGGGTGACGAAAAGAGATGAACAGTACGTACATAAAGTACAACATCCCGAGAAGCACCCCGGGAAGCAGGGCTCCGGCAAAGAGCCTGCCTACCGATTGTCCGGACTGGTCCGCCATCAGGATGAGCATGATGCTGGGCGGGATCAATATGCCCAAAGTGCCCCCGGCTGTGACGACCCCTGCGGCAAGTTTCTTGTCGTAGCCATACTTCATCATCACAGGGACCGACATCAGGGCCATGCTGACCACACTGGCGCCAACAACACCTGTGGTGGCGGCAAAGACGATGCTGAGAATGGTTACCGCAAGGGCTACGCCTCCATTTATTTTACCGAACAGGTGCATCATGGAGGTGAACAGGCCTTCGGCTATCCCGGACTTATCCAGAAAGACCGCCATCAAAACAAAAAGAGGAATGGCTATCAGGATCTGGTTGGTCAAAGTGGTATAGGTGCGGGCTACGATCATGTACAACGCACCAGGCCCCCACCCCAGAAGGCCGACCATGGCGCCCACCCCACCCAGGACAAAAGCCAAAGGGTGCCCGACGAGAAGACCCAGCAACATCAGGGAAAACATCAAAAATACTGCAAATTCAGGGGTCAATTCGATCATAACTCTTTTCCTTTAACGGCGATCACGATGTTCCGGATCAGTTGCGCCAGCCCGATTAAAAGCAGCAGGGCCGCCCCTACGGGGATGAGTGTTTTTACTGGATAAATAATGGGGCTCCACGCCGTGGAGGCGGTTTCTTTCATTGCCCAGGACTGGGCCGCAAAGTTGGTGCCGAAACTCAGGAAAATGTAACAATACAGCAGATAGAAAGGGAAAAAAGAAATGATATCGGCTATCGCTTTTCCTCTACGTGAAAGGCGGTCATAGATAAAGTCGATATTGACATGTCCATGGTGGAGTTGAGTATAAGCCAGCGCGAGCATGGTTACCGCAGCCAGGAGAAAGCCCGACATTTCAAAGGTCCAGATAGTGGGGCTGCCCAGGATTCTTCTGGTAATGACTTCAAAGACGGCCAGAAACATGAGAAGCATCAGGAGCCAACATACAATTCTGCCTGTCCATTCGATAAATACTTCTACACCGTGCACTACATTTTTCAAAAGTGCCATCACACACACCTGTCTATGAGTTGACTATCAGGGATTCCCGACAGGAATTCCCGGGGAAGTTCGTTTGTTTTGGATGAACAGGACCTCGTCTCGTATCATTTGGCCCCGAATACTTGAATTCCTGCTCCGGAGGGGATGGTCGCATTCGCCCCGATGATATAGCACAATCCGCTGCTGTAGATCAAGGGGACGCGGAATGTTGGAGCGGAAGCCTTTCTTCCATCACGATCAGCGGCAGCCGTGAATGGGCCCGATTACATCTTTTGATAAAACGTCTGGTCTCATTACATGATGCCGGGGTGCAGATCGGCATATTACAATCAGGCGCCGGCCGCCAAGGCGGCCGGCACTCGATTTTATTTAGACTGCAAATTTATTTAACGGGCATCGGGTTAGAGATGTATTTCGTTCCAGGAGTCCAGAATTTCTGCGCTGCCATTCTTTTTTGCACATCTTCCTGGACTTTCAATACATCTTCAAGGACGCCGTGCTTTTTGGCGATTGCTTTGATCTTTTCATAGGTCTCATCCAGCCCGGAAGGCGTCCGGCCGTACATGAAAGGCTGCTGGATGTTTCTCCATATCTGCATATTCTTGAAGAAGTCCAGTTGGGAGAAGGCTATTTTGGCAAAGTCGGGATTCTTCTCGGCATCCTCGATCATGTATCGCCAGGCAGCCTGCTGGAGTTTTTCAAGCACCTCATCGTTCAACCGGGTAATCTCCGTTCCCGCCTCAATAAATTTGTTGGTGTATTTACCGGAGCCGTATTCAAAGTAGGTCCAGCTCCACATCATGGAGGCCATGGCCGCTTCCTTGAATTTGAACTTGGACATATCGGACAGGCCGTCATAGGATTTTTTGTTGATCATGACGCCCCAGACCGGACCCGGTTGATGCCAGCCGGGCAGAACCCAGAATTTCGAGATTTCCTGAAAACCCATGACCCAATCGACTTCCGGCACCGAAAACTCACCGGCATCAATCGTTCCCCTCTGAATGGCCATATAGACTTCGCCGCCCGGCATGAATACCGCGGATCCACCGACGTCCGCCAGCATCCTGGCCTGCACCCGGCCGCACTGGCGCATTTTGACGCCTTTATAATCTTCCAGCGTCTTGATGGGCTTATTCGAGCGCTGACCGCTCTCAGGCCCTGTTATTGCGTGGGGGATCCATACGATATTGTACTTGCCGTACAGTTCCTGAGCCAGCTCCAGGCCGCCGCCCTGCCAGTACCAGATCATGTAGTCCGCCGGGGTAAAGCCCATGGGCACGGAAGTGATCAGGCTGAAAGCGCTGTTCTTCCCGTCCCAGTAGCTGGGCCAGTCAGTAGCCATGTCTACAACACCGTTGGCTACGGCATCGAATACCTCGAGGGTCCCGACCAGACTGCCGCCATCATTGTAATTGATATTGACTTCATCTTCACAAAGAACATCCACCAGACTCGTGTAGTATTTGTCGGGTTTGTTCAGCTGGATGGAAGCCGGCCAGATCGATTGAAACCGCCATGTCTTGGCCATCACAGAAGTGCTGCTTGTAATAAGAAAAACCATTGCAAGTAGAATGTTGCCGAAAACCAGCATACGCTTTTTCATAACTTGCTCCTCTATGAGAGTTTAACATTCCCCGGCTATCTGCCCTCGGTGGCCGGGCGCCAGACTTTGCCTCTTGCTGAAGACTTGGGCAGGTGAAGTCGTTAATCCCCCTTTTAGCTTGAGATTGTTTTGATGAATTTCGTCATTTTGTGCACCACCTTCAGGTTTTTCCCCTGCTTACTCCCAACCCGGACCAGGAAAGGGATTTTGTCAATTCCCAGGAATCCGAAATTTTATATCAATGTTTTACAGCATACATTTTCATCAATCAATGTCAATGATCCCATATGCTGCCGTTCCACTGATACATCTTTAAATTCAAACGGTTATCATTTTTTTCAGGAGTACATCTCTGCAATCGGGACATATAAACAAACGTTCTTTTCTATTTTCCATTTCCCCTCTTCTCTTCCATGTCAATCCGGTGAAGCTTGCGGGCAACACTGGCCTGGCTGATTCCAATCGCCGCTGCAATTTTGCGTGTGGAGCCGTAACGACGGCGAGCCTGCAGAAGAATCTTTTCCTCGAATTCCGCCAGTTGCTCGGGCAAAGGACGGTCTTCCCGAATCTCCTCTCCCTCGACCAGGGAAAACAGCAACCTTTCGCCGGTCGATCCCGTGACGATCAGCCGTTCAATCGTATTCTCCAACTCACGAATGTTGCCCCGCCAGGGAAGCCGGCTCAAATGCTCGATCAACTCCCCGGAAAAGGTCTTGTAGGTATTGTGGCTCCTGTTGAACTTGTCCAGAAAATAGCTGACCAGGAGCGGAATATCCTCGCGCCGTTCGCGCAGAGGAGGAATCGAGATCGGGACCACGTTGAGCCGGTAGAAGAGATCGGCGCGGAAACGCCCCTCGGCCACCAGGCGGGTGAGGTCACGATTGGTGGCGGCGATCAGGCGCACATCCACGGTGCGCACACGGCGTCCGCCAATTTTAAAGAATTCTTTGTCCTGCAGAACACCAAGAAGCTTTGACTGCAGATGCAGGGGCAGTTCCGAAATCTCATCGAGAAAAACCGTTCCACCATCGGCCATTTCAAAAAGTCCCGGCTTCCCCCTGCGGTCGGCCCCGGTGAAGGACCCCGCTTCGTAACCGAACAGTTCCGATTCGATCAACGACTCCGGAATGGAGGCGCAGTTGATCTGCATCAGAGGCCGGTCCTTTCGGGCGCTCGCCCGGTGGATCATTTTTCCCAGAAGACTTTTGCCGACACCGGTTTCGCCGGTGATGAGCAAGGTCGAATCGCTGTTCGCCACCTGCAAGGCCAGATCGATCACCTGCCCCATCTGATCGCTGCAGGCAATGATGTCCTCTTCCGCAAGCAGATGGTCACGGGCCATATCCGCATCGATTTCCTGCTGATACTGCACAACGGTCAGATCCCAGATGGTGCTGATGATATAGCGGATCTCCCCGTCCGGATCGAAGATCGGTTTTCCCTTGACCAGCAGTTTGCGGCCCGTCTTGGTGGAATAGGTTGCCGTCACCGGCGCACGGCGCTCGATAACCACCAGGCTGGCCGCACCCGAGAAATAATTATCCGGTCCCACCAGATCATACAGACTGCGCCCGACAAGTTCTTCGGCGGGGATGCCGGACATCTCCTCGAAGGTCTTGTTCACCCCGAGCGTGACCCCCTGTCCGTCGGCAATGTAGATGCCGTTGTACATGTTGTCGAAGACGAGCTGCAGCAGATCCTTGTCCATACCCTCGACCCGGCCGGAGCGGCCCCTTGAAGCTCCCTCTGAATATTCTTCTTCTCGATTCAAGTGAATCAAGTGGCCGTCCATCCGCAATCCATGGTCAGCATCGAGCCTGTAACGCAGGAAGCGTCCTCGGAGCAGAGAAAGAGGACAAACCGCCCGATTTCATCGGGTTCGATCAGCCGCTTGACAGCAGCATTCTTGAGCATGATCGTTTCGATAACCTCCTCGGAACTGAGATTGTTCACCCTGGCCTGATCCGCAATCTGATTGTCCACCAGGGGGGTGCGGACATATGCCGGACAGATGGAGTTGACAGTGATCCCGAAGGGACCTCCTTCCAGTGCGGTGGTTTTGGTAAGTCCCGACATCCCGTGCTTGGCGGAAACATAGGCCACCTTGAAGGGCGAGGCGATCAGCCCGTGCACTGAATTGATGTGAATCACCCGGCCCCAGCGGCGCTCTTTCATGCCCGGCCAGCAATATCTGGTAAGCAGGAAGGGCGCTGTGAGCATCAGCGACATCATGAAATCCCATTTGTCTTCGGGAAAATCCTCCACCGGAGCAACATGCTGGATGCCGGCGTTGTTCACCAGAATATCCACTCGTCCAAAGCGCTCCAGAGCGGCATCGGCAAGCGCCCGGCACCCTTCCCTCCGGGAGAGATCGGCTTCGACAAAAAACCCACCGATCTTTTCCGCCTCCCGGGTTCCCGCCTCTTCGTTGACATCCGCCATAACCACCAACGCGCCGGCGCCGGCAAGAACCTGGGAAACGGCCAGTCCGATACCGCTTGCGGCTCCGGTGACAATTGCCACTTTATCTTTCATGACTCCTCCGTACGGAATACATAATCCGCATGAATTTGGGGGCTCCGGGCGACGCAAGCGCCGCCGGGAGTCCCATCCTCATGATCTGACGAGCGTTTTGCTTCTACAGGTTTCCGGCAACCTCAAAGGAACAGCCGGTCTTGGCCCGAATCTCATCGACGTTGCTTCCCGGTGCGACTTCGGTCAGGATCAGCCCCTTTTGATGATCGACTTCGAAAACGGCCAGATCCGTCACGATCATGTGCACCACGTTTTTTCCCGTCAGAGGCAGAGTGCATTCCTCGAGGATCTTGGGCGAGCCGTCTTTGGCCGTGTGGTCCATCATGATCACGATTTTTTTCACTCCGGAAACCAGATCCATGGCGCCGCCGGGTCCCTTGACCATTGCTCCGGGGATCATCCAGTTGGCCAGATCGCCGTATTTGGAGACCTGCATCGCCCCCAGGACCGAGAGATCGATATGGCCGCCGCGCACCATCGCGAAGCTCTCCGCGTTATCGAAATAACTGGCGCCCGGCTGAGCAGTGACCGTCTGTTTGCCCGCATTGATCAGGTCTGGATCCACTTCGCTTTCCGTGGGAAACGGTCCGATCCCGAGAAGGCCATTCTCGGCATGCAACGTGATGCTGACCTGCTCGGGGATGTAGTTGGCCACAAAAGTGGGCATGCCGATACCCAGGTTCGCGTACATGCCGTCCGTGAATTCCTGCGCCACCCGTTTTGCCATCCACTCCCGCTTGGGTGAGAAGCCCTTGACCGACGTCTCGCCCGCGATGGTCCGTTGTTCGATCGGCTTTTTGTACTCGCTTCCGAGAAGAATGCGGTCGACATAAAGGCCGGGGGTATGTATTCCGTGGGGGTCGAGTTCACCGATTTCCACGATCTCTTCCACCTCGGCCACGGTCACACGGGCTGCTTTTGCACAGAGGGGATTGAAATTGCGAGCGGTTTTGCGGAAGATAAGGTTGCCCGCCTTATCGGCTTTCCATGCTTTCACCAATGCCAGGTCGGCAGTCAGGCCTTCCTCGAGCACGTATTCCTTATTGTTGAATTCGGCCGTCGGTTTTCCCTCCGCGAGACTCGTACCGTATGCGGTTCGGGTGTAAAATGCCGGTATTCCCGCGCCGCCCGCCCGCAGTTTCTCCGCCAGCGTTCCCTGGGGCGTGAGTTCAAGTTCCAGATCCCCCGAGAGAAACTGTTTTTCAAAGATGGCGTTTTCGCCCACATAGGAGGAGATCATCTTGCGGATCTGGCGGGTCTGCAGCAGCAGCCCGAGTCCGAAATCGTCCACTCCAGCGTTGTTGCTGATCACCGTCAGGTCCTTCGCTCCGCTGTCCCGCAGGGCGACGATCAGGTGCTCGGGGATACCGCATAATCCGAACCCCCCGGCGGCCACTGTCATTCCGTCGCGGACCAACCCCTCCAGAGCGGCCGCGGCATCGGTGTAAATTGCCTTCATTTTCTCTCTCCTTTGAAAAGATCGTTGAACCTCTGGATTGACCACGAAGCCATGAAGCACGGACGACTCTTCCGGGGCGCCATAGCTTCGTGGTTGGACTATCAGAGTACAACCAGACCCAGGCCGATCAGCACTCCGCTGACAATCAACATAACCGTGGTGTAGCCCATGATGTCCTTTGCGCCCAATCCTGCAATGGCCAGCGCAGGCAGCGCCCAGAAGGGCTGAATCATATTGGTCCAGGCATCGCCCCAGGCGACGGCCATCGCAACCCTGGCCGTATCGACCCCCAATTCAATACCTGCCGGAACCATGATCGGCGCCTGCACCGCCCACTGGCCTCCACCGGACGGGACAAATATGTTGACCAGGCCCGCACTTAAAAAGGTGAACAACGGGAATGTGGTCTCAGTTGAGATCGATACGAACCACTGGGACATCAATGCCGCCAGGCCGGAGGTTATCATCATGCCCATGATTCCTGCATAAAAAGGAAACTGGACCACGATTCCGGAAGAACCTTTAATCGCCTCGGTCAAGCTGTTGAGAAAACTTCTTGGCGTCCAGTGCAAGAGAATGCCCATGAACAGAAAAGTGAAAATGACGATATTCAGGTTAAGATTGAAACCTTTTGTGAAGAAATAATGGATAATATAGGTGAATCCCATGATTGAGATCAGGATGGAGACCACCGGGCTGTTTTCCAACTTCTCTGCCGGTGTGGATGAGGCGACATCGTAGGTGTTTTCCGTTTCAACCAGAAGGTTCGGATCGATGGCGATGCTTTCATCGGCAGGCGGCATCATCATTCGACCTAAAATCGGCACGAGAATGAGTATGACAATGGCAATAATGAGGTTGAAAGGAGCGAAAATTGTCTGCGAAGTGGGTATTACACCAATCTGGGCGGCAAGAAAGTGACCTTCGGTCGCAATAACCAGAGGCACGGATCCGGCCAGTCCCGCATGCCAGACCACAAATCCCATGTATGCGGTCGCGATGAGCAGCGGAAAATGTACATTGGGCACTCTTCTGGCGACCTCTTTTGCCACCAGAGCACCTATGACCAACCCGAAACCCCAGTTGATCCAGCTTGCAAGCGCGGAAACGATACCGACCAGCATAATGCCCTGGCCGGGAGTTTTGGCAACGGAGGCGATCGCCCCCAGCGCCTTCTTGAACAGAGGACTGTTTGCCAGGATAAAGCCGGTCACCAGAATCAATACCATCTGCATGGAAAAGGCCAGCAGATTCCAGAAGCCGCCGACCCAGTGTTGAACCATCTGCAAGGGACCGTTATCGGTCAGAGCAATACCCAGGATAAAGACGATGAAAGTAAGAATTACCGCAAACAGGAACGGGTCGGGCAGGTAGCGCTGCATCACTCGGACGAAAAACTTCGATACTGGCTGCAACATGACTTCCTCCTTTTGACTTTCTCTTTTTTCAATGCATGAATGAACTGAGAATCAAATCCCCCTCCACAAAAGTGCTGGTCTTCCTCGCAATGAATCCGAATCCTGTTTTAAATGGCCCTACATGCTTTCGAAGATTGCCGCGACGGCTTCCCCGCCTCCGATACAGAGAGAGGCGAGTCCATAACGGACCTTCCGCTGCCTCATTTCGCGCACCAGGGTGGCGACAAGCCGGCCGCCGCTGGCGCCGATGGGGTGCCCGAGGGCGACCGCGCCGCCGTTGACGTTCACCTTCTCCAGAGGAATTCCGAGATGTTTCATGCACAGGAGCGGAACGCCCGAGAAAGCCTCGTTGATTTCGAACAGGCCAATATCTCCCGGGATCAACTTTGCTTTTTCGATACACTTTTGAATCGCCCCTACGGGCGCTTCGGCGAAGAGGTTCGGATCCTTGCTGTAGGAAGCGGCTGCGACCAGTCGCGCCCGGGGGGTCAGATTATACTTCTTCAGACCCGCTTCGCCGGCGACCAGCGCCAGGGCGGCGCCATCGTTGATGCTGGAAGCGTTTCCGGCGGTTATCGAGCCTTCCTTCGCGAAAGCGGAGCGCAGACCGGGCAGTTTCTCCACATTTCCCCTTCCCGGCTCCTCATCCTCGGCCACCGTCACTTCGCCTTTGCGCGAGCGCTTCACCACGGGAACGAGTTCTTCCTGGAAGGTCCCGGCGCGCAGTGCTTCCAGCGCCAACCGGTAGGACCTGGCGGCATATTCATCCTGCTGAGCGCGATCGATATCGTTAGAGGCGCTCCAGTCTTCTGTAATCTCCCCCATATGGCGGCCGGAATAAGGATCGAGCAGGCCATCGTGGATCATGAGATCGACCGCCTGCCCATTTCCCATACGAAACCCGTAACGGGCGGCGGGCAGCGCGTAGGGCGCCATGGACATATTTTCCATGCCTCCCGCGATCGCCACATCCGTCTCACCAAGGCGAATGCCGTCGGCTGCGAGCATGATTGCCTTCAAGCCGCTGCCGCAAACCTTGTTGATGGTCATGGCGGGGATGCCGTCGGGAAGTCCGGCCAGACGCATGGCCTGCCGTGCCGGCGCCTGTCCATTGCCTCCCTGCAGCACCTGGCCGACAATGACTTCCCCGATGCCTTCCCCCGGCAGGGCGTTGCGGCGAATCAACTCGGCGATTACCTGAGAAGCGAGGGTCGGGGCCGGAACGTCCGCAAGTGCTCCTCCGAAGGATCCAAAGGGGGTTCTCAGGGCATCAACGATAAAGACCTCGGTCATGGGAAAAACCTCCGCGTAAAGAAGTAAAATTACTTGTCTCTCAAAGGTGCAATCCTCATTCCAAAATAAAAAAATGTTTTAAGTCGGGGGTTTGGCGGGATTAATCTCTTCCGCTCCCCCCCAAATGATTCATTCCTGAATCGATCGGCTCTTTGGAAAAGAAAATTTGCTACTAATTGCTCAATTTATAGCATATTTTTTGCGAACCGCATCTGAATCAGAAGCGATTCCTTTTAGAATCATCTCCGTCAACCCCCCCGAAACCATTCGCCTCCAGGAGATTCAAAAGGTCAAAAACATCGTATTATAATTTGACAGCGAGCGTTTTTTGCCCCTAAAGTATTCTGAAGCAAAATGGTAAGACCAATTTTTTACGGAGTCGTCATGCCTGAAGAAAATCGAATGAAAACTTTTCTGGAGGCAGCCGGACGTTCGGGGGCAAAGACGGTATTCTGCAGCAGTCCAGCGCAGGCGGTTTCCTACCTGCGGGATCACTCGGGCGGCTCCATTCTTCTTCCCTCGTTTTCCAGCTCCAGGCGACTGGGGCTTGCCGGACTCCTTCGCGATGCTGGATGCGAGGTGATCGACAGCGATTTCCGTCGACAGTCCGCAGCAGCGGCGGCAGGTCTCACCGGCGTCAATTTTGCCTTTGCCGAGACGGGCACACTGGTTCTTGAGAGCACGGAGGAGCCGGTGCGGTTGGCCACGACCCTGCCCGAGCGCCATTTCGCCCTCCTTGATCCTCGCAAGATATTTCCGGATGCCCGCTCCGCCGCCCCCGTGCTGCGACAGCTCCAGTCCGGAACCCGTCATTTTGTCGCCTTCGTTACCGGTCCGAGCCGAACCGCCGATATCGAAAGGGTCCTCACGATCGGAGTGCACGGCCCCCGGGAGGTGCACATCCTGCTTCTCGAGGGACTTTCCGACGATCCGCTGGAAATGTAATCCGGGGAACAGATACCCGAGCGGGAGGAACCGTGAAAAAAGTACGGATGCAGGAATACAAGCAGAGAATCGACAACGCCCTCTCCACCCCCCGTCTGCAGGAAGCCCTGCACCGCTTTGGCGATGCCTGGGCGAAGGCCCGGGAAGATGCTTTCCTCGGACTCGATTTCGAAGCCCTTCGCGCGGAAATCGCCGGATGCAAGGATGAGGTCCGCCGTCACCGTGAGCGTTATTTGTCCGAGTTCATCCGCAACGCCGAGAACGCGGGCGCCCGCGTTGTCAGAGCTCGTAACGCTGAGGAGGCCTGCCGCTATATCACGGAGCTGGCCCGGGAGCGGGGGGTGCGCACGGCCGTCAAAAGCAAAAGCATGGTCAGCGAGGAGATCCATCTCAACAAAGCGCTGGAGGAAGCCGGCGTGCGGCCGGTGGAGACGGATCTGGGGGAGTGGATCGTCCAGCTCGCCGGAGAGCGTCCCAGTCACATGGTCATGCCCGCCATCCACATGTTCAGGCAGGAGGTGGCCGAGCTCTTCGGCCAGGTGACCGGACAACCCGAGCCGCCGGACATCGCCCACCTGGTTCAGCTCGCGCGGAATCAGCTTCGCGGCGCCTTTATCGAGGCGGAGATGGGAATCAGCGGCGCCAATATCGCCGTCGCCGAGACCGGAGGTCTGGTCCTGTTAACCAACGAGGGAAACGCCCGTCTGGTGGCAACCCTGCCCAAGATTCACGTAGCCCTGGTGGGCATCGAGAAGCTGGCGCCTTCCCTGGAGGACGCCTTGCGCATCATCCAGGTGCTTCCCAAAAGCGCTACAGGACAACCGATCACCTCCTACGTCACCTGGATCGGCGGAGCCGTCCCCTGCGGCGAGGGCGACAAGGAACTGCATATCGTACTGCTCGACAATGGCCGCAGCGCCCTGGCGGAATCCCCCCGCTGCCGCGATGCCCTGCGCTGTATCCGCTGCGGAGCCTGCGCAAACGTCTGTCCCGTATACCAGACGGTGGGAGGGCATGTTTTCGGCCATGTTTACATCGGCGCCATCGGCATCGTTCTGACGGCTTTTTATCACGGCCTCGATGGGGCGGCCGAAATCGTCCGCGCCTGCATCGGCTGCCGATCCTGCGTCTCCGTCTGCCCGGCAGGCATCGATCTGGAGGACATTATCCTTCACCTGCGGGAGGTGATCGCAGGGGAGGAAGGGATCGGGGCCGGCAAGTCCGTCGTTTTCAAAAAGATCATGCGCAATCGCCGCCTTTTCCACGGCATGCTGCGCACCGCCGCCATCCTTCAGAAACCGGTCACCCGCGGCGAACGAACCATCCGACACCTCCCTCTCTTTTTTTCCGGGCTCACGGAATGGCGGACCCTGCCGGCCATTGCGGACACTCCCCTGCGGGATTCCTGGACTAAGCTGCCGCAGAAGGTGGAAAACCCCAAGGCAAGGGTCGCCTTTTTCGCCGGCTGTCTCAATGACTTCGTTTACCCGGAACTGGGGGAGGACCTCGTGACGGTTCTCAACCGTCTGGGGGCGGAGGTTATATTTCCAGAGGAGCAGAGCTGCTGCGGGGTCCCGGCCTCCTATTCGGGAGACCGGGAGACGGCCTCGGAAATGGCCGAACAGAATGTTCGCGCCCTTCTCTCGGAAAAGCCGGATTACGTGGTCACCACCTGCCCCACCTGTACCATGGCACTGCAGCGCGATTTTGTCGAACATCTGAAAGATAATCCGGTGTGGGCCGAAAAGGCCAGACGTCTCTCCGAAATCACCTTTGACGTTTCACGCCTGATCACGGATAAACTCGGTGGCGCAGAGGTCTTTCAAGGCTCCGGCGGGGACCTGACCACCTACCATGACAGCTGCCACCTGAAACGCGGCGCCGGCGTCTGGCGGGAGCCGAGACGGCTTCTCGCCGCAAGCGGGCGCGAGCTGACCGAGATGGCCCACGCTGACCGCTGCTGCGGATTCGGGGGATCCTACAGTTTCGCCAGCCATCCCGCGGTCGCTCGCCGCATTCTCGAGGACAAGCTGACGGATATCGAGGCGAGCGATGCGAAGTGCGTGGCCATGGATTGCCCCGGTTGCCTGCTGCAGATCCGCGGCGGACTGGAGAAAAAAGAAAGTCCGATCCGCGCCGCCCACACTATTGAGCTGCTGGCGGACACCTTTCGCCGCTGATTTTCCGATGTGACCTTTACCCTGTCACCCCCCCCCCGGCCGGAACCTCGACCTCCACAAAACTTCACTCAGAACCTCCCCTCTCCACTTGATCTTCACCGTTGTCGTGATCGCCCAGGATCTTGACCGGTTCGCCAAGGACATCCTGGATATAAAGCATCTGAACGAGAACAGTGAAGAGAACGATCAGTGGGGTGGCCAGAAGGACGCCGTAGAATCCTACGAGCATCGCCATGAGAAATTGCCCGGCGACGACGAAGGCGGGGGGCACCATCACCGCCCGGCGCTCGATCAGGGGAGTAATCAGATTGCTTTCGATGAATTGCACAATAGCAAAGACAATTAAAACCGCCAGCGCCATCTTCGGGCTTTCGGTCAAACCGACAAGGATGGCAGGAATCGCGGAGAGAAGGGGACCGAGGAAAGGGATGAAGGAGAGGATCCCGGCGATGACCCCGAGGATGAGTGCCAGCGGCGCGCCGATGAGCAGCAGTCCAATCGCCGTCAGGCTGCCGATAACAGTCATCGACGCAAGGCGACCCAACAGCCAGTAGCGCATCACCTGCCCCAGCTCTCCAAGAATCTCTCTCCCCCGGGGACGCTTGCCTGCCGGTAAAAGGTGCAAGGCTGCGTTGCTGTAAACGGCCGGATTTACGGCCACGTAGATCCCGGTAAAGATGATAATCACCAGATGGGACAATGCCTCGAGGGTAGAGGAAAAAACCGAGGTGATATTGCCGAGAATCCCTCCTTTTCCGCCCCCTTCTTGCGAAACCCAGGACAACAGCCGGGGGAGCCATTCGTTTTCCCCGATATAGGAGCGGACCTTTTCCGACGCCGTAGTCAACCGCTCCGACAATCCGGTGGCCTGATCGGCAACCTGCGCCCCGCCGATCCACATCAGCCCGGCAAAGCCCAGGAAGATCAGGAGAATAATCGCGACGAGGGCGAGGGCGCGCGGAATCGAGACCCACTTGCGCACCAGGGCGGAAAAGCCATCCAGAAAGACAGCCAGGAGAACGCCGGCAAAGATCGCCAGCAGAACCCGGGCGACCGGACGCAGCAGATAAGGGACCACGAGGAACAGAATAACAATCGTGACCGGCAAAGCAAACTGCCGGACCCATGACGGTAAAGGCTCCTGACGCACGGTTGCCTCCGATGGTTTCATGAAACTCGCCTGGGAACAACCTCTCTGGCAGCTTCAGTCTTGAATCCAGCCAATTCCCTGGCGGCTTATCATTCAGTCTACTGTCACAGAGATTTCCGGCAAGGCTGGAGGATTCATTTTTAATTACATTAAATTCGAAGAATGCGAATCGGCAAACCGGTTTTTCTGATAATTGAAAATAAATTTCATTTTCTTGTTGACATTCGACCCTCCCTCCTATTAGTTTATGAACTCAATTTTCAAATTCATCTCTATTCTGTTCTCCGCTGGGCCCGCGGGAATCAGGGAGCATGAGTCAATTCCCATTTTTTTCATTTATTGAACAAGGAGTTTCTGATGAGGAGATCATTTGTAATCGTTCTGTTGCTCAACCTGACGGTATGCGCCCTTTCCCCCCTCGCGGCCACTGGCGCCACGAACGAAGAGCTGGAGCGCCGGCTCAATCTGATTACGGAAGAGCTGCAGAAGCTGAAAAACGAATCGGCCGTGTCGGAGCCCGAATACAAGTCAACCTATGGACTCGGCCCGGCCGCCTCCAAGGTTTACGGAGCGAATCGAGGCCTTTCCATCGGCGGCTATGGTGAAGGGATCTATACCCACTACGTATCCGATCAGGGCAGCAAAAAGGACACGGCGGACATGCTGCGGGCCATTCTCTACTTCGGGTATAAATTCACCGACAAAATTGTTTTCAACAGCGAAATCGAGCTCGAACATGCCGATGAAGTCTTCGTGGAGATGGCTCAGCTCGATTTCCTTCTGAATGAGAGAATCAATCTGCGCACAGGTCTCCTGCTGCTTCCGGTGGGTCTCACCAACGAACTGCATGAGCCGACCCTGTTCCACGGCGTGCATCGCCCCTTCGTCGAACGCGAGGTCATCCCCAGCACCTGGCGGGAAATGGGAGTGGGCGTCTTCGGGAAATTAGCCAGGGGCCTGTCCTACAAGTTCTATGTCGTCAACGGCCTCGATGCCGAAGGATTCGGGAGCACCGGACTGCGAGGCGGTCGCCAGAAGGGCTCCAAAGCCCTGGCGGAAGATCTGGCAATTACGGGGAGTCTTGCATGGTCGCCGATGCTTGGCCTGAGCCTTGGGGCGAGCACCTACCTGGGCAACAGCGGCCAGGGGAAATTCGAGGATGCCGACGTCTTCACCTCCATTTATGAGATCCACGGCCAGTACAAGTGCCGCGGCCTGGAGCTCAAAGCACTGGCGGCCACAGTGGAGATCGACGACCACCAGGAATTGAGCTCCGCCCTGGCGACGGATATCCCCGAGAGCATCACCGCCTGGTATGCCGAGGCCGCCTATGATGTGCTGCCGCTGATCGTTCCGGGCACGACCCACTATCTCGCGCCCTTCGTCCGCTATGAGGATCTGGACTACGACGGATCGGATGAAAGCAAGACACTGGTCGTCGCCGGCCTCAGCTACAAACCCATTCCCAACGTCGTGCTCAAGACTTCCTACCGCAATTTCGACATGGAAGAAGCAGGAAAAACTAAGGCGGACGAACTGAATTTCAGCTTCGGATACATTTTTTAATTCTTTTCCGGTGCGGCCGGAATTCCCGGCCGCACCGATTCAAGGGAAAAACCATGAGGATGATCCTGTTTGCACTTCTGGTTGCTCTGGGAATGCCCGTCCTCGCTTTCGGCGGGGCCTACATGAGCAAAAAGGAGGCTCTTGAACTCGCCTTTCCGGAAGCCGAGCGGGTGGAGACGTTGAATCTGTACCTCGACGAGACACGGATACGAAAAGTGTCCCGCCTGTCGGGAATTCCGGCGGTCGGGGCCATTCATACCTTCTACGTGGGGAAAAAGGGGGATCTGGTCACCGGCTATGCCGCCATCGAGGCGGCTGTCGTGAGGACCTTGCCGGAAACCCTGATGATCGTTCTGGACCCGGACGGGCACGTGAGAAGAGTGGAGGTGCTCGCCTTTTACGAACCCGAAGAGTACAAACCTCCTGTCCGCTGGCTGGCGCAGTTTGAGGGGCGCATTCTGGATTCCGAACTGCGGGTCGGCGGCGCCATCCACGGAATCACCGGCGCAACGCTATCGGCGCAGGCGGTGACCCGACAGGTGCGCAAGACAGTCGCCCTGCTCCGGGTGCTGCGGGAGGAATAAATGCGGATTATGATGAACGGACCCGGCCGGGGGGCTCTTCCCCGAGGGATGCTCTGTTTTTTTTATTTCTACTTTTTTCTTCACTGGGGAACAGGGCTGTTCATGTTCCGCCATAAACTCGGGTTCACCTATGAGTCGGTTGTGCGCTATTACCGAGGGGACCCCGAGCTCTTCATGAACCCCCGATCGTTTGCAGGCCTGCTGGAGGTGACTCACTTTCACCTTTTTGCCATGGGGCTGTTTTTCGTCGTCTTCTCCCACCTGCTTCTGTTCACTTCACTGCGTCCCCGCCTGCAGGGCGCCCTGGTTGGCCTTCTCGCCGCCGGGATGTCGGGAGATATGGCGGCCGGCTGGCTGGTTTGTTTTCTCGCACCGGAGTTCGCGTGGGTCAAGCTCGGCTCTTTCTGGTTGCTGCAGGGGACTTCTCTGTTTCTTCTTCTTTCCCTTCTCACCTCCCTCGTGAAGCGTCCATTCGTCTTGCCGTGATGATTTGTATGGCTCGAACACCAATCGAGCCACTTTCTCACCCGCATAACTATTTGCTGTCGATTTTGAGCAGGGGCGGCTCGGAACGGACCTGAGAATCTTTCCCGCCGGCCTCGGCAGCTCGGAGCAGAAGGTCAGAAGAGGTAGAAAACGGTCAGGCCCGCGAGGAAATCGGCCGTCCCACTGGAGAGTCCCCTGCCCAGATAACCCTCAACGGCGATGGAATCCGTGGCCCAGTATTTCCCCTTGAGCCGCGCCTCCACCAGGTCGGAGGAGTCGTCCGCCGGAGGAGAGGACCACCAGAGCGAGACCGAGGGCAGAAATCTTTCCGTCAGCCGGTATCCGGCTTCCCCCTCCAGAGTGCCGTAATCCTTCAATCCCAGCTCGGAGTTGGACCCCTGAAAGATGTAACGACCCTCGGCGAAAGTGTACCAGCGGTCGAACCATTTGACTGCTCCGAGTCCCGCTCCGATATCGAATTCCCCGGTGCCCAGACCTTCCTCTTCGTCGGCTGTAGGAAATTTCAGGTAAAGCAGAGGGCGTATAACTGGAAAAGTCTCGCTCTCCTGCCGCAGAATGTAGCCGGCGGTCAAGGTGATGTCGCCCAGGCCGCCCTGCGAATCGCTTACATCGAAGGCGGTTTGCCGCATGCCCCTGCGGCCATCGACCGGAAAGCGCATCCCCCCGGAAAGGATGGTGTTGCTGCTGCTCTGGTAAAGATAAGGAATGGTAAGTTCAAAATCAAGCCGGTCGGTGGGAAAGTAATTTATGCTCAGCGGCACACGGACAGAATCCGTGGTGAAATCCGTGCCATAATCGCCTGTAGCGAAGTCAATCCCCAATCCAAGAGCGTATTTCCTCGCCTCGGCGGCCAGGGAAGGGTTCCCGGCAGAAAAAACTGCCAGGATCAGGACAACCCCTTGAAGGAAAATTTTCCTGAAGTGATCTCTCATTCTCATAAACCTCCTTTGACTCATAAAAGGGAAGGACAGCCCCGGCTGCAGGGACTGCCCCCCAATATTACTCCTTTGAAAATTATTTTCCAGCCGGGGTTGCCGGAATGGCCGAGGTCGCCCTGCCTCCGGCGCCGTCGGGCTGTGCCGGAGTTGCGGGAACGGCACGATGAAGTTGCCCCTGTTCGCTGACGGCGCCGCCCTGCTGCCCGTAAGCGCCCATGTTGTCGCCCTGGCGGCTGGCCCGGGCCTTGACGGTGCCCTCCGCCGAACCGCCTGATTCTCCCTGGTTGCGGTTATTGTACCGGGTTCGGGTCTGATCGCGGTGCTGCAAATCCCTTCCGTTTCGTCCCTGCCCGTATCGTGCTCCCGACAGCTCGTTCAGGCCATGGCGGGAAGAGCCGAAGGATCCCCGGGCGCCGGAATCCAAACCCATGGAACCCCCAAAAGCGGCCCTGCCGCCAGAGCTTCCCCCCATGCCGCCGCGGGCGAAGGATGTTTCCGCCATTCCCAAACTCAGGGAGGCTGCGAGAAGGATGACCGGTAAAAGTTTGATTTTCATGATTCGATTTCTCCTTTTTCAATTTAATGGGTGATGTCCGATCGGCGAGGCCTTGCCTTTCCTTCTTAGACGCGGCGGCTGTTGAAAAGTTTACGAACAACTTTCATCCGATCCAGGCAAACCATCATCCCATTGCAGGTAAACCTTTGACTGTTCGCTTCGTCTAAAGAGAAAAGTAACTGGATCCTGCTGGCCCGCCGCCCGTCGCGGGGCAGAGAGAACTGGTCGCCCATTGACACTGACACCAAGGTGCGGATACGCTCCTGGAATGAATAGCCGTACAGAGAAAACGCTCCTGGACCGGATCAGGGGAGGGGACGACTCGGGATTCGAATACCTGGTTGCCGCCCATTCTTCCCGCACTCTCGCCCTGGCCTGGCGCCTGGTGGGAAACCGGGAAGATGCCGAGGATATCGCACAGGACGCCTTTTTGCGTCTCCACCGCAGCCTGGGCGGTTTTCGAGGCGACAGCTCCATTGCGACCTGGCTGCACAGAACGGTGACCCATCTGGCAATCGATCATCTTCGGCGGCGCAAACTCAGGGACAAGATTTTTTTCTTCCGTCGAAGCAACGAAGAGGTCGATCCGATGGAATTCGTTCCGGACTCCGGCGCCTCTCCGGGTGAGCATCTTTTTGCCGGTGAAATTCGCCAGCGCCTGGATCGTGCCATGCTTCGGCTCTCTGCACGTCAAAGGGTGGTATTCACCTTGCGCCACTACGAGGAAATGCCTTTGCGGGAGATCGCCGCATTGCTGGAACTGGAGGAGGGAACGGTCAAGAGCCACCTGCACCGGGCCGTCCGCATTCTGCGCCAGGAGCTGCAGGACCTGAAAGGGGAGTCATCATGAGCCAGTCGCCCAGGATATCCTCATGCCGTCCCGAAAACTTGACTCTGTTTCATTATGGTGAGCTGGATTCAGCCGGACGACTCCAGGTGGAAGAGCACCTTCAGGGGTGTGCCGCCTGCCGCAAAGAACTGGCGGAGCTGCGCTCCGATTTGGGGATGCTCCCGAAAAAAGACCTCGATTTTTCCCCCCGGCAGATCAGGGAATTCAATCAAAGAGTGAGCCGTCTTCGCCCGTTGCACCGGTGGCCTCTCAGGCCAGCCGTGGGATGGTCCCTTGCCGCCGCCACGGCGGTGCTGCTGGTGATGACCCTGAAGTCGCCGGTTCCGGAATGGCTGCCGGTGGATCAAGGGACCTCTCCGCAAATCAGCGAAAGCCCGAAAAGCCTGCCCGATCCGGAACTGCTGTTGAACATGGAACTGATCGAGAATCTGGATCTGCTCCAGGAGCTGGAAGGGATGGGAACCAGGGGATGAAACGAACATTTCTTGTTTTTTTCCTCGCAGGATCTCAGCTTCTCTGGTCGGCCGCCGATCTCAATGCAGAAGGGAAAAAAGACAAGAGCAAGTCTTCGGATGACGTTGAGATCAGCAGTAAAGACCGCCAGGTGATCCGTATGATGGAGCTGTTGCAGATGATGGAGGTGCTGAAGGATATGGATCTCCTTCAGGGGGAAGAAGAAAAGGGCCGCACGGAGGACAAGAAAAAATGAAAATCATTCGTTGTGTCTGCATCCTGTTGCTGCTTCTCTCTCCGGTGGGCGCGTTCGCTTTCCAGGGGGATGAAGCGACGTCCGCGCCGGGCCCGGCGGCGGAATCTCAGGTCGACCGCCAGGACCTGCAGCGCTGGCAGCGGCTTTCACCCGAGGAGCAGGATCGTCTTCGGGAGCGTTATCGGCAATACCAGGAATTGTCCCCTGAGCAGCAGCAACAGCTGAGGCAAAACCTTCAGCGCTTCCGGGAGATGGAACCGAATCAGCAGGTGCGCCTGCTGGAGCGTTTTCAGCGTTGGCAGCAGCTGTCTCCCGAACGCCAGGAGAATCTTCGCCGAAAGTTTCGACAGTTCAACCAGCTCGATCCGGAACAGCAGCGCCGGCTGCGGCAGGAATTGCAGTCGATCCAGGATTTGCCGGCGGCGGAACAGAGCCGAAGGCGGCAGGAAATTAACCGTGATTTCTTCGGCACCCGCGGGGGAATGGGCGGAGGGGGAGGGATGGGTGGAAGGAGCGGCGGAATGGGTGGCCGAGGGATGTCGCGTTAATCTTGCCGTTTCATGCCAGGCCGTCCTCTCCCTTTCCCGCACTACACCCGCTTGATTTCACCCGGTGCAGATCCTGATCCGCAAGGACATCATTCAAAAACAACGGGTATAATCACGGAGTCATCCAGCTCTCGAAGTCCGGAGGGATTATCCTTCTGCAGAACCAGTTCTCCCTCTGCGCCCGCGGGCGGGGTGAACTCGAGCCTTCCGGAGAAGGGGACGAAATCCGTGGTCATCCACTCGCCCTGGGCGCTGGCGAACCCCCGGGAAAGGATATTTCCCCTTGCGTCCTTCAGAATGAGGGGGAAATCTCCCTCGAAGTACCAGGGCCCCCTGGCCTCGCCCCGAACCAATAGGGGAGGGCGGACCACGGCGCCCGGCTGAGGAGACTGCACCCTGATCAGCTCTTTTTCCGGAGCCTTTTTTATCTCCCCCTGAGAAGTTGTTGTTCGTTCCGGGGGCCCGGACACGCCCGCGGCGCAGCCACTCAGGAAAAAAGAAGACAGAACGGAGACGACCAAAATCAGGCGTGACGATTTCATGAAATCTCCGTTTTTTCCATACTTCCATCCGATGACTTTTCATTAAGCACCGCCCCGGCGGCGCTCACCCCCGCCAGATAGCCGGTCGACCAGCAGACCTGCAGGTTGAATCCGCCGGTCGGTCCGTCAAGGTCAAGCACTTCTCCGGCGAAGTAGAGATTGTCTATTCTCTTTGAGCGCAGAGAGCGCATATCGACCTCTTTGAGATCGATGCCGCCACGGGTGACGATCGCCTTGTCGAACCCCTCACAGCCGATTACCCGCAACGGAAGCGCTTTGAACAGCTCGAGCAACTTCAGGCGCTCTTCGCGGGTCACCGAGTGACATTTCTTGTCGGGATCGATGCCGGAGAGACGGATAAAAAGAGGGATCATCGCTTTTGGCAAAAGATTGCCGAGAGAATTGCGGAAATCATAGTTGGCGTGATCGGCCATTTCCCGCTGCAGGCGTTTGTCGAACAGCTGCATTTCAACTGCTGGCTTGAGATCGAGTTCCAGGGTCACCTTCCCCAGGCTGAGCGCATCGCGCACAGTATTGCTCAGATCGAGGACAATCGGCCCACCAATACCGTCGCGGGTGAAGAATGTCTCGCCGAAGCGGCTCTCGAGCACACACCCTCCCTGCAGCACTTTGAGTTCGACGTTCCTGAGATTGAGATCGCATACCTCACCGGTCCAGTTCTCCGCCAGAGTGATGGCGGTAAGCGCAGGCTGCGGCTCGATCACCGTATTCCCGAGCTCCCGCGCCCAGCGATACCCATCGCCGGTCGAACCCGTTTTGGGATAAGAGAGCCCGCCGGTCGCCACCAGCACCGCTCTGCCTTGAAATTCTCCATCGCTGGTTCGCACCCCTGCAATGGAACCCCCGTCACGGACCAGCTCGCGCACCTTGCTGCTGCAGCGCACTTCAACGCCGGAGTCGGCCAGAAACCGATCCAGCACCCGCTGCACGTCTCTCGCACCGCCGCGGGCCGGGAATACCCGTCCACCCCGCTCCACCACCAGCGGCAACTCGCGCTGTTCAAAAAAATCCATCACCTCCTGCACACCGAAAGCGTACAGTGAAGTCAGAAGGGCTTTCCCATTGGCTCCGAAATGGCCAGCAAACTTGCGCACGTCGGGCTCGCTGTTCGTGATATTGCAGCGCCCCTTGCCAGTGATCAGCAGTTTGGCCCCGCAGCGAGGCTTCTTCTCCAGAAGGAGCACCCGAATGCCCCGTTGTGCAGCATGACCGGCTGCAAAGATGCCAGCCGGTCCGCCGCCGATCACAATCAGATCATATTTGCCCATGTGATACCTTCTCGTAGAAATGAGCTATTATCGCCCCCTGAGGCAGAAAAGTCCATGACAGTTCCCTTCAAGAACGCTCGGAATGCAGGACCGGTTTCTGTTTCCTTCCTTGGAAATTGCGATCGAAGCATGGACGAATTCCGGGGTCCCAAACGAGAAAGAGCCCCCGTCTAACGACGAGGGCTCTTTCTGCAAATATATGCGAGAAGAAAAATTACAGGTTGTTGAAGGTCGAGATTTCCTTCTTGGCTTCGACGTTTGTCATCTTCTCGAGCGCCTTGGCCATGGCGGTCTCGATCCGCTCTTCGCTCCAGGGATTTCTCAGGAAGGTCAAATTGGTGAAACCTTCGGCGCGGGACTGAAAGACCACATTCCCCTTGTAATCGAGAGCCTTCAGGGAGAGTATCAGCCGATAACGCTTGAATACCAGAAATTGATCCTGATCCTCTATTTTGAGCTCACCGGAGAGGAAAACTTCCTCCTTGTTCTTTCCCCTGACTTTTCCCACCAGATCCTGGGCCATCTTGGGGTTCAAGTTGGAATAGCGATGAAAGGGGGCGTCCGAGGAGCCGGGATGCCGCCACTGCGAAGTGAGGCTGCCGAGCAGTCTATTGGCGCCGCTGCTGCCGGTATCCAGGTCCTTGTACTCTTTGGCGATGCTGTCGAGCTTTTTGGCCCGATTTCGATCGGCGGAAACCGACAGGTTGAATTTCTCCAGCGACTTGGTCATCAATTTGTAGGTCCGCATTCCGACATCATCGAAGGCTTGTCCACCCGCCGCCTGTTTGCCCAGGTCAATCACATCCACCCCGCCGTTGCTTTGAACGTTGTAGTAACAGAGCAAAGCCTCGGTCGGCTTCTTCGGTTCCCAATCGGCCGATTTTTCCACCCACGTGGTTGCACAACCGGAGAGCAGAAGAGCCAGGCCCGCCAGGGACAACATCATGAATTTCCGACCTGCAAACTTCCGAACTGCGTACATTCCATTCCTCCCATAGATTAAAAGGATTAAAATTGTGAGCTGGATGCATAGCACCATTCTTTTATTTCGTCAACTAGATATCAAACAAAATACACTATGTGGGAATTTGAAAATGTCTAACGATTTAACGATAACGAACAGGGCGCTTCGAAAGGGGCGTCCTTCTTTATTTGGCCAAAGCAGCTGTCGAACTCTACCCATCCCCGGAGAAATTCTTGCGGCCATGGAAACCAAAGCTATTACTCTTCCGGCCGGAGAGTCTTCCCTCGCTCCTGAGTAAGGATCGATTCAGAGCCATCCCCCATCATTCCCGATTTTCCTGCCCTCCTCTGCCTCAACTGCAGGGATTTTAAAGCGCCTTAAAAACTGCCCCTGCGATCCCGTCGTTATTGCCTCCAAGTCAAGGTGCGGGGGCAATGAAATACGGTATTTCTCTTGGCGCGCCGGCTTTGGCGGTGTAACATCTGCCGCTATGATAGAGACCGAATCACACAGCGCAGAGCAGTCTTCCAACCGCTTTCATTACGGCTGGGTGATTGTCCTGGTCGGGACCCTGACCATCGCCGCCTGCCTGGGCCTGGCGCGTTTTGCCTTCGGGATGCTGCTTCCGTCGATGAGCGTGGCGCTTGGGATGACGTACGGCGAGATGGGGTTTCTCGGGACGGGAAACTTCGCCGGTTACCTGGCGGCGGTCGCCGCGTCGCCGTTTCTGCTGCGTCGTATCACCCCGCGCCTCCTGATCGCGAGCGCCCTCGTGCTGATCTCTGTCTGCATGTTCGGCATCAGCGTCGGCGGCAGCTATAGCGCGGTCCTGGTGCTCTACACATTTGTCGGCATCGGCAGCGGTCTCGCCAATATCCCGTTGATGGTTCTGGTCTCCTACTGGTTTCGTCGCCAACGGCGGGGCCGGGCGGCCGGCCTGATGGTGATCGGCAGCGGTTTTGCCATCATTTTTTCGGGATTTCTGATTCCAGCCCTCAACGCCCGCTTCGGTGAGAGCGGATGGCGCGCAAGCTGGATCGTGCTGGGTCTTATCGTGTTGGCGATCGCCGCGGTCGCAGCCGTCCTGATCCGCAACGATCCGGCCGATAAAGGGTTGGAACCGGCCGGAATTCCGGGAAATATCGATTACGATCCGGCTGAAACCCGGGGACGGTTCACCGTCCTGCGGATCCTCGGCCATCTCGGTGGGCTTTATTTCATTTTCGGCGCCACCTATGTGATCTACGGCACATTCATCGTCACGACCATGATCGAGGAGTACGGATTTGTCGAGGCGAGCGCCGGGCAATTCTGGTCCTGGGTGGGATTTTTCAGCCTCTTCTCGGGGGTGGTGTTCGGCATCCTCTCGGACCGGATCGGACGCAGGGGAGGATTGATGGCGGTCTTCGCCGTACAGACCCTGGCCTATCTGCTCGCCGGATCAAAACTGGGGACGCCGGCCATTTTTGCCTCAGTCGTGCTCTATGGGATCGCGGTCTTCGCCATACCCGCCATTATGGCGGCGGCGGTCGGCGATTACCTCGGAAAGGCCCGGGCGGCGGCCGCCTTTTCCATGATCACTTTCTGCTTCGCCATCGGCCAGACCCTGGGGCCGGCGCTGGCCGGGATGGTGGCCGAAACCACCGGAACCTTCACCGGCAGTTACCTGGCCTCTGCCGGTCTGACCAGCATTGGCGCCGTCCTTTCCTACTTTCTTCCCCATTCCGAGCAGTCGAACTGAAACCAGATCCTGGTTTAAAGGATCATTGGCGATGGATTCAATCCGTCGCTTCATTCCGGTGGTGACGCAGCTTGATCCGCCAGGCATAGAAGATGAGGGGGATCATCAGAAGAACGGCGCCGAGGTACGGGAGGGTGGAGCTGTACTGATAGAGTCTGGTGCCGATCAGCGGACCGAGGACGAAGCCCGCCGCGGGGCAGGCGGAGATCAGTCCGCCGACTGCGCCCTGCTCCCGGGGGCCCACCGCCAGGGAGGCGCCGGCGATGAAGCCGGGCGCGACCAGGCCCAGACCCAGGCCAAGAACCCCCATGGCGGCTACCAGCAAAGGAATGCTTCCGGCCACGAGCAGGGCGGCGTAGCCGACCATCAGAATCGGCAGCCCGGTCCGAAGCAATCGGGTGGGGGTCATCACCTGCCGCCGTACCAGGAATGCCTGCGCGAAAAGAGACATGATCGCCGAGGCCATCATGCCCATGCCGATCGACTGTGCGGTGCTCCTGGCATCGAGGGCGAATTTGTCCTGGAAGTAGAAGCCGATGGTCTGGCTCATCATCGAGAACGCGAAAAAGGTGATAAATCCAACGAGGATAAAAGGAAAGTACCGCCGGTCGAACAGCTTCAACCGCCCTTTGTTGCGGTACGCCTCGACCTGTCGAGCCGGTTCATGGATGGTGACAACGAGAAGGAGCGCGCTCAACAGGGCGATGCCGGAGGCAATGTAGAGGGGGGTGAGAAGGCCGAGGACCACCAGCAAACCGCTCAGCGCCGGGCCGAGGATCGCCCCCAGGGTGCGGGCGGCGCCCAGACGACCCATACCCGCGGTTCGTTCCCCGGCGCTGGTGGTATCCGCGATATAGGCCAGAGCGGCGCTTGGGGCCGCCGATATCAGCAGGGCCATCAGCACCCGGGAGGTGATCGCCAGAATGTAGAGGGGCGTGCCGGTCAGCTCCCCCCGCAAGCCGTAGTGGAAAACCGTGGCGAAGAGCAGGCAGCCACCGGCATAACCGAACTGGCCAACCAGCAGTATCGGCTTGCGCCCCCAGTTGTCGCAGGTCCGCCCCCAGATCGGGCTGGTGAGGGTAAAGACCAGAGAGGAGCAGGTAATGATCAGTCCGATCTGCAGTTCTTGAAAGCCGACTTCGCGACCCAGGGGCGCCAGAAGGGCGAAGGTCATCGACTGCCCCATGCCGGTGGCGAGGACGCTGAACATAACCAGGTTTGATGCGAGGCGGGATGGGGGAATGATAGAATCCTTGTCGTTCGTCATCGGCGGGTGTCAGACCAGGCAAGAGGGAACCGTCCGGGGGGGGTCGGATTCTGCCACCATACGCCCGAAATGGCGCGACTGTCAACGGAAGGAACGGAGCGTTTGAAGGCCGCGGCCAGACGCTCGGGCTGCCTCTGCACCGAAAGAGATGTTGCGGTATAATTAAAAAAAAGTCCAATCGCTTCGAAAGATCTGCCTGGAAGACGCCGCCCGCAGGTCCTTCATTGAGCTGGAACCCATTCTTCCGGTGTTGGCGACCGGAGGCGGATTTAGAAATGTCATTTACAGAGTTTCGACGCAACTATTTGACCCGTCCGATCTTCAAGGCCGCCAAACGTGCTCTCCCGGGGCTCTCGGAGACGGAACGAGAGGCGCTGACCTCCGGCGACATCTGGTGGGACGGCGATCTGTTTACCGGCAATCCGGACTGGCGGAAGCTCCTCGCGACACCCCCGGCGGCCCTCTCCGACGAGGAGCAGGCCTTTTTCGACGGACCGGTGGACGAACTCTGCCGGATGCTGAATGAATGGGAAATCAACTGGTCTCGAGGGGACCTGCCCAAGAACGTCTGGGAATTTCTGAAGCGCGAGAAATTCTTCGCCATGATCATCCCCAGGGAATTCGGCGGGCTGGAGTTCTCGGCTTTCGCCAACTCGGAAGTGGTGCGGAAAATTGCTTCGCGCTCCCTCGTCGCCGCCGTCACGGTCATGGTCCCCAACTCTCTCGGCCCGGCAGAGCTGCTGATGCAGTTCGGCACCGATGAGCAGCGCCATTACTGGCTGCCCCGCCTCGCCGATGGACGGGAGCTTCCCTGCTTCGGCCTGACCAGCCTCGAGGCCGGCTCCGATGCCGCCTCGATGATCGATAGGGGAGAGGTGTGCCGGGCCGTCTTCGAAGGCCGGGAGGTGCTCGGCATCCGCCTCAACTGGAGCAAGCGCTACATCACCCTGGGGCCGGTGGCCACGGTCCAGGGCCTGGCTTTCAAGCTCTTCGATCCCGAGCATCTGCTCGGGGATGAGGAGCAACGGGGGATCACTCTTGCGCTGGTGCCGACCTCTCTTCCGGGTATCGAGATTGGACGGCGGCATCTGCCGGCCTTCCAGATGTTCCAGAATGGTCCGAACCAGGGACGGGACGTCTTCATCCCCATGGATTACGTCATCGGCGGGCAAAAGCAGGTCGGCAAGGGATGGCGCATGCTGATGAGCGCCCTGGCCGTCGGTCGCGGGGTTTCCCTCCCCTCCCTCTCAGCCGCGGCGACGGCTCTTTGCGCACGCACCACCGGGTCCTACGCCAGAGTACGCAAACAGTTCGACATCCCGATCGGCCACTTCGAGGGGATCCAGGAACGCCTGGGCAGCCTCGCCGCCGATGCCTACAAGGTGGACGCCGCCCGTCGACTGACGTGCTCGGGGCTGGACGAGGGGCGGAAGCTTTCGGTGATATCGGCCATTATGAAGGTTCATGCCACCTATGCGATGCGCTCCTCCATCGAGCACGCCATGGATGTTCACGGGGGGAAAACCGTCATCGATGGCCCCCTCAACTACCTCGGCGACATCTATCGCGCTGTTCCGGTGGCCATCACCGTCGAGGGGGCGAACATTTTGACCCGCAGCCTGATCATTTTCGGCCAGGGGGCGATCCGCTGTCACCCCTGGCTGCTCAAGGAAATGTTGGCTCTTGAGGAGCAGGACCCCGACAAAGCCCTGGAAGTCTTCGATGAAAACTTCTGGGGGCATGCCCGCCACGGGCTGAAGAACTTTTTCCGGGCCTGGGTCAGGAGCTGGTCCGGTGGACGTATCGGCCCCGCTCCGGATCAGGGAAAGACGAAAAAATATTACCGCCGGCTCGGAGGCTATGCCGCAGCTTTTGCTCTGGTGGCGGACACTGCGCTTTTGCTGCTGGGCGGCGGTCTCAAACGCAAGGAGATGATCTCGGCTCGCCTCGGCGATATCCATGCCGAGCTCTACCTGCTGTCGGCGGTGCTCAAGCGCTGGCAGGACGAAGGCCGCCGGAATGACGATCTGCCCCTGGTCGAATTCGCCATGGAGAGAGGCTTCGCCACCATCGAAGACCGGATCAACGGGGTTCTGACCAACCTGCCCAACCGTCCGGTGGCCGCCCTGGTCCGTTTTTTCATTCAGCCGCTCGGGGTTCGTCGGCACGGACCCTCCGATCTCCTCACCCGGCGTTGCGCCGAGATCCTGCTCACCCCTTCGGGCGCCCGCGACCGGCTCACAGGCGGCCTCTTTCTGGGGCGGGGAGCCAATACCGGAGTCGCCGATCTGGAGCAGGCATTCGAGCTGGTGACCCGATGCGCTGCACTGCAGCAGAAATTGCGCGAGGGGCGCTGCCGGGATCACAGGGAGGCGCTGGAAAAGGGCTTGATCAGCGATGCGGACGCCGCCCTGCTGCAAGAGACCGAAACGGCGGTCAACCGTGTGCTGGCTGTCGATGATTTTCCCGCCGAGGAGCTGGGCGAGAGCAACTTTTCCGCCACCGCCGAACCGCAGGCGCAAGGAGAGCCGCGCTGAGCCAGATATAGACAATCAATCTCGATCGTCGTCCCTTGTTCAAAGGTGTGGAGGCCTATTCCTTACCTGCTCCTTCTTTAAAAAACACCTAGTTAAAATGTCCGCATGAAAGTAGAATACCCTCATGTCTTTCGGATGAGGGGAACCTACGGGTTCCGCCACTTTTTTTACATTTGAGGCGCAACCAAGAGGAGGTCAGTCATGTTTGCAATGGGAAATGCAGGAAGAAACACCATCGGAATGGTCCTGGCGGGGGGAAAGGGAGACCGTCTGAGCCCTCTCACCCTGAGAAAACCCAAGCCGAGTATTGCATTCGGCGGCAAGTACAAGATCATCGACTTTGTCCTGAGCAACCTCTTCAATTCGGGAATCAAGCGGGTTTACGTCCTCACCCAGTACCAGGCTTATTCGCTGAACAAGCACATTCGCGAATCCTGGGGCAAATGGACGGGTCTCGGCGAGTTTTTCGTCGCGATCTCCCCGGAGATCCGGGGCGAGAGCGAGGAGTGGTTCAAGGGGACGGCCGACGCCATCCTGCAGTACCTGCGCTTCGTGGAGCACACCGACGCGGAATACGTGGCCATCTTCGGCGGCGACCATGTCTACCGGATGGACATTGGACAGATGGTCGAGTATCACCGCATGAACCGGGCGGACATGACCCTGGCCGCCCTGGAGGTGACGCCAAAGGATGCGCAGCGCTTCGGCATTTTTGCCGTCGATGAGGACTTCAGGGTCACCGCCTTCGCAGAAAAACCAAAAGATCCCGAGCGGATTCCCGACCGGGAAACCTGCTTCGCCTCCATGGGGAACTACATCTTTTCCACCCGCAAACTCATCGAAGTCCTGCTGGAAGGCAAAAAGAAGTATGAAGACCTCGACTTCGGCAAGCACGTGATCCCGATGATGCTGGAGCAGGGGGATCGGGTCTTCGCCTACAACTTCAGTGACAATCAGATTCCCGGAATGAAGCCGGAGGAGAGGGGATACTGGCGGGACGTGGGGACGATTGATTCCTACTACGAGGCGAACATGGACCTGATCAATGCCTCGCCGCAGCTCAACCTCTACAATTACAAATGGCCGATTCTCACCAATCAGGGGAACCTTCCGCCGGCCAAGACCATCTTCGACCAGGAGGACCGCCGCGGGGAGAATCTCAATTCCTATGTCTGCGCAGGGTGCATCACCAGCGGCGGCACTGTGCGGCGCTGCATCCTCGGCCCCCGCTCCAGGATCAACAGCTGGTCCCTGGTGGAGGATTCGATCCTCTTTGAGAACGTGAACGTAGGGAGGCACGCGAAGATCCGAAAGGCGATCGTCGACAAGAACGTGGTCATTCCGGACAACACCATCATCGGCTACGACCATGACGAGGACCGGCGCCGGGGATACACGGTGACGGAGTCGGGGATCGTGGTGGTTCCGGGCGCCTGAAGGGTCACGGGTCACGGGCCACTGACCAGGGACGCAGCTACCGAATAAGAATAAAGGACATTTTCAGGCGGAATCTTGGGCCCGGGTCAGCTTTCGGTGGAGGAGAGCCGATAGGGACCATAGATGGAGCGCAGCACCACCTCCACTCTGGATCCCACCGGGGGCATGCGGTTCCAGTCGATGCGGTAGTAATTGACGGTGGTTTTGAGCGGCAGAACGTTGTCGGTGATGATTCCGCCGTTGCAGTCCGAGGGGCACAGGATGCAGCCGGAAGGAAAATTGATCGCCTCGGCCGTGCCGTGATAGACAAAATGGGGAGTATAAGGTTTTATCACTTCCTCCCCCTGCACTTCGATCTTCTCCTCGATAAAATTCTCTATCGCGGCTTCCACGATCTTGCCCTCCTGTATGAAACGGATGGTGCAGATGATCGGATCGCCGTCCAGGTAATCTTCCCGGGTGGTGGTGGGCTTGAGGCCGGTTCGCTGCTCCACCTCGGACATGGGGATCTGCCGGCGGGAGGTCACCCCGATCTCCTGCAGGGCCTGGTCGATGTGATCGCGCCGGACATCGGTGGTGAAAACGAAATAACCCTCCATCTTTCCCCCCTTGGCGCCGAAAAACCCCTGGAAGCGGCGTCCCCAGTCCAGGATCGAAGGCTTGGACCCGTCCTTGGTGACCGTTGCGGAGATGCGCAGTTCCTTGTTGTCCTGATCGACCACCATCCGGTCGGTTGCCCCTTTTACGATGCGCGCATTTTCCTGCTTTTCAGCGGCGGCAGAGGCTTTGGTCCCCGGAATGGTGCTGAGTCCCAGAATACCTAGCCCCAGGACCTTGAGAAACTCGCCCCGGCGAATTCCACTTTCGGATGTTTTGGTTGCCGTCTTCTCCTTCTGGCGAGCACCCACCAGCACGGAGTAGGGATCGGAACAGCAGGAGCAGCCTGTCGATTTTTCGTCTTTCATCTCAGTCTCCTTTAAAATCATCGGCGTTCTGTGGATTTGAAGTATCCCGATGGGACACAAAAGAATCGGTTTCTCAGCCTCAACGGCCCTCCCGTCCACGGGGGGGACATAAATCGTTGCGGGAGATGTTCAGGGAGGGGTAAAGATGTTTTTTTCAGTCAATGGAATAGATGAGGCATCGCCAGCAGCCATAAGACCCGAAGGGCCAGCCCCGGAAGCATCAGCCAGATCATCCGGGTCGCGGACAGACGGAGCAGCCCGCCCAACAGGGGGGCAACCGGCAGCGGAAGCCAGGGCAGAGCCATTATCGCCGGCATCAGGAGGCCAACGGCCGTCGAGTTCACGGCCGGGGGCGCTTCCCCTTGGCCTTTGCGCAGCACAGGCAGGATATCCCCCAGCAGAAACCGACCCAGTGCAAAAGAGAGAATCCCCGCCTGGAACAGACTCAGGTAGCTGAAAACACCTCCCAGAAAAACCCCTTGGGCCGCGGCCTGCGCCGATACCAGAACCGGCTTGCTCAGGGGAAACCAGAAGCCCTGGAAAAGATGTCCGAGCAGCAGCAGAAACAGGGCCATTGGGCTGGCGCCCATGGGGCGGAAGTATTCGGTGAACATCTCCAGGTCGCCCGCCATCAGGTTGTTCAGAAGAAACATAAGGTGAAACTCGGCCGTATAGATGTAGGAGTTGATGGCCCAGAAATATTTATCCCCCAGATAGACCCCCAAACCCGCTGCGAAAAGAAGAGCCAGAAGAATCATGGATTTGAGCCGCAGGGATTTTCCAAGGCGGTACTGTCCGTGTGAACCTGCGCCTTCGTCCAATTCCTCCTCTCGGCTTGAAACCTGCCCTTCTTTCTCCCGGCGGGCCTGGTAGCGCCTGATGAGCAGGGGGAGAAGGGAAACCCCGATCACCAGCGCCAGCCCGACCAGGAATGTCGGTGAGATCCTTCCGCGGATTACGTCCAGCAGAGAGCTGGAAAAGGTGATGAAGGCGATGCAGCCCGGCAGCATGAAGAGGAAGGTCGCGAGTGCATAATGCGTGAATTTTATTCGGGTCAGTCCGAAGGCGTAATTGAGCAGGTTGAAAGGAAAAAGCGGGATCAGGCGCGTGAAGGCCACCATCTTCCAGCCGTGCTTCTCCACCTGCTCATCCAGGTGGCGCCAGCGGGGGCTTTTCAGTTTGTTCTCGATCCAGCCTCGTGCCAGGTAGCGGGAGACCAGAAAGGCGACACACGCCCCCAGGGTGGCCGAGATGATGGAGTAGACCACTCCCCAGAAGGGTCCGAAAAGAACGCCGGCGGCGATGGTCAGGGGCAGGCCGGGAAGAAAGAGCGCTGGCGCCACCGTGTAGATGGACATGTAAATGATCGGCGCCCAGACGCCATACCCCTGGATGAGATCGCGCAGTCGCTCCTGCTCCAGGTATTCGGTCGCTCCGGAGGCCCGGACCGCGAGAATGAGAGCGATGATGAGCGCCAGGATCCCCAGTTTCTTCAGCAGCCCGGCCCTGGACTCTTCACCGGCGGTGAAGGTGCGCTCGCGGGTGGTCGCCGAGGGAAAGGTCTTGCGGAGGGTCTTCTTCACCCTGAGGCGGTTGAGATAGGTAAAGGGGGCTTTGGCCACTTTCGCCTTGTCCACCATCGCGTCCTCCGGAGTCAGAACCAGGTCCAGGATGTGACTGGTTGGTCCATGGGCCCCGAGGAAGTGGGCGCAGCCCGTGCAATAGGTGACCGTCCGTTGACCTTCTGCCTCCTGCATCCGCTGCCGGGTCCAGCCTTTGGCCAGATCCGGTGAGACGCACCCCACCGCGCCGCCTTCGCCGCAGCAGAGGGTGGTCTTGCGGGAATGGGGAGGATCGACCGGGGTCAGACCTTTTCGGGACAGAAGGGAGCGCACCGAGTTCTGCACCGGTTCTGCAAAGCGCGCGACGCACGAATCGTGCACCGTCACCGTCCCGCCGACGGTGGGGGTCTTCGGAAGACCCTTTTCATCCAGCACTTCGTAGATCGTCCGGGTTTCCAGTTCCGGCGCATACTGACTGAAGACCTTGTAACAGTTGGGACAGGCGACGAGGACAGTCTTGATACCGTTCGCGGCCAGATAATCCTTCATCTCACCGAACATCTCTTGAAAATACTGCTCCCGTCCCAAGTCGTGGGAAGGCTTGGTGCAGCAGTCAAGGACGATTCCGATATTGGAGATGCTTCTCCGCAGGTGCGCGAAGGTTTTCAGCGTCTGTTCGGGCCGGGTTCCGGGCAACCCGCAGCCGGGGAAAAAGACGGTGTCGCACTCTTCAGGCAGAGCGTACCAGCTGTATCGCCGGGACGTCCCTCTTTTTTCGTAGGCGCGCACTCCGCTGTGTTCGGGATATTCCCCCTCCCCCCTCTCGAAGGTTTCCCGGCGCATCTCCAGAAACATCTGCATCGGATCGAGGTCCACCGGGCAGACCGCTGTGCAGAGGCCGCAGAGGCTGCATTCGAAGGGAAGCCCCAGCGAATGCTTGTCTCCGGGATCATACCCGTCGGCGATACTTTTCGGATCGCCGTTGTTTTTCAAAAACCGACATTCCGCCACGCAGCGTCCACACTGGATGCACCGGCTGGAGTTGAGTTTCAGTTCCTCCCCTAAGGAGGTTCGCAGCGACTGGGAAGAGACGTTTCTTTGGAGTGCGGTCATATCTGTTCGATTGTCAGTCGTTTCGATGTTCAGGGGCTGAAAAGAATGCGGGCCGCCTCCAGAGCCTCCAGGGCGTCCAGACAGATGACATGCTCGTCCCCCAGGCTCATTCGGGCCTGGTAATCTTTCAGGTGCTCCTTCGTACAGAAGAAGTTCATGACATTTCAGCAACTGCCCGACCAGTCGTCAGACTCGCGCAAATCGACATGCAGAACGTGGGCTTCAGAGGGCTGCAGATCCTCGATCCCGCCGTCCCTGATCGCCACACGGACAGGCCCCTGACACTGGCTGCACCGAGAGGTGATATCTACATCCTGCCCGAAAGTAAAGGCAGCCCCCATGGCGTCGATGGAGCACATCGCGTGAAAGGAGCGCCCATCATGCAAGCTGACCCGATGGGGCGTGGGCAGAGCGGAGACCGGGTAAACAAACAGGACCATATCCTCATTTTTCACCACGACCCGTTTGCGGACCAGCCTTTGAAGAACCCCCTCGCGACAGGGTTCCTCAAAATCCGGAAGACAGCGGATATCCGCTTCGTCCAGTGGTTTTCCCAGAGTGATGATCCGGTTCATCAGGGCTTGCCGCAAACGTTTTTCCTGCGGGTCCAGGCCTGAAAAAATATTGAGGAATCGTCCCCGCCCTGACGCTTTGCATTGGGATGACATGTTATTTCCATATTTTGAGAAGAGAAAGAAATCGGGATAAGATAGATTTTAGCTGATTTTTTTTCAAATAGAAAATATCGATAGTTCAGATAAGAAGCATCAGGTTGGTTGATGCAGTAAGTTGCATGCGACCAAAAGACGGATCGGCGCTGAAAGTGGAAAACCCCACTTCCAGGTCAGGGAGCGGGGTTTTCCAGGTTAAAGACATTTTCCAGGATCAACAGCACCTCATCACTGATCCCCATCCGGAAACTCCAGGATATTACTGGCGGGTTTCCGGAGAAAAACTAGCAGCGGCAGTGTTCCGTGCGGTCGATGACATCTTCCTGCAATGGCCTGCTCAGCCCGGTGAAGAAGGCGCTGTATCCCGCCACCCGCACTAACAGGTCCGAGTATTTTTCCGCGTGAGCCTGGGCTTCACGCAGGACTTCTGAGTCAACGACATTGAATTGAACATGCCAGACCCCTGCTTCCAGAGCGCCTTTGACATAAGAGACGAAGTTTTTCAGCCCGGTTTCCCCTGCCACTGCGGCAGGCATCAGTTTTATGTTTAAGATGGATCCTCCCGTCATTCCTTCGTGATCCAGCTTCCCCACCGACAGTGCAGCCGCCGTCGGTCCCTCTTTCCCCACATAATGGCAGGGAGAGCACCCGTCAGCCAGGGACTGCCAGGCTTGTCTGCCGTTTGGCAGAGCGCTGATTACCGTGCCGTAGGGAATGTTGGCTGAAACCGAGCTGAAGCCCGGATGGAAGCGCTCTCCGAACAGGCTTCTGTGCCTGTTCGTTTCCGCGACGTAAATGTCCACCACTTTTTGCGCGATGTCATCCGCGCGCGGGTCGTCATTGCCGTAGTGCGGCGCTTTTGCCTTCAGCATCTGCCGGACATGCTCATTCCCCTTGAAATCGGCATCCAGTGCGTCCATGAGTCCGTTCATGGTGAGAATGCCATCTTCAAAGACCAGTTTCCTGATGGCGGTCAGGGAGTCCACCACGTCGGCCAGGCCGACCGCCCGGGGAGAGAAGCCGAAATTATAGACGGCGCCGCCGGCGCTCCGGTCCAATCCCCTGTCGATGCAGTCCTGGACGAAGCAGGAGACGAACGGGGTCGGAACCCTATCCCGGTGGATTTTCTCCAGCTTGACGCTCGCCCGGCTGTAAACGCCGATAAGGTAGCCGAGTTGCCTTCCGAAGGCTTCCACCACTTCCTCAAAGGATGTGAACTCGCGGGGATTGCCGGTTTTTATCCCCATCTGCCGGTTGCCCAGCGGCCACCAGCCATCGTGAAGGGCAAAGTCCAGGGCGGCCGCGAAATTGATGTAGCCGCCGTTCTGCGATCCCTTGTCTTTTCTGGTGGGCTGCACGCTGGCGCAACCCACGCTGGAGTAATCGCGTGCATCCTCCAGGGCAATCCCTTTGCCGACGAGTCCCGGCACAACCCGGCGGTCGTTGAAAAAAGAGGGATGGCCCGTGCCGAGGCGGGCCAGTTCACAGGTCTTTTCCACCAGGGCGTCGGGCGAGCCCTCCCAGAAGCGCACCGACAGACTCGGCTGATGGAGCCGGGTGTTTATTGAAGACTGAATGCACATGTAGGTCAGGTCGTTGGTGGCATCCTTGCCGTCAGGCGTCTGCCCCCCCACGCAGATCTGCTGCTGGGACGGAAATCCCGAAGCGATATGGGAGTAATATTCCGAATTGATGTAATTCGTCTCCGGAAATTTCAGGAAAAAACAGTCCAGCAACTCCTGGGCCCGTTCTTCGGAGATACGCCCCCCCTGCAGGTCGGCCTGAAGATAGGGATAGGCATATTGATCAAGACGGCCTACGGAGTAACAGCGCTGGAACGCCTCCTGCTGAATGCCCACGAAAAGGAACCAGGTCGCCTGAATCGCTTCCTGAAAGGTCCTCGGCGGCAAACCCGGCACCTGGTCACAGGCCGCCGCAATCGTCAGGAGCTCTGCCCGGCGATCCGCATCGGTTTCCTCTTTGGCCATCTGCCGCGCCAGCTCCGCATATCGCTTTCCGAAATCGGTGATCGCATCGCAGCTGATGATGGCCGCCCGCAGAAAATCGATCGCATTTTTGTCGTTATCCTGCCGGGCGCGCCCCAGCCTTTTCTCGGCCCGGGCTTTTATCCCCTGGAAGCCGATTTCGAGAACCGTCTGATAGTCGGGAGTGATGTGCCCGGCCGGTCCATAGAGCGGCACATCCAGGCTGAAGATATTGGTGCCCTTGACGATGTTGTTTTCCGGATCCATCAGGAAGAGTTTCTTTTCTTCGGCATCCATATCTGGAAACAGGATCTGGCGAAGCGAGCTGTCGTGCCAGTGGGGCAGGATTTCTTCAAGTTCCATAAGGTCCGCGTCGCTGAATTCGAACCGGTCGAAGGCCCGGGTGGTCAGCTTGCGATATTCGTCCAGCAGGTCGTCCCCCACGCTTTCGGGGTAAATCGGAAAGGCGCGCGGCCGGCTGCCCATGGACCCCGCGATGAGCTGACCATCTTCGATGTAGATGGTGCGTTCCCGCAGAAGCTTTGCAAAGGCCAGAGCACGCCCCACGATCAGCGGCTCGTCCCGCACCTCTTCGGATTGGAAGTAAAGGTGGTGATAGATCCGGGCTCTTTCGATGCAGACATTGGGTTTGTACGTCAGAAAACGCGTCTTCAACTCCTCGACCCTCGCGGTCGGACCGAATCCCGGCATTATCTTTCTCCTATTCAGATGATTTCGTTGCAGGACGGGAGCATGATCGCCCCCTCTTCTACCAGGACATTATCGTGCAGTTCAACCCCATGTCCGTCAGGGTCTTTTTCAGGGGCTCCACCTTCTCGGGCATCAAACCTGCCCTCCCTTTGAGCAGATAGGGTCTGCCCAGTTGCTCATATTTTTGCTCGCACAGATTATGAAAGGGCATCAGCTCCACTGTGGAGGTGTTGTGCAATTCTGAACGGATGAATGTTCCGATCGCCGCCATGTTTTCCGTATCGGCATTCACCTCCGGTATGACCGGCACCCGGACGATCAGATGAAGAGGACGATCGGTCCCTCTCGAGACAAGCATCTCGTCAAGAGCCCTCAGGTTGTCCAGGATTGTTTCATTGTCAACGCCGGTGATCCGACGATGTTCGTGCCTGTCCACGATCTTTAAATCGTAAAATATCGTGTCGCAATATTCTGCTATCCTCTCCAGCCAGGGCCAATCGCCGTATCCCGAAGTTTCAATGGCCGTGTTCAGACCAAGTTCCCTGCACTTGCGGAGCACTTCGCAGGCAAAAGCCGGCTGAAAAAGAACTTCGCCGCCGCCGATGGTCACTCCGCCTCCGGAATGTCGATAAAAAAGAGAGTCGCGTTTGACGATGTCGACGATTTCATCTGCGTCCCGGGTTTCGCCCCATTCCGACTTTGCACCGCTGGGACAGGCTCTCACGCACGCTCCGCACGCACGGCAGGAGGCCTTCGAAATCGTGAAACCGGTTGCGGGCTCTTGGGAGACGGCGCCCTCGGGACAGCTGTCGATGCAGGCGCCGCAGCCGATGCATCCGTTCTTGTCGTAACGTATCTCTGTGGCGCCGCTTTGTCCTTCCGGGTTCGCACACCACAGGCAGCGCAACGGACACCCCTTCAGAAAGACAAGGGTTCTGATTCCCGCGCCGTCGTGAAGAGAAAACCTCTGAATATTGAAGACGACCCCTTCGGCGCCGGGCGCCATGGCTCGCCTGCTCCCGCTGAAAAGAGGTTTCTCCCTTGCCGTCAACCCGCTGCAGTCTTCAATTTGAACGTCGGACTTGCCCATGATTGCGCTTCTTTTCTGGTGATTGACTCTGGGCATGTTGCCCTCGCATTTTTCCAGTATAGAGGCGCTACGATACATGTAAAATACATTGTTTGACTTGATCGATACAAAATTTGTATCATAAAAGGCAGGCAACAAGCATGGGAGCGGTAAATGGACTTACGACAATTGCGCTACTTCGTTGCGGTCGCCGAGGAACTGCATTTCGGCCGCGCCGCCAGGCGGCTGGCCATCTCCCAGCCGCCGCTCAGCTACAACATCCAGCAGCTGGAGAATTCCCTCGGCGCCAGGCTGCTGGAGAGAAGCAACAAGGCGGTCTCCCTCACTGCGGCGGGGGAAACCCTGTATGGAGAGGCGAAGAAGATCCTGAGCCAGGTGCGGGACGCGGAATACCTGACCACGCAGGCAGCCAGGGGGATGATCGGGCGTTTGCGCATCGGCTTCTCCGCCTCCAGCCTGTTCCGCGGCCTGCCTGAAGCGATCGAAAAATTTCAGGAACGGGCCCCCGAGGCGGACATCGTTCTGCACGAATTGAATTCGGCCGAACAGCTCGAGGCCCTGCAAAGAAGAGATATCGATCTGGGACTGGTCCATGGGGAGCATGTCCCCAGAGGGTTGAAAGCCGCAACCCTGATGAAGGAGCCTTTTCTGTGCTGCCTCCCCTCTTCTCACCGACTGACCGGAAAGCGATCCATCCGGCTCAAAGATCTGATCGGTGAGAGCATCGTTCTTTTTTCCCGCCCCTCCTCGCCCCATTACTACGATAAAATCATTGCCATGTTCGTGAACGCGGGATTCAGTCCCCGGATCCGGCACGAAGTGCGTCATTTCCTCACCATGGTCAGCCTGGCGGAGAAAAAAATGAGTATTGCCATCGTGCCACGTTCAATGGCTCACGTCACGTTGAAGCACGTCACATTCCGTGCCATTGCGGATGCCGAAGAAACCACCGAAACCCGGTGCATCTGGCGGGAGGACGACAATTCCATGCTTCTGGGGGAGTTTGTCTCTTCCGTCCAGGAGTTCGCCCGCCGCATCGAAAGCGGGGCCGATTAGCCGTCGCTGCACAGGTTGCTTACGCCTGCCATTTTGATGGACGGTGTTGTCATCCCTTAACCCGGCAGCATGGAGCCGGTTTCAACAAACCGATTGTGCCAGGACAGGGCTTCGTCCAACAGCGTCGGCGTCTGCAGGCCGTAGCTGCCCTTCAGCGCCCGGGCGTAATAATCCTCCAGACGCGGCTTGTAGGTGGGATGCGCGCAGTTCTCCATGATGATTTTGGCGCGCTGGTGCATGTCCAGATATTCCATCTGGCCCTTGTTGATTTTCTCGCGGGCGATGGGGTCGCTGTTGTACGGCAGGCGGAATTCAATACCATCGGCCTTGGCCAGCGCTCCGTCCAGTTCGGGGCCGGTCGATGCGCCGGTCCACACGCTGATCCGAAAGGGATTGCCGGCTGCGCGTTCGGCCTTGATCCTGGCGGCAAGCGCCACCGGAACCTGCTTGGGGTAGCCCGAACCGGTAAAGCCGCTCATACCGACAGTGCTGCCTGACGGGATCAGCGCCGCCGCATCCTCGGCGGACATGACCTTCCCCGTAGAGCCTCATTCCTGATTCTCAATTGTCCGCTCATGCTCTCCTCCGCAACTCGTCCATACAAAATGACAGGAATTTACCTTTGATTGGCTGACGCTGACGGCGCCCATATCGACCCTCCCGCCGATATCCAGTCCAAAATTGACCGTTTCTCACTTTTACTTCATGCCTCAGAACCTGTCAACTTGGCAACGCGGCTGAGATCCCTCCAGACCACCTGAAAATCCCTTCAAACTCCCCCCTTCTCCCACACGATATCTGCGAGACCTCATTGTCCACCCTGACTACCGACAGGCCTCCAAGTCCCTGCACGTAATTTATCGCCAGGAGAAATGGTCCCCCTCGTTTCCTGAAAACGTCAATGGAAATGTAAATGCCCCGTTCCTAGCAGATATACCACCACCAAAGGTTTCCCAAAAGACACAGTGAAATGATCCCTGATTTCATGACCATGCTTGGGGAAAGCATCCGGATCAGCGGAGAGGACCCGTCTGATATTGTCCTTCATCACCCTGATGAGCCTTGTGTTGTGTATTGTCTGATGTGAAGCGCCTGAATCTACGTTTACATAAAATGAGACATTATGAGTACTGGTGCTATAGACCATCGAAATGACGAAATTATCCGTCCCGACTGCCCTGACGAATTCCCGTATGCTGTCTTCCAGCATCGCGTCTTGATGATCCCACCAGAATGCGATCTCTATATCGCCATTTGTATCGGCCTCCTTTTTCAAGTCGGCGATCAGCTGATCCGGACTTATATGACTGCTTTCGAGAGTCGTCGTCATCTCGTGGCTGTATGATTTATATGGAAACCAGAAATTCATCCTATTCCAATGACGTCCACCACGAGCATACTTACCGAACGTATAGTATCCATCGCCATCTCTATCGATTCTCAGATTGTCCATACGTTGACTTTTATCAAAAGCGGAGCCAGGAGATACTGCTTTTTCAAAAACATTGTAAGCAAAATCTGACAATGAATCCGAAAAGCTAAGTGCTAATGAGTTAGCAGGTTGGATTATAGAAAAGCTTACAATTAAACATATAATCAGCCATCTGTTCATAGATTTTTCTCCCATCTGTTTTTTCTCCAGATACCTTAAACGATAGCCTCTGTCCCCGTTTCTTTTCCAAGCCGCTGAAGCGCCTGTGCCGCACTTATCCTGGCTTCCTGATGGTCCCCCATCAGATGGGCATTCAATACGTCAAGTGAATCGGGCGCCAAGGCCGTCAAAGCCTCAGTCGTTCGAGCACGGATTCTCCAGTTTTTGTCCTGCAGAAGCCGGTCAAGAACCGATATGCTCGTTTTATGCTGATTTTGTGTAATCCTCCTCAAAACAGCCAGGCGCAAATCATCCGAAACGCCATCGTTAAGCCACCTGTCCCAGGGCAATTCCGTCCGTCCGACCTCCAGTGCCGCCGCTCTGATGGAATTCTCCTTGTGCAGATAAAGAGGTTCAAGCGTCCTTTCGTCACTTTCCGTGGCCGATAATCGCTTCAGCACGTTCAGGGCGTGTCCCAGCAACACGACATCCCCGCAGGTTTCCAGAATTTCCATCACGATATCTTTGGTCCTGTGGATTTGTTTTTTTACAGCTTGCGTGAGGACCCAGGCCGTCAGATCCGAAGGCAACTTTTTCCAGTTTTCAAGCAACACGATGAAGGAGGCAGAGCTTTTCCCGGCCAATATCCGCCGTACGTTCAAACGATAGGAACCGGTGAGTTCGCGGATCCAAACGTCGAGAGTGTCCGGAGTCACCTCTTCCATGGGCAGATCGTGATCAGACAGGATGGCCACTCGCAGCGCCACATCAGGCTCAAGCACTGCCATGCAGTCGCTCAGCAGGTTCGCCGCCAACCGCTGCCGGGTGGCGCTGTCTGCCTCCATTACCAGGCGGCTCAGCATGGCGGCCCTGCGGGAAGCGGGCATGGAAGAGATCGTATGCGCGCAAAGCAGCAGGATGGCATTGTCCTGCTGCGTAAAGAACTCCTTTTCAGCGACCGCGTATTTCCTTGCATCATCAATTCGGAGCAGAATACAGGTACACCAGGCGCGCTCCTCCTTTCCCTCGGTCTGTTCATATCTTTCGTAAAGCAGGTCTGTAAGTGCCGGATTGGTTTTTTTGCCAAGCTTCCCGGCCTGCTCAACGTGCTTGTAGACCTCCTGCAGGACGGTCAATTTTGCTGACAGACGTTCACCCCGCAGACAAACGGTCAAATCTTCCAGTGAGGATATCTCCGTTTTCATGTCTTATTCCTATCCGAATATCCAGTCTTCGACCATTGTAACGACGATATCGTCAGCGGATGTGCTTCCTACGTTGTTTCTGACTTCATACGTATAGGCATCTCCCGCAGGAACCGTAAAAGCATCAGAGAAGTCACTGGGGTGACGTCTCTTTTCAGGCTGAACGGAAAAGATTTTCAACCAGGTGAGAGAGACGTACCAGCCAATCGTGAAATCGATGGCCGGCCTGTGATCAAACTCGATTCCCAACCCGTCGGGAGCAGATTGGGGTGCCTCGGCCGGAAGCTTGGCTTCAATCTCGGCCCCCACCGTATGCACATCCGTCAATTTGTGCTTTTCCGTACCCCAATAAGCATTAATCCCGGAAATCCTGAGGAAGGTTGTGAAATTCAGGCCGAAGATCGGTCCCGTTCCAACCGTCGGCTTGATCCATTTTGCCAGTGTTTCCATCTTTGTTTCGATTTCAATGGCGGGAATCAATTCCGGCTGAACAACTTCAACGCCTGTTTTTCCGAGCACCTCGGCGATGTCGATCAGGTTGAATGAGGCTTCCAGCGAGGTAGGAAAATCCAGTCCTCCGGTGAAAAAGGAGCTGGAGCTGACATGGTCCGAGATTCCGCTGTTGAAGGAACGGGGGGCGGGAAGGGTGACATCCGGCAGAAGTTTGATGATTTTAGAAAGCCCTGGTATCAGTTTGAGCAAAGCTTTGACGATCTTTACACCCACAACGGCAATATTTACCAGGGTCGTCAAGAGATCGAATTGAAAGACCGTGTTCACCCGGGCCAGATCGTGCCAGGCATATGTCCAATGTGAGCTGAATGGATGGCGCCAGTCGAACTCGAAGGTTTCCCTTTCAAACTGAAAAGCCAGATTCAGTGTAAGGCTGGCATCGGCTCCGACCAGCATTCCGGCGACAAACTGGTCGTTGGTAATATCCAGCAGCAGGGTGTCGTCGGTGACATTTCCCTCCACATCCATGGCGCCTGCCCAGTTGGGCCCGGCCAGACCGAAGCCGAGGCTCAATTGTGCATCGGTCGATACCCTTCCGTGAAGGATGGAAATCGTGACATCCTTATTGAGATCGAAAAAATTGAAGTCGAATCCTTTTGACCAATTTTTTGGAAAATGGAAATATTCATAGATTGGAATTGCGTTGTCATCGGCGATATTGGCGGTTTCGCCGGTCCCTATCCTGGTATTTTCGATGTGATAGCTTGCCATTCTTAATCCTCTCAGGCTGGAATTCCGATAACAACTGAAGTCGATTTGTCATCAAATTCACAAATCAGGACAATCCTGCCATCGTCAGAAACATGGTTCGTCGTTGTGGAGAACAGGATGTTCCTTACCGGAGAGCCGCCATCCGAAAGCGTATTGCCTCTGGAAAGAATCATCTTGTGCTCCGCCCCGTCGTACGCGAACAGCGCAGTATGCATGCCTCGGTCCGTATCCGAATACTCGGTGTAGTAAAAGATTCCGTCAGCGCCCATGCACCCGGGGGTAAATGAGGATATTTTGTATCCCTCGGACGTGAGTCCATCCGTCGTCTTGATCACTTCATCACCGGCAATGAGCGACTCGTTGTGCTGGTCGGCGATCTTTGAGTAGACCGTGCCATCCGGGGCGACTCGCGGACCGTAATGGACCTTGGCCGTGTGAGTGGACGCGGAAATTTCCGGTCCGGCCGACAGCAGCAGATGATCGTTCGGATTTGAAAGATGCCCGTGCAGCAGGCTGTTGACTGTATTTTCCGACCCGTTCTGCTGAGCCGCCCCGACAAGCCCGGAGAGGGCATGTGAAATGGTGCCGGAAAAGATGCCATCGGCATTGTGGTCGACAATGCCGAAACCCGTTATATACTCATCGGTGCCGTTGACATAATCACCGGTGCTCATGATCTTTGTCGATTTGGAAAGGGCGGCGCCAGGAATATGAAAAAGGCTGAATCGCGGGGTTGTGCCGGTGAGGTGATTCGTGGTAACCAGGAGGCTGTTTCCGCCCTGCAGGCTGACGTCGCCCATGATGCCGGTCGACTCGTACAGGTTCTGATGGAATTTGTCCCCGGCAACCAGGATCCGCTCAAATCCGCCTCTTGAATGGTTGAGATAGAGTCCGCTGCCGTAATGAGTCGTGTTATTGTCGTTGTAGGCGGGCTTGATCACGGCGGCAATATTGCCGTCATTGTTGACATCATGAGCGACGAACTTCTTCACCTCCCGTCCATCCGTCAGGATGTCACCGGTAAGTAGAGATGCATGTTCCTGCTCAATGGTCGGTATTTGGTTGGTGCAATCGACGTCAAGCTGAAACATTCCCTGCCTTCCATCCATATCAAAGCCATCGAAAGTAATGATTCCGCCGCTGCTGATATGGGCCGAACCGCCGAACTCGTATAGCGAAAGCGACCTAGAGCCTGTGCCGGCATTCTCACCTGCTGTCTTCAGTCGATAGAAATAGTACCCATTAGGAGTCGTTATTCCTCCTCCTGAACCTCCGCTGCCGGAGCCGCATCCTGAGAGAATCACCCCCCCCAGTGCCACACCGGAAACTTTAAGAAACTGTCTTCTGTCTATTTCTTTCATCTTTCCTCCTTTTGCAGGTTTTCTATCCCGAAATCGAAAACGGCCGACCTCATGCAATAGTGTCGCAATTCCAAATTCAAGAGACAGCCCAAGTAAATTCAATGGTTCTACTGGTTGACTTTTTTAAACTCCGGCTCGAAAATGCAGTGCCGACATTGAGAAATCATGTTCTTTTGAAATCCTCCTTCAGCATTGCAAATTGGATTCCATTATTATTCACTAACCGTTGCGGCAAAATAGCAGAAGACATTGAAGGCGAGATGGAGCTAGAATGCGCACGCTGCGCTACCCTGAGACAGAGCATGCTTTTTTTAATTTGGCCAACCACTCCTGGAATGCCGAGCAAGGGGCCAAGATATTGACGTCAAATTCTCAACACTCCGAGAGATGGTTCAACCGTGTGTCTGGCCTTGGCAAATGAGTGAGGGTCGTTTGCGCGAAGGAGGAGAGGAAACTTTGCTTTCTGAAAAAGACGAATCTCCAGATTACTGTCCTAACAGAACCCTAACAAAATCCTAGCAAAGGGCTGATAATCGGAGTTTAGGCTTCTTCGATTTCATCCCGCTATCAATCGGCTGAAATAGTGACATAAAAAAATCCTGTTATCGAGGTCCCGAATGATTGAACCGTTCAAAATGGGCTATACCGTCGTCGGCGGACTCGGAGTTTTTATCCTCGGGATGAAGTACCTCTCCGACAGTCTGCAGATGCTTTCCGGAGGCCTGATCCGAAAAGCGATCTCTTCCCTGACCACGAACCGCATCCTGGCTGTGCTGGTCGGGCTGACGGTCACCGCTTTCGTACAGTCCTCATCGATCACCACGGTCATGGTGGTCGGCCTGACCAACGCCGGCCTGATGCAGCTGAGCCAGGCGATCGGCGTCATCCTCGGGGCCAATATCGGCACCACCATCACCGGCTGGATCCTGGCGATCCAGGTCGGAAAGTACGGTCTGCTGCTGATCGCCCTCGGCATTTTTCCGATGCTCTTTTCGAAAAATGAACGCAGATCGGCGACATCCAAGGTTCTTGTCGCCCTGGGTCTGATCTTCTTCGGCCTGGAAATCATGAGCGGCGCGTTCAAGCCGCTGCGCAGCGACGAAGGCTTCATGAACCTGATGCTGATCCTCGATGCCCAGACGCTTCCAAGTCTCCTCGGCTGCGTCCTCATCGGCTGCCTGATGACCATGGTCGTCCAGAGCAGTTCGGCGATGCTCGGCATCACCATCGCTCTGGCCGCAACCGGCGCCATCCCTCTTCAGACGGCCATCGCCCTGGTCATGGGGGAGAATATCGGCACGACCATCACGGCCCAGTTCGCCGCGATCGGCAGCACCGTGAACGCCCGGCGCTCGGCGATGGCCCATAGCATGTTCAATATCCTGGGCGTGCTGATTCTCATCATGATCTTCCCACCCTTCGTCAGGCTGGTCGAAACGATTGTTCCCGGAGCCGCGAATTTCGTGAACAGCGAAGGAAGTCGTCCCTATATTGCCGCACACATCGCCCTGGCCCACAGCATGTTCAATGTGACCGCCACCTTGCTCATGCTGCCTTTTCTCGGACAACTGGAGAAAATCGTGGTCCGGATTGTGCCGGACACCGGAGCCGGCAAAAAGGGTCCGTTCAAGTACATCGGCCCCCCGGGCAGCATGCCGGTGGCCATGGGCGTCTCCATGGTCTTCGAGGAACTCAAACGGATGCAGGAACGCGTTCACAAGGCCCTGCGCCATGTTGGAAGTCTGCTGCACCGCGATCTGAAAGGACGCGACCGTTTCCTGCAGAAGGTGAAGGAGATCGAAGAGCAGACGGACATCATGCAGCACGAGATCACGACTTTTACCGTCGCCCTGATGCAGGCCGGAGAATCGAGCAATGAACATTCGGACCGGGCTTATGCCTATGTGCGGGCCGCCGACGAACTGGAGTCGATTGCCGATTATGCCGCCGCAGTCTGCTCGCACATGAGACGACTCGACAAGCAGGATCAGGAATTCAGCGAAGACGCCTGGCGAGATCTGATCCGCTTCCACCAGGAGGTCTTCGATTTTTTTGTCCTGGTCTCCAGGGCTTTCAGCGATGAAGAAGCCGGCAGCAACCGTGAGATCGATACTGCGGCCAGGCGGCTCAACGATCTGGCCGAGACCATTCGCAATACACATCTTGACCGGATGAAGTCAGGCTCCTGCGGCGCTCTGCCGGCCCTGACGTTCAGCGACATGGCTGTCGCCCTGCATCGGATCAAGAATCACACCGTAAACCTGCATGAGGCGCTGTACGAGGGCGCCACATCCGTTTCCTGATTTTTCTCTTTTTTCCAAGAGAGATGCCATAGGCAATCCCGACGAATTCTGCGCAGGGAGAAAGGGCCTCATGATCCGAGGATCATGAGGCCCTTTCTCTTCATATCCGTAAAAATATGCGTCTATCTCTCGACGGCTTTCGACCGGGCCGGGGACGGAACGGCCAATTCCCAGTCGCAATAACTGAAAAAGACAGGCTCCTCTCGCGGCATGGTGAGAAGAGCCTGCCTTTTTTTTGAGCTCTTTTGAATGATTACCAGTACAGCTTCAACCCGCCTGAAATCGAATGCGCCATCTTCTCGCCATTGATCTCGGCCGCATAGTTCAGGCTGGCTTGAAACAGCTCTCCGGCGACCTTGATCCCGCCGCCCAACTCAAAGCTGTCCCGATCCATTTCAATCCCCTCAACCTGAAACGATCCGGCCCCCGGGGCTCCGACAAAACGGGCAGTCATGACATCGTTCTCGTCACCCATTTCGTGGAGCCATTTTGCGGAAATCTCAGGAATGAAGCGTGCCGTGCCGCCGATAGCGACCGGACGATTCACACGCAATCCCGGAAAGATCTTCCAGGAGTAGGTTGAGCGGTCCTCGACCTGAAGACTCAGGTCCCCGGCGCCCTCCTCCGTGAAACCGTCTTCGTCCAGGTAGAGGTAGCGGCTCCCGAAGAACGGTTGCACGTTGAACCCGTGCACCGTGCCCACATGACCGATCTCCGCGGCGGCAGACCATTCCTCCCCATCGTAATCGCCGTCGGCGGTTCGGATCTGATCAGCAAGGGTGATCCGGCGTTTCGTATCATAGCGGTTGAGGGCGTAGGAGATGATTCCGTCGATATAAAAGCCGCTGTGCTCGTAGTTGCCGTATATGCCGACCTGAGTGCCATGGATTTCCGCGGTATCAGACTTGGTGGTGTCAAGATCCGACGTCCCGAAACCAGCGGTCAGGCCGAGATGGGTTCCCCTGCCGACCGGAAAGTCCGCGCCTACCGCGGCGCCGAAAACTTGGTAACCATAACCGGCGGCGTTCACGTCGGAGTCGACATCCGCGTCGGTTCCATGAAGATGAATCCAGACGTGATTGTTGCTCCTCTCCTGCCTTCCGACGGGACCGATATCGCTGACATCGCCGGCCATGGCCAGCATCACGCCGCCAAGGGGCTCTCGGGCGGCGATCGTCCCGCCGGTGGCAAGGTGAAGCTGGTCCATCCGCCTTCCGACAGCCCCTTGGAAAGACTCCGTCAGGCCGAAAGAAGCAAAGGGAATTGCCGTATGGAGTCGTTGTCCGCCCATTCCATCGAGGGCGGCACGCCGTTCTTCTTCGATGCTCAATCCGTCGACATACACATCGAGGATGTCCGCCAGGTCTCCAAGAAAGGCGCTCAGAGAGGCCTCCGTGAGCACCTTCCCTACGGATCTTTGGTTGTCGGTTCTCGCACCGGCGATTTCGGCAAAATCGATATCGTTACGGATAAGGATCAGCTCAACCAGATCCGGATCATCGTAATGCAGCATCGGACTCAGTTCGGCCAGGTCGACCTTGACCGAATCGTAAACACCGGAGATCCCGCCACCGGCTGCGACAATGTCATAAAAGGTCCGGCGCAGATAATCCTCGGAAGTCTCGCCGGAATCGGTCAAGACGTCAACCTCGCCGCCATTGAGCGTAGCGTTGGCTGTGGCCGAAATCAGGTCGCCTTCGCCCCGAGCGGTCACCTCCACCTCGTGAATCGAACCCGGTTCAGACACATAATTGCCGACCACGAGGGTGTCGATCGAATTTCCCGGGGCAAGAACACCCTGGTTGGTGACGGTCCCGCTAATCGTGCCGTTGCCTCCGAGGAGCCCGTGGGCCGCAACCATGACATCCGAGGCAAGAGAGCCATTGACCCGCAAGCCGCCCTCGTTGATGGTGGTCGGTCCGGAATAGGTGCTGGCGCCCGTCAGATTCAGGACCCCGGCGCTTTCTTTGATCATTGTTCCGGATCCGTTCATATCGCCGGCAAAAATTCCGTCTGCGGCCTGGTCAAAGACCACGGTAGTATTGTTGGCGATATCGCCCTGGAGGCTCGTGGTGTTGCCGGTCAGAATGCCGCCGGCAACGATGGTGCTGCCGGCATAGCTGTTGGAGCCGGAAAGGATGAGATTTCCGGCGTTGAGCTTGACCAATACCCCGCTGCCACGCATGTCGCCGGCAAAAATTCCGTCTGCGGCCTGGTCAAAGACCACGGTAGTATTGTTGGCGATATCGCCCTGGAGGCTCGTGGTGTTGCCGGTCAGAATGCCGCCGGCGACGATGGTGCTGCCGGCATAGCTGTTGGAGCCGGAAAGGATGAGATTTCCGGCATTGAGCTTGACCATCATCCCGCTGCCACGCATGTCGCCGGCATACGTTCCATCCTTCGTCTGGTCGAAGATCACGGCTGCGTCGTTGGCGATATCGCCCTGGAGGCTGGTGGTGTTGCCGCTCAGCGCCCCTCCGGAAACGGTTGTTCCACCGCTGTAGTTGTTGGAGCCGGCGAGGATGAGGTTGCCGCCATTGGCTTTGGTGAGCGAACCGTTTCCGCCCATGTTGCCGGCATACGTTCCACCAGCGGCCTGGTCGAAGAGCACGACCGCTTCGTTGGTGATATCGCCCTGGAGGCTGGTGGTGTTGCCGCTCAGGATGCCGCCGGAAACCAGAGTGCCGCCGGTGTAGCTGTTGGCCCCGGCGAGAGTAAGACTGCCGGCATTGCTCTTGGTCAGAGATCCGCTGCCGCCCATGTCGCCGGAGTAGATGCCGCTTGTCGCCTGATCGAAGACCACGGCTGCGTGGTTGGCGATATCGCCCTGGAGGCTCGTGGTGTTGCCGGTCAGGATGCCGCCGGAAACGAGCGTGCCACCGCTATAGGTATTGGTTCCGCTCAGGACCAGGTTTCCGGCATTGCTCTTGACCATTTTCCCCCCACCGCTCATGTCGCCGGAATAGACTCCCTCCGTGGCCTGGTCGAAAACCGCGGCGGATTGATTGACGATCTGTCCCTGCAGGCTGTTGGTATTGCCGGTCAGGATACCGCCGGAAACGAGCGTTCCGCCGCTATAGGTATTGGTTCCGCTCAGGACCAGATTTCCGTCGTTGCTCTTGGTCAGAGATCCGCTTCCGTCCATGTTGCCGGCATACGTTCCGTCATCGGCCTGGTCAAAGACGACAGCGGCCTCGTTGACGATACCCCCCCGCAGACTGGCGCTGGTGCCGGTCAGGGTGCCGCCGGAGACGCGCGTGCCGCCGGAATAGGTATTGGCGCCGGTGAGGGTCCAGTTTCCGGTGCCGGTCTTTATCACCGCACCCGCGCCGCGGATCTCGCCGCTGAGGCGGGTATCGGCGTTGTTGACACCGGCGGTCAGGGAATTTGCCCCAAGGAGAACATTTCCCGCTCCAGCCAGAGACCCCACAGTCCGGTCGTCATCCGCCGCCGAGATGTCGAATGCGCTTCCTCCCTCGATATCGAGCGCGGTCACGCTGCTCAGGCTTCCCTCCCCGGCAAGGGACAGAACGCCTCCTTCCACCCGGGTGGCGCCCGTATAGGTATTGATTGCGGCCAGGGCAAGGATGCCCTCGCTGGTCTTGCGGAATGAGCCCTCCCCGCCGATCACTCCGGAGAGGATGGCGTCGAAACCGTTGGTATTGAAGGTCCCTCCGCCGGAATCAAGAGAAATACTTCGGGAGCTGGAAAAGGCGGCGGTGGTTTTCAGCTCTCCTCCGTCGAAGGCCAGCGCACCGCCGTTACCCAGATTCGCATCGGAGGAGACGCTCAGGGCTCCTCCATTCAGGCGGGTCGCCCCCATGTAGGTATTGATCCCGGAGAGGGTTTGCGTGCCGCTGCCGACCTTGGTCAGTCCCCCACTCCCGGCGAGGAGCCCGGAGAATTCGGTGCTTAAATGGTTCCCCCCCGTGGTCATGGTGTTGGCGCCGAGCTGGATATCCCCCGAACCCGCCAGGGATCCGACGGCACGATCGCCGTCGGCCACCGACATGTCGAAGAGAGTTCCGCCGTCGAGATTCAGTGCCGTCACATCACTCAGTCTGCCTGCGCCGGAAAGAGAGAGTGTGCCGCCTTCCAGGTTGGTCGCGCCGGTGTAGGTATTGACTCCGGAGAGGGTCAGGGTGCCTGTGCTGGTCTTGGTGAAGGATCCGACCCCGTTGATCTCGCCGGCCAAGGTGGAATCGAGCCCGTTGGTATCGAAGGTGCCGCCTCCCGCATTGAGGAGAACGGAACGGGAAGTGATGATCCCGGTCGTGTCCGCATCGAAGTTGCGGGTCCTGAGCGTGCCCCCGTCGAAAGTGATCGAACCGCTTACATCCCCCAGGTTGGCATCTCTTTCGACGACGACGGTGCCGTTCGCCAAAACGGTTCCCCCTGTGTAGCTGTTCTCGGCAAAGAGCTCCAGGGTGCCCGAGTCCGTTTTGGTCAGGGTGCCGCCGCACAAGGGGTCGAAAATGAACCCGGAGGCCGACGCGCCTGCCTCCCGGCATTCGCCGGGCGAGGACGTAAGGGAGAACCGGCTTCCTTCCTGCTGCTGGAAGGAAACCCCGAAGCCTTCGGTGCTCAAATTGGTGCTGCCGAGCAACAGGTCCTTGTCCCAGGTATACAAAGGTCCCAAGGTTTCACCGTATTCCCACGCTTTAAAGGTCGCCGACAGTATGGAAAGGTTTGCATTCAAGTAGTATTGGGCGCTTGTGGTGTTGGTAAAATAACCCTCCCCCAGTTGGTAGACCGGTGTCGAGGTGACCGTCTCCCCGGGGTGCAGGAGAAAGATATCCGATATCTGCTCGCCATTTTCAAGGGCGAGGGAGTCGATCACCACGTAACTCGTGTGCTCCTCGTCGATCCACATCCCCACCGGTTTATCAAAAATCAGCTCTGTAGAGAACTCCCCCAACGTGAATTCCGAGTCAAGCCCCATGCTGAGTTTGGGACCGACTCTGAAATTAATGGTTTCGTAGCCGATTTCCAAAACACCCCCCGCGGCTTCAAAGGATTCGTTCAGGGGAAGTTGGGTCAGCCTGCTCACCACATTGCTGATATTGGCCTGAAGAGAGAAAATGTCGGCGCTCGCATCCACCTGGACGGAATTTCCTTCACCGATGCTCGTTTCGGTGAAGCTGGGATCGTAGATTGTCGCATCGACAAAACTTCCGACACTGAACGTTTTCGGAAAAGACGCATAGGTGGTTTCCAGGGCTGAACCGGGGAGGATTTTCAGGGAGGGGCTTCCGCTCGAGTTGTCGAACGCGATCAGGTCCTGTTCGAAACTGAAGGAATCTATCAGGTCCCACGAGCCGCTTTTGCAAGCCACCAGGGCGCAACCCTCCGCCTCGATCGAGGCGTTCAAATCCCTTATGAAGACTCCTCCGCGAAAGGAAGGGGGCTGCAACTGAGTGGTCAACTCGGGTCCGGAAGAAATCGCATTCATCTGAAGGCGGAACCCCTCGCCCGCTTTGGTCCCCCCGAGATCGGGGCGCGTGAAGGTCACCTCGTAGGGATTGTTCAACCGGAAGCTCGGCTCGTTAAAGGTCGCCTCGAAATCAACGCCGATCTCCCCGCTCGCTTCGCCTCTGGCTTCCAGGCCCACCCCGGCCGTGAAGCCCCCGACAGAGAGGGATTGGCCAAAGCTGAGGCTCAAACCCTCCGGGTGAAAATCATGGCTCGGATCCCCTCCCCCCCAGAGACTTCCGGAAGCGCTGAACCCCGTGGCCTGACTGACCGTGTCGGCATGGGTTTTGCCAGGCAAAAAGATGCTCGCGAGCAGGAAAACAAGGACAAACGCACCACTTCGACGGGCTCCAATCATGAAAACTCTCCTCCCTTCTGATGCCATTACAGGCCCGACACTCGGCATGCCGGGCCTGAACACAAAAAACCCGCCTTCAATACAGGAAGCGGGCGTCATACAACATACGATTACGACACTCTCTTCGGTTGCCCGGCTGCCTCGACGGAGGCCCGTGGCTCTGCGTCCCGGGATCGCTCCCGGTTTGCTCTTATCGGAGAATTATAAATGTAATTATATTCGATTTTTGATGTCGAAATTTAACATGATAGAATTTTCAAGGCAATACTTTAATCATGGATGGCACTGCTGTCTCACAATTAGATCAATAAAAAGGATGGCTTAGAACCTGCCTGTGTTATAATGATTTCGCCAAAAACACATTAAATACAGGAGGTTCCAAGCCATGGCACATTGTAGCACTGTTCTTTCTCAAATAGTACG
>JAGXHI010000050.1 GCA_024636295.1 Desulfuromonadales bacterium
CGTACTATTTGAGAAAGAACAGTGCTACAATGTGCCATGGCTTGGAACCTCCTGTATTTAATGTGTTTTTGGCGAAATCATTATAACACAGGCAGGTTCTAAGCCATCCTTTTTATTGATCTAATTGTGAGACAGCAGTGGACCCGGCCATAAAAACCGAAGAACCGCCCGCCTCCATGGTGAGCGCAAAACCAGAAACCGACACGCCCCCTCAAACAGGCTGGCAATCAACAGCCCCGTTCCGAGTCCTCGGATACTCAGATGGCAGTTATTTTTACATGCCCGACAAGCTCGGACAGGTCCAGGCGATCAGGGGCAACCAGCACAATAAGCCATACCTGTTGCCGCTTGCGAAAATCCAGTTCTGGGAGCGCAGTTTTCCGGGCAAGCAGGGCGCTGATTGGGACGCAGCCGGGAACGCCCTGTTACGCGCATCGGAGGACCGTGGCATATACGACCCCTCGAATATTCGCGGCCGTGGTGTGTGGGAGGACGCAGGCCGGTCGGTTTTGAACCTTGGAAGCTGTCTGATCGTTGACGGCGAGAGGATCGGAAACGGCGAGATCGATTCAGAGTTTAATTACCCCCGAAATATCACGCTGGAAGAAAAGAACCTGTCTTCACCCCTCCCCTCCGAGGAATCCGCGAAGATCATCCCCCTTATCAAGCTCTTGCCATGGGACAAGGTTATTTCTGCCGTAATGCTGGCGGGATGGTGCGTTGTTGCCGTTGTTTGTGGCGGTATGAGGTGGCGTCCGCATATTTGGGTGACGGGCGGGGTCGGCACCGGAAAATCAACGGTAATCAAGGATGTCATTCGCCCGATCCTTGGGAGGTTCGCCTTGCTCGCCCAGTCGAACACAACCGAAGCAGGCCTTCGGCAAAAACTGAAATTTGATTCCCTCCCGGTTGTTTTCGATGAGGCGGAGGGGGAGGACAAGAAGGCGGCGGCACGGATGCAGAACGTTTTGGAGCTGGCCCGTCAAGCATCGTCGGAGTCAGGGGCGGGCATTATTAAGGGGAGCAAGGACGGGCAGGCCACAGAGTACAAAATACGGTCCTGTTTCGCGTTTTCAAGCGTCGGGGTTGGTATCAAGCTTCAGTCTGATGCATCGAGGATCACCGTGCTTGAATTGGGCCGCAAGGTTATTGATTACAAGCACTTCAAAGAGGAATGGAAAAAGACGCTTGGGCAGCGCGAATTCTGCGACAGCCTCAGGGCAAGAATCATTCAGGCCCTCCCTGACATTAAGGCGAACGCTGAAACCTTCGCCCAGGCGGTTGCCGAACACTTCGGCAGCCATCGAACAGGGGACCAGATAGGAGCCCTTTTAGCCGGAGCATATGCCCTCTATCGAACCGACAGGATCACCATTGAAGCTGCCCGCGAGTGGGTCCAAAGACAGGACTGGGGGGAGGAAAAGGCGGAACTCGAAGAATCCCGCGACGAACTCCGCTGCCTCATGACAATCCTTTCGGCAAGAATCCGAGTCCAGGGGGAACAGATGACACACGAACTGACCTTGGGTGAAGCCGCAAAAATCGCCATCACGGGAGCGGGTCACAACGACATTGGACGGAAGACCGCCGAGGACACCGTCCGCCGGTATGGGTTGCGCGGAGACTACGAGGACGGCTTTCTCACGATTTCAAAAAGCGCTACGGAGATAGGAAAGATACTCAGTGACACCCCGTGGGGCTCTGGCTGGGGAAAGCAACTGGAGAGGATCGAGGGCGCAGAAAAGCCCGCCAAGACGGTTTATTTCACCGCTGGCGTAGTTACCAGGGCCGTCAATATCCCTGAAAGCTACATTATCTGACAAATCTGACAGCAATCTGACAGCCACATAGCAAAAATTGTGGTTTTAAATCAGTCGCTTAGGGAATTTCTGACAATATGACAAAAATTTCGAGGAACACGCTTAGAGACAATCGGGTTTTCAATGTGTGTGTGTCATGGAAACACAGCCACCCCTTATGTATGTATATATTATTTTTAAATGTCATATTGTCATAAGTATAGGTAAGGGCCTGAAAAGCAAGAGAAAATCCAAATGACACCCATTGTCAGATTTGTCAGATTTGTCAGATTTAATATACACCCCTTGCAGGCGGTTTTTCGGCCTTGAAAATAACGGGAGAGCGCCCCGATTACATATCAATTAAAAGGAAGGGAGCAAGAGAAATGAAATCGCAGTTTTCAATGGAAAAAGCACAGAAGGACCTGGAATCAACCAGGCAGAAAATCCAGGCCGAAACCCAGCATATCAGCCACCTGGAAACATGCTGGAACCCCGTGGAGGAAAGTCTCTCACGAGCAGATGCCACAGTGACGGCCGCCGCCGCACGTTACCGGCGAAACGCCCCGGTTTACTTGCTGGCACGGGAAGGCGGAACCCCGCCACGGTTCACTGACGGGGAGACATTCGACATGCTGGCGTTTTTCTTCCCGGAGCAAGTCAAGGCCCGCCTTCATGATGCCCTGGCGGAACTGTATGAGCAGGACCCGGAGACCGTACCGGCAGCCACACGGCACAGCGATATCCGCAAGGCCCAGGCCCGGAAACTCAAACTTGAACGAACGGAGGAATCGATCATCACCGCAGCAGAAGCCGAAGGCTCAACCATGCCCCGCCGATCCGACGCGGACCCCCGCGCCGTCCTGGACTTGGACGACGATCCTAAAATCATGTGGGACTGGGACAGCGCCAAGCTCCAGGACCTCGAATCAGAGGCAAGCGGGGCCCGTGCAATCGCAACCGCCCGGCGTGACCTCATGGCAGAAGCCAGTCAAGAGTTAAAGCGACTGAACCTCAGCCGGTCCGAGTATCGGAAAGACGTACCGGAATCGCTCAGCCGGGAAATTGAAGCAGCAGAGGGCAAACTGAACCGGGCAATGGCCGCCTACCGGAAGGCCTCAGATATGGCTGAAGCGGCAGGAGCGTTGCCGGGAGCCTTGAGGAACTTCGTGGAGGCGAGAAGGATGAACCGGCCGCCGACTTACAGCCGGGATGAACTCAGGCGCAGCGGAGCGATCGGTACCTCGATCACCCAGCGCCCTTAACAACTGGAGGACACAAATGCCACCAAAAGAACCAAAAACCTACACCCAGGCGGAACTGGAGTCGGCCGTAAATGAGGCCGTGACCGCCGCTGTAACCGCCGCCGCTGACCATGCCCGGAACGAGGCGACGGTTGCCGAGCGTGGCCGTGTACGCGAGCTGCACGCCTGTTGCCGTGCAAACAGAATGGAATCTCTTTTCATGGGCATGGTCGAAGAGGGAGCCTCCTTGACTTCCGCAGGCCGCCGGATTCAAGACATTCTGGCCTTGCGCGACGAAGAAACCGAGATCACGAGCCGCCACCATACCGGGCACTATGGGGAAGACAGGCCCCCGGTCAATACGGCCGCGATTTACGAGAATTGGGGAGGGAAGCCGTGAAGAATCAGTGGTACTCCGTGAAAGCAGCCTTTCCAGGCAAACCGGCCATTATCAACATTTTCGGCCCTATCGTGGACTACAAGTGGTCCGACGATGAAGTAACGGCCAAGGAATTTGTTGACCACCTGAAAAATCTTCAGGACGTGGAGATGCACATCAACTCCCCAGGCGGGAGCGTATGGGCCGCGAATGTCATTTACAACGCCATGCGGAGGCACGAAGGCGCGATCACGGTTTATATCGACGGCCTGGCAGCCTCTGCCGCCTCCCTGATTGCCATGGGCGGGGATCGGGTCATTATGCCGGAAAACGCCATGATGATGATCCACGATCCGCGATCAGTTGCAATCGGGACGGCTGAGGATTTCCGGAAGATTGCCGACATGCTGGACAAGGCGAAAGCCGGATTGATTGCCGCTTACCGGGACAAGTCCGGGAAGACCGACGCCGAGGTTTCAAAGCTCATGGCTAATGAAACATGGATGACGGCAGAGGAAGCCGTTGAGCTGGGCTTTGCCGACGAAATGGAGGACCCCGTGAAGCTTGCCGCAGCCGGGTTCGATTTGTCCCTTTACCATAACGTGCCGGCGGATTTGAAGGAAGCCCAGAGAACCGCCCCGGCAGCAGCACTGAAACCGCAGAAGAATCTTTCAACCATTGCCGCCGAAGTCTACGGCGCTTAACCATTCAACCAGGAGGAAGAACCCATGCCAGCGATTGACGTATTCAAAAATGATGCTTTTTCGATGATCACCCTTACTGAGGCCGTCAATAAGATGCCTCACATTCCCGGCCGAGTCGGGAGGATCAAACTTTTCCAACCCAGGGGAGTTCCTACCACGTCCGTCATGTTTGAGGAAAAGGACGGAATCCTCTATCTGGTGAACACCCAGCCCCGCGGAGCCCCCGGGCAGCAGAACCAGACCGGCAAACGCACCGCCCGGACTTTCAAGATTCCCCATATGGCAGTGAGCGACCGCGTGCTTGCCGATGAGATCCAGGATGTAAGAGCGTTCGGCTCTCAGAACGAACTTGCAGGGGTCGAAATGGTTGTAAACGACAGAATGAAAACCATGACGCTCTCCCTCGATGCCACCCTTGAACACCTCCGGATGGGAGCTGTTAAAGGAATCATCCTGGACGCCGACGGATCTACCGAAATTTACAACCTCTTCACAGAGTTCGGCGTGTCGCAGCACGCGGAGATTGATTTCGATCTGGACAACGCTGCCCCCGCATCCGGGGCCGTGCGGAAGAAATGCACTCAGGTTGACCGGCTCATTTCGGGTGAACTCGGCGCATTGGCGCATAATGGCGTCCATTGCCTCTGCGGGGATAACTTCTGGGATGACCTGACCGCACATTCAGAGATTCGGGAAACCTACCTCAACCAGCAGGCAGCCGCCCAGCTTCGAGAGGGCATTGCTTACGAGGTTATCCGGTACGGGGGGATCACCTTCGAAAACTACCGTGGCAAGGTCGGGAGCGTCGAATTTATTGACACCGACAAAGCCCATTTCTTCCCCGTCGGCGTTCCTGGCCTGTTCATTGAAAATTTCGCACCGGCTGATTATATGGAGACCGCGAACACCATCGGCCTCCCCCGGTATGCGAAAATCGCCCCGGATGCCAGTTTTCAGAAGTGGGTTGATTTGGAAGTTCAGTCAAACCCGCTTCCGATATGCACCCGGCCCAAGGTCCTGATCAAAGCCAAGCGCACTTGATCGGATTCTTGATCGAATGAAGTGAATTGAACCTGCCCCCGGACCTTCGCCGGTCCGGGGGATTACAGGAGGGAAGAAAAAATGTACGAGCCACCCGAAGCACCCCTGAAAAAGAAAATCCCGGCATACCTGGATTATCTCCAGTCCGTCGAAAACGACGTGCAGGTCCTGGCGTGTGTCCATATCAAAGACGGCGTGCCGATAATTGCCATGTTCGCGTCCAGCCTTCCGGAAGAGTCCGCCGTCAATATCCGGTCCCTTTTGGCCGGAGTTGCGGGAGAACTGAAAAGCGCACTGGAAACAGGATCCGGCCCTGAGTATCCCCGATACATCCAGCGCCGCCCCCAGTTCGATCCTGACATTCACGACAGCTTCGCTTTTCACTTCTATGGCGATATTAAACCGAAGGTGGAGCGGAGGAAATAGCCATGGGAAAAGCAACCATAATCACAGCACACGGCGAAGGGCTTTACACGATCAAGCCCGTGCCGGCCAATGCCCGGGCGAAGGCGGAAACCGAAAAACTGACCGCCCGAATTGCCGAAATAGATGACCTCTTGCCTTCCCTGGAGGCGTCCGTTAATGACGCGCTGGCAGCCCTGCAGCTTGCCGAGGATAAATTTTCCGCAGCCGTGAGCGCCTACCGGTCGAACCCGGAGCCGGAGTATAAAACCGTCCTGGAGAGCGCACAAACCGGTGTCCGGGAGGCACAGACGCAACTGATTGACGCCCGCCGCACGAAATCTCAGGCCATGATGCAAAAAACATCGGCACAGAAAGGGATTGATTTTCTGGCGGCCGAAGTCCAGGAGCCGGAAGAAACGGACGCATGGTGTGCAGATTTCTCAGAAACCCTATCCGGCGAAGTCGGGACAATCGAAATCGGACGCAAGCCCGGAGATCCGCCGATTATCCGCCCGGCAGGAACGGACGGAACCGAAGCCGCACACGTGCCCGCCACGGACGGACAGGTCCAGCCGATTGTTTCCGGAACGCCATGGAGCGTATTTTGGAACGCCGCCATGCGCCCAGGGATGGACAAATGGAAACCCCGCTATCGAATCGGACAGATTACCGCCATAAATGGCGATTCCTGCAACGTGGACCTTGAGCCCGCCACAGCCGGAAGCCAAAAACTGAATATCAACCAGACGGACACCCTTGAAGCCGTGTCCATCGTTTACATGAATTGCAACGGCGCCGTGTTTGAAATCGGGGACCGCGTTGTCATCGAATTCCAGAATCAGGATTGGAAGCAACCCCGCGTGATCGGGTTCGAGGACAATCCAAGGCGTTGCGGCGTTCAAGGTTTTTTCAGCAGAAACGGGGATGCCCGGCAATGGCTGAAATACGAGGATTCCGCCTGGACCGCCCGCGAAGTCCAAAACCTGAAATACGGAAATATTGACTGGCGCGGCCACAACGGGGACGTGCTGAGCTGGAAAGGCGTTCCCTCCCGATATTTTGACGAAGAGATGACCGTTGCCGCTTGGCGGGTTTATTCAATCGTTCCCGGCCTGGTTTTTAAGGATTCAGACGGAGAGCACGGAATAATCACCAAAGTTTTCCAGCAGCTTCCGGCAGGAACGACATTGCAAGGCGTCATCGATGCCGGAACCGTTGGACAGTACATCGAGAGCGAATCCTATTTCTATGACGGACAAGTCTATTTCAGGGGATACGTGGCCGTTTCGTCCAATGTCTCCGTTATCCTTGGCGCGGCCATCCACAGGGCGGAAACTGGGGACAAAATCATCTACGTGGAGGCGACGGGCACATCGGGCACCGGCTCACCCCTCCAGCGCAACATTTCCGAAGAAACTTTCTGGATAGCCGATTTCCAAAACGGCAAAGCGAAAAACGCCCGGCAAGTCCACGTCAAGAATTGGCCGTATCAGTCCCTTTTTTACGCGAATTACACATCATGGTTTTTTAACGCCAGCGCAACCGAAGCAACCGCCGTTCGGAACGTAGGGACCTATGAGGGGGACGGGATCATCACAGCCAAATATTACCGCTACCGGCTGGCCGTGGACTGGAACGCGGAAACACTGGCATTTACGGAATTGGGAGAAACGGGAGTCCTTACCAAGACGACAGACGCGACATTTTCAGGTTTTGGGGCAACCTCTGAGACCGGAACCGAGTCCATACGTGGCTCTTGTGTTTGGGAATTCGCAGATTATGACGGGGACACCGAGATTGTCGGTCGGATTGGGTTCTCTGAGGAATCGGACAAGTCAAGCCATGCGACGTACGACGAGCCGGACGGGGCCATGACCAGTACGAGCGGAAATTTTTCAAACACTCAAAGCGTGGAAATTATCGCCGGAGGCGTGACGGTTTACAGTGGAACAATAGGCTCATCCTCCGGGTCATGGTCATCTTCCAGTAGCGGCACCGGAGGATCATCAACGCGAGATTGGAACACCCATTCCTCTAAAAACCTTCACCTCACGATGCTGGACCTTCGGACCCGCGCCTTTGAGATCCACACCTCCAGCCGAGACACCGCTTCAGCACAATATACAACCGAATATACGAGAGACCCAGACACCGGCGAGACAAGCAGCAGTTCTAGCTTTACGGGCGGGGCCACATCATTCCACTATTCCGCAAAACTGAGCGGGCCTGGTTTTCTGGACACGCCTTCAGGCACATCACCGGAAACAGACAACGTAACGGAAGAGCAAATGCTAAACATCGGAGATCCACCCAGCGAGTACACCGGAGGCGAACCGTCCAAATACTTCACCGAAACACAATACCAGAGCCGCCCCGGGGGGGTCACCGTGGAAAACTCCTTTCCAATGATAGGCAGGTATGCTTTTTACCCTGGCGACGATCAGCGGTCATTTGTGGCCGTGCCCGCAGCGTATACGGCCATGGAAATATCAGAGGGCATAACGTGGGCACATGACGGGGGAGATTATTTCCGGCACCTGACTGGAGGCGAGCCCTTGACACTGACCGAACAGAGCACGCCGGGACAATTCAACCCGATAGGCGCGGGATAGATATTCGATGTTCAAGCGCGGCTGGCCACCCTGGGGTTTTCTTTGCGCCCCCTGAACGGCTGGGATTACTGTATGAGTGCCCGGCGTCCACCTAAAACCGTACAGAGCCCACGGCACCCTTTTATTCTCCTTCGGGGAGCGTGGTGGGCAGACAGAAAGGCGGGAGCACAGTTTGATAGGGCTGTGTCTCCCGCTTTTATTTTATTCGTGACGGCCGCCTTTACCTCGACCATTGCAGCACGTTTGAGGAATATTGCCGGGCGAGATGGGGGATGAGCAAGACGAACGCAAACCGCCTCATATCAAGCGCAGAAGTCACGGACAATTTGACACCAATTGGTGTCACTCCCGCCACAGAATCCCAAGCCCGCCCGCTAACCAAACTCTCCCCGGAGGAACAGCCGGTTGCACACGAAGCCCTCACAGGCCCCACGAGGACAGCAGACCGCACAGCCCGCCCCGGTATCCATTAATCCAAGCGACGTGCAGCACACAGGGCAGAGCGCGACGAGGGGACCGCCCACACCCGGCACACCCCCCATAAAAATCCCCTGGGTCCTTCCTGGGGTTGTTTCAGTATGCGGGACGCAGCGCAAATTAAATTTAGCGACGGATTTTTTTTTGAAGGTTACCACCTTGGGTTGACACTTGCAAACCGAGGTTACCAGATGGTTGACAATACCCCAAAAAACAGACAATTAACAAAGAATAATTTCCCCGTTTTTAGCATCCAATTTCACCGAAAAAAAGAATTTTCACCTTATTACACAAGAGCTTCCAAGTTCAAAATTTTTGAACGATCATTCAACCATTTTGAACGTGATTTCAGGTACTTATTTATGGTTGCAATCGTTTGATCGCGGATGTAGAAATAAATCCATCAACATGTTGACCGATTAAAAAATGTTTCCATTGTATCCGTGAATTTTATTTTTCAATCAAAGGGAGGTTGTCATGATGCAGAAAATTTTGATGAGGTGCGCGGGAAGGGTTGACCTGATGATCGAGGCCATGGATTACAGCGAACCGAGCCCGGACGCCGTGGAAGGAATCCGGGCCGTGCTGGGAGACCTTCGCCGGGATTTACAGAGGATCGGCGGGGAAATGGAAAAGGTCAAGATCAAGGCCGCCAGCATGGAGGCGGGGGGATGAGACTCAGCAAGGATAAAAAAGACCAGCTTGCAACCAGGGTGAAGGATGCGGCACTGAAAAAGGTATTTGCCGCCCCTCAAATCTCCAAAGTCGGGGGATGCTCCGGATCAATGGCCACGTGGCAGGACGAGACTTTAGAAATTGACTACATATCCCCTGCCACTGGCGTACCGGTGAATTTACCTTTTTATGAGGTCGGAATCAGGTATGAAGGGAAAAAAGTTTTCTGTCTGAGGTGGGACCGCGTGTCCAGGAAGCTCTACCAGTTCAAATATGGGCCTTGGCTCAATCTGCTTTTGCCGGACACCTTTTAACCGGGCCCACAGCGGAATTAAAAGACCCCGCCAGCATGGAGGCGGGAATTTAAACAGGCCCACAGCGGAGGCTCGACCCCTCGGAGGGGGGGTGAGTGGTCGAACCTTCCGCCATGAGCCGTTTCGTGATACAGGAGATAAAAGGTATTGTCAATGGAGCAGGGCATATTGTTTAAAATGTATTGACACGGATGCGGGTTGAATGTATTCTTTTTCCAAGGACTGGGGATTCCCGGTCGACACCTGGCCTCGACGGATTCGTTGGGGCCTTTTGTTTTATGGAAAACACTTTAGCCCCCACCCCCTAATATGCCCATTCTGGTTTCTGTAAAATTTCTTTTCTATAATCTCGTAGGCCCTATTTTCTTTATCCGGGCGTAAAATTTTCATTCCAACTGGCCTAGCAATTATATCTGCCATTTGAAGGCCTGCCGAATTACATTTTTTGTCAGCAAATACTATTTCGAAAGGAAATGAGGTTCGTAAGAAATTTTTCCCGTCGCAAACGCGGCGAAATTCTAACTCGAGCTCCCTGTCTTCCTGCTTCCCGCGCTTTTCAACTACTATGTGAGTTTTTCTTCTGATGTCCCCGAGACCCCTAAGGTAGAAAAAAACTCTTTCCAGGCCAAAGGCTAGTGCAATATGATAGGGATTAGCCGGAGTTTTATAACGCGCAATAAAGTCTTCTTTTTGAATCGTAGCTGCTATGAATGTAAAAGAAGTGGAGTCGACAATCTCAGATAATTCATTTATGAATGACTGTTTCTTTTCCCGTGTTTTGAGTAAGACAAAATCCCCACGATCTTTTCTAATGTCTGTTTCGTGGAGAATTATTTGATCGTGGCCAAAGTGCTTAAATTTAAAGTATTTAAGGTTTGATACTAGCGTGGTGGCATAATCAGTTTTTTTAAAAATACAGAAAGCCAGAACGAACGCGGGATAATTGGCGTCAATATTTTTCAGGCCGTGGTCTCCGCTTTCATCTACAAAGACAATATAATCGCTGAACTGAGACATGTCTCAAAATATCCCAAAAGGAACCCAAAGAGGAACCCACGGCACAAAATTAAAAAATTTAGGGACCTAGAAAACTTCCTAAGTCCCTGTTTTTACTGGAGCCACCCATCGGATTTGAACCGACGACCTACTGATTACGAATCAGTTGCTCTACCAGCTGAGCTAGGGTGGCGTGTTTTTTGAAGTCGGGGCCTTTTGGGGGCACGGCCTGAGTGGTGGTATTTTTAACCACACGGGCCCGCTAAAGTCAACAGGATTTTCTGAAATTCGGCGTCGCCCGGTCGATCTCCCGCGGGTGGGTCCTTCCTTTGCGTTTGAGGAAACAATGAAGAAACAACCCATGAAGCAGTCCGATTCTCACCCCGGTGGCGATTTAATTAATTCGAGTATTGAACCCAGGGCGTCTCTCAGCGCTCTCTTTCCTTATGCGGCGGCCGGGATGTCGGTGTCTTTCCCCGACGGCGCCCTTCTGCAGGTAAATCCCGCATACTGTGAATTCCTCGGTTATTCGCAAGATGAGCTTCTGCGACTGACGATCATGGATGTCACCCACCCCGAAGACAGGAGAATCACCGGCCATTATTTCGCCCTGGCCATTGAAGGCAAAACCGATGCCTTTACTTACGAAAAACGTTTTGTACGCAAGGACGGAGCGTTCGTCTGGGGACTCGTCACGGTGGCCTGGGTGCGCGACGGCTCCGGAGAGCCGCTTTACTGCGTCGCCCTGATTCAGGACATTAATCCCCTGAAGACCTCTCTCAAAGCGCTTCAGGAACGCGAGGAGCTCTATCGCACGCTCGTTGAGAACGTGGACCTGGGGATCACCCTGATCGATGCGGAGCATCGTGTGCTCATGGTCAATAAAGCCTTTTCACGCCGGTTCGAAAAGTCCGCTGAATCCTTCAACGGAAAACACTGCTTTTCCGCATTTCGAAAGAAAGCGGAGGCCTGCGCCGACTGTCCGGGCGCCAGGGCTCTCGAAAGCGGAAAGTCCGAAACCGTCGTCACAGAGGGTGTGAGCGAGGATGGCCGTCGATCAACCGTGAGAGTCAGGGCTTTTCCGGTGTTCAATTCCGAGGGTAAGGCCGACAGGTTCATCGAGATCGTCGAAGACATCAGCGAACGCGTTCAGGACAAGGAAAGACTCGATCATCTTGCCTATTATGATCAGCTGACCAATTTACCGAATCGCACTCTCCTGATGGATCGTCTCAATCATGCTCTTGCCCGGGCCCGTCGATTCAAATACAAGGTGGCCGTAATGTTCCTCGACCTCGACCGTTTCAAAATTGTGAACGATTCCTATGGTCATCACATCGGGGACAAAGTGCTTGAAGAGATTTCCGCCAAACTGAGCGCCATGATCCGTGAAGCTGATACTCTCGCACGTTTCGGTGGTGATGAATTCATTCTTCTGATCGAGCAGTTTGATGATTTGCCGGGCATTGAAATCGTGGCAAAAAAAATCCTCGCCATCCTGAAGGAACCGGTCCTTATCGGGTCGCGCAAATTCCATCTTTCCGCGAGCATCGGCATCAGCATTTTCCCTGAAGATGGAAGAAACTCCGACAAGCTGCTGAGGCGTGCCGACGCGGCGATGTACCGGGCCAAGGAAGGCGGACGGAATGCCTACTATTTTTTCAAGGCAAAGACCGAACTGCGCGCCCAGAAGCTTCTCAAGCTCGAAAACGAAATGAGAAGCGCCATAGATGACAATCATTTCATCCTGCATTATCAGCCACAGGTGAATCTTAAGACGAGAGAAATCATCGGCTTCGAAGCGCTGATTCGATGGCAGCATCCGATCAATGGCATGATTTCCCCGGGAGACTTCATCCCCCTGGCGGAGGAGACCGGAATGATCATCTCTGTCGGACGCTGGGCGCTGGAAACCGCCTGCCTTCAGGCCAGACGATGGCAGTCCCAGGGTAAACCGACCAAGGTGGCGGTGAATATTTCGGCCCTTCAATTCCGGGCGGGAAATTTTCCGGGACTTATCGAGAAGATTCTTCTTCAGTCGGGCCTTTCCCCCGAATTTCTGGAACTGGAGCTGACGGAAAGCATAGTGATGGGGGATGTGGGAAAAGTCATAGATACCATGCACGAGCTCAGTGACCTGGGAGTTTCCATCGCCATAGATGATTTCGGCACGGGATATTCTTCACTGAATTACCTGAAGCGTTTTCCCATGAAACGACTCAAGATCGACCAGAGCTTCATCAGCGACGTCGAGAAAGACCCCAACAGCGCCGCCATTGCGGATGCGGTGATCAGCCTCGGTCAATCCCTGGGGCTGGAGGTCCTCGCCGAGGGCGTTGAAACCGAAGGGCAGATGCATTTTCTGCTGGAGCGAGGCTGCACCCAGGCTCAGGGGTTTTTATTCGGTCGGCCCGTGCCGGCGGAGGAACTTGGGGATTATCCGTAAAGGGCGTCGAAATGTGGGTATTGCTTCTGTGTCCAGTTCGGACCGCAGCGGCGTCGGCATAAAGCTTTTAACCCATTCTCAGGAGGGCGGCCTTGAACCTGCTTTACTTCCTTGATCTTCTGGGCACCGGCGCTTTTGCCGCCTCCGGCGCCTGGGCCGGCATCCGGCGGGACATGGATCTGTTCGGCGTACTGGTTCTTGGCCTGGTCACCGCCACCGGCGGCGGCACCCTGCGCGACATGCTGCTGGGAGACCTGCCGCCTTTTGTTTTTCAGGACGAAACCTATCTTTATCTCGCCGCAGTGGTGTCCCTGGGCGTTTTTCTGGGCCACCGGAAGATGGTCTTCCTGCAGAACCCGCTGGTTTACTTTGACGCCGTGGGGCTGGGGACCTTCGTTGTCATCGGAACCGGGAAGGCGATCGCCTTCCAGATGGGTTTCTTCGGCTCGATCATGCTGGGGGTGATAACCGCCATCGCCGGCGGCATGCTTCGCGACCTCCTCTCCGGACAGGCGCCCCTGGTGCTGCGCCGCGAGGTTTACGCTTCGGCCTGTCTGGCCGGGGCCGCGCTGCTTTACCTGCTGAACACGATCGGGTGCCCCCGCAATCCGGCATTGCTGACCGCCGCGTTTACCGTTATCATTCTTCGGCTTCTCGCAGTTCATTTCAAGTGGGCTCTGCCAAAGGCCGGGGGATAAGGAAAAAGATATTTTGGGGCGAACCGTTCTATAAACGGAAACATTTCAAGAGGAGTTGACGAATGGGATTTTTCAAGTGGAAAGACCAGTTCAGCGTCCATGTTCAGGAAATGGATCATCACCACAAGAAGTTCTTTGCTCTTCTGAATAAGATGTACGATTACAATAAAATGGAGGATGGCGACCCTGAATTTTTGAACGGACTTTTCCGAGAATTATCCGCCTATGTGCTGGTTCATTTTCAGGAGGAGGAGAAGCTGCTGGCGCGTGCTGGTTTTGATGGTCTGGAAAACCAGAAAATCCAACACCAGTATTTTCGGGATCACCTGGTCAAATTTCGCGCACAACATTTTAATGGTCAAGACAGGATTCCAGCAAATGTTCTTCATTTCATGCGTGACTGGTTCCTCGACCACGTGTTGGAAGCGGACGGACAATATGGAAAATATTTCGCCGATCGACCCTTTTTAAAGATGGGATATATTCCCTGAATCGGAGGGAAATGGTCGAAAAAAATCGATTCGCTGGCTCCATGGAGAGCTGCAGGGACTGATTCGCGCCGGTGTACTGACCACTGAATCGGCGGGGGCGCTGCGGCGGTACTACAGAAAACCAGGCGACGCAGGACATCCAGGGCTGGGGATGGTGTCCGTGTGGGACAGGGGAAGGGAGTTCTTGAAGAGCTATACGTGAAGGGGCTGACTGTAGGGCAGCCCCTCGCGAAGAAGGCAACCGAAAACGAGAATCCGTCTGAGGCGGGTTGGCTCGAAAGAGAGCCTTTCAGGACGTGCCGGGTTGATATCCTAAGGGCGCGCCGACCAGGTATGGTCGGCACGCCCCCACCGTTTCCAGTGTTTATTAAAGAATTATCATGTTCCGTCCCTTTGTCAATCAGTGACCCGTCCCGATGCCGGCGGTCCGTTCTTTCCGTATTCTTCCCGGGGCGTTTCCTCTTCGCCTGTTTTCAACACGATTTTCCCCTTCGCTCTTCCCGACTCGCTGTAGGCAAAGGCTTCGCGGATCTCCTCCAGAGGATAGTTTCTGTCAATGACGATTCTGATGCGGCCTGCTTCGATGTGGAACTTCATCCAGTTCATATCGACAAGTTTGGGGCGCACCATGATTGTCCTGGCCTTTTTGCGTGTCATGAACCGGGTCAGATATTGATTGATCAGGGTCGAAGGCTGGGGGAGGGTGGCGATGTAGACGCCCCGGGGTGTGAGCACCCGCTTCGCTTTTGCGAAGGAGCTCTTCGAGACGGCGTCGAAGACGATGTCCCAGCGATCATCTCCAAGAATAAAATCCTGTTTTTTGTAGTCGATAACGCGGTCGGCGCCGAGATCTCTGACGAGATCGAAATTCGAGCTGCTGCACACGGCCGTTGTTTTCGCATCGAAAATGCGGGCGATCTGGAGGGCAAAAACGCCGACGCCTCCGGAGGCCCCGTTGATCAGAACGGAGCGGCCGGCCTCGATTCGGCCCAGGTCCCGCAGGGCCTGCAGCGCAGTGAGTCCGGCAATGGGCAGGGGGGAGGACTCTTGGAAGGAGAGATTTTCGGGCGATGGGAAGACGTTGCCTTCGCCCGTGCACGCGAATTCCGCGTAAGCCCCGAGACGCCGGGCGCCCGGATGGGCTATCACCCGGTCTCCTGGCTTGACGCGCCGAACCCCGTCGCCGATCTCGACCACTTCTCCGGCGCATTCGCTGCCGAGGATCTTCGGAAATTTTCGACCGGTGAGCACCCGCAGCATCCCATTGCGGATCTTCCAGTCCACCGGATTGATCGAAGCGCCATAAACCCGGATCAGCACTTCACCTTTTCCGGGCTCTGGCCGCGGCATGTCCCTGATCTCGACGACTTCGTTGCCTCCATATCCGGTGATGACCGCCGCCTTCATCGCTGCCTCCCGTGATCTCCGTGAAATGGATTCATATGCTTGTCTTCAGGTTTGTCAAGCACTTCATTATAGCCGCGGATCAATAGATTTTCGCGGATGAAAATCAGTTTGTTTGATCCGCCCCCTTTTTTATGCCATGAAAAGATTGGCGCAAAAGTTCAGCTTGCAAGCGGAACTTTCTCGCATAAAGTTCAGCAGGAATTCCCTTTGGTGATTCAGGTTTTCTTCTGATGCACCGTGCAGTAGTTTCCTTCCTCCGTCCTGCACTGGTTGCAGGAGACGCATTCGGCCTTTTCACGGTCACCCGATTCCCATCGCTTCACCAGGGCGGGCTCGGTTAAGAAAGGTCTTGAGAGGGCGAAATACTCGATTTTCGTTTCATTCAAAAGTTTTTCCATGACCTCGGGGGACCGGAGGCCGCCGACCAGGATAACGGGTGTATCGATCTCCTCGGCGATGCGGGCGGCGTCCTCGGCGAAATACGCCTCCTTCTCTGGGGTATTGATTCCCGGACGCGCGAAATAGGCTTTCTGCCCGGCGGCCAGAATCCCACCGCTGATCTCGATGGCGTCGATACCCCGCCGGGAGAGTTCACGGCAGACGTAGAGGCAGTCCTCGAAGGTCGCCCCGTTCTCCACGTAGTCCCTGGAGTTGATCTTGATCATCACCGGGAAATCCTCGCCGACCCGCCGTCTGATCTCCTCAAGGACCTCCATCACGATCCGTGAGCGGTTTTCGATGGGACCGCCGTATTCGTCCGTTCTCCTGTTGTGATAAGGGTTCAGGAACTGGCTGAGGAAATATCCGTGGGCGCCGTGAATCTGTACGCCGTCAAAACCCGCTTCTTTGGCGCGGCGCCCCGCGTCGCCGAAGGCACGGACCAATGTGCTGATATCCTCGCGGGTCATTTCACGGCCGGCGACGCCGGTTGCCATCTCCGGTACGCCGGAGGGGCTCCAGATGGTTCTCTCTTCGGGGCGGTGCTTCGTCTGGGTTCCGCCGTAGGCGATCTGAAGGACGATGGGGCTTCCGTGCCGGTGGGACATCTCCGTCAGGGAACGGTATTGCTCGATGAACCGGTCGTCGTAGATGCCCATCATGCCGGGATTGGGCTGCTCGTCCTTCATCACGAAGGCATAACCGGTGATAATCAGGCCCACCCCGCCTTTGGCCAGATCCTCGTAAACCTTGAAGAGACGATCGGTCATGCTCCCGTCGGGAGAGGCCATCCGCTCCCATGTGGCACTTCGCACCAGGCGATTGGGAAGAGTTATCCCGTTGATCCGGGTCCGTTCGAAAAGGTTTTTCATACGTCCGAGCCTTTCAGATGAAAGTTGAAACAAGTAATTGAAGGTGCAAACCATACCTGTTATATTCGCGTGAATTGCCGCATCTACTGGTCGAGCGGGCACAGGCGGCTCTCAAATTGAATCCGTTTGTGATGTGAAGGAGGCTGTTTTGGCGTTCTGGTTTATACTGCGGGAATCCATTTTTCCCATGGCCGCCCTTCTGGGGATTGCCTATTTCCACCAGAAAATTTTCAAGTCCGACATGCGGCCGCTGAACAACCTGGTGCTGTATGTCCTCCTGCCGGTCAAGATCTTTCACGAACTGTCGCTGAAGAAAATCGGCTTCGCGGAACTGGCGGAGCCCTTCCTGTTTATGGTCCTGCTGACCGGAAGTCTTGCCGGGCTTGGCTGGGTGGCGGCGAAATTCCTGCGCCTCTCCAAGGAAAAGCGGCTGGCCTTCATCCTGAGCGTGTCCATGATCAACGTGGGCAACTTCGGCATATCGCTCATCTACTTCACCTACGGATCGGACGCGGCCTACCAGGCGATCCTGACTTTCGTGGCCTTCAACATCCCCCTGACCACCCTGGCGGTTTACCTTTCCAGCACCAAGGATACCCGCCTCCAGGCCCTGAAGGACGCCCTCAAAATTCCGATTTTCCATGCAACGGTCGTGGCACTGATCTTTGCGAGCTTCGAGATTCCCATTCCCCCTCTGGTCCAGGAAGTGACCGGCTACATTGGGCAGGCCACTTTCCCGATGTTCACGTTCGTCTTCGGAATGCAGCTGGCCAACATACGACTCTCCAGGACCATGCTCGCGCCTGTGGCCACGGCCTCCGTCCTGCGCCTGCTGATTTCCCCGGTCCTGGCGGTGATCTTCCTCACGCTGATCGGCTCGAGCGGACTGAGTTATCAGGTGAACCTGGTGCAGACCTCGGCGCCCTCGCCGGTTCTGCCCCTGATGTACGCCATTCGGTTCAATCGCTCCCCCGATCTTCTGGCGGCGATCATCATAGTCACCACCATCCTGTCGGCCCTGACCATGCCTCTGGTGATACAGTTTGCAGGATGATTTCTGTAAATAAACGCCGGGACCTTTTCGGACCCGGCGTTTCTGCCATCTCCAAACAAACAATCAGGGTTTCCCGTAACCGCCGCCTCCCGGCGTTTCGATCCTCACGGTATCCCCCTTCTTCAGCTTCGCATTGAATTTTCCAGGCATCTTCTCTTTCTTTCCCTGGCGGATGAGGATGTTGGCGCCGGGTGTTCCCGGCTCGCCTCCGGCGAGACCGTACGGGGGGATGGCCCGGCGCTCGGAGAGGACCGTCATTTCGGCATCGGAAAGCAGGCGGATCTCACGGACGATTCCGTCCCCACCCGAAAATTTCCCCTTGCCGCCCGTTCCCCTGCGAATGGAGTACTCGGTCACAAGGAAGGGATAGGCGTACTCGAGGGCCTCAACCGGCGTGTTGAGGGTGTTGGTCATGTGGCAGTGGACCGCCGATTCCCCCCGTCGGATGGCGGAGGCGCCCATCCCGCCGGCGATCGTCTCGTAATAGGCGTAAGCCTTGCCCGTGCGATCGTCCTTTCCGCCGATGGTGGTGTTGTTCATCGTCCCCTGTGAGGCGGCGGGAATCTGCTCCGGAAGCGCCTTTGCCAGGGCGCCCAGGACCACATCCACGACGCGCTGGCTGGTCTCCACATTGCCACCCGCCACCGCCGCGGGAAATTCCGCATCGACGATGGAGCCTTTGCGGGTCTTGACGGTAATGGGTCGGACGCAGCCGGCGTTGGTGGGGATATTCTCCGAGACCAGCGCCCTGAAAACGTACAGCACCGCCGAGAGGGTGATGGCGTACACGGCGTTGACGCTTCCTTCCACCTGGTCTCCGGAGCGGCTGAAATCCAGAGAAGCGGTATCGCCCCGGATGTCGATGTCCACCGAGATGGGAATCCGGGACCTGGACCAGCCGTCGTCGTCCATATAATCCTCGAAAGAATAAACGCCGTCGGGGATGTCGGAGATGACCTTGCGTGTGATGGTTTCAGCGTAATCGATCAACCGCTCGCCATAGAATTTCACCGTGTCGAGATTGTATTTCTCCACCAACTCCCGCATGCGCGACACGCCGGTCAGATTGGCCATGATCTGCGCCGAGAAATCACCCTCCCGCTCCACGGGAGTGCGGATGTTGTTGAGGAGAAATTTCATCAGCTTGGCGTCCACCTCTCCGCCCTCCACGATTTTCAGGGGAGGAATGATCACTCCTTCCTGAAAGAGGGAGGTGGACAGGGGCATCGAGCCGGAGGACATCCCGCCCACGTCCGCATGATGCGCCCGGTTGGCCACGAAGAATTCGGGTTTGTCGCCTCCACAGAAGACCGGCGCCACGATGGTGATGTCGGGCAGGTGCGTCCCCCCTTTATAGGGATCGTTCAGGAACACCATGTCGCCCGGTTTCATTTCGACATCTTTGACCGCGGAAGCGACCGAAAGGGGCATCGAACCGAGATGGACGGGTTGGTGGTCGGCCTGGGCCACGGTTTCGCCTCTGCCGTTGAACACAGCGCAGGAGAAATCGCGGCGCTCCTTGATGTTGGGGGAAAAGGCCGTCCGGTTAAGGGTCACTCCCATCTCTTCGGCGATGGAAGAAAACCGGTTTTTGAATACTTCCAGAAGGATCGGATTCACTTGCATGGGGCGCCTCATGAGTTCCTGATTTCAAGAATAAGATTGCCGTAAGCATCCACTTTGCCGGAGGCGAAGGGCGGGACCACGATCGTGGAGGAATATTCCACGAGAATGGCCGGCCCTTCGATCCTGTTGCCGTGCCGGAGCATCTCGCGGCGGATTACCGCCGTTTCGTGAGACTCCGAATCGAAGACGACCTTCCGCGTGCCGACAACGGCTTCCGGTGCGATCTCTTCCCCCTCCCGCGGAAAAGTCTTCATCTCCGGCTTTTCCGGAAGACCCCGGGCCCGCAGGCGGATATTGACGATCTCGATCACCTTGTCCGGATTGGCGAAGCCGTAAACCTTTTCGTGCATCCCGTGGAAGGTTTGGCTGAAATCTTCTCCGAAAGGGACGATGAGTTCGTAGGACTGTCCTTCGTAGCGCATGTCCAGGTAGCGTTCGCAGACGATGGCGGACTCTTCCAGGCCTTCTCTGAGCAGCTCGGCTTTTCCACGCTCTTCCATCTCCTCGAACATTTTCAGGAGAGAGTCGTAATCGGTATCGGGTTCCTTGATCATCACCGTCCGGGAATAATCCTTGATCACGTCGGCGGTGAGCATGCCGATGGCCGAGAGGATACCCGGATTGTTCGGGATGAAAACGGTCGGGATGTTGAGGAGCCGCGCCAGAAAAGCGCAGTGCATTCCCCCTGCCCCTCCAAAGGAGAAGAGGGAGAATTCCCTCGGGTCATAGCCTCTCTCCACGGAAATGACCCGGATGGCCCTTTCCATGTTCGTATTGGCTACGGCCAGGATCCCCTCGGCCAGCGCCATGGGACTCAGTCCGATTTCCGCGGCGGCCTCTTCGAAATGACGGTTGAGCTTTTCATCGTGCAGCCGCATGTCGCCGCCGAGGAAGTTCTCCGGTACCAGTCGCCCCAGGAAGAGATTGGCATCGGTGACGGTGATGCGCTCTCCTTTTCCGTAGCAGATAGGGCCCGGATCGGCGCCCGCGCTTTCCGGTCCCACACGCAGGGAGCCGCCCACATCCACTTCGGCGATGGAGCCGCCCCCGGCGCCGACGGTATGAATGTCGATCATCGGCACCTTGACGGGGTAAGCGGAAATTCCCGCCTCGAGGGTCATGGGAAGCTTGCCGTCGATCAGGGCGACGTCCGTGGATGTTCCTCCCATATCGAAAGTGATCAGCTTCTCAAAACCGGCAGCCCGGCCGATCTCGAAAGCCCCCACGGCGCCGCCGGCCGGACCGGAGAGAATGGTGCGCACCGATTCGTCCATCGCCGTCTGCGCCGAGATGCTTCCGCCGTTGCTCTGCATGATCCGGAGGGAATCCTCTCCCACCTCTTTGATCAGGTAGGTGATGTACCTTTTCATTTTGGGGCTGACGTAAGCGTTTATGACCGTGGTGGAGGTCCGTTCGAACTCCCGGAATTCACCAAGAATCTCGTGGGAGAGGGAAATCGGAACGCCAAGCTCCTCGAGTTCTCTTCGGACCGTTTTCTCATGTTCCGGATTGAGAAAGGAAAAGAGCAGGCAGACGGCAATGGATTCCACATCCGCGGCCCGCACCAGATCCCGCATCCGGGTCAGGTCGGAGGGGGTGAGGGGCTCGAGTTCCACGCCGTCGCAGTTGATTCGTCCCTTGAGTCCGAACCGAAGGTTCGAGGGGACGATATGGGGTTCCTTGCGGTACTTCAGATCGTACAGGCTGAATCGATTCTGTCGACCGATTTCGATAACGTCCTCGAACCCTGCGTTTGTGATCAGGGCGGTTTTCACGCCTTTGCGCTCCAGGATGGCGTTTGTCGCCACGGTGGAGCCGTGAACGACTTTGGCGTCCCGGTCCCGGGAGATCTTGCGGATCCCCTCCAGAACAGCCATCGCGGGATTTTCGGGCGTGGAGAGTTGTTTGTAGACTCCCCATTTTTCGCCGTCCTTGTAGATGAAGTCTGTGAAGGTGCCACCGGTGTCCACACCAATCAGAACCATAAATGTTTCCTCCTGTCCTCTTTCGTCTTTATTGTTCTTTGAACTTCTCAACCTTTGAGAACGGTCTGGTGGACCGTCAGCACCCCCTGGCGGCAGGCGCTGCATCGAATATGCCGCAGCATGGTCGAGCGGGCCTTCTCGGCATCGCAGCCTGCAACGGCTTCGTAAACCTCCCTGTGTTCATCGAGAACAAGGCGGGCCAGTTCCGGGTCCATCGGGAAACTTCTTCGGGTGTCGTGAATGACCACCCAGATTTTGCGGTCGAGGTATTTGAGAAAATCGGCAAGATAGCTGTTTCTTGCAGCTTCAGCAAGAATACGGTGAAAGGCGAGATCCTCCGCCGAGCCGTCGCTTCCTTCATCAATGGCACGTTCCATACCCAGAAGTGCATCGGAGAGGCGACTCATCTGACTCTCCGAATGACGCTCCGCGGCCAGCGCGGCGATGTCCTTTTCCAGGATGCCCCGGAATTCATAGAGCCGTCCCAGGTCATCCTTGTTTTCAATGTCGATTTCATCCAGACGAAAGGTGCGGCGTTCCGAGTGATCCAGGATGACGGCGCCGGTCCGTTTCTGCGACTCCAGAAGCCCGTCGTATTTGAGGCGGGCCAAAGCCTCTCGGATCACCGTGCGACTGACGCCAAATTCTCCTGCCAGGACGGTTTCCGAAGGAAGAACGTCCCCCGCGAGAAAGGCGCCGCGGGTGATCTGCCCTGAAATGAACTCGGCCACCTGGTCGGCCAGACTCTTCGAGCGGAGAATGCGTGCTTTTTTAAAATCCATTTTTTCCCCCTTGTTTTGTCATACAATACTATTAAAATTCTTGTCAGACAAGAGAAACCGTGGCATAGTCGTGAGGCGCCACATGAAAGATTTCGGCTATTTGGGTAGAATTTCCCGAGTTTAGGAATATAATTTCACGGCATGTTTTTTATTTTACTCTGCGTGAGGGGGACATCATTCGATCCGGCGGAGCATTAACCAACACGGCACGTTCTCTGTGCCCATCCCCCGCGATTAAAAATCGCGGTAAAAGGAGGAATGGATGAAAAAGATCACCCTGTCGCTCATTGTGGCTGTTCTCTCTATCGGTCTGAGCCTGCCCGCTCTGGCGCTGGAGAAACTCGATCTGGCTACGACCTATTCAGGCGCGAACATTCATGCAGAGACCTGTCGGGAGTTCGCCAGTCGGGTTGAGAAAGCAACCGACGGAAAACTCGTCGTCGCCGTGCATGAAGGAGGGGCCCTGGGCCTCAAGGACGAAGACCATTTTACCTCGATCACGGACGGCATCGTTCCGATGGCGAGCGTTCTCATGGGCGCGGCGATCGGAACCTCTCCCATTTATGCTCTGAGCACCTCTCCCTTCCTCGTCAAGGATTTTAAAGAAGCCAAGCTCCTTCATGATATCGCGCGGCCCTATTACGACAAGGAAGCAAAAAAGTACAACCAGCTGATCCTCTATACCGCCCCCTGGCCACCCAGCTCTATTCACGCCAAGCGGCCCATCAAGAAATATGAAGATATTCAGGGATTGCGCATCCGTACCTATGACAAGAACGGAACGGACGTTCTCAAGCAAGCCGGCGCCAACGCTGTTGTCATGTCCTGGGGCGACGTCTACCCGGCGCTTGCCACCGGAACCATCGATTCGGTTCTGACCTCATCCACCAGCGCCGTGGCCGGAAAGTTCTGGGAAGTTCTTACGGATACCACCCGCGTCAATTTTGCCATTCCGCTCAACATGATCAACATTAACCTGGATACCTTCAACGGATTGCCAAAAGAGCAGCAGGAAAAACTTCTGAAGATCGGCAAGGAGATGGAGGAGCGCCAGTGGAAACTCGCAGAGGAATCCATGGCGGCCGAAGAGAAAATTCTCGCTGAAAACGGAATGAACATTCATCGTGAAGTCTCAGAGGAACTGGCCTCCAAGCTGAGGGCGAGCGGACAGGACATCATTGAGGACTGGCTCAAAAAGACCGGCAAAGACGGCAAGGCTATTCTCGACGAGTTCGAAAAGAAGAGATCATCTCTCTAAGGCTTTTTTGAAATGAATCTTGAAAATCATCCTATGGCCGACCGGCTGCTGAGGGCAGTGCATCTGCTCTCGGTAGCCGGAGCAGTTCTGGGCGGAGTTCTGTTTACACTGATGACTCTGCTTATTCTTGCAGAGGTCCTGCTTCGGACTTTCTTTGAGAAATCGACGCTTGTGGCGAGCGAATATTCGGGATATCTGCTGGCCGCCATGATCTATCTGGCCCTTGCTTTTTCTTTCCGGGACGGCGCTCAAATCCGCATCTCCTTCCTGAAGGAGCGCCTGAAGGGTCTTCCCCTTCACATCTTTGAGATCACATGCACGGTGATTGCAGCCATTCTGTGCATCCTGTCCTCGATTTTTCTCTGGGATATGGTGAAGACTTCCTTCGAACGGGGGGTTGTCGCCTATTCGGTTGTGGAAACTCCTCTATGGATTCCACAGTCCACCGTTTTTGCAGGAATGGTGCTCCTGTCGCTTCAGGTGCTGGCCTATCTGCTCTATCTGATTCTGCGGGGCCCTGGCGCCGTGGAATCGAATCCGGTCAATATATGAATGTAATGCTTTTTACGGTTTTGGCTCTGGTTTTCGGCTTTCTGGGCGCCGGGGTATGGATCGCCCTGTCCTTGATGGCCACGGCCGGAATCAGTCTTGAATTGTTCACCTCCATGCCGGTGGGGAAAATCTGGGCTCAGTCGCTCTTTAACAGCCTCAACAACTGGGCCCTTGCCGCCCTGCCGATGTTCATCTTCCTCGGGGAAATGATCTTGCGGACCCGCATGTCGGAGCTGCTTTTCGAGGGCCTTCGGCCCTGGGTTCAGTTCATTCCGGGACGCCTTCTGCACACCAATGTCGTGGGGAGTGCAATTTTTGCCGCCGTTTCCGGCTCCTCCCCCGCCACGGCCGCCACCATCGGTAAAATCACCCTCTCGCAGTTGGAAAGCGAAGGATATGACAAGAGCCTGAGTTACGGCTCTCTGGCCGGCGCGGGGACCTTGGGACTGCTCATACCTCCCAGCATCGTCCTCATCATTTATGGCGTTCTGGCCGAAGTCTCCATCGGGCAGCTCTTTATCGCCGGTGTTCTGCCGGGGATATTGCTGGCGGGGCTGTACAGCGGATATGTGATCGTGCGCGTTCTCATCAACCCGAAGCTGGCCCCGACCCATAAGGTTTCCTTCACCTGGGGACAGCGGATATCCGCCCTTTTAAAGCTTTTTCCCGTGGCATTCCTGATTTTCTTCATCCTTGGTTCCATTTACGCCGGCTTTGCCACACCTTCCGAGGCCGCGGCTCTGGGTGTGCTGGGCGCCGTCGTCATTACCTGGATGCTGGGGGACCTTTCCTGGAAGAACATCATCGAATCCCTGAGGGGCACACTCAATACCTCCGCGATGATCTGCTTTATCATAGCGGGCGCCAGTTTTCTTTCCGTGGTCATGGGTTATCTCAGGCTTCCTGCAATGGTGGCGGAGTACATCGGATCGCTCGGTTTGAGCCCTTATGTATTGATACTGATCTTTACAGGCTTCTATATCCTTCTCGGCTTCTTTCTCGATGGTATCTCCATGATCGTCATGACCCTGCCGATCAGTCTGCCCCTTGCGGTCCTTTCCGGTTTCGATCCGGTCTGGTTCGGAATCTTCCTCGTCCTCGTCATCGAGGCTGGACAGATCACGCCGCCCGTGGGCTTCAACCTCTTCGTTCTGCAGGGACTGACGGGGGAGCCGCTCGAGAGAATAGTGATAGCGGCCCTCCCGTTTTTCCTTCTCATTCTGGTCGCCATCATCATTACTACAGCGTTCCCCGATATCGTTCTGATGTTGCCGAGACTGATGATACAGAGCGCTGTCGGGTGATTTACCCCAGAGGATATTATGAAAAACGCAATCGATCTTCGCATCCATCGAAAAGACGGAAAAACCGAACAGTCCCGGTTCGAAGTGAAGCGGCTCTTCAACGCCGGCTGGGCGGGGCGCAACCGTGCTGCATTGCAGCATCACATCGATGAACTGGCGGCCGTGGGCGTTCCGGCGCCGAAGCATGTGCCCACCCTTTTTGCTCTGGGCAATTTTCTCCTGACCACCTCGGATTCGATTCAGGTCCATGGCGAGGACACCTCCGGAGAGGTGGAATACGTTCTTCTATGGCATAAGGGCGAAATCCTGGTGGGTGTGGGATCGGACCAGACAGATCGCCGACTGGAGAAGCACTCTCTGCCCAAGGCCAAGAATCTCTGTCTCAATGTCATGGCGGCCGACGTATGGCCCTACGATGAGGTGAAAGAGCATTTCGACGATCTCCAGATGGAATGCACCGTCACCCGGGAAGGCAAGGAGTCCCTCTACCAGAGAGATGCCGTCGGATCCCTTATCGGACCGGAGTACTGGATTTCCGATCTGGAGAAACGCCTCGGCGGGCTTGAGGATGGACTCGTCCTTTTTTCGGGAACGATCGGAACGGTGGCAGGGCTTGTTTCGGGCGAGGCTTACAGCTTCCGTATGGAAGATCCCGTCCTGAAACGCAGCATTGAGCACAGGTATGCCTGCGAAGTTCTGACAGGCGCTATTGAGGATTATTGAAATGTCGGAAAAGGCGTTGACGATAGCCCTGGCCCAGACCCCGGTGTCAAGGGATCCGGAAGAGAATCTGGCCGTCGCTTCGCGGCATGCCCGCAAGGCGGCCGCTCGCGGAGCTGATCTCCTGGTTTTCCCCGAGATGTTCATGGCGCGGCCTCAGGAGGGAAAGCCTCTCGCCGAAGCCGCGCAGCCGCTTGACGGAGCTTTTGTCCGCAGCCTTGCGGATATGGCGAAGGAGCATCGGTTGGCCATCGCATCGGGCATCTGGGAAACCGTGCCCGGCGAGAAGGAGAGGGCAGGAAATGTTGCAGTCGTCCTCGGTCCCGATGGTGAGATTCTGGCGCGCTACCAGAAAATCCATCTTTTCGATGCCCTGAGTATCCGTGAATCGGACCGGATGACCGGCGGCGATACGCCCCCGCCCGTCTTCAACCTCAAGGGGATGACCGTCGGAATGGCCATCTGCTATGACCTGAGATTCCCGGAGCTCTTTCGCAACCTCGCCGCCCGGGGCGCCGATGTCGTGATCGTGCCCGCGGCCTGGTACTCAGGGCCCCTCAAGGAGGACCACTGGTTGACCCTGCTGCGCGCCCGGGCGATCGAGAATACCATGTATGTCGCCGGCGCCAGTCTGTGCGGGCCTCCCTTTGCAGCCCGAAGCGCGGTTTTCGACCCCTTCGGCGTCATGCTCGCGGATGCCGGCGAGGCTGAGTTCCTTCTCACCGCGCGCCTGGAAAGAAGCCGGATCGACGAGGTGCGAGCCAAGCTGCCGGCACTCGACCACGTCCGGCACGATATCTTCGGCGGCTGACCTCTTGGGCGCCGACTGGAGCATTCTCCTTCCAGGTCTTCCCCTTTCCTCCGAACGCGGAGCTTTGGGCTGGTGCACCGTCACCCTGGTGCGGACAGGCGGCCGAACCATACTCATCGATACCGGTTCCTACGGGGACCGGGCTCTTCTCCTCACCCGCCTGGAAGAGGAAAACCTTTCGCCCGCGGCAGTCGATGCGGTGCTTTTGACCCACTTCCATTTCGACCACGTCCTGAACTTCGATCTTTTCGAAAATGCCGTATTCCGGCTTTCCGAAAGGGAAATGAACTACGTGGAAGATGGAGGATTCAGGTGGGCTGCCGATCCTTACGTGCCCTTTTCAATTTTCGATAAGATCGCGCCGCGCATCGAAACCTTCACCGAAAATGCGGAAGTGGAGCCGGGCATCCGTGCCGTGGATCTTCCGGGACACACGCCGGGTCTGTGCGGCTATCTGCTGGAGAAGGAGAGGGTGCTTGTGGCGGGAGACGGGGTGAAAAACGCGTGGGAGTTCATCCGCGAGGAGCCGCCCCCGGCTTTCGGCCGGCGGGACGAGGCTCTGGAGAGTTATCGTCGCGCCATTGCCCTCGCTTCCATCATCATTCCGGGCCACGACCGTCCATTTCGTGTTCCCGTGGGAGAGAGAGTCGAATACCTGCAGGAATTCTCCATCGAAGTGCTCTCTGCCGGAGACCCGCACGCATCTCCCCGAAAAATCACCTTCCCCTGATTTTCACCAAACTCGATCGGACCTTAACTCTCAAACGCAGCTCGCATCTCTTTCAGCCGTGCTTGGTGAGTGCTCCACTGGCGTCCGCCGAGCAGTCCGCCGTCCACCACCAGATCATGGCCATTGACGAAACTCGATTCGTCGCTGGCCAGGAAGACGGCCGCCCAGGCGATATCCTCGGGAAGTCCGGCCCGGGGTATCGGCTGCCACTGGGCCAAGGACCTTTTTACCGGTTCGGCGCTTCTCTCCGCCTCTTCCGGGCTCAACCCAAGAGCTTTCCCAAAGATTCCCGTTGCGATTCCGCCGGGGGAGAGACTGTTGACCCGGACATTGCTTTCCCCGAGTTCCATGGCCACACAGCGGGTGAGATGGATCACGGCCGCCTTTGCGGCGCTGTAGACCATCGACGAGCTGTAACCCGCCCGGGCGCCTGCCACGCTGCCATTGTTGATGATGCTCCCCGAGCCCTGGGAGCGCATCACAGGCGCGGCGTGCTTCATCCCGAGCAAAACTCCTCCAAGGAGGACCGAGATGGCCTTCTCGTATCCTTCCAGGGGAATTCCCTCAATGCCTCCCACCGGCGCAGGGCATCCGGCGTTGTTGAAGAGGCAGTCGAGCCGCCCGAACTTCTTCAGGGCGTGGTCGATCATGGCCTTTACGTCCTCTTCGCTGGAAACGTCGGTCCGGCGGAAACTGACCTTCGGCCCCAGGGACTCAGCCAGTTCCAGACCTTCCTTTTCCCGGCGGGCTGCAATAACCACCGATGCGCCCTCCGAGGCGAAAAGTTCGACTGTCCGCTTCCCGATTCCGCTCGTTCCCCCGGTAATGATTGCCACTTTTCCCTCGAGTCGTCCAACCATGATGTCCTCCCTTCTGATAAAATTGACCAATCAAGCACCGAGACCTGATGGTGCGAAGCAGGCGGTCGATCTGAGCGAAGCAATCCTGGAGATTTTGTAAGTCAGATGCCAGTTTTGATCAGGTGTGATGGCGCCCACCAGGAAACACGTCAACTACGAATTTCAGGACCTGAGGCGCCACCATTGTACTCAGATACTATTTCGGAAATTGCCCGGTCAGACGCGCTGCCGCATTTTTTAAATGCATTTCTGCTGCTTGGCGGGCACTTTCAACATCCTGATTTTCGATGGCCAGGTAAATTGCTTGATGTTCCTGCACTACATCTCTGTTCAATGTCTGGAAGTAAAAACTATTTTCTCGTGCAGTCCTTATCGCGTGGCGAATGTTCTCTTCCAGGAAGGAGGCGAGAGAGACAAAATATTGATTATGCGATGCGTTGACGATTTCCATGTGGAAACTCAAATCCTCTTCACTTCCAATCTCATCTGAGGAAATTGCCTTTACCAGCCTTTCCAGCGCCCTCCTGATGCTGGCCAGCTGTTGTCTGGTGCGGTGTTTGGCGGCGAGCCCGGTATAATAAACCTCCACCGCGAGAAGAAGTTCAAGAATATTCAGTACTTCCATTCTGTCCATAAAATTCGGGACGTCAAAGCGCAAAGTGCTTTTAAATCCGTTCTCGCTTACGAAAACTCCCCGTCCCTGGTGTGGTACCACAAGACCTTCAAATTTTAACTGGGATATGGCCTCTCGAAGAACCGGTCGGCTTACGCCGTACGTCTTACAAAGCTCCGATTCGGTCGGGAGGCGCTCGCCCGGTTTGTATTGACCATTTCGAATGGCTTCACTGAGTATTCGTGAAACCTCATCGGTCAGGGTTGGCGGGCGTTTCAGAATTTTTTCTTCTGTATTCATCTCGGGTTCCCCTTCCAGAATCATCAAAAACGTTTGTTGAACATATCACAAGATTCTCATGAGCAGGCAAGAGAAATATCAGGCCGAAGCACCAGGCGAGATCCAGTAAAATTTAGGTTGACTTTAAAATAACACTGTATTATTTCTGGAATTGTAATGTCATCATATGACTTTATGCTATCTTATTATGAAAAGTTAATTTATCGCAACCGCTAGTTTTTGTGCATCTTCCCACCCCCCACCCAAGGAGGACCAAATGTACCCTAGTAAAAAGCTTTTTGCCTGTTTGTTGGTGCTGTGCGGCGTTTTCTTTGCCACTGCTTCTTTTGGAGCGTCCCTGAAGGTAGCGATCGTGGAAAGCCTGTCGGGCCCGCAAGCTTCGACCGGCCTTCTCTATCGTACCGCAACGCAGTACGGCCTCGATCTCGTCAACGAGAAGGGGGGCTGGAACGGTCAGCCGATTGAGCTTCTGGAGTATGACAACCAGGGTGGCGTTACCGGCGCCTCGGAAAAAGTCAAGGCCGCCATTGCTGACGGTGCGCAGATTATCGTACAGGGGGCATCATCGGCAGTAGGGGGACAGGTTACCGAAGACGTGCGCAAGCACAATCTGAGAAATCCGGGCAAGGAAGTCATTTATATGAACGTCGGCGCCGAAGCGATGGAGCTGACCGGCGCGAAGGCTCATTTCCATCAGTTCCGCTTCAGTCCCAATGCTGAAATCCGGGTAAAAGCCCTCATCGCCGCCATGAAAGAGGCGGATGTTCTGGGATCGCGGGTATATGCGATGAACCAGAATTATTCGTGGGGGATGGACGTCGAGAAAGCCGTCGTTGAAAACGCAGATGACGGCGGTTACAAAGTGGTGGAAAAAACCCTTCACGATACGAACAAGATTCAGGACTTTTCTCCCTACGTCGCCAAAATCAAGGCCGCAGACGTGGATACCGTCATTACCGGTAACTGGTCCAACGACCTTCTGCTGCTGATGAAAGCCGCCCAGTCGGCCGGACTGGACGTGCGATTCGGCACCGCCTTCCTCGATCAACCCGGAAATATCGCCAATGCTGGGGAAACGGCTCTCGGCCACTACGTGGCACATCCTTTCAATATGGAAGCGGCCGGCAAGGCGGGGGAAGAGTTCGGAAAGGAATACAAGGCCAAAACAGGCCATTACCCCACTTACGTGGAACCCCAGACGGTCTTTGCCATGAACATGCTTGGCGAGGCGCTGAAGAACGTAAAGGCCGAGGGGGACAGCCTGAAGGTCAATGATCTGGTGGTCGCCATGGAAAAGGTGAAGTACAAGTCCCCAATGGGCGAAATGAGCATGCGCTCCGAAGATCATCAGGTTCTTCTGCCCGTGGCCGTCTCGGTCGTATCCAAGGATGCCAAATTTAAAGTCGACGGAACGGACATGGGATTCAAGCCGGTCAAGGTCCTGTCTGCCGAGGAAGCTGCTGCCCCGGTGCAGGAAGCCACCAACATCAAGCGTCCGAAATAGGGTTGAATGTGGCGCCAGCCCCCTTACCGGGGTTGGCGCCTGCCTTGCGGCGGACAGTTCTTAGATAACCAATGGGAAGGCAGTCGGAATGGAGTACTTCACCATATCTTTATTCAACGGAGTCGTGTATGGCCTGCTCTTGTTCATGGTATCCGCTGGACTGACCCTTATCTTCGGCATGATGGGCGTCCTGAATTTCGCCCATGCCTCCTTTTACATGGTGGGCGCCTATCTCGCATATTCTCTCCAAAAAATTTTTGGTTTCTGGCCGGCGATCGTTCTGGCTGCCTTGCTGGTCGGAATTCTCGGGATGGTGGTAGAGGCCTTTTTCCTGCGCCGAGTCCATCGCTACGGCCATGCCCACGAACTGCTGCTGACCTTCGGTCTGGCGTTTATCATCGCCGAGCTGGTCAAGCTGTTTTACGGCAACTACCCGCTCAATTACAGGGTTCCGGACGCCCTGAATTTCGCGGCATTTCAGGTCTTCGGCACCGATTATCCCGTTTACAGGCTGCTGATGGGCGGAATCTCGATCGGGATGTTCATTCTGATCTACCTTCTACTCACCCGTACGCGGGTAGGAATAGTCGTTCGCTCGGCCATCTATCGGCCACGCATGGCCGAGGCGCTCGGACACAACGTTCCTCTGGTTTTCATGGGTGTCTTCGGGGTCGGCGCTGCGCTGGCAGGGCTCGCAGGGGCCGTTGCGGGCGCCTTTTACACCACGAATCCGAACATGGCCCTTGAACTCGGGGTCATCGTTTTCGTCGTGGTGGTCGTGGGGGGGCTCGGTTCACTGGAAGGGGCGATGCTTGCCTCGCTCCTGATCGGCCTGATCTCATCTTTCGCTGTCGGCATCGATCTGAGCCTGATTGACTTTTTCGGGTTGTTCGGTGCACGGGAGTGGGCGGAGAGCGTCGGTGGAGTGCTGGCGCTCAAGATTTCCAGTCTTTCCGCCACCATTCCCTTTGCTCTCATGCTGCTGATTCTGCTGGTTCGTCCTTCGGGTCTCATGGGTGAAAAGAGCTGATCATGAAGGTTTCACGTCTCGTTCTGTATGTTGCGGTAGCGGTCGCCATCCTGGTGGTGTTGCCTGCGTTTCTGTCACATTCCCTGGTCAATGCCGTAAACCAGATGTTGATCGCCGCCCTGTTCGCCTGTGCCTTCAACATCCTCTGCGGCCAGGGAGGGATGCTCTCCTTCGGCCATTCCGCATATTTCGCCATCGGGTCCTTCGCGACTCTCCATGCCATGGGCGTGATGAGCAGCGAGAGTCTTCTGCCCACTCCCTTGCTACCCCTGGCCGGCGCCCTCGTCGGTCTTATGGTCGGGCTCGTGGCCGGCTGGTTCTCCACCCAGCGCACGGGCGTCTATTTTTCCATGATCACTCTGGCCCTGGCGGAGCTTCTGCATACGATCGCCCCACACCTGAGGGGTCTTTTCGGCGGTGAGGCGGGTATCTCCTCCATGCGGATGCCGGCGCTTGGCATCACGTTTGGAAGCGACATTCATGTCTACTACCTGACCCTGGCCTGGGTCGTCGCGGCGGTGGGTGCGATGTACTTCCTGACCTTCACGCCCCTGGGACGCCTCATTTTCGCCCTTCGCGAAAACACGCATCGATTGCGGTTCCTTGGATACAACGTTCACAACCTTGGAACGATCACCTTTGCCCTCTCGGCCATGTTCTCGGGTATAGCCGGCGGCCTTCAGGCCATCACCATCGAGACCTCTAACTATTCAGCCTTTGAAATGCATCTTTCCGCCGAAGTTCTCCTCAACGCATACATCGGCGGAGTGCAGGTCTTTTTCGGCCCGTTGATCGGCGCCGGAGTGATGACGTTCTTCGGAAATGCCGTCTCGGACATGACACGCAACTGGCTGCTCTACAAGGGAATCATTTTTGTCCTTGTGATGATGTTCATGCCAACGGGCATCGCGGGACTGCTGAAGCTTCTCGGCGAAAGTTTCAGGAAATATTCGCTCCCCCTTCTTGTGCCGGCGTTGCTCCTTTCTGTGGTTTCGACAATCCTGCTGACGATGGGAACGGTATTCACCGTGGAGATGATGCAGCGCGGACTATCCCAGGATTACCAGATGCTGGCCCGGGCGGCCGGAAGTGCCGGACCGCCGCCGATTTTACTCTTCGGCCGGGAGTGGTTCCCGGGTTCGCTGATCACCTGGCTTCTGTCTCTGGGGCTTCTCGTCGGCGGCGGGTTTTTCGTCTGGTTCTCCAGGAGCCGATGGAAGATGCTCAAGGAAACGGATGAAGATGAATCGGTCCTTCTCCCGAAGCTGGGTGACGGTTCAGGCAAGGCGGGTCTGAACAAGAGGGAAAACGTATGAAAGAACCTGTACTCTCTCTGCAGTCCGTTCATAAATCCTTCGGACAGGCGCACATCATCCGCGGCGTCGATCTCGATCTGCTCCCCGGAGAACGGCATGCCGTCATCGGTCCGAACGGCGCCGGGAAATCGACGCTCTTTCACCTGATTTCGGGGCAGTTGGCGCCCGATAAGGGGCAGATCCGGTTGAACGGGAAATCGATCAAGGATCTGCCGCCCCATCGTATCAATCACCTTGGGCTGGGGCGCTCCTTCCAGATCACCAATATCTTCCCCGGACTCTCGGTGTTCGAGAACGTGCGGATCGCCGTGGCGCAACGCCACGGTCTGCAATACAACCTGTGGAAGCTGATTTCCCGGGCCCGCGCGGTGAACGAGCAGACCGAACATCTCCTGGAACAGGTGATGCTGGGGGAGAAGCACGATACCCTGGCGGGAGAGTTGACCTATTCCGAGCAGAGGGCTCTGGAGATCGGAATGACCCTTGCTTCGGACCCACAGGTCATTCTCCTTGACGAACCGATGGCCGGAATGTCCCGCGAGGAGACCGATTATATGGTGTCTCTCATTCGGGAGGTCACGAAGGGGCGATCCCTGATGATCGTCGAGCACGATATGGATGTGGTCTTCTCCCTGAGCGATCGAATCAGCGTTCTGATTTACGGGGAAGTAATCGCCACGGGCACGCCGGAGGAAATCCGGAGCGATCGGCGGGTCCAGGAAGGATATCTGGGCGAGGAGGTAAGCGTATGACAGAGAGCAATGCACCTTTACTGGAGGTGCGGGACCTGCACGCTTATTATGGAAAAAGTCACATTCTTCACGGCGTAAATTTTTATGTCGGTAAGGGTGAGGTTGTAAGTCTGCTGGGACGTAATGGCACCGGTCGGTCAACGACACTGAAAGCGATTATGGGTCTGGTACCGCCAAAGTCAGGGAAAATATTATTGAATGGGCGCAATCTGGCCGAGGCGCGAACATATGCCATTTGTCGCGCGGGTATCGGCTATATTCCCGAAGAACGGGAGGTTTTTTCTAATCTTACGGTAGACGAAAATTTGCGCATGGGGCAGCAGTCTTCTCACGATGGAGCGCCGGAGTGGACCATTGAGCAAATGTTCGAATACTTCCCGAATCTCAAGGAGCGGCGAAAAACCAAAGCCGGCAACTTGTCCGGTGGTGAACAGCAGATGCTCACAATCTGTAGATCGCTTCTAGGTAACCCCAAAGTCCTGCTGATCGACGAACCGACTGAAGGGTTGGCGCCAAAAAACGTTGCCGCTGTCGAGGAAGCAACCCACGATATTAACCGGCGTGGCGTCTCCATCGTTCTGGTAGAGCAGAAACTCGCCATCGCACTCAAGGTATCGACCCGTGTTTGTGTCATGGGACATGGTCAGATTGTCTTTGAAGGAACTCCAGAAGAACTGGCCGGCAACACCAAAATCCTCAAGGAGTGGCTGGCCGTATGAATGTCCCGGATCAAAAGAACATGGAGATTTCAGAAGGGATGACAATAAAATGAAGATCGATGGCAACACTCAACTGGTCGGCATTATCGCAGACCCCGTCGCGCATCTTCGAACTCCCCAGTTATTCAACGGATCCGCTTTGAAGCAGGGGCTGAATGCGGTGTGCCTCCCCTTTCATGTGCTCGAGGACAATCTGGAAAAGGTGCTGCACGGCTCTGTCGGGGTGACCAACCTGCTCGGCCTGATCGTGACCATACCCTACAAGGAGAGCGTGCTCCGGTTCTGCGGCGACATGACGGAAACCGCGAAACTGGTCGGCTCAGCAAACGTGCTGCGGGTTGATCACGAGCGGGGAACCTGGGTGGGAGGCAACTTCGATGGCGATGGACTGGTCGCCGGCCTGCGTGAACGCGGGCATGCCCTCCAGGGAAAGCGGGTGCTCCTTCTCGGCGCGGGCGGTGCGGGCAAATCGATCGCCTACGCGGTGACTCGGGAAATGCCCTCAGAGCTGGTCATATCCAACCGATCGATGCACCGGGCAACGGGCCTTGTGGAGCGGCTGCAGCCGATGGCGCCCCAGGTCGCCTTGAGGGCGGGAGCGAACGACCCCGCCGGTTTCGACGTGGTCATCAACGCCACCTCCCTCGGGCTGCAGGATGCCGATGAGCTGCCCCTGGATGCGGACCGGTTGTCGCCCGGGACGCTGGTATGTGAAGTGGTGATGCGCGAGGGGGATACGCCGTTGCTGGCCGCTGCAAGACGCCAGTCGTGCGAGGTCCATCATGGTCAGTACATGCTCTACGGGCAGATCGTGCAAATAAGCCGCTTTCTCGGACTGGAGCTGCAGGAGGAGAACGTGCCCCGCATCCTGGGTCCCAATCTGCCTGAAGGTGAATCCTGAACCCACGGGGAGAGGTCCGGTCGTGCAAATCACCCGCATTCTGCTTTCAGAAATACGGATCCCGCTCCCGCAGCCGTTGAGGCTCGGGCCGGCGGTCATTTCCACGCGCGACTACGTCGCCGTGCGGGTGGAGACCGATAAGGGTATCTTCGGGGATGCACTCGGATATCCCAGGGGCGCTCCGCTCTTTGAAACCCTGGCGTGGATCGGACGGAGCCTGACGGGAACCGATCCGCTGATGCGCAGACAGGGTCTTTGCGCTTTCGCCGCGGCGAATCCCACCTCCCGGTCCATCTATTCCCGAGCTCAGAGCCTTCTGGACATCGCGCTCTGGGACCTTGCCGCCAAGGCGGCCGGACAGCCCCTTTACCGCCTCCTTGGAGGGCTGCGAACAATTGTGCCGGTGACGGCCGTGGCGGGATATTACATGGACACGCGGTCCGTCGAAGAGATTGCCGACGAGGTCGCCCGCCGGGTCGACGAAGGCTATCCGCGGGTGAAGGTCATGTTGAAGGGAGACGATCCCGCTTTCGACCTGGGCTATCTCGAGGCGGTAACCCGGCGCGCGCCGGGCAGAGTGGCCGCGGACGCCCACTGGTCCTGGTCCTCCCTGCCGGAAGCCCGGAGCTTCTGCCGGCAAATCGACGGGTTGGGGCTCGCGTTCCTCGAGGATCCTTTCGCTCCAGAGGACTGGCGCTGGACTGGGGAACTGCAGGAGGAGCTCTCCACCCCGATCGCCGCCGGAGAAGACGTGAACGAGCCCGGCGCCATGCGTGAGCTGGCCGGGGCGGTCTCCTTCCTCCGGGTCGATGCGACCACCTGCGGTGGAATCACCGGGGCACTGGCGGCGATCCATGCCGCGTCTTTCGCGGGATGCAGGGTCTTCCCCCATGTGTTCGCGCCCCTGCATATCCACCTCGCCTGCGCCTTTCCGGAGGTCGAAGGCGTCGAGTTCATTCCTCCGGAATCGGGGGCGGACCCGTTGAAGCGTCTGCTGAAGCGATCTGTCCGGATTTCGGACGGTCACATGCGGGTCGATGAAGAGCCGGGGGCCGGAATGAAACTCGACTGGCCGTCAATCGAGAAAGTGGCGGTTCGGAGCGCCGTTCTGGAGAAAGAAGCGTAAAAAGGGCGACTGACTCTCCAAACCTGAATCTCAGGAGGATAAACGATGAACAAGGTTGATGAAAAGATCCGTGATGCTTCCCCGAAGGAGGCGCGGCAGGGACTTCCCGGTCTTCGAGGGACTGACCACGTCGGATTCACCGTCCCGGACCTTGAAGAGGCCACCGTTTTCTTCGTCAACGTCCTGGGATGCGAGCAGTTCTACGACCTGGGGCCGTTTCAGGCCGACGACGACTGGATGCAGCGGCAGCTCAACGTGCACCCGAGAGCGGTTGTTCGGAAGCTGCGCTTCTTTCGCTGCAAGAACGGCAGCAACTATGAAGTTTTTGAATACGAATCGCCGGACCAGGTGGCCGAGCCTCCGAAAAACAGCGATATAGGGGGGCACCACCTGGCCCTTTACGTGGACGACATGGATGCGGCCGTCAATTACCTGAAAAAGCACGGAATAAGGGTCCTCGGAGAGCCTGTCGTGCGCAAGGTGGGCCCGAGCGCCGGGCAGACATGGGTTTATTTCCTTTCCCCCTGGGGGATGCAGTTCGAGCTGGTAAGCTTCCCCGAGGGGAAGGGCTACGAGAAAACCGTGTCTTCAAGACTATGGCACCCGGCCGACCGCGGGACCGACGAGACGTAAACTTACATCATTTCGTGTCACCTCACCTGAATTCCCGGAGAAGAAGGATGCCGACATACAAGAACCTGAAACAACTCGCCCCCTGGAAGGAATTGCAATCGACCTCCAGCGACTGGGATTCCGCCTCGCCCCGGACGCTCTCCCGCATGCTGACCTGCCTTCATCTGATCCGCACCTTCGAGAAGACGACCCTGGACTGCGCCGTCAAGGGCCTTGTCCATGGACCGGTTCACTCCAGCATCGGGCAGGAGGGCGGAGCCGTTGGTTCGATCCTGGCGCTCAAGGCGGGGGACAGGATCGGCGGCTCCCATCGCGGGCACCACCTGTTCCTGGCCAAGGCACTGACGCACGTCGCGCCCGAGGGCCTTCTGCCGTCCGATCCCGTCCCCGACGTGGTGTACGGGGTTCTGAAAAAGACGCTGGCGGAGATCATGGGCCTGGCCCAGGGGTACTGCGGGGGCCGCGGCGGCTCGATGCACCTGCGCTGGGAGGAGGCCGGCATGCTGGGGACCAACGCGATCGTCGGTGGGGGAACCCCCTTTGCCTCGGGCGTCGCCTGGTGCCACAAGCATGCGGGGACGGACAACGTGGTGGTCAGCTACTTCGGCGACGGCGCGGCAAATATCGGCTCCGTCCTGGAGTCCTTCAACCTTGCTTCCGCCTGGAAGGTGCCGGTCTGCTTCTTCATCGAGAACAACCATTACGCCGTATCGACCACCGTGGAAGAGGTCACGGGCGATGCCCGTCTGTCCTCGCGGGGACCGGGTTTCAACATCCCCTCCTGGCGCGTCGACGGCATGGATCCCCTGGCGGTCCACCTGGCGATGGAGGAGGCTCTCGCGCACATGCGGGCGGGCAAGGGTCCGACGCTGATCGAGGCGGATATCTATCGGCATTTCCACCACAGCGGCCCCATGCCTGGAAGCGCCTTTCGCTACCGCAGCAAGGAGGAGGAAATTTCGTGGAAGGATCGCGATCCCGTCGAGCGCATCGAAAAGGAAATGACCTCCCGCAACCTGATCTCCCGAGGGGATATCGACTCCCTCCAGGCGCAGGTTCGTGAGGCGATGGATCGCATCATGTCCGAACTGACGGAGAAATCGGGCGCCATCTGGGCCATCAAGGCTGATCTCTGGCCGAAGGCCGATTTCTGCAATTACGGCATCCGGGGCGACCTCTCCGAATTGAAAGGAATGAGAACCGAAGAGCTCTCAGGCTATGCCGGCAAGCTCAAGGAGGTGAAGCTGGTTGAAGCGGCCGCGGAGGTTATGCTTCGCCGGATGGAGACCGACAGCCGGATCGTGGTGATGGGCGAGGATGTTCATCGCCTGGGCGGCGGGACGAACGGAGTGACCAAAGGAATTCCCGAGCGGTTCCCCGATCGGATCATGGGGACTCCGATATCCGAGAACGCCTTCGTGGGTTTCGGGGGCGGCATGGCTATGGATGGGCGGTTCAGGCCTGTCGTCGAGCTGATGTACTCGGACTTCTTCTGGGTGGCCGCGGACCAGCTCTTCAACCAGGTGGCCAAGGCCAGACACATGTACGGCGGTGAGATCGACATGCCCATCGTCATCCGCACCAAGATTTCGATGGGGACGGGATACGGCTCCCAGCACTCCATGGATCCAGCCGGGGTTTTCGTTATGTCGCCCGGTCTGAGAATCGTGGCGCCCTCGACCCCGTTCGACTACATCGGCCTGATGAACAGCGCCCTGACCTGCAACGACCCGGTCGTGGTCCTGGAACATGTCGATCTGTACAACACCACGGGCCTCGTCCCCGAGGATGAACTGGACTATTTCATCCCCCTGGGCAAGGCGGCGGTGGCAAGGGAGGGGAAGGACGTCACCGTCCTCTCGTATCTCTCCATGGTCCACAAATCGATTGAAGCGGCGGAATCCCTGGGGATCGACGCCGAGGTGATCGACCTGCGCTCCCTGGACCGGGCCGGCATCGACTGGGAAACGATCGGTGCAAGCATCCACAAAACCAACAATGTCCTGATCGTCGAACAGGGTACCCAGGGGAATTCTTACGGGACCTTCCTGGGGGATGAAATCCAGCGCCGGTACCTGGACTGGCTCGACCAGCCGATCAAGCGCGTCCATGGGGCCGAAGCCTGGCCCAGCGTGTCCAAGGCGCTGGAGGCCGCGGCCAACGCGGGCATCGATGAAATCAAGGAAGAGCTTCTCGGGATGATGCAGGATGTGGGGAAGCCCCGCATTTCAAACTGACGGCTGATGGAAAACGCCCATCTGCGGCGTTGCCTTCATCCTTCGCCGGCAACTTACCCTCAGGTACGCCTGTTTCGGAATTCTACCGCCTTGGACCTGGATATTTTTAATAAGCCTGAAAATTCGGAGGATATGTTTCATGTCTGTTGAAATTCTGATGCCCTCACTGGACCCCTCGATGCACAACGGGAGGATCGTGAAATGGCTGATTACCGCGGGAGACCCTGTCAACATCGGAGATCCGGTGGTCGAAATCGAAACGGACAAGGCGGTGTTCGAGGTGGAGGCCGAAGTGGCGGGTGTCCTGGGAGAGATTCGGGTTGCCGAAGGGGAGTACGCGGACGTGAACTCGGTCATCGGGATAATCCGTGAAGACGGATCAGACGTCATTCCGTCGAAGGAGACCCCTGCCCCCGCGCAGCCCGCAGGGGAGCGGAAAAAAGTCGCACCTGTCCCGTCTCCTGCCGGTCACCGTGTTTTCGCCAGTCCTCTCGCCCGGCGGTTAGCTGCCCTCGAGGGGATAGAGCTCTCCGGCCTCAGCGGGTCGGGCCCGAAGGGGCGGATCGTGAAAATCGATGTCGAGCGAGCCTCGTCAAGCAAGTCCGCACCGGCCACCGTCACCCCCCTGAAGAAGGAAGGACCCCTGGGGGATGAATCCGGTTTCCTGCCGGCATACGAATCGATCCCCCATACCGCCATGCGCCTTTCCATCGCGCGGCGGCTGGTCGAATCGAGCCGGGAAATACCGCACTATTACCTGACTCTGGACTGCGAGATGGACGCCCTGATGGACCTGCGCGTGCAGGTGAACGACGGCGAAAGCGTGAAAATCTCCGCCAACGACTTTTTCATCCGCGCGGCGGCGATCGCCCTGAGGGAGGTTCCCGCGGCCAATGCCGCGTGGACGGAAAACGCCATCCTGCGTTTCTCCCGGGCGGATATCTCGGTCGCCGTCTCCGTCGAGGGCGGACTCATCACGCCCGTGGTCCGGGATGCCGGCGGCAAGGGCCTGGCGCTGATCTCGGCGGAAGCGCGGCAGCTTGCCGAGAAAGCCCGTGCAGGGAAGCTGCATCCCGAAGAGTATAAGGGTGGAACCTTTACCATCTCCAATCTCGGCATGTTCGGCATCAAGCATTTCACCTCCATCATCAATCCGCCCCAGGGAGCCATTCTGTCCATCGGCGCGGTTGAAGAGCGCCCCATCGTCAAGGAAGGCCAGATCCGTCCCGCCACGATGATGACCGTGACTCTTGCTGTCGACCACCGCTGCATCGACGGTGCGACCGGCGCGGAATTTCTCGCCGCCTTCAGGAGGCTGATCGAAAAACCGGTCAGGATCCTGCTGTAAACGCGCCGAGTTAAGCACCCTTTCCCTTGACGGGAGAGGCCGGGGAGAGGGTGATCGGAAGGGGAAAATCCAGGATTGAAAAATGTGCAACGCAAAAGACAGGGAAAACGGAATGGCGGAAGTTGATTTCGATGTCGTCATCGTCGGCGCGGGCCCCGGGGGGTATGTGGGCGCAATCCGCGCCGCCCAGCTGGGATTGAAAACCGCCGTCGTCGAAGCGGGGCAGCTCGGTGGAGTCTGCCTGAACTGGGGGTGTATTCCGACCAAGGCCCTGCTGCGCTCGGCGGAGGTCTATCGTCAGTTTCTCCGGGCCGGGGACTATGGGCTGACTGCAGCGGATGCGGGATTCGATCTCAGCAAAATGGTCGAGCGATCCCGGAATGTCGCCAGGAAGTTGAGCGGCGGAGTAGCGCACCTCCTGAAGAAGAACGGGATCGCCCTTTTCGAGGGGCGGGGAACCCTGCTGGGCGGAGGAAAGCTGAAGGTCGAGACGAGCAGCCGGGAAACCATTTTCCTGTCCGCAAAGCACATTATCCTCGCGACGGGCTCCCGTCCTCTCGTTCTCCCTGGGATCGAGCCGGATGGCCAGCGGATCTGGACCTCCAGGGAAGCCCTGGTCCCGGAGGCGATACCCGAGTCGCTGCTCGTCATCGGCTCCGGCGCGATCGGTATCGAGTTCGCAAGCTTCTACAATGCCTTCGGATCGAAAGTAACCGTCATCGAGGCCCTGGGCCGGATCATGCCCCGTGAGGATGAAGAGATCGCCCATTTGGCCCGGAAAGAGATGGAGAAGCAGGGCATCCGCTTCCTTGCCGGCGCCCGGGTCACAGTGCTGCAAAGCGACGGGAACGAGGTGAGCGCAACCATCGAGAAGGATGGTAAAAAGGAGGAACTCCGCACAGCCAGAGCGATCGTTGCGGCGGGCGTGACGCCGAACGTAGAAAATCTCGGGTTGGAAGCCGCGGGAGTGCGTCTCGACGGTCGCGGTTTTATTCAGACCGATGAGTACGGCCGGACCTCGGCGGAGGGGGTGTATGCCGTCGGAGACGTGAGCGGAGATCCCTGCCTCGCTCACAAAGCCAGTCACGAAGCCATCCTCTGTGTCGAGAAAATCGCCGGCCTGGAGGCACATCCTCTGGGAAAACATCGGGTCCCACGCTGCACCTACGGCCATCCTCAGGTGGCCGGCATCGGCCTGACCGAATCCCAAGCCGAGGAAGCCGGCTACCGGATCAGGGTGGGGCGTTTTTCGGCGAGAGGAAACGGCAAGGCCACGGCTCTCGGGGAGTCCGGCGGACTGGTAAAGACGATCTTCGACGAACGGACGGGAGAGCTGCTCGGAGCCCACCTGGTGGGAGCGGAGGTGACGGAGTTGATCCAGGGTTTCGCCATCGCCGGGACCCTGGAGACCACGGAAGCGGAGCTGATGCGAACCGTTTTTCCACACCCGACCCTTTCGGAGATGATGCACGAGTCGGTGCTGGAGGCGTACGGCCGGGCCATCCACATCTAGGTGGAAAAGGCTGATCAAAAACGCCCGCTCTGCGGCGTTTCTTTTATCCGTCGTCGACGATGTCCATTCCGGAACACAAGGGCCTGCCCCTGCAAGGGCGCCTTACATCCGTGCATTTTTGATCAGCCTGGACCCAGCTCCTGGTTTTTAACTTGAACACAAATAAATAGGTGCATTTCTGGAGAAGAAAATGCTTGATTTCAATGGAAAAGTGCTGCTGCTGACGGGCGCCAATGGCGGAATTGGCCGTTCGATCGCGAAGGTGTTCTTCGACCTCGGCGCCCATCTGGTCCTGTCGGATCTCGGAGAGGATTCTTCATCAGGCGGTGAAGGGTTCGTACGGGAACTCGACCCCTCGGGAAGGCGTGTGGTCTTCGTCCCGGCGGACGTCACCCAACGAGAGGATTGCGACGCCTTGGCCAAAGTCTGTCGGGAGCGGTTCGGGCGGGTTGACTTTCTGGTTCCCGGCGCAGGCATCTACAGGGATCAGCTTGTCGAAACGATGTCGGACGATCAGTGGCGGCAAACCATCGAAGTCAATCTGAACGGAGTTTTCCACTGCTGCCGCGCCATGATCCCTCTCCTGCGGGATGGCGGCTCCATTGTGACCCTGACCTCCGTGGCGGCCCATCGCGGGAGTTATCAGCATGCCCATTATTCCGCCGCCAAAGGCGCCATCCTCAGCTTCAGCCGCAGCCTGGCCCTGGAGCTGGCTCCTGGAATCCGGGTGAATACGGTATCGCCCGGCCTGATTGAAACCGGAATGATCCAGCACCGGCTGGAGAAAGAGGGGGCCTCGCTGGTCGAGCCGACACCCCTCAGGCGACTGGGGCAGCCTGAAGAGGTTGCGAAAGTTGTCGCTTTTTTGTGCAGCGATTGGGCCAGTTTCATCACTGGGGAAACCGTGCAGGTGAATGGCGGTCTCTATATCGCCGGTTAAAACCGTTCAAGGCCGATAAACAGACACAGAAAAACAGGTTGAAAAAAACTGTTTTTGGTCCCCCATTTGATGATATCCGGTTTTTCCTGCTTCAACCCTTTGGTATGCCAGAAATAGTTGCCAGTCAGGCGAAGACGCTCGGGTCCGCTGAAATGAGCGCACTTTCCTTCTCGGTACCGAGGGTATCAACCGCCCGCACGCTGTAGTGCGGAACAGCCCCCTCCGGGTTTCCTTTGAAAATATCCTCGAAGAAAAAGCGCTCGATTGTATGCTGGGGGCGGTGCGCAACACTGCCAACCACATCGCCGTCGCGGAGAATATCGTAGCGTTCGATGGGTGCCGGCCCCGCATAGGCGGTATCCCAGCTGATCCGGACTGCGACCCGACCCAACCGCGGCATGGAGGAATCCGCTTCCGCACCGACGTTCCTCGGTGCCGTCAATCCAATAGCTTTTCGCTGAAAATAGGTGTTGCCCACGTCTTTCCCAAGCGCTACGAGCCTTTCTTCGATCTCGGTCATCGCTGCGGCATCCAGTGGCTTCTCGAGTTGTGAGGCCGCAAGGTTCTGCTCCAGCTGACATTTTTCGCTATCCTCGTCTACATGTCCGGTGCCGATGATCAGGGTGCTGACCCCCTTCACGGAAAGAGCGTAGCGGATCAGATCCGCGCTCGGCAACTCCGGCGACCCGACCTGGCGGTAAACGTCATCCGGGTTATTGGAAAAGCGTATTTCCTTGTGGTAATAAGCCGCGTCGGCGAAAACTTTCATCCCGACGACTCCCATATCGGCAGCTTCTGCCACCTCCACCGCGTTGTGCCGGTGAGGCATATATCTGCAGTCAGCCGGATTGACGGTAACCAGCAGGGTGTCGAGAAGGTGGCGGGAGTCCCTCTGGATAGCGTAAATCAGAGCTGCCGTGTTCCAGTGGCCAGTGATCCCGATGTGCCGGATCAGCTTCTCCCCCTTAGGGTTGCATCCAGTTCTGTTGGAGCCTTCGCGCAGGTCCAGCATCGCCGCCAGTGACCCGAGCCAGGGACGGTCAGGGGACGGATCTTCCATGCCTTCGAAAAGCATGTCGATCTCGTCCATGGTATTCAGATTATGAAACTGAACGCTGTCCAGGTAGGCGCCTTCGGGATAATTGCCGCGGCCGTCACCGAACATAAGACTGAGGGAGCGGCGGACGTCGTCCACTGAAGTGACGACGCCGAAACCATCCTGCATCCCTTCGCTGAAGTCCGTGCGGAATCTCTCTCCCGCCGGCCGGCGCGCCGTGCGGATATGCGTCTTGCTGGCCACGAAAATCTTCTCCCGAGCCGCCGGATCGTAGCTGGGAGCCGCCCGGGAGATCCCCAGGCGGCGGAAGGCTTCGCCGAAATTTTTCTGACTGGGGCCATAGACGTTTGAAGTGTCCATGTAATTGATGCCGAGACGATGGGCTTTTTCGATGATGGCGACGGGGTCCTCACCCTCTGGGGTCCACTGAATCGAGGCCTGGCCGCCGAGGCCGAGGGTCGTAACCTGCCTTTCCGTGCGCCCCAGTCGGCGCGTGGCGAGCTGTTTCATGAGGATCTCCCTTCTTGTTCGTGTGAATTCGCGGACGGGGTAATCGGATTCCCCCTCACTATCGTTCCAAATTACATGCTTGATTCAAATTTTCAATAGAAAAAGACAGCTCATGGCGATGAGCCGGAACTCATAAAAAAGATTTACAAAAATATATTTTATCTATAATGTGGACCGAGAATTGCAATTGAGAATTGCAATACTGATATGAAATATCGAATCTATTTCATTCGAATTTTTTGTTGAGCAGGATTCGCACTGTATTTATGAAATGATTTACCGCAGGAGAATGAAATGGCTTCCGATTTTCCCGATGCGAGTCAAAATTTTGAACGGGATTTTCATCCTACCAATCCTTTTCATTCCATTTTCATTCATTCGGCCTCCGGAATGGCCGTATCCCTGATGGACGGCACCTTCCTTCATGTCAATCCCGCTTTCTGCCGGATGGTCGGATATCCCGAGGAAGAGCTTCTGGATTTGAAAGCTCATGACATCACCCATCCAGAAGATCGCGAACAGACCCTGAAATATAACGAAGAGACCGCGACGGGAAAGCGGAAATCCTATACCTACGAGAAGCGATATATCCGCAAGGACGGAACCTTTCTCTGGGGGATCGTCACCGTGGCCCTGGTTTACGACAAAGGAGGACAGCCGTCTCTATGCATTGGAATGGTCCAGGACATCACCTCATTCAAGCAGGCTCAGGAGAAAATGCTGGCGGAGGAGCGTATTTACCGCCTGCTTATCGAGAACATCCGGTTGGGGATCTCCTTCGTAGGGAAGGACCGGACAATCCTCATGGTGAACCCGACTCTTGCCGCCTGGTTCGGGAAGCCCGTCGAAGAAATCATAGGAAAGAAATGTTTTCTCGAATATGAGAAAAGCTCCTCAGCCTGCCCTCATTGTCCGGGCGATCAGGCCATGGCCACCGGCCGGCCGCAGATGTATGTTTCCGAAGGGATTCGGGACGACGGTTCCGAATTCATCGGCCGCGTCCGTGTTTTCCCTCTGCAGGACAGCGATGGCGAGGGCAAGGGGTATATTGAAGTTGTTGAAAACATCACTGAACAGAAAAAAGCCGAGGAAGCGCTTGAATGCTCCGAGAAACGGTTCCGCGCTGTGTTCGAGCAGAGCAGTATGGGCATGTGCGTGGTTTCCCCTGAAGGACGCTTCCTGCAGGTGAATCAAGCCATATGCACGATGCTGGGCTATTCGGAACCCGAACTGCTGACGATGAACACGGATCAGGTCGTGGTTCTGGAGGAGGGGAAGCCTGGGTGCAGCATGAAGTATCAACCGGCTTGCGGCAGCCAGGTGAACTTTGAAACGCGGTATCGATGCAGGGGCGGATCAGTGCTCTGGGCATTCGTTTCAGGATCCTGGATTTTCGATTCCGCCGGAAAGGTTCTCTACGGCATCGGGATTCTCAAGGACATCACGGAGCAAAAGGAAGCCCAGGAGAAGCTGGACCATTTGGCTTTTCACGATCCGCTGACGGGACTGCCCAACCGCGCTCTTCTGATGGATCGTCTGGAACACGCCCTGGCCAGAGCTGGGCGCTCGGAAAGCAAGGTGGCCATCATATTTTTCGACCTCGACCGGTTCAAGGACATCAACGACACCTACGACCACCTGGTGGGCGATGAGGTTTTAAGGCAGCTTGCCCGGCGTCTGAGCACCAATATACGCGAAGCCGATACCCTGGCCCGGTTTGGGGGAGATGAATTCGTCATTGTGAGCGAAGACATTTGCGACACGGAGTCGGTTGCCGCATTCGCACAGAAGGTGCAGGATCTTCTCCAGAAACCCATTTCGGTGGGGAAGCTCACCTTTCACCTTTCCGCCAGTATGGGCATCAGCCTCTTTCCCCGGAACGGACGCAGTGCCGAAAGGCTCCTGCGAAGCGCGGACGCCGCCATGTACCGCTCCAAGGAAAATGGTCGAAACATGTTTCAGATCTACAATTCCCGGGCGGATGCTCGCTCCCGCAGACGGGGTCAGCTTGAATCGGAACTTCGCTCGGCACTTGAAGAGGATCTGTTCATACTGCATTATCAGCCACAATTCAATCTGATCACGGGAGATCTATTCGGTTTCGAAGCCTTGATACGATGGAGGCATCCTGGAAAGGGGTTGATCCTGCCGGGTCATTTCATTTCCCTGGCCGAGGAAACGGGACTGATCCTTCCCCTCGGTCGATGGGTTCTGATGGAAGCCTGCAGGCAGGCGAAAAAGTGGCGATTTCCGGAAAGAAAATTACGGATGTCCCTGAATATCTCGGCCCGCCAGTTTCTTGGCGGGCGCCTGGTCGAGCGCATTTCGGAGATTCTGGAGGAAACGGGCCTGCCGCCCCGCTGTCTGGAGTTGGAATTGACCGAGAGCGTGATCATGGAGAACGTGGAGCAGGCAGTCCAGACCATGCAGAAGATCGCCGTGCTGGATGTTCCAATGACGATTGACAACTTCGGTACGGGATTTTCTTCTCTTGCACAACTTAAAGAATTTCCTGTTCGTAGATTGAAGATCGATCGCAGTTTCGTGAAAGGCCTCCCTGGGGACAAAAACAGCGCCGCCATCGCCAGCTCGATCATCGGACTTGCCAGGAATATGGATCTCGAGGTAATCGCCGAGGGGATCGAGACACCTGAGCAGATGGCGTTTCTTACGGAAAACGGCTGCTGGTTCGGTCAGGGTTTTCTCCTTGCTAAACCAGAATCTGCAGCAATCGTCGCGCAGTATCTGGAAGACGACCAGGAATCCGCCGGGGGGACTCTCTCTGGTCAGGTATTCTCTGAGAACTCCCCTTTCAGAAGGGAAACTTTATGAACGCGATCCGGAGAGTGGCGTGACATTTCAAGAGACCGACATGCTCAGGGAACAGCTCCTTGGGAGACTGAAAGAGGAGCAGGTTTTCGATCTCCTTGTAATCGGCGGCGGAGCAACCGGGTGCGGAACCGCCCTCGATGCGGCCAGCCGGGGATTGAAAGTCGCTCTCGTGGAGAAGAATGATTTTTCCGAGGGGACCAGCAGCCGCAGCACCAAGCTGATCCACGGCGGGGTCAGGTATCTGGAGGCGGCCGTCAAACGCCTGGACAGAGAACAGTACCACCTGGTCCGGGACGGATTGCGCGAAAGAGGCTTGCTTCTCAAAAATGCGCCTCACCTCAGCAATCGTCTTCCCCTGGTCACCCCGTTGTACAAATGGTTCGAGGCGCCCTATGTCTATGCGGGGTTGAAACTGTATGACTTTTTAGCCGGAAAAAGCGGCATTGGTCACAGCCGGCTTCTCGGGCGGAAGGAAGCCCTCGACCGGTTTCCCATACTTCGGGCAGAGGGGCTCAAGGCCGGCGTCCTCTATTACGACGGTCAGTTCAACGATGCACGAATGGCGGTTTCCCTTGCTCTCACGGCTCGAAACCATGGGGCCGCTGTGGCGAATTACACCGAGGTAATCGCCCTGCAGAAACAGAGCGGAAGACTTTGCGGCGCAGAGATCAGAGATGTCCTGACCGGGAGAAGCTGGCAGGTCCGTGCCCGCGGGGTCATTAACGCGACGGGGCCATTCGCCGATCAGGTACGAAAGATGGATGAACCCGATGCGCGCCCGATCCTGAGAGTAAGCTCGGGAATACATATCGTTCTCGACGAACGATTCGCTCCGCCTGGAACCGGATTGCTGATCCCGGAGACGGAGGATGGACGGATACTTTTTGTCCTGCCCTGGCAGGGTTTTGCTCTCGTCGGGACCACCGACGAGCCGGCCGAGGCGGAGGATCATCCTCGTCCGCGCGAGGAGGAGATTGACTATCTTCTCCGTCACCTCGGACGATATTTCAACCTGCGGGTGACCCGGGAGGATATCAGATCCGCATGGTCGGGGCTGCGCCCGCTGGTTTTTGATCCAAAGGCGGTCGATACGGCGAGGCTGACCCGGGATCACGTCGTTCAGGTCAGCGAATCGGGGCTGCTCACGGTGGCCGGCGGCAAGTGGACGACCTACCGCAAAATGGCTCTTGACGCCGTGAATCATGCGGTGAGCACCTTTGGGCTTCATCCCGAGCGGAGCTGTCGAACCGAGCAGATTGCACTGGTCGGCGGCGAGTCATACCGGGAGGACGGGGACGATCGTCTTGCCCGGGATTTCGGACTTGCTTCCGATGTCGCCCTGCATCTGAACCGCGCCTACGGTGATCGGGCTGTAAAAGTGGCTGAACTGATCAGCACGGAGGGCGTGGTGCGCCTTTCGCAGGGACATCCCTATCTGGAGGTGGAAGTTACGTACGCGGTTCGAAACGAATTTGCCGTCCGCGTTTCCGACGTTCTGGCCCGGCGCATTCCTCTGGCGCTTCTGGACAGGGCGGCCGCAATCGAAGCCGCACCCAGGACGGCGGCACTCATGGCTGTGGAGCTCGGGTGGAACGAAAAAAGGCTGAAAGAGGAATCCGAATGTGCGGAAAGCCTCTTTTTGTCGGCCATTTAGGAGTTTTCTTTCGGAAACTGCGGATAGAATCCCGGAAGCCTGATAAGAAATCTGATCAAAAGAAAGCCGGGCTTCTTCGATGCTAACGAATTCCATGCCGATTTGTTTGTTCTCTTGAGCGCGTAACATGCTAGCATTATACAATATTTACTACTTTAATTAAACAAAATCCCCGCCTTTCAGCGGGGACTTTGTCAACAGTCTGAGCCCGACTCATCCCGAGTCGGGCTTTTTTGGGCCTTTTTAGCAAAATTGCAGTATTTCACCGCTTAGCCGCTCACTTCCTCACTTCCTGAATTCTATCCCGTATGACTTGATCTTCCGGTGCAGATTGGAGCGCTCGATTTCGATCGCTTCTGCCGTGCGGCTGATATTCCAATCGTTCTCCTCGAGCTTTTGCACCAGGAATTCCCGTTCAAATTCCTCTTTGGCTTCACGAAAGGTGGAAACGTCATTGAAATCCGGAAAAGATCGTCCGCCAGCGGGTTTGAATGATCGTATTGAAGCAGGAAGATGCCTCTCTGTGATTTTGCTTTCAGGAGTCATTATCACCAGGCGTTCAATGATGTTCTTCAGTTCGCGAACGTTCCCGGGCCAGGGATAGCGGGTCAGGACCTCCACGGCATCGGTAGAGAGGGTTTTGATTTCACGACTTTCCTTCCGGCAATACTGCTCGAGAAAGTAATTCACCAGAATGGAGATATCTTCTTTCCTCTCTCGCAATGGGGGGACGTGAAAGGGCAGAACATTCAAACGATAGTAAAGGTCTTCTCTGAAATTCCCGGCAGCGATCTCTTCCTCGAGATTCTTGTTGGTAGCTGCAATCACACGGACATCGACTTCGATGGTCCTGTTCCCTCCAACACGCTCAAATTTCCGCTCCTGGAGAATTCTAAGAATCTTAGCCTGGGTCTTCAGGCTCATGTCGCCGATTTCATCCAAAAACAGGGTGCCTTCATGGGCCTGATCAAATTTGCCCTTCCGTTGCATGGTCGCTCCGGTAAAAGCTCCTTTTTCATGGCCGAAGAGTTCTGATTCGATCAGCTCTTCCGGTATCGCTGCACAGTTAACCTCAACAAACTGTTTCTCCCTTCGCTGAGAGAGGAAATGAATAGAGCGGGCTACAAGCTCCTTGCCCGTGCCGTTTTCCCCGGTAATAAGAACCCAACCGGAAGTGGGCGCGGCCATGGCGATCTGATTTTTAAGATCCATTATTGCCATGCTGCTTCCGATCATCTCATAATCTTTCGCAAGCTTGGCCTTCAGATTCCTGTTCTCTTCCGCGAGTTGCCCGACCTTTATGGCATTCTTGATGGAGAGCAGCACCTTTTCCAATGAAAGGGGCTTCTCGATGAAATCGTAAGCGCCGAGTCTGGTGGCTTTCACTGCAGTTTCAATGGTGCCGTGTCCACTCATCATAATCACTGCCTGATCGGGGGACATTTCCCGGATTCTTTTTAGGGTCTCGATTCCGTCCATACCCGGCATCCAGATGTCCAGAAGAACGAGATCAGGATTCTCCTCGCGGATCATGGCCAGTCCTTCATCGCCGTTTTCGGCAAAAATAGGACGAAATCCTTCGTCTTCGAGAATACCCCGCAGGCTTTCCCTGATGCTGTGTTCATCGTCTACTACAAGAATATTTTTCATTTTTCCTTTCTCCTCCCCCTTCCGGTTTACACCTTCATACTGTTTCCGTTAAGGGGCAGTTCCACTGAAAAACGGACTCCTCTGGGATGATTGTCCTTGACCCTGATGTAGCCGTTGTGATCTGAAATGATGGTAGCAACGATGGCGAGACCAAGACCGGTACCTGATTTTTTGGTGGAAAAATAAGGTTCGAAGAGTCGTGGTTTGGCCTCAGGGGAGATGCCACAGCCGTTGTCGGAGATGGTGAAGGTGACCATCTGCAGGATCTGGTTGTACTTGGAGTCGATTTCCACCTCTCCTCTTTGTCCGACTGCCCCGACGGCATTGTCAAGGAGGTTGATAACGGCTCTTTTGATCTGATCCCGATCCAGGTTAAAGACCGGGATTTCAGGATCGGGATGAAACAGAAAGCGGATGTCTTTATGCCCCTCCTGATATAGAACAAGGGCTTCGTTCAATATTTCGTTCAAATTGCTTGGAGACGGGTTGGCTGCGGGCATTCGAGCGAAATTAGAGAAATCATTCACCAGATTTTTAAGCTCCTCCACCTGTTTAATAATCATTTGGGTGCAGTCATCAAAAACCGAGTCGTCTGCGGAGAACCGTTCAAGGTATCGTCTTCGCAGCCTCTGGGCGGAAAGCTGAATCGGCGTCAGGGGGTTTTTTATTTCATGAGCGATCCGGCGGGCCACTTCCCTCCATGCTGCCATCCGCTGCGCTCGAATCAGGTGAGTCAGGTCATCGAAGACCACAACCGTTCCCATGAACTCGCTGCTCTCATCCAGAAGTGTGGAGATATACACCATCAGAGTGACCTTGGTATCTCCGATGGGAAGAGTGATCTGCCTCCGTATCGAATCTTTTCCTGATTCCAGGATTTCCCGCAAAAGATCCTTGATCAGAATGAGATGTTCTGAGCTGACGACCAGGCGGAAATTTTCACCAATTATTTTGGAAGCCTTGATCTTCAAGAGTTTTTCGGCCGATTTATTGATTGTAGTGAGATTTCCTTCTTTGTCGAGGGAAATCACCCCGGCCGTGACGTTGCGCAGAACGATCTCCATATAACGGCGACGGCGCTCCAGCTCCATGTTGAAGTTCTGGAGTTCGCGATTCGCCTCCTCGATCTCCTGCTGTCCTCTGCGCAGATCTGAGGTCATTTTGTTGAAAGCATTCACCAGGGTGCCAACTTCGTCCCGGCTTTGTGATTCGATTCGCACATCAAGGTTTCCTCCTGCGACCATTTCGGTTGCGACCGCCAGCTCCTGGATGGGAACGGTAATATTCCGAGCGAGGTGAAAGCCTGACCATGTCGCGAGAAAGATGATAACCAGGGCGATCAGGAGAAGGACTATAACGTAGACGGTTTTTATTTTTCCTTTCAACATTTTGGTGTTGCGGTACTGGTCGAAGGAGGAAGAAATCTCCTTCATCTTGTTAACAAGCGAGTAGGGTACATAATAATTCACCACTACCGCTCCCACTACATCCTTGGAATTCCAGTTGGAATGTACCGGTACAATCCCCCGGATCAGATCCGCCCTGCCGATGGGCGTGATGCGGGTAAACCGATTGCCCTGCAGTGCCTCGCGGATGGTATCGGATCCGGGATCCGTGAATTCTGCAGGAGGCACCTGGGGGTTTGAAGCCCTGACCAATTCCTCGTAGGTTGAGGAAAAAACCTCCACCACTCCGAGATTGTACTCCTGCTGTTTCTGTTGAATGACTTCGATTAGTTTGGAAAGATTTCCTTCATTGAGAAGCTTTTCATCCTTGATTATCCGAGCGAGTTGTTCGCCATAATAGAGTGCATTGGCTGCAGAATTTTTATAATAGGTCTGGGCAACATCCAGCGACTCCTGAAGAGAAGACTCGACCTGGTCATTAAACCAGTTTTCAATGGAATTCGTTATAAAACCTGCCGAGACGAAAAAAAGCAGCATGGTGGGCACCAGTGACAGTGCGACAAAAACCGCCACAAGTTTGCTGCGCAGCCGAGCCCCCGGAAGATCTCGCCGCCGTTCAAGGATAAGCTTGAAAAGGTTTCTGAAAATCAGAAAGAGAAATAAGATGATCAGCAGGATATTGAGATTAATGAGAGCCAGGACCAGGATGTTATTGGATAGAGGCAACCGATTGGTCAGTTCGATGATCTGGGATTCGAATCGAGAGAGAAGAACCACTGCGAAAATAGCGAGACCCACCAGGAGCCATTCCCGACGCCGCTTTCCCGACTCATCTTTTCCACTGAAGAAAAATTTCATGCAGCCATCCGTTTTAAATTTCCAAACATTTGATTCTAGGTCGAAAGAGGGATTAATTGCAAGGTTCGAGGCTATTTGGGCGCATTGCTCGAATGAAAAAAAGGCAGCCTGAGAGGAGGCCGCCTTTAGGAAAATTAAAATCGAATATAGGTCAGACTTTGGAAAGTGCGAGTTCGGAGGAAAAGGCCGGAACTCCCGCCGTCAGGGCCTCCTCCAGATCGTCCTGACTGAATTCCACAAGCCTCCAGCATTCAGGCGATGAGAGAATTTGCTCCACCATGCGGTGATTTATATCATGGCCGGCCTTAAAAGCCTTTACGTGGCCGAGGATCGGATAGCCGATCAGGCTGAAATCTCCGACGGCATCGAGAATTTTATGTCGAACGAATTCATCCTGAAAGCGCAGGCCTTCAGGATTGAGAACACGGTCCTCTCCAATGACGACCGCATTATCGAGAGAACCTCCCAGCGCAAGCCCGTTGGCTTTGAGGAATTCCACTTCTTCGAAAAAACCAAAGGTCCGGGCGGGGCCGATATCTTTCCGGAAAATCTCCGGAGTGACCTTGACCGTGCGATTCTGGACGGAGATGCAAGGATGGTCGAAGGCGATATCAAAAGTGATGCGGAAAAATCGAGAGGGTATGATGCTGACCCGTTTTTCTCCATCAATGAGGTTTATCGGTTTGCGAATCGCCAGATATCGCCGACTGCGAGGCAGTCGCCTGACGCCTGCGCTACGTATCAACTCCACAAATGGAGCGGCGCTGCCGTCCATGGCGGGAACTTCAGGGCCGTCGATATCGATATGAAGATTGTCGATGCGCATAGCGGAGAGAGCCGCAAGCAGATGCTCCACTGTTGAAACGGTCACCCCTCCCTTTCCCAGGACCGAAGCAAGACGGGTGTCAACGATATTTGAGGAGATCGCTTCGATGGAAACAATACGATCCTCCGCGGTGCGATGAAAGACGATTCCCGTTCCGGCTTCCGCCGGGCGCAGTTGCATATTGATACGATGTCCCGAGTGAAGGCCGATGCCGGAAATCAGGACGGGATGGTCGATGGTACTTTGAAAAATCATCAGCGGAAAGATCCTCCTTAAAATTCTAGATCATTATAAGCATAAAGCCGCTACGATGCAAAGATCTTGCCACCAAAAAAAGAGATTTAAATAGTCTTTTTTGCGAAGGTTTTAAGGTGGGGGTCATCAGTCATCGAAGGGAGTGTGTCGTTCCTGCAAGGGTCTGTTGCAGTTTTGACACAGTTGTGTCCGCGCGGTTTGTGCCGGGCATGAACGTTCAGATACTATAGGCGTCCGGAGCGGAGAATGGCGATGGCAAGCCAGAGTCCAAGGAAGGCGGCTATGGAGTAGCCGAAAAACCCCAGCATGGGAAAGCCGAAAACGAAAGGCCCTTTATTCGCCAACATGATCAGGGAGGAACCAACCACCAGGGCTGCAATCAGAAGACTGAAGGAAAGACGGTTGCTCGATTTATCCATCATTGTGATCAGCCGCTCCAGCCCCTGATGTTCCAAATCGATCTTGAACTTGTTGCGGTTGACCCGGTTGATAAATTCCTTCATGTCCTTGGGGAGATTGCGAAACAGGGCGCTGTAGGATTGGACGATTCGCCACATGTCCCGGGAGATATTCGCGGGGTTCACTCGTTCCCTGATAAGCTTTTCCATAAAAGGCCGCAAATGCTCGGTCATGTTGAAACCAGGATCGAGCTGGCGGCCCAGGCCGTCTACGGTGACAAGAGCTTTTGCCAGAAGCATGAGGTCCGAGGGAAAGCGGATGCGGTAATGAGTCAGTATTTCAACGAATTTCCCAAGCAGCCTTCCGGCGTTGATCTCCTGGAGAGGAACTTCATAATAATCATCGATGAATTCGGAAAGGTCCCGTCGAAGCTCCTTCAGATTGATCTCGTCGGTCAAATCGCCGGAATAGAGCAGGTAGTTGATAACCCGCTCTACATCCCTCTGCAGAAGCGCCAGAAGAAGGTCCGCCAGCTGATATCTCAGATCCTCGTCGAGGCGGCCCACCATTCCGAAATCAAGCATGCAAATGGTGTTGCCAGGAAGGATAAAGATATTGCCCGGGTGGGGATCTCCGTGAAAAAGACCGTGGACCAGAACCTGTGTGAGGAAGGAATCCGCTCCGTTGCTGGCAATTGTGGGAAGATCATAGCCTTTTTCCAGCAGCTCATCAAAATGCGAGACCTTGATTCCGTCCACATATTCCATGGTCAGCACCGCTTCTCCGGTGTGTTCCCAGAATACCTTCGGGACATACACCGTGTCATTTTCCTCGAAGTTTGCGGAGAAGCGGTCGATCGTATGGCCTTCGCGGGAGAAATCCATTTCCCGGTGGATGGTTCGCCTGAATTCCTTGACGAGTCCAATGGGATCGTAAATCATTCCCGAGGGAAGGTGGCGCTCGATAAGGTAGGCCAGCCCCATCATGATATCCAGATCGGTCTCGATGACTTTTTCGATTCCAGGCCGGCGGACCTTTACCACCACCTCCTCGCCCGTTCGAAGACGACCTCGGTGAACTTGGGCTATTGAGGCGGCGGCAATCGGTTCCGGGGAGAAATCGTCGAAGATCTCCTCGACGGGGTATCCATTTTCCCTCTGAATCTGCGCCTTGATATCCTCAAGGCTGATAGAGGGGACCTTGTCCTGGAGTTTCCCAAATTCTTCGGTGAATTCGTGGGGAATGAGGTCGGGACGGGTGGAGAGGATCTGTCCCAGCTTGATAAAGGTGGGGCCCAGCTCCTCCATTGCCATGCGAAGGCGTTCGGGCTGGGTCAGGCGCTCGATCTCACGGGGAGCCGATGAGGCCCCCAAGGTGACGATTTTTCGCCCCAGCTCGAGGTAGTAATGGATGTTTAGCTGCTCGACAACTTGTCCGAAGCCGTACTTGATCAAAATGCCGAGAATATTTCGATATCGACGGATCGAACGGATATTTCGGTTGATGCGAGAAAAAATGAGCATGCTCGATCCCGGAAACTGGAGCTACTTCTCCATCTCCATTAACTGACTTTCCAACTGCAGAACCTTGGTGCGAAGTTTCTCGAATTCTTCCTTTGTTACAATCCCCATTCTCTCACAGGTGTTCCTGACTTCCTGTTGTGCGATCTCCTCCAACTTTCTCTGGTTTTCGCGGGCTGCATCCTGGAATTTGTCAATCAGCGCCCGGCCTTCCTCCTCGGTCATGTTGAAACGGGTCCTGAACTCCTGCATGAGTTCCTCGGCTTTTTTCTGGCTGAGAGCAACGGCGCCCATGGTGGTCAGCAGGCTTTTTTCAATGAACTCGAACATGTGTTCCTCCCTGAGGTGAGAGTGATTTCGGTACTTCATCAGATTAACACAGCCGAAGGTCCTTTCAAACCAGGTTTTTTTAAGGACTCACCGCCGGAAGAGCCAGAGAAGCAAGGTCACGATGATGGAGATGATAATGCAGGTGGTAAGGGGAAAATAAAAGGAAAAATTATCCTTCTGGAATCGGACGTCGCCAGGGAGCTTTCCGATATAAGGAATTTTGCCTCCAAGGAGGAAAAACAGGCCCGCCACGATCAGTATGGCACCGAGCAGTATGAGAATCTTCCCCGGATTCATTTTGCTGTCGGCCTCGGAAGATAACGATCCCGTTCCGAATAGACGCACCCGCAATACTGCTGCCGGTAATGGCCCATGGCCTTGGACAGATCAATTCCCTTTCGCCATCCCTGCCGGAAGTCCTCATAGAAAAAAGAGATGCCGTAACGCTCCGCCAGATCCTCCCCAAAGCGCCTGATTTTTTCATGTTGCTGATAGCGAGAGTAAAGGAGAGTGGTGGAAAACGCATCAAAGCCGTTTTCAGCGGCATGACGGGCGGTTTGTTCAAGCCGTGAGAAATAACAGATGTCACAGCGGTTCCCCGGGTCCGGCGCTACTGAAGCGAGAAATTCATCAAGAAGATACTCCTCACGGATGATAACCTGCAGGTCTTCTCGGGCCGCGTAATCCTTGAGTGTTTCCAGCCGGCGGGAAAATTCCATGTAGGGATGAATGTTGGGATTAAAGAAATAGCCCGTCAGACGGTAATTTTTCTCCCGCAAAACCATAATGGGATAGATGGCGCAGTTTGCACAGCAGATGTGAAGAAGCAGATTCATGGTCAGGCCGGATGTCATCGGGTTCAAAACAACAGGTTGCCCGCATATTATACGTAAAAGTAGGTTTTTTCGCTACCGATCCATGACCAGGGCGGCAGGTGCATGGATTCCCAGATCTCCTCAGCCAGTTTCCGGGCGGCTCTTTCTTCGGAAGTCCTGCGACAGGCAGTACGGACCAGGGACATTTTCAAGGCAGTCAGGTCTGCGAGATAGCGAGTGGTGATGTCCTCGCAGATGGTTCGATCCTCCGGCAGGGCTGCCGAGACGCGTCCATGAACGGAAGAGAGGATCAGAGCGCGGGCCTTTTCCGGTCCTTCCACCTCCAGAAGGTCGCCTTTATGATCGCGGAGTCTGATTCGGCCGAAGAATTCTCCTTCTACTTTCAGCGGACCTTCCAAGGTGAATTCGGTAAGCTTCGGCCGAAAATAATCATACAGATAATGGGCGGGGAATTCCGGAACACCATCCATGAAAACTTCTTGAATAATCGATTCCTTCAGGGATTCACGAGGCGGAGGCATGGTTCCTGAAGGATCTTCCACTGGTTTTTTCCCTTCTCCCAATCTCTTCCGAGGGCGTGCGGCGTCGCCCAGCCATGCCTCCAGTTCCCCATCCAGGTCTTTGCGGGAAGGAGGGTTTTGTCCCGACGAGAGACCGAGTCCCTTCAGAATCTGATCGGAGGGAAGCGGCAGTTTCCTGCGGAGGATTTCCCGGCGCAGTCTGGAGCGAGGCGGAAGGGGCGCACCCCCGCTGATTATGCTCCACAGATAGCGGCCAAGGGAGGAGCGGGTGAAGAGATATATCCCCCGAGCATGTCGAGTTAAATCTTCCTTTTCCGGCGACCGCAGACGTTCCTTTTCCAGCAATTCAATGATAGGAGCGGGAAGATGCAGGACCAGAAGCAGTTGCGAACGATGCTCACGGATGGTCTCCCATGTGCGGCGTCGCTGTCCATGTGGACCTGACAGGACGGTTTCATGCCAGGGGCGGGAATCCTTCACCAACTGTAGCCGCAGAGTACGGACACTCTCGAACTCGAGGCGATCGAGAGTGAAAAAATCCCTGATCAATTCCTCCGGTGCGGCTCCGAATTCTTCGCTTAGCCAGTCGGCGGGAAGACGCAAGTTGATCTGGGCCCCTTTGTCCGCCAGGCCCAGAAGGTGGAGGAATTCGAAAACCCAATATGGGGTGCGTGGAGGAAGAGAAAATCGGCGGTTGGGCCATACCGTCCGAAGCCTTGCAGTCAACCATTCTCGCCGGAGGGGCCGGGGGATTCTGGTATCGTATAATGTTCCGGTGATGGTCTTCGGAGAGGAAGGCAACTCCATGCAGGCCGGCTCGAACCCTCGAGCCGCGGCCGGCGGCGTGGCCTGTAAAAAGCGAAAAAGTGCATGGGCGGCCAGCAGGGGAAAGGCGCCTGTCTCCGCGCTTCCATCCGATGAAGGATAAGCCGGATTCACCCGCAAAATGGGTTCTTCCGGAGAGGAGAGCGGAAATGGATCTGCAAAACCACCCAGACAGCTGGATCCGTGCTGGAGCAGAATCCGAATAGTCTCGGCCAGCCTGGTATCATCGAGTCCGGCCCGCAACTGCACCAGCCGTCGATAAAAATGGTGAAATCTGACAGCGCTCGCCGGAGGCAGAGGCAGTTCGTCCGGTCCGGGATCCATGAGGAAACGGATCTCGGGAGAAAGCCGGTCGATGGAGAAATACATGGCTTTTTCCAGACCATCGGGCCGCACGCCGGGAGGAAGACCGTCGCAATGCGCCAGAGCCAGCAGTCGAAGGCAGGTCAGAATGTTTTTGTGCAGGGTCAGCACCCGGGGTTCGGGTGCATTCTCGGATAAGCGATTCTCCCCTCGAGCCACACGAAAGGCTTCTTCGAGAGAAGCCTGCTCTTCTAAAAGGAAGATACGGCAGAAATTCGCGAAATAGAAGGGGGAAAGCTGATCTGCAGGGCGGGCTCCGAGTACGGCGAAAGTCTTCAGTTCTTCCAGGATCTGCCGGAGAATTTTCAAAAAAGAGGCTGTATCATTGACGCCTGGACGGGACCAGGGCACTTTCCTTCGAGGACACGCTTTCCCATCCTCTTCCTGCCAGAAGATGATTTCATCGGCGGACCAGGTGATAAAACACTCGATCCCCAGAGCCCGGCTGCAGTGAAGTCCTGCCTCCGAACCATCTTCTTTTTTCCCCGGGAAAAAAAGAAGCCCTCCGGCCATGAAGCTGTCCCGGTTGATCCAGAAGATCAGGGGCGGCGCGATTTCTCCCGCTTCCGTTAGAAGGGGAAGAAATGTTTCCGTTCTCCGGAATGGATATCGGCCCCGGTCAATGAGCTCCGTTGCCCAGCGATCAAGGTTTGCCGTAAAAAGGGCTCGTGTGGCTTCATCCATAAGAAAAAAACGACATGAAAAAGGGTAATAAGGAAAAATTCAGGGAGCAGAACGAAGGACGTCATACCTCGAAAGCAGGGGGGCGGCATTTACCTTCCGGCCCGGCAGCCGCCGTAAGGGAATCAGGAGAAAAGATCTCCTTCGGACTTTTTGCCTGCGGGCAATCGCTGAAAGTGACGAAGAGCCTCCGGAGTTACAGTGCGGCCCCGGGGGGTGCGATTGAGAAAGCCCTGTTGAATGAGAAAGGGTTCAATGATGTCCTCAATAGTGTCTTTTTCCTCGCCAATAGCCGCGGCAAGAGTTTCCAGACCGACAGGCCCCCCGGAGAACTTGTCGATGATCGTCAACAGGAGGCGCCGGTCCATATGATCAAAGCCGCGGCTGTCGACCTCCAGCCTGTCGAGAGCCAGATCGGCAATCTCCAGGGTGATGGTTCCGTCGCCCTTGATCTGAGCAAAATCCCGGACTCGACGCAGGAGCCGATTGGCAATCCGGGGCGTGCCGCGGCTCCGACGGGCGATCTCCCGTGCGCCGTTGGGATTGGTGTCGATATTCAGGATTCCCGCGCTTCGCTGGACAATGGTCTCCAGATCCTCGGTTCCATAAAATTCCAGCCGAGAGATGACGCCGAATCGATCCCGGAGGGGTGAGGAGAGCAGTCCGGCGCGGGTCGTTGCGCCTACCAGGGTAAAGCGTGGGATGTCCAGTTTGATAGTACGGGCGGAAGGCCCCTGGCCGATGATGATATCGAGTTGGTAATCCTCCATGGCGGGATAGAGGATTTCTTCTATGACCGGGGAAAGACGGTGGATTTCATCAATGAAAAGAACTTCCCCCTCCTCCAGATTGGTCAGGATGGCGGCGAGATCTCCCGGTTTTTCGATAACAGGGCCGGAGGTGCTTTTGATTCCCGTACCCATTTCGATGGCGATAATATGGGCAAGGGTGGTCTTTCCCAGACCAGGAGGACCGTAGAAAAGCACGTGATCCAGGGATTCCCGACGGCCGCGCGCTGCCTCGATGAAGATCTGGAGGTTCTCCTTGGCCTTGTTTTGACCGATATACTCCTTGAGCGATCGGGGCCTCAGGGAGTTCTCAACAAGTTCGTCCTCGCCGGAGAGTCCGGCGGAGATCAGGCGCTCGGTCATCGGATTTCCCCTACGAATTGCGGTGTTTACCGCATCAAAATTCTCAGAACGCCCTTGAGCACGTCCTCAAGGGAACTGTCGGGCTTTATTTCCAGACTTTCCAGTGCTTTCCGGGATTGATTTTCCTTGTACCCGAGGTTCACTAGAGCGGATACCGCATCTTCCCTGGAAACGGCGCCAGCGGCGGAAATGGATTCAGAGGCTGGAGAGCCGGTTGTAATGGGGGTTAAGCGCCGCACTTTTTCGGAAAGTTCCAGAATAAGACGCTCGGACGTTTTTTTTCCGATGCCTGGAAGAGAAGACAACCGTTTGACGTCTCCCCGCCCGATCGCTTCTCTGAATTCGGCGGCGGAAATATGCGAAAGAATATTCACCGCCACCCGCGGCCCGATTCCGGAGACCGAGATCAGCAGCACGAAAAGTTCCTTTTCCTGGGCAGAAAGAAACCCGTACAGATGAATTGCATCTTCTCTGACATATGTGTGAATGTGAAAACGGACCGGTCCTTCCTCCGGAATGGCATAAAATGTGGAGAGGGGAATATGCAGACGGTAGCCGACTCCTCCGACATCGAGAATGACATGGTCAATGGATTTAAAGGCCACCTGGCCGTTCAGAAGGGCGATCATGCAATTCGTCCGAGTTTCTGGAAGGAGATTATTTATTGCTTCGCCGTCGAGATGAAATCGTCAGACCCTGGCGGCGCCGGCAATGCGCTCATTGACGCCCCGGGTGTGTGCATGGCATATCGCCACCGCGAGAGCGTCCGATGCGTCTTCCTGCGCGATCTGGGGAAGTTTCATCAGAATACGAACCATCTCCTGGACCTGTCTCTTGTCCGCCTTTCCGTGTCCGACCACGGCGCTTTTGACCTGAAGGGCCGAGTATTCGAAAACCGGCAGTTGAGAGGATACTCCGGCCAGAAGAGCCGCTCCTCGAGCATGCCCCAGTTTCAGAGCTGAGAGGGCGTTTTTGGCGACAAAGATCTGCTCCACCGCCACTGCCTGCGGCGCATACTCGGAAATTATCCGGAGGAGTTGATCGTAGATGGTTTTCAGCCGCAGAGACAGGGTTTCGGTGCTATGGGTGTAAATGGCGCCGTTATCGATATGAAGCAGTCGATTGCCTCGATGTTCGATAATACCATATCCGGTGATCCCCGTTCCGGGATCGATGCCCAGGATTCTCATAAGCAGAGTTCAAGGTTCGATTTTCGAGGTTCAAACTTGAAAGGCATTCGATCCCAGAGTTTGCAAAAGCATTGAACATTGAACATTGAACATAGCGTCATCCCATGATCTTTTCGATTTCTTCATCGGAAATATCAAAATTGGCGTAGACGTTCTGGACGTCATCGTTGTCCTCGAGTTTATCCATCAGCTTGAGCATCTGTTCCGCCTGTTTGCCTTCGAGCTGCACCATGGTCTGCGGGATCATTGTCACTTCCGCATTCTGCCACTGAAGGTTCTTCTGGGCGATGGAATCACGGACCTCCATGAAGTCGGAGGGGGCGGTGATGACTTCATAGGCGTCCCCTTCGTCCTTGACATCTTCTGCCCCCGCTTCCAGGGCGGCCTCAAAGATGGTGTCGAAATCCATTTCGGGGCTGAAGGAAATCAGTCCCTTACGGTCGAAGAGAAAGGAAACGGAGCCGCTCACCCCCAAGCTGCCGTTGTGCTTGTTGAAAGTGTGCCTGACGTCGGCAACGGTTCGTGTGCGGTTGTCGGTCATAAATTCAACAATGACCGCCACGCCTCCCGGGCCGTAGCCTTCGAAGGTTCCTTCCTCGTAATTCACTCCATCCAGATCGCCTGTGCCCTTTTTGATGGCGCGCTCGATGGTGTCCTTGGGCATGTTATCGCCCTTGGCCTTATCGATGGCCGTTCGAAGGCGTGGATTGGCGGCGACATCCCCCCCGGCTATTTTGGCTGCTATGGTGATTTCCTTGATGAGCTTTGTGAATATCTTTCCCCGCTTGGCGTCCTGGGCGCCCTTGCGGTGTTTGATATTGGCCCATTTGCTATGTCCTGCCACGAAATTTGCTCCTTTTGTATAGTTCTCGGACTCGGAATGTTACCATGAAGGTCTCCCCTCGGACAAGTGGGATTCATCCGAGGATCTATCAATGAAAAAGCCGGCTGAAAGCCGGCTTTTTCTGGTTTCTGCAAGGCGGATCAATGTTCCCGCGGATCATTTCGATACTCGATGACTTTGATCTGGCTTTCAACCTCCAGCACGTCCTTGAGATTGCGGGCCGTTTTTTCCACAATCCGTCGTTCTCCCTCGCTGTGGACATGTCCCCCGAGAATAATTCGGCCTCCCTCGGAGGTGATCGTCACGTGGTGTCCATCCACATCGGGAATCGTGAGAATGGCTATTTCCGCCTTCTTGCGAAGAATGAGGTTGGAAAGGGTGGTTTTCGAGGCGCCCCTGACTTCAACCAGGTTCTTGTCCTTGACCCCGTCACAGATGAGTTTTACGGCCGTTTCTTCCGAGAGGCGGTGAGTGTTGACCACCAGGTCATAATCGAGCGGATTGTCCCAGTCCCGATCGAAGTAATATTTTATAAAACCGGCGCGCTGCTGGTCGCTCTTTCTTACGAGAATCCGGGCCAACTCGGGATCAAGCCATTCGCGCTCGGCCCATCGCTCGACCCTCAATTCGAAAGGAGCGATGATTCTCACCCGGAAAACGCTACTGATGTCCTGGAGCAGATCTTTCCCGCCTCGACCGTAGATGACCACGTTCCCCTTCAGGGCGTACTCGAGAACGATCAGCTCGATCTGATGAAGATCAAGTTCCATCTGCTCATCGAGCTTTTCCACAAAGGCCGGAGGCTTTTCATCTGTTTTTTCGATCGCTTCTGGAGACAGACCGTACTTGTGAGCCACTTTTGCGATGGCTTCTCCGTCCACCAGCGTATAGCCGAGTTTCTCGGCGACATCATTTGCTATGGGAATTCCGCCGCTCCCCATTTCCCGCGAAATGGTAATTATTGCCATCTTTCTGCCTCCTTTTTGATCAAAAACGTCCGAATTCTAGCAGTTCCGTGCAGCGGATACAAGGTAAATTCCACTTTCGTTTTAACTAGTATCCATCCGGAAACCCCGGTAAGCATTAATGCAGTTTTCGATCTGGAAACGAGCAATTTTTAGCAAAATCAAGGAAATCAAGGATTTGAGCGGAGGCGTAGTACTTTACGCCGCACAATCAAATCCGCGGATTGACG
>JAGXHI010000051.1 GCA_024636295.1 Desulfuromonadales bacterium
CGAATGGTACCGGGAAGGCCGGGTGCCTCTGCATACCCTTCGTGCGAATATCGACTACGGGTTCGCTGAAGCCAAGACCACCTACGGAATCATCGGTGTCCAGGTACTCATCTTCAAGGGTGAGGTTCTCGGATCCGAGAAGTAGTGGAAAAGCCAGATAGGAGTTTTCTGTCATGTTGATGCCCAAGAAGGTTAAACATAGAAAGCAGTTCAAAGGGCGTATGAAAGGCGCTGCCTCCCGGGGGACCGAACTTACCTTCGGCGACTATGGGCTGCAGGCCACGGAATGCGGGTGGCTGTCTTCCCGGCAGATCGAGGCTGCTCGGCGTGCCATGACGCGTTACGTCAAGCGCGGCGGCAAGATCTGGATCCGGATATTCCCGGACAAGTCGCTGACCCGAAAACCCGCCGAAACCCGTATGGGTAAAGGAAAAGGCTCTCCCGATAGTTGGGTAGCTGTGATCCGCCCCGGAATGATGCTCTATGAGATGCAGGGAGTACCCGAAGATGTGGCGCGTGAAGCTTTTCGGCTGGCGGCCCACAAACTCCCAATGAAAAGCAAATTCGTCATCAGGGAGGAGTCGGGAGAATGAAGGCTAGCGAAATCAGAGATCTCAGTGTCGAGGAACTCGAAAAAAAGAATCAGGAACTGAGCCAGGAACTTTTTAATCTCAAGTTCCAGCTACATACCGGTCACCTGGAGAACCACTGTCGTATCTCCCAGGTTCGGAAGGATGTCGCGCGGGTGAAGACGATCCTGAGAGAGAAGCTGGGATAGCGAGAATGAACGAGGAAACTATGACAACTCAGCGTGGGAATCGAAAGACCCGGGTCGGGATCGTCGTCAGCGACAAAATGGACAAGACCGTAGTGGTCAAGGTCGATCAGCTGATTAAGCATCCCTTTTATAAGAAATACATCAAGCGCAATGTCACCTGCAAGGCGCACGATGAAGAAAACCAGTGCTCGGTGGGAGACAAGGTCATGATCGTGGAGACCCGCCCGCTGTCCCGGGACAAGCGGTGGAGAGTCCGCGAAATCCTCGAGAAGAATGTGATTGTCTAGGAGAATACAACCATGATCCAGATGCAGACGATGCTTGACGTTGCGGATAATTCCGGTGCCCGGAAACTCCGCTGCATCAAGGTGCTTGGAGGGTCCAAGCGGAAATACGCCGGGCTGGGCGATATCATCATCTGCTCCGTCAAGGAGGCATTGCCCAATTCGAGAGTGAAAAAGGGCGATGTGGTGCGGGCCGTGATCGTCAGGACTGCCAAAGAAGTGGCCCGCCCTGATGGTTCCTGCATTCGTTTCGATAAGAATTCCGCCGTAGTGATCAATCCTGCCGGAGAGCCCCTTGGAACGCGTATTTTTGGTCCGGTGGCCCGGGAGCTAAGGGCCCGCCGATTCATGAAGATCGTTTCACTGGCCCCTGAAGTACTGTAAAGAGAAATCGGGAGAAGAAAAACAATGGCCGCAACCAGACTTCATGTCAAAAAAGACGACATGGTGATGATCATAGCAGGCAAGGAGAAGGGGAAAACCGGGAAGGTTCTGAGGGTTTTTCCCGAAAAGGAGCGCGTCCTGGTGGAAAGCCTCAATATGGTCAAACGCCATAGCCGGCCTACCCGTGCAAACCAGGAAGGGGGCATCATCGAAAAAGAAGCCCCTCTGGACGCCTCCAATGTGCAGCTTCTCTGCGTCGCATGCAGTAAACCGAGTCGCACCGGAGTCCGTATCCTGGAAGATGGTAGCAAGGCTCGCTTCTGTAAGAAATGCAACGAGATCGTGGACAAGTAACGGAGGATTTCCATGGCAAGACTAAAAGAAACATACCAGGCCGAACTGGTCCCCCAGTTGAAAAAGGACCTGCAGCTCAAGAATGTAATGGAAGTCCCCCGGATCGAAAAAGTCGTGATTAATATGGGCTTGGGCGAGGCCATTCAGAACATTAAGGTTCTGGAGTCCGCCGTGGAGGAACTCAGCCATATTTCGGGGCAGAAGGCTGTTGTCACGAAAGCGAAGCGATCCATCGCGAGCTTCAAGCTCCGCGAAGGAATGCCCATCGGATGCATGGTCACTCTCCGGAGAGATAAGGCCTATGAGTTTCTTGACCGCCTTATCAACGTCGCCCTACCCCGTGTGCGAGACTTCAAAGGCGTATCTCCGAAGGCTTTCGACGGTCGGGGAAATTACACCCTTGGTATTCAGGAGCAGCTGATCTTCCCCGAAATTGACCTGGAAAAGATTGACAAGGTCAAGGGGCTGAATGTGTCCATCGTCACCACTGCCAGGACAGATGAAGAAGGTCGAGCCCTTCTTGCCGTTCTGGGGATGCCTTTCAGGAAATAGTAAACGGATTGCGGAGGAAATTGTGGCGAAAAAATCGATGATGATAAAGGCCCAGCGGCCGAAGAAATTCAAGGTCAGGGAAAATAACCGCTGCCCCCTCTGCGGCCGCCCCAGGGCCTATTACAGGAAATTCGATATGTGCAGGATCTGCCTGCGTAAACTGGCTTCGGATGGAAAACTCCCCGGAGTCATTAAAGCAAGCTGGTAACGGACAAGGAGCTCATCCATGGCAATGACTGATCCTATCGCCGATATGCTGACTCGCATCCGCAATGCGGGGATGGCGAAGCACCCCAAGGTGGATATCCCGTCCTCCACCGTGAAGGTGGCCATCGCCACAGTGCTCAAGGATCTTGGATATATCAAGAACTTCAAGACCATCAGTGACGATAAACAGGGCGTTTTGCGGGTTTATCTGAAGTTCGACGGCAACCAACATGTGATTAACGCGATCAGCCGAGTTTCCACTCCGGGCCGCCGTGTATATGTAGGCCAGGACAAAATTCCTCTGGTTAAGAACGGTCTCGGGTGCGCCATCCTGTCGACCTCCCGGGGGGTTCTTGGCGATGCAGCGGCTCGCGAGGCCCAGGTGGGCGGGGAACTTCTCTGCACCATCTGGTAATGGAAAAGGGTTAAGGAGTCGGAATCATGTCAAGAATCGGAAAACAACCGGTTGTCATACCCTCAGGGGTGAAAGTCGCCCTCGATGGAAAACTGTTTAAAGTGGAAGGACCCAAGGGCGAGCTCAGTCGAACCCTTGCAGAGGGGATTGCCGTCCAGATCGAGGATAGCCACATTACCGTGAGTCTCATTGAAAAGCGCGGAGTGAACCGCGCTCTTTTTGGGCTGAGCCGGACCCTGATCGCCAACATGGTCGAGGGGGTCACAAAAGGCTTCCAAAAAGTTCTGGAAATCAACGGTGTTGGTTATCGGGCAGACCTCCAGGGATCTATTTTGAATTTGTCTTTGGGCTATTCTCATCCCATCGAGTATCGCCTTCCCGAAGGGATTGCAGCAGAGGTGGAAAAGCAGACCAAGATCACCGTGAAGGGGATCGACAGGGAACTGGTGGGTGCCACCGCCGCGAAAATCCGTTCCTTCCGTGAACCCGAACCCTATAAGGGTAAAGGGGTGATGTACGCGGGAGAGCGGATCGTCCGCAAGGCCGGGAAGGCCGGGAAGAAGTAGAATTATTCAGGCAAGGAGAAGGATTGTGAGCGTCGCAAGCATGAGGCGTCAGGCACGCAGAAAACGGCAGGTCAGGGTTCGCCGCAAAATCCGGGGAACCGAGGGACTTCCGAGGCTGTGCGTCTTTCGAAGCGCCAGGCATATCTACGCACAGATCATCGAGGACACCACCGGCAGGACATTGGCTGCCGCCTCTACGGTTTCCAAGGACCTGAAAGGCCAGGCGAACCACGGCGGAAATGCCGAGGCTGCCAAGGCGGTGGGCGCCTCGATCGCCCGGATAGCACTGGAAAGGGATATCAAACAGGTTGTTTTTGACCGGAACGGATTTCTGTATCACGGTCGCGTCAAAGCCCTTGCCGAAGCGGCCCGGGAAAGCGGCCTGTCTTTCTGAAAAAGGAGAATGTCGTTGCTGCGCATCGATCCAAATGAACTTAATCTGACGGACCGTGTCATCCATATCAATCGCTGTGCAAAGGTCGTCAAGGGCGGCCGAAGATTCAGCTTTTCCGCCCTTGTGGTGGTGGGTGACGGTCAGGGACATGTGGGATTTGGCCTGGGCAAGGCCAAGGAAGTTCCCGAAGCCATCCGCAAAGGTGTGGAAAAAGCCAAGAAAAGTCTTGTCAAGGTCCCTCTCAAGGACCGCTCCATACCTTTTGATGTGGTGGGGAAGTTCGGGGCCGGGAAAGTTCTTCTGAAGCCCGCTTCGGCTGGTACCGGCGTTATTGCCGGAGGCGCCGCCCGGGCGGTTCTGGAGGTGGCCGGAGTCGGGGACATTCTTTCCAAGTGTCTCGGATCAAACAATCCCCACAATGTGGTCAAGGCGACCATGAACGCTCTGGGGCAGCTCAAGAGCGCGGATGAAATCATGGCCCGTCGCGGCATTGCTGCCGGCGAATAAGCCTTAAGACGCCAAGGAGACTACCATGTCGGGGGAAATCAAGGTGACGCTCAAAAAGAGCGGCATCGGACGTAAGGAATATTTCACCAAAGTTCTCAAGGGTATGGGTCTTACCAAGCTGAACAAGACCGTGACTCTGAAAGATACTCCGGAGATCCGCGGTATGATCCGCAAAGTGTCCCATATGGTCTCGGTCGAGGAATGATCGGAAGGAAACAGATATGGATCTGAGCAATCTTAAGCCGGCAACCGGCTCGACAAAAAACAGGAAGCGTCTCGGTAGAGGGCCTGGGTCCGGAACTGGAAAAACAGCCGGCAAAGGGCATAAGGGACAGAACGCACGCAGTGGCGGAGGGGTCAAGGCAGGTTTCGAAGGAGGCCAGATGCCCATGCAGCGCCGCTTGCCCAAGCGGGGGTTCACTCCTCTGACCCGGAAAGAGTACGCACTGGTAAATCTTCGCGATCTGGAGAATTTCGACTCCGGAAGCGTTATCGATCCAGAGGCTCTTGGCCAGGCCGGTCTCATCCGGAAGGGTAAGGACGGCATCAAGATCCTCGGTGACGGGGAAATCACCAAAGCCTTTACCATCAAAGCCCATATGTTCAGCAAGTCGGCCCTTGCGAAGATCGAGGCGGCCGGCGGCAAAGCCGAGGTCATCTAAGTGATATCGAGCATTCAGAACATCTTCAGTATTCCCGAACTTCGCAGGCGTATCCTTTTCACGCTTGGCATGTTGACGGTTTACCGGATCGGGGCCCACGTGCCCACTCCAGGCATCGATGCCCAGGTTCTGGCCAAATTTTTCGAAGGCACACAGGGGACCCTTCTCGGTCTGGTCAGCGCCTTCACCGGCGGAGCGCTGGAGCGGATGACCGTTTTTGCCCTGGGAATTATGCCCTACATCAGTGCTTCTATTATCCTGCAGCTGCTCACCGTCGTATTCGAGCCGGTTGAGCGGTTGGCCAAGGAAGGAGAGCAGGGACGCAAGACGATCACCAAATGGACGCGATACGGAACCGTGATCCTGTCGATCATCCAGGGTGCCGGGATTGCCGTAGGCCTGCAGACCATGCAGGGTCCCGCCGGTGAGCCCGTCGTCCCGAATCCCGGAATCGGCTTCATTCTCCTGACGATAATCACTCTGACCGCCGGAACAGCCTTCATCATGTGGCTTGGGGAGCAGATCACCGAGCGGGGTATCGGAAACGGCATCTCTCTTATCATCTTCGCTGGTATCATAGCGAACCTCCCGGCGGCAGTGGTCAATTCAGTCCGTCTGGTGAACACCGGCGCCATGTCTCCCACCATTCTGATCTTCATCCTCCTGGTGATGGTGGGTGTTGTCTGGGCTATTGTCTTTATGGAACGGGGGCAGCGGCGTGTGCCTATCCATTACGCTAAACGGGTGGTCGGAATGAGGAATTATGGCGGACAAACAAGCCATCTGCCCCTCAAGGTGAATATGAGTGGAGTAATTCCCCCGATCTTCGCCAGTTCCATCATCATGTTTCCGGCAACGGTCGCCAATCTGGTCGATGTGCCCTGGGTTCAGACGGTGGCCTCGATGATGACGCCGAGTCACTGGCTCTACAACCTTTTTTATGTTGCATTTATCATATTCTTCTGTTACTTCTACACGGCTGTGACGTTCAACCCCATCGATGTTTCAGATAACATCAAGAAACAGGGTGGGTATATACCGGGCATCCGGCCGGGAAGAGCGACTGCCGAATACATCGACACGGTCCTGAGCCGCCTGACTTTCGCCGGCGCGCTCTACGTCTCCGCAGTCTGTGTATTGCCGACATTGCTGATCGGGCAGTTTAACGTTCCCTTTTTCTTCGGGGGAACGTCCCTGCTCATCGTAGTCGGCGTCGGGCTGGATACTGCCGCCCAGATAGAAGCGCACCTGATTTCCCGCTCCTATGAGGGTTTCATGAAAGGCGTGACCCTCAAAGGGCGCCACGGCTGAATGAAGAGGAAGAGATGAAGCTGATTTTGCTCGGACCTCCGGGAGCCGGGAAGGGCACCCAGGCCAAAATGCTTACGGAACGCTTTGGCATTCCACAGATCTCCACTGGCGACATTCTGCGGGGAGCAGTCAAAGACGCGACCCCGATGGGGATGAAGGCCAAAGCCTATATGGATGCCGGCGCCCTTGTGCCTGACGATGTGGTCGTCGGAATTGTTCAAGAGAGGCTCCAGCAGGACGATTGTGGATCTGGCTTTATTCTGGATGGTTTTCCGCGCACCGTTCCCCAGGCAGACGCTCTCAAGGTCACGCTCCAAGACCTGGGGAAGGATCTCGATGCAGTTATATCCCTGGAAGTGGACACCGAGGCACTGGTTGAAAGGTTGACCGGGCGTCGGACATGTTGCAATTGCGGTCGGGGTTTCCATGTGAAATTCGATCCCCCGGTGAGCCCGGGGGTTTGCAACGCCTGCGGCGGAGAACTTATTCAGCGGGAAGACGACCAGGAAGAGACGATACGAAAACGTCTGGAGGTATACCGGGAGCAGACTTCCCCGCTGATCCAATATTATCGCGAAGAGGGCCTGCTCGTTGAGGTCGACGGAATGCAGGACATGAATCGGGTGCAGGATCAAATCCTGTCGGTGTTGCGAGCCGCCTGAGGTGATCGTTCTCAAGTCTCCCGAAGAAATTGCTCGGATGAGGACGGCCGGTCGTATGGTCGCGGAAATCCTGGCCATGCTTCGGGAAAAAGTGGTCCCTGGAATCACCACTTTCGAGCTTGACCGGATTGCTGAGACAGAATGCGTTCGACGCGGAGCCAAGCCGGCTTTTAAAGGATATGGGGGTTTTCCTTTTTCCATCTGCGCCTCTCCAAATGAAAAGGTCGTTCACGGCTTCGCAGATGATCGGCCTATGCGAGAAGGTGAGATCCTGAGCATCGATTTCGGGGTGGTGTACGATGGCTTTTACGGCGACGCTGCCATCACGGTTCCCGTCGGGAATATTGACCAGGAAAAGGATCACCTGCTTCGGGTTACCGAGGAATCCCTTCGGCGGGCCGTGCAGGTATGCTATCCCGGAGGCAGGCTGTCCGATATCTCCCACGCGGTTCAGTCGTATGTAGAAGCCCAGGGATTCAGCGTCGTCAGAGAGTTCGTCGGACATGGAATCGGCCGGAAGTTGCATGAAGGGCCCCAAATTCCCAATTTTGGGCCGCCAGGTCAGGGACCCAGGCTCAAGACGGGGATGACATTGGCTATCGAACCGATGATCAATGCAGGGGCACCCGGGGTTCGGGTGTTGGAGGACGGCTGGACCGCTGTTACAACCGACGGCAGGCCTTCGGCGCATTTCGAGCACACCGTGGCGATCACTGACAAAGGTTCTGAGATACTGACCCGAATTTGACAGGAAATTCCACCGGGCGACCGGGGAAATCGATTTAAACGATTGAGCATCTGCAAAGGAATTGAAGATGAAAGTCCGAGCTTCGGTCAAAAAGATCTGCGACAAGTGTAAAATCATCCGTCGCAAGGGAATTGTCCGGATTATTTGTGAAAATCCCAAGCATAAGCAGAGACAGGGATAAAGGGATCAGGAGGATCAGACATTGGCACGCATTGCTGGCATCGATTTACCGAAAAACAAGCGTATCGAGGTGGCCCTCACCTATATTTACGGCATCGGCCGGTCCTCATCCCAGAAAGTCCTCACCGAGGCGGGGGTGGACCATAATACTCGCTCGGATAATCTGACCGAGACGGAAGTATCCCGAATCCGTGAGATCATTGATCGGGATCTGAAGGTCGAAGGGGATTTACGTCGTGACGTGAGTACCAACATCAAACGGCTCATGGATCTCGGCGCCTACCGGGGTCTTCGTCACCGGAGGGGTCTGCCCGTGCGGGGTCAGAAAACAAAAACCAACGCCCGCACCCGCAAAGGCCCCCGCAAAACGGTGGCCGGCAAGAAGAAATAATCGGAGGAATAATGGCTAAGCCGGGGAAGAGAACCGTTCGCAAGAGCAAGGAAAAGAAGAATATCACCAACGGGGTGGCCCATATCCAGGCGACGTTCAACAATACCATCATCACCATTACCGACGTTAACGGTAATGTGATTTCCTGGTCGACCTGCGGGGCCAAAGCCTTCAAGGGCTCTCGTAAAAGTACTCCCTTCGCTGCCCAGGTGGCTGCTGAAGAAGCCGCAAAAAAAGCCCAGGAACACGGTCTTCGCAATGTCGAGGTCCATGTGAAGGGCCCCGGCTCCGGGCGCGAATCGGCTCTGCGCGCGCTGTCGAATGCCGGTCTGAATATTACAGTGATCAAGGACGTGACTCCCATCCCCCATAATGGGTGCCGTCCCCCTAAGCGTAGAAGAGTTTAACCGCAAGGAGGTCAAGCTTTGGCTAGATACACAGGTCCCGCATGCCGGCAATGCCGGAGGGAAAACATGAAGCTGTTCCTCAAAGGGGACAGATGCCATACCGATAAATGTGCGGTCGAGAGACGGAATTACCCGCCCGGACAGCACGGCCAGGGCAGGGTCAAGGTGACCGACTACGGACTGCAGCTTCGTGAGAAGCAGCGGGTCAAGCGCACCTATGGTCTGCTGGAGAAGCAGTTCCGCTCGTATTTCTTCAAGGCCGACCGCATGAAAGGTGTTACCGGAGAGATCCTGTTGATCCTTCTGGAGCGCCGGCTTGACAGCATCGTCTATCGTCTGGGCTTCGGTAACTCACGAAGCGAATCTCGAATGCTGATTCGTCAGGAGCATTTTCTGATCAATGGCCGTAAGGTCAACATTCCCTCCTTCCAGGTCCGCCCCGGGGACGTCGTCGAATTGCGGGAGAAAAGCCGCAAGGTCGCCCGGATCAATGAGGCTCTGGACGGAGTCATGCGCCGTGGGATTCCTTCCTGGCTCGAACTCGACCGGGACGCCTTCAAGGGGACAGTCAAAACCTTGCCTGTACGGGAGGAGATGACCACTCCGACGTTCCAGGAACACCTGATCGTCGAGCTCTATTCGAAGTAAGCCCTTCCATTTGCGGTGCAACCTTCATTACGGAGGAAAGGAATGTACAAAAATTGGAGAGATCTCATTAAACCAAAGCGTCTTCAGGTCGAACAGGATTCCCTGACCGAAATTTACGGCAAATTTTTCGCCGAACCTTTCGAGCGGGGTTTCGGGACGACCATGGGGAACGCCTTGCGCCGTGTGCTGCTCTCCTCTCTGCAAGGGGCGGCTATCAGCTCCGTCCGCATAAAGAATGTGCTGCACGAGTTTTCCACGATTCCCGGAGTCACCGAGGATGTGACGGATGTCATCCTCAACCTCAAAGGGGTTCTGCTGCGGCTGCACGGACAGGAGAGCCGTAACATGAGGATCGTGCAGAAAGGGGCAGGGATCATTACCGCCGGCGATATCATTACCGACTCGCATGTGGAGATCCTCAACCCTGAGCACCATATCGCCACCTGCTCCAAAGAGGCGGATGTGGAGATGGATCTGGTTGTCGCCATGGGCAAGGGGTACGTCCCCGCCGAGCGCAACAGAGACGAGAAGGCTCCTGTAGGCACCATCCCTATGGACTCCATATTCAGCCCCGTCAGGAAGGTCAATTTCGCGGTAACAAACGCCCGTGTCGGCCAGATCACCGACTATGACAAACTGACCATCGAGGTGACAACCGACGGCAGCGTACGTTCCGACGATGCGATAGCCTACGCCGCCAAGATCCTCAAGGAGCAACTTCAACTCTTCATCAATTTTGACGAAGAGGTGGAGGTTGTCGAAACCGAGTCCAGCGAGGAATCGCGCAAAATCAATGAAAATCTCTACCGAACAGTGGACGAGCTGGAGCTTTCGGTGCGCAGCGCCAACTGCCTTAAAAATGCCGATATCCATCTGATTGGGGAACTGGTGCAGAAAAGCGAGGCGGAAATGCTCAAGACCCAGAATTTCGGCCGGAAGTCCCTTAACGAAATCAAGGACATCCTTGCCGAAATGGGTTTAACCCTCGGAATGAAGCTGGACAATTTCCCCGATCCTGAATATCTCAAGATGATCCAGAAGGGAACCGAGGAAGGCTGATTCCGGACCCCGCATAGGAAACACGAGAAAGGATTGACATACGATGCGTCACAACAAATCCGGAAAAAGGCTTGGCCGCAACTCCAGCCACCGCGCTGCCATGATGCGTAATATGGTGAGCTCACTGATACAGCACGAGCGGATTACTACCACTGATGCCCGGGCCAAGGAACTGCGGAAAATTGCGGAGAAAATGATTACTCTGGGAAAACGAGGCGACGTTCATGCCAGGCGCCAGGCCCTGCAGGTTATCCGGGAGCGTCACGTGGTCACCAAGCTTTTCGATCGTGTGGCGCCGCGCTTTGCCGGTCGTCCCGGCGGTTACACCCGTATTATCAAGGTGGGAAATCGTCCGGGGGACAATGCCGCGCTTTCCATCATCGAGCTGGTCGAGGAGGAATTATCTCCCAGGCCGGAAAAAGCTAAACCACCAACCGAAACCGCTGAGAAGGCTGCGCCGGTAGCCGCCGAAGTTAAGTCCGAGGCGCCTGCCGAGACACCTTCCAAATCGGCGGGAGCACCCGCCGAGACCGAAAAGGCCGAGTCTGAAGGAGAAGCAAAGGCAGAAGCTCCTGTAGAGGACGAAGCAGAAAACAAGAAAGAAAACTGATCGTTATAATTTATAATATAAATAATTTAGGCAGGGAGCAAACCCCCTGCCTTTTTTGCATTTTTTCTCATCATTGCAATTGAATCCGACGGATTTATGCCTTCGTCAGCAGCGAAAAAGGTCATACGCATCCAGAGGGAAGACTCCGCCTTCATAGTGCTTGATTTCGAGACTTCGGGGCTCTCCCCGGACAAAGGCCATCGAGCCATCGAGATCGGGGCGGTGCTGGTACGTGAAGGGAAAATCGCTGAACGTTTTCAAAGCCTGATGAATCCGGGACGACGTATCAGTCCCTTTATCGAGGCTTATACTGGCATTACCAACCAAATGCTTTCCAATGCACCCGAGGCGGCGGGAGTGATGGAGGAATTCTTCACCTTTATCGGAGACAAACCTCTTGTTGCCCACAACGCCTCCTTTGATCGCCGGTTTCTTGATGTGGAACTCAGTCGCATCGGCTGCTCACGGCGCCAGGAGTTCGGCTGCTCTTTGCTTGCGGCTCGGCGGATTTATCCCCATGCGCCCAATCACCGCCTCGAGACGCTGATCCACTACAAAGGGTTGCCAACAGACGGTTGTTTTCACCGGGCGCTGGCCGATTCCGAAATGACTGCCCGGTTGTGGCTGTGCATGATCGAAGATCTGCGCACCACCTATAACCTTCGAGAGGTTTCCTTCGATCTCATGTGCGGATTGGGGAAAATCGGCAAGAAAAAGGTTGTCGCTTACCTCAAGGAATTCTCCTGTCATGGGTTCTGAAAACCGGAATGGCGCAGCACCGATTATGGAGCCAGAGATTTGACGAGATCGAAATCCTCTTTTTTTCGCAATCCGCTTCGGCAGCCCTGGTGGTTCTGGGTCGCGGTGGCAGTCATGGTGTTTTCAAATTTCAGATATTTCCTGCCGGCCATCGCTGGGGAAGCTCTTCAACATCATCCCACTGTCGGTCTTCTTTCCGAATACGCCCACTGGATTGCCGTTCCCTTCCTGCTGCCTTTGATATTCCTGTTGTGGAAGCGCATCAGGAGACGATAAAGAAGTAGACCCTGCCAAATCGCTCACCTTCCTGTTTACTCTTTTTTCAATCCATGATATCTCATTAGAATAGGAGGTTGGGCTCAGTGCAAAGCAGCATTGTTCAGTCGCCACCCTGCAGCAACTTCTTTATTTCCGACGCCTTCATTCCGCCTGCAGCGTAAGCCCGCCCGTCAATGATCAGCATCGGAAGGCTCAAGGTCTGCAGTTCGGCAAGTCGGGCCGCATCGGAAACCGACTCCACTGTGACCTCAAGATCGAGTTCCTCGACAGCTTCATGGACCCGTTTTTTCAACTGCCTGCACTTGGAGCATCCATCGCCAAGTATCTCAATGTTCATTGCGTTTTCTCCCTCGGTCATTTTCCTTTCATTGTGACATTGCCGGACGCGCCGGGCAAGTCCGGGTGCCGTATTCTTCAGCCTGATTTTGAAGTGATAGTGAAATGAAAGATGCAATTTCAGGTCAGAGCGTATTACCGGGAAACAGGACTCCTCAGCGTGGCAACCTGTTAACCCGCCTCGTGGGCAAGGGAGTCTTTCGCCTCCTCGGATGGCGGATCGAAGGGCAGTTGCCGGACCGGGAAAAATTCATTCTCCTTGTTGCGCCCCATACCTCCAACTGGGACTTCGTCGTGGGAATCGCTGCGGTCCTGGGCCTTGGGCTGAATGCCAAATGGCTTGGGAAAGATGTCCTGTTCAAGGGGTATCACGGGAAGATAATGGTCTGGCTGGGGGGGATTCCCGTCGATCGCAGCGAACCCCAAGGGACCATTCAACAGATGGTCCGTATTTCCAGGGCTCAAGATAATTTTCTGCTTGGAATTACTCCGGAGGGTACACGCAGTCGAACAGACCGATGGCGGTCAGGTTTCTACCATATTGCCAAGGCCACCGATCTTCCTATAGTTCCCATTACCATGGATTATCCCTCCAGGACCATCAGGATTGGATCTCCTATCGTCCCGACAGGAGATCTGGATAAGGATCTGCAGGTGTTCCGTGATTTTTTCAAGGATGCGAATCCGAAAATACCTGAAAATTTCAACAGAGATATCCGCTTTTAATCACCTCCCCCGATTGCCTTCTCTTTCACTTCCGGTCGACCGCTCAAGCTTGACGCCCCGGGTTTGCCCGTGCTATTCTAACCCACTTTAATTCCCGGAGCTTCCATGTATTCCCCCACTCTCGACGAATTCAAGAACTTTACCCGTTCAGGAAACCTGATACCCGTTTACCGGGAAATTCTGGCGGACATGGAAACCCCCGTATCCGCCTTTCGCAAGATCGATGACGGACACACCTCCTTTCTCCTTGAGAGCATCGAAGGTGGCGAGAAATGGGCCCGCTATTCGTTTCTCGGCAGCGGTCCGGGGAAGGTCTTCCGCTGCCGAGGCAGCAAATTTGAAATCCTGGAAGGGAGTCAGGTGGTCCGATCGGGAGAGAGCTCCGATCCGCTTGAGGAACTCAAACGGGAAATGACAGCCCTGCGTCCCGTGGAAATCCCGGGACTTCCACGGTTTTTTGGAGGGGCTGTGGGCTACCTCGGTTACGATATGGTTCGGTTCATAGAGAATCTCCCCGACCGGAACCCCCGAGAAGTAAATGCCTTCGACGCCTGTTTTCTTCTGACAGAGCAACTGATCATCTTCGATAATATGCGTCGGAAAATCAAGGTTGTCTGCAATCAGCATGTCGATGAGGGGCAAGATCCGGAAACCGCCTATAGAGCAGCCTGTGTAAAGATTGAGGCCCTGATTGCAAAACTCCGCATCCCTCTTCCCGCACCGGTGGCCAAATGTACGAAGGACGGAACGAACGAATGGAGACCGAATTTCACCCGCGAGGAATTCCGGACTGCCGTCGAGCGATGTAAGGAATATGTTCGTGCCGGAGACGTGATCCAGGTGGTTTTATCGCAGCGCCTTTCCGGGACTCTTGCAGCGGATCCCTTCGATATCTATCGGGCGCTGAGAACCATCAATCCCTCTCCTTATATGTTTTTCCTGCGTTTTGGCGAGACGTTGGTCGTCGGGGCCTCCCCTGAAGTCCTGGTGCGCAAGGAAGGTGAGAGGGTGGAGGTTCGGCCCATTGCCGGGACCCGACCCCGCGGGAGGGATGCCGCCGATGATCTGGCGATGGAGAAGGAACTTCTGGCCGATCCCAAGGAACGTGCAGAGCATATCATGTTGGTGGACCTGGGTCGGAACGACCTGGGTCGGGTATGCCGAACCGGATCGGTGGAGGTCAGCGAGTTGATGGTCGTCGAACGGTACTCCCATGTCATGCACATCGTCTCCAACGTGCAGGGCTTTCTCAATGAGGATTGCGACGCCTATGATGTCTTCAGAGCTGCTTTTCCCGCAGGCACTCTGAGCGGCGCCCCGAAGATCCGGGCCATGGAGATTATTGATGAATTGGAGCCGGTCCGGCGGGAAATCTATGGCGGAGCGGTGGGGTATTTCTCCTTTTCCGGAAATATGGATATGGCCATCGCCATCCGCACCCTGGTGGTGCAGGACGGTCGAATCCATCTGCAGGCGGGGGCGGGGATCGTGGCCGATTCCGATCCCGAGACCGAGTATCAGGAAACCCTCAATAAGGCCCGTGGGGTGATGAAGGCGGTGGAGATGGCGGAATGTGGACTGGATTGATCCGAGTGCACGGCAAAGGGTCTAAAAAGCTGCCTTTGAAGAGCTTTATTACGGAATTCCCATGCTCCTGATGATCGACAATTACGATTCCTTTACCTACAACATCGTCCAGTATCTTCGTGAGCTGGGTGAAGAGGTGGAGGTTTATCGGAACGATAAAATAAACATTTCCGAAATCGAGGCCAGACGACCCCGGCGGCTGGTGGTTTCTCCCGGCCCCTGCTCTCCCTCTGAGGCGGGCATTTCCGTGGATGCAATTCGCTCACTGGCGGGGAAGTTGCCCATTCTGGGGGTTTGTCTCGGGCACCAGGCGATGGGACAGGCCTTCGGCGGCCGAATCGTCAGGGCTGAAAATCTCATGCACGGAAAAACCAGCTCTATCCATCATCGGGAAGAGGGAATTTTTCGGAAGATGCCCTCACCTTTTGAAGCTACACGCTACCACTCCCTTGTGGTGGACAGGAAGAGTCTGCCTGAATGCCTTGAGGTGACCGCCTGGACGGAGGAGGGAGAAATTATGGGAATGCAGCATAGGACGCTGCCCCTCTGGGGAGTCCAGTTTCATCCGGAATCTATCCTGACGATTCATGGGAAAGATCTGCTGAGGAATTTCCTGGAAATGACCTGAGAGAAGGTATCTGGTCATTGTTATGGATTGGGGTCCCGGGTTTGAAATCCAATGACATGTGACAAGTAAGAATGGATGGAGAGCACATGATCAAGAAAGCCATTGCCCGTGTCGTCGAGCGGGAAGATCTCTCAGAGGCTGAAATGGTCGACGTTATGGACCAGATCATGGGGGGGGAGGCCACTCCCGCCCAGATCGCCGCCTTTATTACTGCGCTCCGCATGAAGGGAGAAACGGTGGCGGAGATCACCGGCGCCGCCCGGGTGATGCGGGCCCGGGCCACCCCCATCCGAGTAGGCAATGTGCTCGATCTGGACCGCGACGACATAAATATAGACCGGGAGACCATTCTCGACACCTGCGGAACGGGAGGCAGCGGCACCAAGAGCTTCAATATCTCCACCACGGTTGCATTCGTGGTCGCCGCCTGCGGCGTCAAAGTGGCAAAGCACGGGAATCGCAGCGTCTCCTCCGCCTGTGGAAGTGCCGATGTCCTGGAGCAATTGGGAGTCAATCTGGATGTCACCCCCCGCATCGTTGAGGAGTGCGTCAGCAGCCTCGGCGTCGGATTTCTTTTTGCTCCCGCCCTGCACGGGGCCATGAAGCATGCCATCGGGCCTCGCAAGGAAATTGGAATCCGCACCATCTTCAATATTCTTGGCCCACTGACCAACCCCGCCGGCGCAGATCGGCAGGTGCTGGGGGTATACCGGGAAGAGCTGGTGGAAATTCTGACCCGGGTTCTTGATCAACTGGGTTGTCGGCGTGGATTTGTGGTGCACGGCCAGGATGGAATGGACGAGGTTACCCTCACCGGCCCCACTTCGGTTGGGGAAATCCGCGAGGGTGAATTAAAATTCTACCAGGTCAGACCTGAGGATTTCGGTTTCGACCGTTGCACACTCGAGCAGCTTCAGGGTGGAAATGCAGCCCGAAATGCCGAAATCGTTCATTCCATTCTCTCTGGTGAAAAGAGCCCTGCCCGGGACATCGTGCTCCTCAACAGTGGTTTCGCCATAGTAGCAGCAGGCATTGCGGATCATATGCGGGAAGGAGTGGCCTGCGCAGAGGAGGTCATCGACAGCGGAAAGGCCCTGGAAAAACTGGAAGGGTTGATCCGGCTGACCAACGCGTAAATTACTCGGTATTTTTAAGAATGATTCTCGATCAGATTCTTGAATACAAGACTCAGGAAGTGGCGGCAGCCAGGTCCCGTCTGTCCGAATCCGCCCTCCGGGCGCGGATGGGCGATCTACCGGCCACCCGCGGATTTGCCGATACGCTCCGGCGAAGGGCGGCTGTGGGAACCGCCATAATTGCGGAGGTAAAGAAAGGGTCGCCTTCCAAGGGCATTATCGGGGAGGACTTCGACCCGGTGGAGATCGCCCTGAGGTATGAGCGGGGAGGGGCGGCCTGCCTTTCGGTTCTAACGGATTCAAAATTTTTTCTGGGGGAACTGTCTTACCTGGAGAAGATCCGGAAGGCCGTGGAAATCCCCCTGTTGCGCAAGGATTTCATTATTGATCCCTACCAGATTTTCGAAGCCAGAGCTTTCGGGGCCGATGCCATCCTGCTGATTGCCGCCGCATTGGAGGCTGCGGCCCTGCGCGATCTGGCTGCGCTGGCGAAAGATTTAGGAATGGATGTTCTGCTGGAAGTCCATAGCGAAGAGGAACTCAAAGCGGTGAGCGAGGTCCCGACCGATATGGTCGGGATCAACAATCGCGATCTGCGAACGTTCCAGACCGATCTGCAGACTACGGTCCGACTGGCCCCGATGGTTTCCCCGGGACGGGTCGTGGTGGCCGAAAGCGGCATCGATACAAGGGCGGATATCGATCGCCTCCAGAAAGCCGGCGCCGGGGCTTTTCTGGTCGGTGAGAGCCTGATGCGAGAGAAGGATTTCGAAAAGAAACTTCTGGAACTGATGAAACCGGCGCCTGTGGGGGTCGGATGACAACCATTTACAGTGCTTCCCTGCCCCGTGGAGAACGACCTGGATTCCAGATGCCTCCCTTCCCTGGGGCGTCATTTATCGGTCGGCCTGGAAAAGCCGCTCGGAAACAGACTCATAGATTCGGAAATTCCCTCCGATTGTCCCGTTCGTTTACTTTTATTGCATTCGATTGATTGCGCAAAAGGAGTACCCGATGAAAACAAAGATCCTGCTCAATGAAAATCAGCTGCCTTCCCAGTGGTACAACATCATTCCCGATCTGCCGGGGCCGATGGCGCCGGTTATCAATCCGCGCACATTGAAGCCGGTGACCCCGGACGACCTGCTGACCATTTTCCCCATGTCCCTGATCGAGCAGGAAGTTTCGCAGAAGCGTTGGATCGATATCCCCGATGAGGTTCGGGATATCTACCGCCTCTGGAGGCCCACGCCTATGTATAGGGCACACCGTCTGGAGCAGGCGCTTGGTACTCCAGCCCGGATCTATTACAAGTACGAAGGGGTTTCCCCGGCGGGATCTCACAAGCCGAATTCCGCCATTCCGCAGGCATGGTACAATAAACAGGCGGGAATCCGCCGTTTGGCCACAGAAACAGGTGCAGGACAGTGGGGCAGCTCCCTCGCTCTTGCCTGCTCCATGCTCGAGATGGAATGCACGGTTTACATGGTGAAGGTTTCGTGCACACAGAAACCCTATCGCAAGAGCCTCATGGAAATGTGGGGAGCCAATGTGATTCCCTCCCCGAGCGATCGGACAGGAGCCGGCCGGTCCATTCTTGCCAAGGAGCCGGACAGCCCGGGATCCCTGGGAATCGCCATTTCAGAAGCGGTGGAGGATGCGGCCACACGCGAAGACACCAATTACGCTCTGGGCAGCGTACTCAATCATGTCTGTCTGCATCAGACAGTGATCGGACAGGAGGCGATCGAACAGATGAAACTCGTTGGGGATTATCCGGACGTGGTCATCGCCTGCTGCGGCGGCGGATCAAATTTTGCGGGGCTTTCCTTTCCTTTCCTTGCGGATCGCGCGGCGGGGCGCAATGTCCGGTGTCTGGCGGTGGAGCCGGCTTCCTGCCCGACCCTGACCAAAGGAATTTACGCCTTCGATTACGGGGATACCGCCCAGATGGCCCCCATCGCCATGATGTATACCCTTGGCCACGATTTCGTTCCTCCGGGCATTCACGCAGGCGGACTGCGATACCATGGCGAATCTCCTCTGGTCTCCCAGCTTTACAAGGCCGGTGAAATCGAGGCCAGATCCTACAAGCAGAACACCTGTTTTGAGGCGGCCATTCTCTTTTCGCGTCATGAGGGGATCGTTCCGGCCCCCGAGGCTTCCCATGCCGTCCGGGCGGCCATAGACGAGGCCCTGCAGGCCAAGGAAGAAGGGAAGGAAAAAACGATTCTTTTCGGTCTGTCAGGACATGGGCAGCTCGACATGGGTGCTTACGACGCATTTCTGTCCGGGCAGTTGGAAGATTACGAGTATCCGGAGGAAAATATCCGCAAGTCCTTGGGGAATCTGCCGAAGGTTGAAATCTGACTCCCGGGGCTGCAGCTTGTCAGCGCCCTGGACCAATACGAGGTCAGGCTCCTGTAGCCGGTCATGGTCAAAGTTAAAATCTGCGGTATAACCAATGTGAAGGACGCCCTGCATGCTGCTGCATGCGGGGCGGACGCTCTGGGCTTCGTTTTCTTTCCGGAGAGTCCCCGCAGCATCTCACCGGAGTCGGCGAGGGAGATCGTTTCCACCCTTCCGCCCTTCGTTTCGGCGGTCGGCCTGTTCGTCAACGAGAAGCCGGGGAGAATCATGGAAACCGTCGAATACTGCAGTCTGGACCTTCTTCAACTTCATGGGGACGAGTCCCCGGAGGACTGTGCTGTCCTTTCGGGTCGGAGGGTTATCAAGGCCCTGCGGGTACGGAATGCGGAAAGCATGAGGGCCGCTGGCGACTACAAGGTCTCCGCCCTGCTGCTCGATGCCTGGGCTCCAGACCGGTTTGGTGGGACCGGCCGCACTTTCGACTGGGAACTGGCCGGTCTGGCAGGGGAGAGCCTGCGAATCATTCTGGCGGGAGGCCTCAACCCGGAAAATGTTTCAGAGGCGGTCTCCGCCGTACGTCCCTATGGGGTGGACGTCTCCAGCGGAGTGGAGGCGGCGCCGGGGAAAAAGGATCCTGCGAAGGTTGAGGCGTTTATTGCGAATGCGAAAGCCGTAATGCAGGGACGGTCTGCGCCCTAAACGATGAAGGAAGTTACATGCACAAATTTCCCGACAATAAAGGTCATTTCGGCGAGTTCGGCGGCCGCTATGTGTCCGAAACGCTGATGCCCGCTCTTCTGGAGCTGGAAGAGGCATTTCGTGAAGCCATGGTGGATCCTTCCTTTCAGGAAGAATTCAGGTATTATCTTAGGCAGTACGTGGGCCGACCGAATCCCCTGTATTTCGCCCAGCGCCTGACCGAAGAGCTGGGCGGGGCGAAGATTTACCTCAAGAGGGAGGATCTCAACCACACCGGTGCTCACAAGGTGAACAACACCATCGGGCAGATATTGCTGGCTCGTAGAATGGGCAAGAGAAAAGTCATTGCCGAAACAGGCGCAGGTCAGCATGGAGTGGCGACCGCCACGGTGGCGGCTCTTTTCGGGATGGAGTGTGAAATCTTCATGGGGACGGAAGACATCCGTCGACAGTCTATCAATGTTTTTCGTATGAAGCTGCTGGGGGCGAAAGTCCACCGGGTGACCAGCGGAACGGCAACTCTCAAAGACGCCATGAATGACGCCATGCGGCACTGGGTAACCCATGTGCGGGACACTTTTTACGTCATCGGCACCGTAGCGGGGCCACATCCCTATCCGGAGCTGGTGAGAGAATTCCAGGCGGTGATCGGCCGCGAGACGCGGGAACAAATCCTCGAGCAGGAGGGACGGCTGCCCGATGTCGCCGTAGCATGCATCGGAGGCGGGTCCAATGCCATGGGGTTATTTCACCCTTTTCTGGAGGATGAGAATGTTCGGCTGATCGGTGTGGAGGCCGCGGGACTTGGCATTGACTCGGGGAAGCATGCCGCAAGCATTTCCGCCGGTCGGGTAGGCGTGCTCCACGGCAACAAGACCTTCCTGTTGCAGGATCCCCATGGTCAGATCCTTCACGCACACTCCATTTCAGCGGGACTTGACTACCCGGGCGTTGGACCGGAGCATGCCCATCTGCACGCGACGGGACGTTCCGAATACGTGTCGGTGACCGATGACGAGGCCATGGCGGCTTTTCAGAAGCTCACCCTCATCGAAGGGATTATCCCCGCCCTGGAGAGCGCTCACGCTATCGCTCACGTAATGAAGCTCGCACCGGAACTTCCACGGGAGGCGATTATTGTGATCTGTCTCTCGGGCCGGGGAGACAAGGATATTCACACCGTCGCCGAGGCGATGGGAGTGGAACTCTAGCGGCCGATGAAAAACGTCCATCTGCGGCGTTGCCTTTATCCTTCGTCAAGGACGGACCTTCCAGGTACGCCTTATTCCGAAGGATTTCATGCGCCTTGCATCTGGACGCTTTTGGTCGGCCTGGAAGCGAGAAGGAGTAGATGAAATTTACAGAGTTGGACCTCCCCGATGAAGTGATGAAGGGGATTGAAAAAGCCGGGTTCACTGATCTGACCCCCGTGCAGGAGGAGAGTATCCCTCTGGCGCTGAAGGGCAAGGATGTGGCGGCCCAGGCTCAGACCGGTACTGGGAAAACGGCCGCGTTTCTGATTTCGCTCTTCACCCGTTTTCTTGAAAAACCCAGGAAATCTCCGGATCAGCCTCGTGCGCTGATCATGGCGCCCACCAGGGAACTGGTGGTGCAGATCACGGATGATGCCGCCCTGTTGGGGGCGTTCTGCCCTTTCAAGGTCCAGCCGATTTTCGGCGGGGTCGATTACGAAAAACAACGCCAGGCGCTCAGGGAAGGGGTCGACATCATTGTCGCAACCCCTGGCCGTCTGATTGATTACGCCAAACAGAGGGTTTTCTCGTTCCGCGACATCGAGGCGGTGGTCATCGACGAGGCGGATCGTATGTTCGACATGGGCTTCATCAAGGACCTGCGCTACATCCTGCGCAAGCTTCCGCCTTTTGACCAGCGCCAGACGATGCTTTTTTCCGCCACCCTCTCTCCCCGGGTGATGGAGTTGGCCTACGAGTTCATGGATCTGGCGGAAAAAGTCCGCATCGATCCAAAGCAGGTTACCGCCGAGAGGGTGGAGCAGGTTCTTTACCATGTCTCTCGAAGGGAAAAATTCGCCCTGCTGTTGGGGTTGCTGGAAAAGGAAGCCGACTCCGGCCGGGTTCTGATCTTCGTCAACACCAAGCGGGAGGCCGAGCATCTGACCGACCGCCTGAAAGCGAACGATTTCAAATCCGCCGTTCTCTCCGGGGATATCCCGCAGAAAAAGCGGATGCGGATACTGGACGATTTCAAGGAAGGGAGACTGCGGTTTCTCGTGGCCACGGATGTCGCATCCCGGGGTATTCATATCGAAGACGTCACACACGTGGTGAACTACGATCTGCCCCAGGATTCGGAAGATTATGTTCACCGCATCGGGCGTACCGCCAGGGCCGGTGCGCTTGGCAAGGCGATTTCCTTTGCGGACGAGGATACGGTTTTTCATCTGCCGGAGATTGAGGAATATATCGGCCGCAAGGTTCCCAGTACCCTGCCCGTCGATGAAGATTTTCGCTGGGATTACAAGCGGCCTTCCAAGAAAAAGAAACCGCCTGTGCCCGAGAAAACCACATCCCCGGCTCTTAGACAGAACCGACGCAGACGCCCTCCGCGACGAAAGGGAGACGGCGAAAAAACAGGAAAATGATCGCGTGATTTCCGAATCGCTACAGAAAAAAACGACCGCCTTCACGCTGGAGAACATTAATTCCAGATTGTCCGACTGCCGTAAATGTCCCCGACTCGTCGATTACATCGCCGGACTCGCGCCCCGAAATCCCATGTCCCGAACGGAGTACTGGAACGCGCCTGTGCCTGGTTTCGGAGATCCCGGGGCACGGGTCCTTCTCGTCGGACTGGCACCCGGGGCACATGGAGCCAACCGGACCGGACGTCCCTTCACCGGAGACGGTGCGGGGGATTTCATGTACCCCCTTCTGCATGAGGCCGGATTTGCCGGCAGGGCGGAATCGCGGCATCGAGAAGATGGTTTCCGGTTGAAGGACCTCTATATCAGCAATGCGGTAAAATGCGCGCCTCCCGGGAATCGACCGGAAAACGCCGAATTTACACAGTGTCGCCCCTTTCTGGAGGAGGAAATCGCGGCTCTTCCCGGGCTGCAGGTGATACTTCTTCTGGGGCAGGGGGCATTTTCGAGTTATCTGCGCCTGCTGAAGGACAAGGGAATCATCGAAAAAATGACAGACTTCCCCTTTGTCCACGGCCGTGTGTATCAGCCATCGCAGGGGCCATGTCTGATAGCCAGCTATCACACGAGCCGCTACAACATCCAGACGGGCCGGATGACCACTGAAATGTTCCTTTCGGTCCTGGAGAAAATCAGAGAGCTCCTGGTCAGCGGAGAAAACCGTTGATAAGGTCCTGTGGTTCTTCTAGACTGTTGCAATTTGGGAGACCGGTCTTCACTCAGGGTCGGTCCATTGGAGAGAGCTGAAGTAGATGGGACGTATTGATTCGACATTTGAAAAACTGCGCCGACGTGGAGAAACCGGACTGATTCCTTTTCTGACGGCAGGAGATCCTGACCTGGAGACCACGGAGAGGCTCATCCACGTTTTGGTGGAGTCCGGGGCGGACCTTATAGAGCTCGGTTTTCCTTTTTCCGATCCGATGGCCGACGGCCCCACCATTCAGGCCGCCTCTGAGCGGGCTCTGGCGGCCGGAACGACGCTTTCCGCTATTCTGGAGATGGTTCGCCGGGTCAGGAAGCATACCAACGTACCCATCGCTCTGATGGGCTATTATAATCCTGTATTTCATTACGGACCGGCCAGGTTCGCCCGCGATGCGACTGAGGCGGGGGTGGACGGTCTGCTGCTGGTCGACTTGCCTCCGGAGGAAGTGGGGGAGATCCAGGACGACATGCATAGCGCCGGTCTTCAGATCATTATGCTGCTGTCTCCCACAACTCCTTCTGACCGTATGAAGAGAATTGCCGCCGAAGGTGAGGGTTTCCTCTATTATGTCTCCATGACCGGGGTCACTGGAGTGGGCCGGGTCGATGCCGACGCCATCGAGAAATCGGTTTCGGACCTGCGGACCCTCAGCCCCGTGCCGGTGGCCGTCGGTTTCGGCATTTCAACTCCGGAGGACGCCGGCGCCATCGCTCGTTTTTCCGATGCGGTGGTGGTGGGAAGCGCCCTGGTGAAAATCATTGAGACATACGGCGGATCCCCGGAACTCTCCGCTCGAGTGAAGGAGTTTATCCAAGAGCTGAAGGCAGGCATGGGGAAAAAGTGACCAAGGAGGTTGCCTTTTTTGCAAATGGTTAATATATAAGGGATATTTTATGGCCTGGTTTAAAAAATCCAAAGCGCCCATTTCCGCTGTTCAGACCAAAAAGGTGCAAATGCCCGAAGGGATCTGGACAAAATGCAAGCACTGCAACGAAATCATCTATACCAAGGAAATCGAGCGCAACTTCAAAGTCTGTCCCAAATGCGATTACCATTTTCGGATCAATGCCAGGGAGCGAATCGCCCTGGTTCTGGACGAAGGATCATTCACGGAGATGGATACCGAAGTCACTTCCGTGGACTTTCTTGAATTCAAGGATTCCAAGAAATACAGGGACCGCATCAAGACGGCGATCAAAAAAGGTGGCAACAGCGATGCGGTCATCTGCGGCGAGGGATCCATAAACGGTCTGCAGATTTCCGTGGCGGTTTTCGAGTTTGACTTCATGGGGGGCAGCATGGGGTCCGCCGTGGGGGAGAAGGTGACCCGCGCCATTGAACGAGGGCTGGAGAAGCGGATGCCCGTTCTCGTCTTCTCCTCATCGGGGGGCGCCCGAATGCAGGAGAGCATCCTGTCACTGATGCAGATGGCCAAGACGAGCGCTGCGCTGGCAAAGCTCAAAAAAGCAGGCATTCCTTTTATTTCGATTCTCACCGATCCCACCACCGGTGGGGTCACGGCCAGCTTCGCCATGCTTGGCGACATCAACATGGCCGAACCTCGCGCACTCATCGGATTCGCCGGTCCGAGGGTGATCGAACAGACCATCAGGCAGAAATTGCCGGAGGGATTTCAGCGCTCCGAATATCTTCTGGAGCATGGCATGGTGGACATGATTGTCAGTCGCCGGGACATGAAGGCGCGCCTGTTTCAGATTCTGAGCATTCTCACCAATCCAAAGTGATTTCTGGCCGTGAACTACTGGGAAACTCTGGACTACCTTTACGGATTGCAGAAATTCGGCATTAAGCTCGGGCTGGAAAATGTACGGACAATCTTGGATCGGCTCGATCGTCCCGAGGAAAAATTCCCGATTCTTCACGTCGGTGGAAGCAACGGCAAGGGTTCGGTGTCCGCCGCTCTTGCCGAAATACTCAAACAAGCCGGATTCCGCACCGGCCTTTACACATCGCCCCACCTGCATTCCTTCACCGAACGGATCCGGATCGACGGAAATCCCCTCTCCGAGGCGGAAGTCGTACATCTGACACGGGAGATTCGCGCCAGGTCTGCCGGAATTTCCTCTACATTTTTTGAATTCACTACCGCCATGGCCCTGCATTATTTTGCAAGGCAGAGGGTGGATTTCGCAGTTCTTGAAGTGGGCATGGGCGGGCGGTTGGACGCCACCAACATTGTTACACCGCAAGTTTCTGTGATCACTCCGGTCTGCCTGGACCATACAGAGCACCTGGGAAAGAGCGTGGCCGCCATTGCGGAGGAGAAAGCGGGGATTATAAAATCCGGAGTGCCTGTTGTAATCGGATCACAACCCTCCGAGGCGCTGGAGGTGATGATCCGAAAGGCGGAATCCCTCGATTCTCCGACCTGGCTCTTCGGCCGGGATTTTTCAATACGACCCGCCTCCTGCGGCTTCTCTTTTCAGGGGCCGGGACTGACCCTGGAGAACCTCCATCCCTCATTGGATGGAGCGCATCAGCAGGAGAACCTGGCAATCGCCCTTTGCGCAGCATCCCTTCTGCGCAGCCAGGGCGCGAATCTGCCCGACGCATCCCTGCGATCTGGCGTGGAGCAGGTCTCCTGGCCGGGTCGTCTCGAATGGTGGAATGGCCGCAGGGAGATCCTTCTGGACGGCGCTCACAATGAAGGAGGCGCACGGGTCCTGGCGGAGTATCTGTCCGCGAACAGCCTCCGCTGTCGATGGGTGGTTGGCCTGAAGGGAAACAAACGCGCGGAGGAGGTTCTCCGACCCGTCCTTCCCTTTGCCTCGGCTCTGTACGGCGCACCGCCTCCGGTAGAGGAGCCTTTCGCTCCCGATGAACTTGTACGAATGGCCCTGGAGTCGGGAGTGCCGGCCGCCGGGTTCCCATCCCCTGCCGCAGCCCTTGAGGCTGCGATACGGGAGCGCAGAAAAGGGGAAATCGTCCTGGTGGCCGGTTCCCTGTTCCTTGTGGCCTCGGTCAGGGAAATTCTTCTCAAAGCCGCCGCAGCCTGAAATGCTTTGCTATGCGTTTAATATTTATTTTTCTGCTGCCGTTTTTCCTCCTTCAGGGAGGATATGCTCTGTGTCAGGAGGTATCCGCAGGGAAGGACGATCCTGTTTTCCTGGAGGCTGACCGTCTCGAGTACGACCGGCCGGACCAGGCTCTTCAAGCATTTGGCAACGTTCGTTTGATAAAAGGTCCGTGGACTCTTCTTTCCGATCGAATTGTCTGGGACGATGAAAACCAGATCGCCTCCGCCTTCGAGGGCTTCCGCCTGATTCATCCCCAGGTGCGGGTGGAAGGGGAGGATCTCCAGCTCAATATGAAGACGGGGAGCGGGCGGATTTCCCACGGACGGCTTCTGACCGAAGGGCGGGGCTTCCGTGTCTCGGGGGACCTGATCGAGAAATTCGGAGATCAGGGCTACCTCATCGAAGATGGAACCTTTACAACCTGCCCAGGGGAAGTTCCCTCCTGGAAGTTCACAGCGCGCAAAGTCGAGGTTCGTCTGGGAAAGGGCGCCAGCGCTCGCCACGTACTCTTCCATATTCTCGATGTTCCCGTTCTTTACACGCCTTATCTGATTTTTCCCGTCCAGACCGAACGCGCATCGGGCTTTCTCCTACCCAGGTTCGGGTCCTCCGACCGGCGCGGTTTTCAGTTTTCACAGGCTTATTACTGGGCAATCGCCCGCAACAGGGATGCAACCTTTTATCTCGATTATTTTTCCAGGCTTGGTGTGGGAACGGGAGCGGAGTACCGATATATCCATCAGAACAGGGGTGAGGGGGCTTTCAAAGGCTACTACATCAGCGGTTTGAACGAGGCGGAGGATCGCTACGCCTTTGACTGGACGCACCGAGGTGGCCTGCCGGCGGGATTTTTTCTTGCGGCCGATGTGGAATACGTGAACAGTCGGGATTACCTTGAGGATTTCGGTGAAGTGACCGAGGAGTTCAATCGGGAAAAAATCGAATCGAAAATTTTCGCCGGCCGTCAGTGGCAGGGGATGAATCTCACAGGTCAGCTGAAGATGACCCAGGAACTGGAGCAGAGTTCCGACTCGACCCTGCAGCTGCTTCCGGATGTCAGGTTCGCCCTGCTGGAGCGGCCACTGGGGACCACCCCCTTTTTCCTGCGTCTCGACGCCTCTTCCATTCATTTCTGGCGGGAGAAAGGATCGACGGGTGAACGAGTGTCTCTGCGACCGGCTGTTTCCGCTGTTTTCCATCCGGGCAGGTATCTTGAATTCACTCCGGAGTTGGCTTATCGGGAGCGGCTTTACTGGACCACTGAAGGAGAAGAGAGACAGGGGAATCTCGAATTTGCCGCGCGCTTTTCCACCTTTCTCCATCGAATTTATAATTTTCCAGGAGAGACTTCCATAGAAAAAATCCGGCACACCATTGAGCCTGAGATCGGCTATCAGTACATCACCCCGGGAGATCCCTCCTTCCGGGCGCATTTTCTCGATGCGGATGAAATTGGAAATCGCCACCAGACACGCTGGGGAATAGTCAATCGTTTCACCGCTCGACGGAACATGGACTCCGGCGAGGTTCTCTATCATGAATTTCTTTATCTGCGTCTTTCCCAGACATATGATATCCGCGACTCACGATCCGAAGTCACCGATCCTCTGGATCGAGGCCGCCCCTTCTCCGATCTGCGCATGGAGTTGATCGCACGTCCCACCCCCTGGAGTTTTCTTGATTTCGATCTGCGGATCGATCCGGAATCGGGGGAGGGGCTTCGTGCCTTCAACGTCAGAGCCGGAGCAGAGGACGAGATGGGTAATTCCCTGGCTCTCGACTTGCGATACCAGGAGGATCTGGCCAAATACCTCGACGGACAGATCGCCATTTCCGCCCTGCGTCCGGTTTACGTCAGGTATCGGCATCGTCATGATCTCGAGGACGAACGCTCCCTGGAGAAGGAACTTCGCCTCGAATACCGGGCCGCGTGCTGGAGCATCTTTCTCATCCTGAGAGACCGTCTCGAAGACCGGGAATTTCTGATTTCCTTCTCCCTGAGTGGAATGGGGCGGATCGCCGATTTCGGGGGAGGTCTCGGGAGGGATTGATCGGCCCCAAAAAGAGATTGATCTTCGAAGCGGGGTATGATATGGAAGAGTCATGTTTTTAATGAGCAGGTGATGCATATCCGGATCTTCGGTCCCAAATCATTCGGGAAAGGAGGGGAAAAACAGGAGGAGGGGGGCCGGACGATGTAACCCTTATTTCAAACATTTGGAGGGGATTAAAATGGTTAAACTCGCAACCGTTCTATCAGCTGTTCTTCTGGCGGTTTCCTTGCTGCTGACACCGGCGTGTTTATTTGCTGCCGAGTCCGCTCACGCCTCGCAGGGGGCTGTCGCCACAATCAACATCAACACTGCTTCAGAAAAAGAGCTTCAGAATCTCCCCGGAATCGGCAAGGTCACGGCCGGTCGCATCGTCGAGTACCGGGAAAAGAATGGAACTTTTCAATCGCCCGACCAGCTTTCCAAGGTCAAGGGCGTCGGAAAGAAAACCCTGGAAAAAATAGTGGGGATGATTTCCGTCGAATAACAACCCGAAATGGAAGGCCCGTTGGCGCAATGCCTCGGGCCTTCCACCAACCATACCCGAATTTAGATCCCGATGACTTCAAATTCTTCTCCCCCATCCGCGCCGCGGAAAGTTCCGCTCTGGGCCTTCCTGATTGTTCTGGCCCTGCTTTCGCTTGCACTTTTCGGCGAGAGGGGCATTCTGCGCGCTCTGCAGTATCAGCGTCAGATGGATGCGCTGACCCAGAAACTGGAAGAGCTTCAGAAGACGAACGAGAGCTTGAGAAAGGAAATCGACGCCCTGAATTCAAACCGCAAATATATTGAAGGGATTGCCAGAAAGGAACTCGGGATGGTCAAGGAGGGAGAAGTTGTCTATCGCTTCTCCCCCAAAAAGGAGAATTCGCAAAAGTAAGTTGTCCAACTCTTCTGGGAGAACAGGAAGCCCCGGCCGCCGCCGGGGCTTTTTTTCGACGACCTTTCTTGACAGTTGAGAGAGAGTGGGGCTACCATACATTCCTTCTTATTTCCATTTCCGGAGGCTTTTTCATGTCCCGCGATGTTTGCCAGATATGCCCTCTCTGCGCCTGGCGTGCCGGTTGCACCAAGCGCTTTTCCGTGGGGAAGGATTCTTCTTTGCATTGTCCCGATTTCACAGAGGATTTACTTCTGCGCAAGAAATCCCAGTCTTCGGAAACCGAAAAAAATGATGAAAGGGTAAAAGAGGCGTGAAGGACAGACTCAGACACCAGATCCGCCAGGCTCTTGAGACCTGCTATCGAGCGGGAACTCTTCATTCAGAGATCATCCCCGAAATCGGGCTCGAGGTGCCCGCCCGAGCGGAACACGGAGATTTCGCATCGAATATTGCCATGGTACTGGCCCGGGAGGAGAAAAAAGCTCCCCGCAGGATTGCCGAGATATTGATCGAGACTCTGAACCGCGAAGAGGGGATCATCGGAAAGGTTGAGATCGCCGGACCGGGGTTTATCAATTTCTTTCTTACTGAACGCTGCTGGTACGGAGTTTTGGACGATATTGTTCAAAGCGGCGTCTCCTATGGCCGGAGCAGGACCGGCGAAGGGAAAAAAGTCCAGGTTGAGTTCGTCAGCGCCAATCCCACCGGGCCCCTGCACATCGGGCACGGGCGAGGTGCAGCTACCGGCGATGCTGTGGCTTCCGTTCTGGAGGCAGCGGGATTCAGCGTTCAGCGCGAATACTACATCAATGATGCCGGAAATCAGATGGAAACCCTTGGACGCTCCATCTTTCTGCGATATCTGGAACTGATGGGCGAGACGATGAATTTCCCCGCCGACTGCTACCAGGGAGAGTACATCCGGGATCTCGCGCGCGAAGTCGCCGAAGTCGAGGGGCAGCGGATCCTGGAAATACCGGAGGAGGCGGCTATCCGCTTCTGCGCCAGCTTCGGAGGGAAGAGGATTCTGGCCGGCATCGATGAGGACCTCCGGGCTTTTGGCATTCGGTTCGACAACTGGTACAGTGAACAGAGCCTTTTTGATCGGGGGGAAGTGGAGAGGGGTGTCGCTCTGGTCCGGGAAAAGGGACTCTGCTACGAAAAGGAAGGGGCGATCTGGTTCAGGACGAGCGATTACGGGGACGACAAGGACCGGGTTCTTGTCCGCTCCAACGGCGCCACAACCTATTTCGCATCGGATGTGGCGTATCACAAAGAAAAATTTGATCGTGGTTTCGACATGGTGGTGGATGTCTGGGGGGCCGACCACCACGGGTATGTGCCCCGCATGAAGGCAGTGATGGCGGGACTCGGACGACGCCCGGAAGACCTTCAGGTGATCCTTGTGCAGCTGGTTAATCTGCTGCGCGGAGGCCAGCAGGTGGCCATGAGCACGCGTTCGGGGGAATTCGTCACCCTCCAGGAAGTCATTGAGGAAGTTGGAAAGGACGCCTGCCGGTTTTTCTTCCTCATGCGCCGTTCCGACAGCCAGCTCGATTTCGATCTGGAACTCGCCAAGCAGCAGAGCTCGGACAACCCGGTTTACTATGTTCAGTACGCCCATGCCCGGGTATGCAGCATCAATCGCAATGCCGCGGAACAGAAAATCGCCGTGCCCGAACTCGGTGAAATTGATTTTGGGCGTCTGGCTCTGGAAGAGGAGCTCGCCCTGGCCAGGATCCTTTCCCGCTTTCCCGAAACCGTGGCCGGAGCGGCCGTTGCCTTCGAGCCTCACCGGGTCATCTTTTTTCTCCAGGAGCTTGCGGCCCAGTTCCACAGCTATTACAATCGACACCGGGTTCTGACAGAAGATATGGAAACCAGCCGGGCTCGACTTTATCTTGTGAACTGCGTTCGAATCGTTCTTGAAAATGCGTTGCTGCTTCTGGGCGTCTCAGCCCCGGAACAGATGTAGTCAGGAGGTTTATCATGGCTCCGCAGATCATGTCCCGCACTCAGCGTCGGATCGAAAAAAAGCAGGCTCTTATTCTGCTCGTCCTTGTTCTGGCGGTTTCCCTGGTCAGTTTTTCCCTGGGGGTGATGGTCGGCCGGGGAAGCGCTCCGGATCCTGTAGAGGCGGATTCCACTGAACGCGTGCCGGTCCCAAGCAAATCCTCGGACTCGAGCGCTGTCGATTCCCCTGAAACAACGGGTTCCTCCGAAAAATTGACGTTCTACGATACCCTCCCGAGTGGAAACGCGCCGCCTCTGGGCAGCGGCATCAACCTGCCTCCGGCCGAAAAGGTTGAGCCGAAAGCATCGGAACCGAAATCCGCTCCCCCCCCTGAAAAGACTGTTGCGAAGGAAACGGCCCAGCCGCAGCCGGTAAAGCCGGAAAAACCAGCGCCGCCCGCAATCGTCTCCGGGGGAGAGTTTCTCGTGCAGGCGGCGTCCTTCCGTGGTGGGGATGACGCCGAAAAACTGCGACGCAGACTGACGGAAAAAGGATACGCAGCCTTTACCCAGAAAGTCGATCTGGGAGAGAAAGGCACTTGGGAGCGTGTGTACGTTGGACCCTTCGATGCTTCCGCTTCTGCGGAAAAGACGGTTGCCAAATTAAAATCCGAGGAAAAGCTCTCGGGTTTCGTGAAGAAGCGCTGATCATGTTTTCCCGACTCTCCTCATTTCTGGTGACCGGCGGCGCCGGGTTCATCGGTTCCCACCTGGCCGAGGCGCTGCTGCGGCCCGGCAACCGGGTGGTGATCCTCGATAATTTCAATGCTTTTTATGAGCCCTCCATCAAGGAAACCAATGCCGAAGGGATTCGTCGCACCGCCGAACGCGAAGGCGGGGAGCTCATCCTTCTGAAAGGCGATATACGAAACTCGGAGGATCTGCTCCGGGCAGTTGACGCAATGGGACCTCTCGAAAGCTCCGCTGTCGTGCACCTCGCGGCCATGGCCGGCGTCCGGCCTTCCATCGAGAATCCCCTCCTGTACAGCGACGTGAATATCACGGGCACCCTGCGCCTCCTGGAGGTCTGCCGCGAACGCGGAATCAGCCGAATCGCCTTTGCATCCTCTTCCTCCGTCTACGGCAACAACGAAAAAGTGCCCTTCTCCGAAAAGGATCCGGTGGATCGGCCCATATCTCCTTACGCTGTCACGAAAAAGGCCGGGGAACTCCTTTGCCATAATTATCACCATCTCTACGACATGTCCGTTGCCTGCCTGCGATTTTTCACCGTTTACGGTCCCCGTCAGCGGCCGGATCTGGCCATCCACAAGTTCGCCCGTCTCATCGAGGCTGGAAGCGAGCTGCCTTTTTTCGGAGACGGCACCACCCGGCGGGATTACACCTACGTCACCGATACCCTGGACGGGGTGCTCGGAGCCCTGCGCTGGCTTGATGCTGCGGAAGAGCCGGTTTACGATATCTTCAATCTCGGCGAGTCACGCACAGTCGAGCTCTCGGAGCTGGTTCGCCTGCTGGGGAAAGCCATGGGACAGGAGCCGCGCCTCAACCGTATGCCCATGCAGCCGGGGGATGTTCTCTGCACCTATGCGGACATCGACAAGGCACGCCGGATTCTGGGATACAATCCCGGGATCGATATCGAAAACGGCATCCCTCGATTCGTCGAGTGGTTTCGTGAAAATAGCCCCGCGCATTGCAAATCCTAAAATTCTTCTTGACTAACAGAGAGGTCTTGTATAGTATTCGTCTTCTTGTTGCGGGGTGGAGCAGTCTGGTAGCTCGTCGGGCTCATAACCCGAAGGTCGTAGGTTCAAATCCTGCCCCCGCTACCAAAAATTCAAAAGGGATCCGCAGAAATGCGGATCCCTTTTTTAGTTTGTTCAAAATATTTTCTTGCCAAGACATTTGGCCACGGATGAACATGGATGAGCGCGGATTCGTCGCCCTCGATGGGAGAGGGCCGGGGTGAGGGTGAGGTCGGATCAAACGTCCTTCTCCCTTTAGTCCCCTCCACCAGGGGAGGAGACATCTTCAGCAATTTCATAAGGTGCATAAGATTTGTTTCCTTGCCTCCTTCATTCAGGCAGAATGGAGGTCTTACGACTTTCCACCGGATCAAGGACAGATGACGAAGAGACACGACCTGTACGGACTTCATTTCGCGTCGGTGCTGCTCGGGGGCACCGCGCTCTTTTCCAAGCTGATCCCTCTTTCGGCACTCGACATCACCGCCTTCCGCGGCGCCGTCGCCGCGGTGATCCTGGCGGCGCTAATCATCGCTTCGCGAAAGTCCTTCCGGCTGCCCTTGCTGGCCCAGTACGGCGCCATGGGCATCGGCGGGGTCATTTTCGCCATCCACTGGATGACCTTCTTCTACTCGATCCAAATCTCCAGCGTCGCGGTGGGCATCATCGGCCTTTTCACCTTTCCCGTGATCACGGCCGTCCTGGAGCCTCTGCTGGACCTACGCAGGCCGACAGGTCGGACCCTCGCCACCGGAGGCGTCGTGCTCCTGGGAGTCTTCCTCATCGGAATGGAAGGCGGCATCCGGGGGGACGTCGTCGCGGGCCTGTCCCTGGCTATCTTCTCCGCGTTTCTCTACGCCGTCCGGAACATTCTCCAGCGCCGTCGCCTGCAGGGGGTGACCGGCACGCAGCTGATGTTTTACCAGAGCACGATCACGGCCCTGGTTTTCATCCCCTTCATGCGCGTCGGTCTCGGAGAGATCTCACTGTATTCCTGGCTTCTCCTCCTTCTTCTCGGATCCGTTTTCACGGCGCTGCCCCACAGCATGCTGGCGCACGGTCTGCGGACGATCAGCGCGACAAGCGCCTCCTTCATCATGTCCCTCCAGGTATTTTACGCCACAATTTTCGCCGCCATCATCCTCGCCGAGATTCCCGGCCCCGCGACCATCGCCGGGGGCCTGCTGATCGTGACCGCCTCCCTCTACATCACCCTGCGGGTCGGACGACCGGCCGTGGCCGCGCCCGCCCGGGCGAAGGACTGAGACCCTGCAGCAAGGCAGGATCGGGAAAATGCAGCCTTGATAACCCGGGCTGAAAAGGTTTCAATGAGGCTCTTTAATGAACGAACATTCGATCGGTGACGGGAGGGGCCGATGGAGGGAATAAAAATCCAATGATACGAAAAGCCGACGCACCGGCCCTTGAGCTGGCGGGCGGCTTTTGTTTTTTTGGAGGGGCGTCACCGCTGACCATCACAGTTGGGGCACCCCAAATCGAAATCGGGATCGCTATCGGGATCGAGAAGAACTGACACACGAGAAGCCCGAGCTGCGAATTTCAAAGAACTGGGGAAAAAGACCCACTTGACTGTCTACTTCGCTGATCCTTATGCCGCCTGGCAACGAGGCGCCAACGAAAATACCAACGGCTTATTGCGACAATATTTTCCGAAAGGCATCGACTTCCGAAAAGCGGATGATGACGATGTTGCTGAAGCAGTCCGAAGGCTAAACAACCGTCCACGAAAATGCCTTGGATACCGGACACCCCATGAAGTGTTCTGGCCTATGGCGCGTGGTGCACTTGCAAATTGAATTAATCTATTCTAATAAAGCAATAAATGCAGATAGTTATCGTTTTTCAGGGACGACTAAATTACTCTTGACACCTTGAATTTTAAAAATAAGAATCGATATTCTTTCACATCATATCTTTTTAAATTGAAAGGGCTTTTGGAATGGGGAAGTGGCTTAAAATCTACAGTGTCGTCATTGTTGTTCTGGTCGGACTTTCTTTTGGAATCGCGAAATTCAACAGCAATCGGGCGGAGGACCTTTTTAAAAAGAAAATCACACGCCTCAATGAAGTGAATCGCCTCCCGATTCCGATTCGAATCGAAAAGGTTGCGTACGAAAGGGGTCTCTTCTCCTCCAATGCAAAATCGAAGGTCTCCGTCGGCCCCCAGGCGATCGCGACGCTGAACCACGCCATCAGCCACGGACCGATCCCGGGCATTACGGTGGAGACCACCCTGGATACAGAGGATGAGGCGACCCAACAGCTTCTCAGGATTCTTCCGAACAATTTCGCCGTGAAAGATATCCGAATCACGACAGAAGCTGGGCTTGGCGGGATTTCGAACAGGATCGTCGTTCCGGCTTTCGGCATCAATAATCGCCGGGAATCTCTCAATGTGGGAAATACCACTCTCCACATCGAAAATGACCTCGAGTTCACATCGGCCAAAGGTGAGATTGTCCTTTCCCGGTTCGATTTCAAACAGAAGGAAAAATCTCTGCACGTTGAGGATCTGGCCATTGCCTTCGACTCCAACAAAAAGGACGGCATATTTATCGGCACGTCGCAGGCCCGGCTTTCGAATTTCAAGGTGGAGGACCAGGGGGCTGCCAGGCTGCGGATCGCGAGTCTGAAAATGGAAGCGGAAGGGGATCTCGACGACGGCAAGTACTGCGCGGATTCATCGATTGTCGCGAATGATCTGTCGATCCAGGGAAAGAATTTTGCCTCCGTTCGCGCCGACCTATCGCTGCAGAGAGTTGATGCGCTCGAATTTCTCAGACTTCTGTCGGATGCCTCCGGATTTGCCGCCAACAACTACGAACACTCCAGCAAGATCAAACAGGCTTACCTGAAGATGTTTTCCGGCTCTCCTCAACTGAAACTTGAGCGGTTCGAAGTCCAGGCGCCCGAGGGACCGGTTTCGATGACGGCCAGCATCGGCATGACCGACGCCGAGGTGCCTCAAAACGATAACAGAATCGACAATAATTTCCGTAAATACGGCATCGCCGAACTGAAGGGGAACAGCTCCAAGAAGGCCTTGCAGTCTCTGATGTGGGCCGTGGCCGCCTTGGAAAGCTATGGCCCCCGCAAGCTAGATTCCCGCCAGGAAGAGCGCGTTTCACGACTTGCCGAAGGTGCGATTTCCCAGATGGTGGCCAACAACTTCCTTGTCGAAGAGGGAGATGGATACCAGACGAAATTCAGTTTCGACCGGGGCATCATGGAAAAAAACGGCAGGAAGGACGACATGGTCGCCAGGGCATCCAACCAAACGGCCGTCTCGGATCTTAAGAATGCCAGGACCGCCTGCGAAGCTTTCTATGCGGACAATATGCGGTATCCGCGGGATATGGCCGAGTTGGAAAATTCCGGGAGGGTGAGATTCAGCGAGAATGTCCACTGCGACTATGCTGCTGTGAATGATCAGAAATCCTACGCTCTGACCGCCTATCACGAAAGTGGGAACAAAATCTATTCATGCAATTCGAGCAGTCCCGAAATTTCCGAAAGGTCGCGTTAGGAGAAGAAAAGCATGCGTGGACTAGCCTTTTTTCTGATTGCCCTGATTCTGGCCGGGTGCTCGAAAAACGATCTGGCCAAAACCGTCGAAGGAAAAACCTTCTATACCCGAAAGGGGACGGAATTCACCACAAAGATCGAAAAAAACTCCCTGAAGTTTTTCGTGGAAAGCTCCCGGCAGGAAACATGGAATATTCCCGGACTCCTCTATTTCGACGGTTCTCTTACGGAAGATGGAGGCGCCCGGGGAAAGTCGTTTGCCCCGGGAGAGGACAAAGTGGTGGACATGAAAATGTATGTACGCGACGACATCGTCTACCAGGAGTTCGCCCTCGATCGTGACCGTGGCCGGGTCGTCGTCTGGCCGTGGGGGAGCACCGACAAGGCCTCCCTGAAATATTTCAATCCCTACGAATATCTCGATGGCGACGGCACCTTCCAGAATCCTGTTCGCCTGGAGACACGGTCGAAGACCTTCGCCGCAAGGCTTTTCATGGACGGAAATCAAGTGAGCAGCTATTTCCAGATTCACGGATTTTACGAGTTCAACACTTACCGGGCAACGGACGCATTTTTCACCAATGATGGTCTGCCGACCGGATTTCTGGTCATGACCGAAGATGAAAATGGTGATTTCACCGCCCATGCATTCTTCGATGAAGACTGGATAAAGGCCCTGCCCCAAACGGAGTTGAAACTCAATCACGGCTCCACGAAAAATCTCCTGAAGGATTCGCCCGGCGTGGAGGAGGTTTTTGACGGGTTTTTTCATGCCCTCCTCCCCCTCGATCAGCGGATCGTCAACAATCATTTCGAAGGAGTGGTCTTTGGACAGATCGGGGGAGAAAAAAGCTTTTACGCCCTTTTAGACTGAGCGAAGAGACAGAAGAGACAGCCTTTTAATGGGTGACCCCCTCTGCCTCTCCCTTGATCATCAGGATGTGCCCACACTGGCACGTTTCCACTTAGGGGGTCCATCGAGATGAGGTGTTTGCCGACCGGCGGAGCCCTTGCCCGGAAGGCATTCGTATACCTGGTGAAGAAATACGGAGCGATCAAGAATCGGGAGATATGCGAAATAGTGGGGTCTGCCAGCGTATCGCCGCCGACAAAAAATTTCTTGGGCGTTCGAGCAGGAGCTGGCAGAAGATGCCAATCTTCGCGCTTGCATCGAAAATCTGGAGGAGCAACTTTCAACATTCAAGGTCCGACCCTTGCAATTTTCGCGAGTGACTTCCTTGCCCTGCAGTTAGGTGCGGGCTCGGGGAAGGGGCGGAATCCGGCGCTGGTCTCCGGGACCATCGCGCTGCTCTTTTGTGAAAAGGAAAAACCCTAGTGGTTCGACCCCGACAGGGGACCCGATAGGGTAGCCGATACACAGGACCCGATTTGCATCGCCCGCAAAGATGGATATCATGAATCGGAGAGGGGAAACTCCGAGAGGGGAGAGAACGATGCGCAACGCCGGATTCATCGGGGCACTGCTGGCCCTTTTCATCCTGGCGGCGGGCTGCGCCGCGACGGGGCCGGTCCTTTATCCCAACGCCCGTCTCCAGGCCGTCGGGCAGGAGCGCGCCGCTCCTGGATATAGCCAACTGTGAGGCGACCGCGGACGCCTACATACGTTCGAATCCCGCTGCCACGGTTGCCGGGAGCACCGCCGCGGGAGCCGCCGGAGGGGCCCTCATCGGCGGTGCAGTTGGGGCGGTCACCGGCGATCTCGGGCGCGGTGCGGCGATCGGGGCGGCCGGCGGCGGCGCCTCCGGCCTACTCCATGGGGGTGCCAGAGCCCGTCAGAAGAGCCCGGTCTACCGCAATTTCGTCAACCGCTGCCTCGCGGAGATGGGCTATGAAGTGATCGGCTGGGAATAAGGGAGAATTCCTGGGACATCCTACTTATCTCCCCTCCATGCTCGCAAATATATCCGCTTCGCCGCGTGTTTTCCGCGAATCCCGCAAGGAGAGAGACGATGACAAAACTTACCTGGTATGGCCACGCCACCCTCGGCCTGCAGTTCGACGGACATCAACTGCTGATCGACCCCTTCTTCACCGGCAACCCGGCCGCTTCCACCACGGCGGAGCAGGTCTCCCCCGATTTCATCCTGGTCAGCCACGGCCATGGAGACCATGTCGGTGATGCCATCGCCATCGCCCGGCGCACCGGGGCGCTGGTGATCAGCAATCACGAGATCGTCACCTGGCTTGGCAAGCAGGGGCTTGAGAACGCCCATGGCCAGCATCTCGGCGGCGGCCACCGACACCCCTTCGGTTACCTCAAGCTGACCCTCGCCCTGCACGGTTCGATGCTGCCGGACGGCTCCTGCGGCGGCAACCCCTGCGGCTTTCTGCTGACCACCAGCGACGGCAAGAAGATCTACATGGCCCAGGATACGGGCCTGTTCGGCGACATGCGGCTGATCGGCGAGGAGGGGCTCGATGTGGCGGTGATCCCCATCGGCGACAACTACACCATGGGCCCCGACGATGCCCTGCGGGCGGTGAAGATGCTGCAGCCGAAGAGCGTCATACCGATCCACTACAACACTTTCGATCTGCTCAACCAGGACGCCCAGGCCTGGAAACAGCGGGTCGAGGCAGAGACAGACACCCGGGTGGTGGTGTTGAAGCCGGGAGGAAATTTTGAATTCTAGGGGTTGGAAGCAGGGAGGAAAAGCTTTGTCGTCGTGATATCGGCCACGCACTGAAAGGTGGCCGTGTCACAGATATGGCGTGTGCTCCCTCATGTCCTACCCTTCCGCTGAGGTCCCTAGATCACAACTGCAATCCAGGAGAATGCCATGAACTATCTCAGGAAAAAGGGAACATGCACCCCCGTCGATGTCACCGCCGGGAAGGGGACGACCATGCAGGTTATGGTCAGTTCCGACGAGGCGCCCCACTTCGCCCTCAGGAAATTCACCATGGAGCCCCACGGCGGAATGCCGATGCATACCAATACCGTGGAACACGAGCAGTATATCGTGAGGGGGTCGGCCGTTGTCGCAATCGGGGATGAAACATTCGAAGTCTCGGCCGGCGATTCAGTCTATATCCCCGAGTTGGCGCCGCATTCCTACCAGGCCGGCAAAGATGGTTTCGAGTTCATTTGCGTCGTGCCGAACAAGAAGGATACGATAAAGCTCGTTTGATGCGCACGTTTTCATAGCAGACTTGAACCAGCGCTCGATCTTACGAAAATTCTCATCACATTTCGAGCACCCAGCCCTTCCCTTGCCTTTTTGCCCCCTCTTTCATCGCTTGCAGGAAGCGGGATCGCAGCGTATCGCCCAGGAGGGCCTTTTTGACCGGAGGCAGGTTCAGGAAGGCGCCGACGAAGGCCCGCGTGAACTTCTCTCCGATGCTCTTGGGGTTGGCGAAGATCTGGTTCTGGAGAGTGCCTTTTTCCAGCGATTGCAGGATCACTCGCTCGAAGGTGGTTTCTGGGTGGATGACCCGTTGTGCTCTTCCGGCCAGCCGGCAGGCCCGGGTGGGGCATTTGAGGGCGCACACGCCGCAACCCAGACAGACGGAAGTGTTCACCTGCGGTGCGTTCTCCCTTTTTGCTTGCGGATTTTCCACCGAGATCATGGCGATGGCGTCGATCGGGCAAGCCGTGGCGCACTTCAAACAGCCTGTGCAGGCATCCTCCTCGATGACGGCGATGGTGTTGGAGGTCATGATCGCGTTCGGGTAGCCGTATCGGCTGACCGCCAACAGAACGCTGCAGCAACAGCCGCAGCAGTGGCAGACGAACTTCATGTTCTTCTGCACGTTATCCGCCGCCAGGACGAGCCCCATCTCCCGGGAGCGGGCAAAGAGGTCTTCCATTTCGAATCGGCAGACCTCCCGCGCCAGCCGGTTCCGGATCATGAAATCCGCCGCGAGGCCGAACTGGGTACAGCTCTCCAGGGGCGCCGCACACCTCTTCTCGCCAAGATGCAGCTTCTCGTGCCGGCAGCTGCAAAGTCCGACGGAAAACCGGTCCGTTCCGGCGAGAAGAGCCGAGGCCTTCTCGTGATCGAGGATTTCCACATGTTCCGCATCCTCGATCGCCTCTTCATGGGGAAGCGCCCGGATAAAGGAGAATCGTTCCCCTCTCCCCAGATTGGCCGCGAGGAAGGAGCCGTCGACCGCCATGTACTCATGGAACAGCCGCGCCCACTCCCTGCTCTTCACATCCGGCCCCATCCGCATCATGGTGAATTCGAAAATCCCGATCACCATTGGGGAGGGGGCGTAGTGGTACTCGCCCTGGACCCACAGGTCTATGACCAGCCCTTTCGTCGTCATGCCGTCGAGAAGGCGCCTCAGAGCCGAAGTCTCCGCCCCGGTCGCCCTGGCAACCTCGTCGAAGGTCGACAGCCCGTTGGGCATCCGGATGACGATCTCGGCCTCCTCCACCATATAAAGTTCGGCCAGGATGGCGCGCAACCGGTCATTCCAGGGCGCCCTCATCTCCATCCCGTCGATCTTTCCGCCCAGCTCGCGGAAAACATCTTTCCCAACCAGGTGTCCCATGCTTTCTCCTTAATCGGTAGCTGGAGGCGGTTTTAGCCCCTCTTATCCAGTGGGCCCCGCGGGGCCGCCGTTGAAGACGTTATCATCACTGATCTCCTGGTTCAGATCGCGCAAGAGCTGCTTGATGGAAACGCCTCGGATCATTTTGGCTCCTGCGGAACAACATACCAGTATTTGGCCGAAATGTATCTTTGCTCTTCTCAGCGCCACGTCAGGTATGCGCCCACGTGATCAGGGATCCGATTATCGAAATTTACGTTTTTCAGCCATCGGCCTCGTCGAGCCGATACGCCCTTCCGGAAGGACGGGGGAATTTCCCATTGCCGACTGATGAAGTTCTACAAATTTCGCGACATCAACCGGGCCATGGCGGATGCGAGGCGAGGGGATACGGTCAATCCGGTGCTGTTTTTTATCCTAATCTTCGCTCCAGATTGCTCAGAGTGCGATTCAGTTGCTCGTCTGAATTGTTTTTTTACGGAAAAATGATTCGGATTACGTCCGTAATCACTCAAACACCTTGTTAAAGGTGAGAGAATGGGTGAAAATGCGGGCGAAAGGTTCAGGAATTGGATTGCCTATCAAAGGGGAATTTTTTCGATCATCACAGAAGGAGGTATCCACATGATTGTCGTACTCGCATCGATTCGGGTGAAGGCCGGGCGCGTTTCCGAATTTCTCGAAATCCTGAAGTCCAATGTGCCGAGCGTCAGGGCGGAGGAGGGGTGTATCGAGTACCTCCCGACGGTTGATGCCCAAACCGGTCTGCCGCCGCAGGTTCTGGATGAAAATGTCGTCACGATTATCGAGAAGTGGGATAGCCTGGAAGCGCTGCGAAATCATATCAAAGCGCCCCATATGCTGGCATACAGGGAAAAGGTCAAGGATATCGTGGAGGATCTCTCTCTTAAAGTACTGAAGGAAGCCTGACTCAACAGCCCCACAGGCAGCCAGTTTCCGAGAGACGAGATGATTTGTCCCAAGTGCGGTTGGCGGTCGTCTGGGGCTGCCTTCTTTTGATCAGGGAGATGCGCAGCCGGGAGGCTCGGGCGCCCTGGGAAACATATCTGAATTTCAAGTTCGATTGAAAACATCGATGGGGGGGCAGGTCTCAGACCTGCCCCTTATTGTCTATTTCGCGATGCAGAGCGCTGGTCTCGACCCCCTCCAGGAGCCCAGCGCAATTTTCCTGTCCTCGAAGGTTTCGTGTGCCAGGTAGTTGCCGGGGATCCGGCCGTCATGCCGGGAGATGAAGTAGTGCCTGTCGCCTGAATAGATTTCGCGCCCTTTGTTGGAAAGGTGCAGGGTCAGGCTCCCCTCCTCCCCGTAAACCCTCTTCATTCCGACTCTCTTCAGGAAGATATCCAGAGAACCGGATGATTTTGAGTGTTCAACAACATCCTGCCAGGAGGCCAACTGATAGGCGTCGCCGAACTCGGACTTGCAGGCATAACTGTTATTCTGCGATTCCGAATATTTATGTTCCGTCACTTTGAAGGGGAACCGGCCGTGTTCCCGCTTTTCGAAATACATCTGGCTGATGTCCTCCGTCGGTATTTCAAGCGTTTTGCCGTTTTTCAGCTCAATCTTTATCACATCGGCGGCAGCGAAGGAAACGGAAAGAACGACTGCTGAAAGGACAATGGCAACGAAGCGGAACCTGAAACCCCTTCTTTTTGAAATCATGATTAACCCTTCCTTGATTGAAAGAAAATGCGCTGACTTTTTTCTGTAATAGAACAGGGATAATCGTAAGTCAAACAAAACCCAGTGGGGGCGTTAAAAACTCCAGCAGGAAATTCCACTATTCCAGCAGAATCCTCCGTGGAGTAAGATCCATGAGCCTGCTGTACAAAGTTTCTCCCTGATCATCCTCCACCAGATGCACCCAGCCGCCGATATGAACCAGACGCCCTTTTGGCCGGGCCTCAAGGCGCCGGCGGATCTCCCGTTCCATGTGCCGGTCCCGAAAGCCTATCCCCTCCCTGCCTCGGCGCTTTTCGAGGAAATCCTGCCGGACGGCCGTTTCCGGATTGGAGAGAACCATGGCCCTGGCGATCCGGCGGCTCTCTGCGGAGGAGACAGCCCTGGTTTCGGGAAGGCTCGCCAGCACCCGGATATTTCGAATGGTGATGAGTTCCGATTCCACCTTTGCCAGCTTGATCTCGGAGATCTCCGACAGGTCGATCAGTCCCACGGGGATGCCGGTCTCTTCGGCGAATTCCGACGCCGCCCGGTATTCGAATGGAAGCGTCAGCAGACTCCGGATACCCTCGATGGCGGGGTGCTTCCAGAGATCCTGCCTCTGCAATCCCAGCTCGGAGGCGAGCCGATCCAGGACGGCCTCCAGACGTTGGAGCTGACGAAGCCCCTCGGTTCGGCGATAGTGGAGTGCCAGGGGACTCATCTCCAGGGTGATCTCGTCCGGGCGCAGGCGTTCGAGGAGCCGCCGGAGCTTTACGGCGCCTTCCCGGTCGCGGTGGATGGTGCCGATGAGGGTCAGAAGGGGAGAGGTCTGATCGTTCATTCCGCAGATCGTCAACGCACCAGCGTCGCTCCGTAGCCCTCCTTTTTAAGCCCCTCCAGGATCTCCCGGATATGCTCCGGGCCGCGTGTTTCCAGCTCCAGGTGGACTTCGACCCCTCCGAGATGAACGCCGGCTAACCGCCGGTCGTGGCTGACGTGACAGATATTCGCCCCCTGGGCGGCGAGCATGGCCGCCAGCTTGGCCAGGGAGCCGGGGGCGTCGAGGAGCTCCACCTTCACCTTCAGGAAGCGCCCTTCGGCCACCATCCCCCTTTCCACCACCCGCGAGATCGTCTGAACGTCGATATTGCCTCCGGAGAGGACGCAGACGGTCGGACCGCGATGCTCGTTGCCGTGCCTGTAGAGCAGGGCGGCAAGACTCACCGCGCCAGCCCCCTCCACCACCAGCTTCCCTTTTTCCATCAGGCCGACGATGGCATGGGCGATCTCCTCCTCCTCGACGGTCACGATGTCGTCGACCAGCTTCTGGATGATTGGAAAGGTCTGCTCTCCCACCCGTTTGATGACGATGCCGTCGGCGAGCGAGTGCGCCGCGGCAAGGGTCACGGGCGAACCTCTGCGCCGGGAGAGAAGGGCGCTGGGGGCGCCGGCGGCCTCCACGCCAATGATGCGGATCTGTGGCTTGATCGTTTTGGCGGCGGTGGCGATTCCGGCGATCAGGCCTCCTCCGCCGATGGGAACGATCAAGGTTTGAACCTCGGGGAGATCTTCCAGGATTTCCAGACCGGCCGTTCCCTGTCCGGCCATGATCAGGGGGTGGTCGAAAGCCGGAATGTAAAGCATCCCTTTTTTCCGCTCCAGCTCGCGCGCTCTCTCGGCCGCATCGTCGAAAGTCTCGCCATGCAGCAGCACCTCGGCTCCGTAACTGCGGGTCGCCAGGAATTTGGCCAGGGGAGTGTTCTCGGGCATGACGACCAGGGCGGGGATACCCGCCTGACGGGCGGCGAGGGCCACCCCCTGGGCGTGATTGCCGGCTGAGGCGGTTATCACCCCACGCCGCAGGGCTTCGGGAGGATGATGAGCGAGGAAGTTGATGGCGCCGCGGATCTTGAAGGAGCCGGTACGCTGGAGATTTTCGCACTTGAAATGCAGGGGATATCCGAGGCGCTCAGAAAAATAGTGGGAGCGAATCAGTTCCGTCCTGCGTATCCGCCCCTTGAGATTGTCGGCCGCCTTGCCGATTGAGTCAAATTCCAGCATTCAACCTCCTTGAGATAACCCTCTTCCAAAAAGGATAGCTTTAATGCCGGCGGGAGCAAGCGAAGCGCTGCCGCGGGATGAGAGCTGGAGCCCTCTGCCTGCACCCCAGCTTGCACCCTTTTCCCTGTTCTCGAACGTCCCGTTAATGAATCATCTGCTGCCGGCGCCGTAAAACGGCTGTCGACGGCCGATCTCAGTTGCCTTAGCTTCGGATCTCTGATTTAAATATAACGTTAGAAAAAAAATACCGGTTGATCGTTTTTTCCGTTCGATTGATAAGTGGAGGTCCAATGAAAAGAGTCATTCTGTTTATCGTCACCAATCTTGCAATCATCCTCGTGCTTGGAGTTGTTCTGAGCCTTCTGGGAGTCGACCGTATTCTGGATGAACAGGGGATCGGGCTCGATTTGGGCAATCTGCTGGTTTTTGCAGCCGTCTTTGGCTTCGGCGGATCTTTCATCTCTCTGGCGATTTCCAAATGGACCGCCAAGCGTCTGACCGGCGCCCGAGTCATAAAGTCTCCCTCCAGCTCCAACGAAGCATGGCTCGTGACCATAGTTCAACGTCAGGCCGAGCGCGCCGGTATTTCCATGCCGGAAGTGGCCATCTATGACTCCCCCACGGTTAACGCCTTCGCTACAGGAATGCGGCGGAACAATGCCCTGGTGGCGGTCAGTACGGGTCTTCTGCAGTCGATGAACCAGGAGGAAGCCGAGGCCGTCCTCGCCCATGAAGTCAGTCACGTCGCCAACGGCGACATGGTCACTCTGGCTCTCGTCCAAGGGGTCGTGAATACCTTCGTCATCGTGCTGTCCAGGGTCGTCGGCCACCTGGTCGACCGCTACATCTTCAAGACTGAGCGCGGACACGGTATGGGGTTCTACATCACTTCCATCGCGGCCCAGATCTTCTTCGGTATTCTCGCGAGCACCATAGTCCTGTGGTTCAGTCGTCACCGTGAATTTCGTGCTGACGCCGGAGGGGCCGATCTGGCAGGGCGCGAAAAGATGATCGCAGCTCTGGAACGTCTGGGCAAGGCGCCGGCCGAGCCGTTACCCGATCAGATGTCCTCCTTCGGGATCTACGGCAACATGGGGCAGGGACTGCGCAGACTTTTCATGACCCATCCTCCTTTGGAAGAGCGCATCGCTGCGTTAAAAGAGGGTCGCTGATCAGAAAAATTAACCGAATTTGTTGCCGTCCGGGTATTAATTCTATAAAAATATCCATTCAGCACCTTTGATGGGACCGGGACCTGCAGGGAGCTGGTAGGTTTTGTGACTTGCAGGCACTCGAGAACCAAAGAGAAATCTCATGGACCTCGGATTACGAGATAAAAATGTCTTGATCACCGGCGGCAGCAAGGGCATCGGCCTTGCGTGTGCACGGGTGTTTCGCACCGAAGGCGCCCGCATCGCACTGGTTTCGCGATCCCGGTCAAACCTCGATGCGGCGCGGGGGTCGCTCGGGGAAGCCTTTACGGTCGCGGCCGACCTCACCGACGCTGCGGCGGCGCTTGCCATGGTCGAGCGCGTGGAAACAGGATTCGGACCGATCGAAATCCTCGTCAACAGTGCCGGTGCGGCGCGGCGCATAAATTCAGAGGACCTCACCCCGGAGATCTGGCGTGCTGCTATGGATGCGAAGTATTTCAGTTATATCAACGTCATCGACCCGGTGGTAAAGCTGATGGCATCGCGCGGTCGGGGCGCGATTATCAACATCATCGGCATCGGCGGAAAAATTCCCTCTACTGTCCATCTGCCCGGTGGTGCCGCGAACGCGGCATTGATGCTCGCCACCGCGGGTCTGGCCCATACTTATGCGCCGCATGGTGTGCGCGTGGTGGGGCTGAATCCGGGCCTGACCAACACCGAACGGTTTGCGGAGAGGCTGAGCGCCGAGGCCCGGCGCGGCGGCATCACGGAAAAGGAAGCCCTTGAGCGCGCAGTCGAAAATCTTCCGCTCGGCCGTCTGGCAGAGCCCGAGGAAATCGCGGACATCGTTGCTTTCGCCGCCTCCGATCGGGGCCGCTACTTCACCGGCGCCAACATAACATTGGACGGCGCCTCGTCGCCTACCGTGGTTTAGTTTGTATTCCGGCGGATCGGACCTGGAATAGCAACATTGTTGCAAAGCATATGCGTTGACAAATATTGCGGCATAATAGCCCGAAATTTTGGGCCTTGAAAGAATTGTGAGGTGTTATTTCTGGCATGACCGGCGGATCAGGTTCAAAAGTAAAAAGGGGATCTGCAATTCATGCAGATCCCCTATAATTTCAGGTGAGTCTTTTCTTCGGGTTCCGGGCAAAAAAATCCCGGGGCGATGGAGGGTCGCCCCGGTTTCATTGAAGGAGAGATTTGAAACCAACCCAAAAGAGAGATGAAGAAGGTAGATGCAGAAACAATATAATATAACTTCGTTTTAAAAGTCAACAAAAAATATATAAATTTTATTCGACAATAATAAAAAATATACGAATGATTAAAGAAACGTCATATTAACAGTTGCTTGGAGTGTCTTCTTTTGGTTGACAGGATATTAATCATGTTTCTTTCCCGTTCAGACGCCTGTCCTTCGGAGGAGCAATTATTCCCGGGACGGGAAATTCCCTGGGGTGTGAAGAATCCCTGCTTTTCCCTTGACAACATCAGGACCATGTTATATATAAAGTCTCCGTTTTCCGATCCTGAAATTTTGCCGATTTCTTGCCGGAAAAATGTTTAGGCGGTGTAGCTCAGTTGGTTAGAGCATGCGGCTCATATCCGCAGTGTCCGGAGTTCGAATCTCTGCACCGCCACCACTTGATCCGAAGCCCTCGCCGAAATCCGGAGAGGGCTTCGTTTTTTCTCTTTCTTCGGTGAATGCCATGCAAAAGGCCTTCAACCGCGTCCTCTCCGTAAATCGTCTGGTCCTTCCAGGGGATCGGATTCTGGTCGGACTTTCGGGCGGCGGGGACTCAATGGCCCTTCTCCTGCTGTTCCGTGAATTCTCCCGCCATTTCCCCTGCACCCTTCTCGCCGCCCATCTGGATCATGGTATTCGCCCGGAGAGCGCGTCCGATGCTGAATTTGTTCGCAGCGTCTGTGCGGATCTGGAAATAAAGCTTTTTATTCATCGTACGGATGTTCCCGCTCTGGCCACCCGGGATGGTAAGAATCTCGAGGAGACCGCCCGCGAGGTCCGGAGGCAGTTCCTTCGAGAGACTGCTCGTGTTCGTGAGTGCCGCCGCATTGCTCTGGGACACCATCGGGACGATCAGGCTGAAACTTTTCTGCATCGGCTCATGCGGGGAACGGGAATTTCAGGTCTGGTCGCAATGCGGATGGAGAGCGACCCTTTCATTCGCCCCCTTCTCCATTTTTCCAGAGATCGGATTGCCGAATGGCTTGTCGAAAATCATGTTTCCTTCATAGATGATCCGAGCAACCGGGATTCACGTTTCACACGCAACCGGATCCGCCACGAACTTCTGCCCCTGATGGAGACCTTCAACCCGCGAATCAGGGAACATCTGTCCGGACTGTGTGACCGATTTGCTCGGGAGGAGGAGTTCTGGGAAGAAGAAAGCGGCCGGGTGCTTCAGGAAACGGCGGAATGGGCCAACGGGGAGCTGCGGCTCGATCGTGAAAGGCTCCTTTGTCTTCATCCCGCGTTGCGAATACGGGTGTTGCGGCGGGCGTTGCGGGAGGTCAGGGGATCATTGCGGGGAATTGCCGCCCGACACCTTGAATCCATGGAGAATCTTCTGGACAGGGACAAGCCCCAGGCGGATATTGATCTTCCCGGCGCATGGGCTGGACGACGGTACGAAAGAATTCTTCTGCGACAGGCGGCGCCTGTACCTGCTGAGCCGTTTGTAATCGAAATCAAAGGACCGGGGGAATTCCCGCTGCCGGATGGCCGTCGATTGATCGTCGAACGGGATGAAAATCCTTGTGGAGAGGGGCGGAAGGTGGTGGAATTTTCAGCGGGAAAAATCGTTTTTCCCCTGACTGTGCGTTCTTTTCGGCCAGGAGACCGTTTCCGTCCCTCCGGGATGAGCGGTACGCGAAAACTGAAGGATTTCTTGATCGATCAAAAAATTAACCGTGAAACCCGCCGGAGTCTGGCGCTGGTGATCGGGGATGAAATCCTCTGGGTGGCCGGCGTCCGACGTTGTCAGGGGATGCGCCCCGAAGGAGGGGCTGTCCTGAGATTCATCCTTCGCGAGGATATAAGCGACAATCAGCTTGTGAATTCGCGGGGTTTATGTTAGATTTCTTTGATTCCGGCGCTAGTACGCTACAAGAATGTCCGCAGCCGGGGAAATTTCAAGGAGTAGAAATAAAGTGAATCAATTTTATAAAAATCTCGCACTCTGGCTCGTGATCTCTCTGGTGATGATTCTGTTGTTCAATATGATGACGCAGAAGGATCGCGAGCAGAATCCCATATCCTATTCCACCTTCCTTTCTGCTCTCGAAGAAGGCAAGATCGAAGAGGTCACCATTCAGGGTTCCTCCATCGAGGGCACATACAAGGACGGCGCCACATTTAAAAGTTTCTCTCCCGATGATCCGAGTTTAATACCGGATTTGCGGGAAGAAGGGGTGATCATCAAGGCGAAGCCGCAGGAGGACCGCAGCTTCTGGTTCACGATGCTCGTATCCTGGGGCCCCATTCTGCTGCTGATCGGTGTCTGGATCTTTTTCATGCGCCAGATGCAGTCCGGCGGCGGAAAGGCCATGAGTTTCGGAAAGAGCAAGGCCAAACTGCTCTCCGAGACGCAGGCGCAGGTCACCTTCAACGACGTGGCCGGCATCGACGAGGCGAAGGACGAGCTTGAGGAGATCGTTTCCTACCTGAAAGATCCCAAGAAATTCTCCCGCCTCGGAGGCCGCATTCCCAAAGGAGTCCTGCTTGTCGGCTCCCCAGGAACCGGCAAGACCCTTCTTGCTCGGGCTATTGCGGGAGAAGCCGGAGTGCCCTTCTTTTCCATTTCCGGATCCGATTTTGTGGAAATGTTCGTTGGCGTCGGTGCCAGTCGGGTTCGCGATCTCTTCGTTCAGGGGAAAAAGAACGCCCCCTGCATCATCTTTATCGATGAAATCGACGCAGTGGGACGTCATCGCGGCGCGGGTCTCGGCGGGGGACATGATGAAAGGGAGCAGACCCTGAACCAGCTTCTGGTGGAGATGGACGGGTTCGAATCCAACGAGGGAGTGATCCTGATCGCCGCCACAAACAGACCTGACGTTCTCGATCCCGCGTTGCTGAGGCCGGGACGCTTCGACCGACAGGTTGTCGTTCCTCGCCCCGATGTGAAGGGCAGGGCCAAGATTCTTTCCGTTCACGCCCGCAAGGTTCCCCTGGGAAACGATGTCAATCTGGATACGGTGGCCAAGGGAACACCCGGTTTCTCCGGAGCCGACCTGGCAAACCTGGTAAATGAGGCGGCTCTTCTGGCCGCGCGAGCCGGGAAGGATCAGGTGGACATGGAGGAAATGGAGACGGCCAAGGATAAGGTGATGATGGGTGCTGAGCGCCGCTCCATGGTCATTACCGAGCGGGAAAAGAAAGTGACGGCCTATCACGAGGCGGGACACGCTCTGGTAGCCCTGCTGACCCCGTCGGCGGATCCCGTTCACAAGGTTTCCATCATCCCCCGGGGGCGTGCCCTGGGCGTCACCATGTATCTGCCGGAAGAGGAAAAATACAACGAGACGCGGGAGGGGCTGGAAACCATCATCTGTACTCTGCTTGGCGGCCGGATCGCCGAGGAGATCATCTTATCCTCGATCACCAGCGGCGCCAGCAACGACCTCGAACGGGCAACAGCCATCGCGCGGAAGATGGTCTGCGAATGGGGCATGAGTGAAAAACTGGGGCCGTTGACCTTCGGCGAGAAGGAAGGGGGAGAGATCTTCCTGGGCCGTGATATGGGTCATATGAAAAATTACAGTGAGGCGACGGCTGTTGTTATCGATGGCGAAATCCGGCGTATCATCCAGGAAAACTACAACATCACCAAGGAACTCCTCGAGAAGAACAAGGAGGCCCTGACTATCACGGCCGAGGCTCTGCTGGAAAGGGAGACCCTGGATGGGAAGGAAATCCGTAGGCTGATTTTCGGGGAGAAACAGCCCGAGCAATCGGATCTCCCGGGCGAAACAATGGCGCCTTCCGAAGGTCCCTGCGTGGAAGACGCGGTTCGACCCGGCGAATAGATGTCTGCTTATCCACTCCTGCTCTCAGGCAGGACCTGCCGCCTGGCCCTCGATCGTCCCCTGATAATGGGAATCCTCAATGTCACTCCGGATTCCTTCTCCGACGGCGGACGGCATATGACCATCGATAAGGCGCTTGCACACGGGGCGACCCTGGCAGAAGAGGGCGCCGATATCATCGACGTCGGTGGGGAGAGCACCCGTCCGGGTGCGGCGGGAGTATCCCTTCAGGAAGAAATGGATCGGGTCCTTCCCGTCATCGAGGCGCTGGCAGGGGAGATCGGAGTACCCTTGTCGGTGGATACGACCAAGAGTTCTCTCGCCCGCGAGGCGCTGAGAGTCGGCACGGAGTTCATCAACGATATAAGCGGCCTTAATTTCGATCCGCAAATGGCCGGTGTTGCCGCCGAAGGCGGAGCCGGCCTTTTTCTGATGCACACCAGCGGCCGTCCCGATTCCATGCAGAGAAATACCGAGTACGAGGATCTGATCGGGGATATTCTCGAATACCTGGGACAAAGCATCCGGCGTGCAGTGAACGCCGGAGTGGACAAGGAAAAAATTGCCGTTGACCCGGGGATCGGATTCGGCAAGACGGCCATAGGCAACCTGGAGATCCTGCGCCGAATCGCGGAACTTCAGGTTCTGGGGCGTCCGATTCTTCTAGGGACGTCCCGGAAAAAATTCATCGGAAAAATTCTGGACCAGCCGGATGCGGAGAAGCGCCTGGCCGGGACCCTCTCCACCGTTGCGTTGGGGGTGGCGATGGGCGCCCACATTTTTCGGGTTCATGATGTGCGGCCCGCCAGGGAGGCGGCCTTGGTCGCCTGGGCGATCCAAAATGGAGAAATCCCTCTCCGGACCTGATTTCCTTTTCACAACAAAGCTGGTGGTAGAGCGGAATGCTGGACATTTTCAAAAATTTCCGATGGCTGCTGGATCTGCTCGACATCGGCCTTGTGGCGTTCATCATCTATCGCATTATCCTCCTGATCAAGGGGACCCGTGCTGTTCAGATGCTGTTGGGCCTTGTGGTGATTCTGATCGTCTACATGGGCTCGCAGGTCGGGGGACTCTACACCCTCCACTGGATTCTCGACAATTTTCTCTCATCCATCATTCTGGTAATCATCGTTCTTTTTCAGAACGACATTCGCCGAGCTCTCATCCACGTAGGGAGAAATCCCTTCTTCGCCGACCTTTCGTATCGTGAGGAGACCGAAGTCATGGATGAGCTGGTCAAGGCCTGTGTCAATCTCGCAAACCGGAAAATCGGGGCGCTGATCGTCATCGAGAGAGAAACCGGAATCAAAGATTTTCTCGAAGTCGGGGTGGAGCTCGATGCCAAAGTTTCCAGCGATCTGATCACTTCCATCTTTCTTCCGTACTCCCCCATGCATGACGGCGCTGTAGTCATACAGCAGGGCAGACTCAAGCGGGCCGGATGCTTTCTGCCCCTGACCCAGAGCCCGGATGTCAGCAAAGCGCTGGGAACCCGTCATCGCGCCGCAATGGGGCTTACCGAACTGGTGGATGCAGTGGCCATCGTGGTATCCGAGGAGACGGCTCGTATTTCGGTGGTGGTGGGCGGCCGCATAACCCGCGACCTCGACTCCACGGCTTTGCGGAGGGTTCTGAAGAGGCTCCTTGAACCGCGCACTCCCAAGAAGAAAAAATAAACATGTTCCAGAAGATAACCGAAAACTGGATGCTCAAACTGGTATCGCTGGCTTTTGCCCTGATTCTCTGGTTTTTCGTCATGGGCGAACGGAGGCTGGAGGTCGGCTTCGCCGTTCCGCTGGAACTGAAGAACGTCCCAGCAGGCATGATTGTGGCCAACGAAGTCCCCAGTCTTGTGGACGTGAGGATCAGCGGCCCTCGAACCGTTTTGATGAATCTGAGGCCGAGCGATATCGGGATATCCGTGGATCTCAAAGATCTCCAGCCGGGACTCACGACCTTCAAGCGACTCGAGGAGAGACTCAATATACCCACGGCCCTTAAGGTCACCCGCCTGTCCCCGTCTTTCGTTGATGTCAAACTGGAGCGGATCAAAGAGAAGAAAGTTCCGATCCGGGTGCCCTTCACAGGGCAGCCGGCCGAGGGCTATCGGATTGTGGATGTACAGGCGAACCCTTCCCAGGTGACGATCGAGGGAGCGGAAAGCCAACTAAAGGACGTCGCCGAGCTTAATACAGAACCGGTAGACGTGGAAGGGGTCCAGGAAAGCTTTACCCTGATGGTTCCCATCAATTATCAGGGCAGGTATACAGACCTGAAAGACCACAAGACCACTGAAGTGCAGGTGAAGATCCAACCGATTCCCCAGGCGGGAGGGCGGGGTGGAGGAAAATAGAGGAGAAAAATGGACAAGCAACTTTTTGGTACGGACGGCGTTCGGGGTGTAGCCAACATCCATCCCATGACCACTGAAATGGCCATGCAGCTGGGAAGGGCCGCGGCCTACATATTCAAAAACGGAAAACGTCGCCATCGCATCGTGATAGGAAAAGATACCCGTCTCTCCGGGTATATGATCGAGAACGCCCTGGCGGCGGGCATCTGTTCCATGGGGGTGGATGTCCTGCTGGTCGGGCCTCTGCCCACTCCCGGGATCGCCTTCATCACCTCCTCTATGAGAGCGGACGCTGGAGTGGTGATTTCCGCCTCGCACAACCCGTACCAGGACAATGGAATCAAGTTTTTTTCCCAGTACGGTTTCAAACTCCCGGATGAGACAGAGCTGAAAATCGAGGAGCTGATTTTTTCCGGTAAGATCGATTCCCTCCGTCCCATCGCCTCCGAGGTGGGAAAAGCTTTCCGGATCGATGACGCAAGGGGTCGTTACATTGTCTTTCTGAAAAATTCATTCCCGAGGGATCTGGATCTGAAGGGATTGAAGATCGTTCTGGACTGCGCAAACGGAGCCGCATACAAAGTGGCTCCATCGGTTCTGGAAGAATTGGGCGCCGAAGTGATTCCACTCGGAATTTCTCCCAACGGAACCAATATCAATGACAGGTGCGGTTCCCTTCATCCTGAAATCATCTCCGATGCGGTCAAGGAACGCCGCGCGGATCTTGGAATAGCTCTCGACGGCGATGCCGACAGGGTCATTTTCGTCGACGAGTTCGGAAATCTCGTGGACGGAGATCACATCATGGCGATCTGTGCCACGCACATGCTGAAGAGAGAAAAACTCGCCAAGAAAACCCTGGTCGCCACGGTCATGAGCAACATGGGGCTTGATATTGCGCTGCGGAATGCAGGCGGGCGAGTGGTCAAAACCGCCGTGGGGGACCGTTACGTGGCGGAGGAAATGCTGCGCCATGGTTATAACCTCGGTGGCGAGCAGTCGGGACACATGATTTTCATGGATCACAACACTACGGGAGACGGCATCATTTCGGCGCTTCAGGTCCTCGCGATTATCCAGCGCGCACAGAAACCTCTGGCCGAACTCGCCGGGACCATGATCGCCCTGCCACAAGTGCTGCTCAATGTGCGGGTTCGTGAAAGGAAGGACATCCTTTCTGTTTCCGGGATTCGCAAGGTTATCGAATCGGTGGAAAAGCAGCTTGGGGACACTGGCCGGGTCCTGATCCGGTATTCCGGAACGGAACCGCTGCTCCGGATCATGCTTGAAGGCCAGGACAAGGTGCAGATAACCGCGATGTCCCAGGAGATTGCATCCGTGGTGGAAAAACACCTGGGAGTCGACAGGGAGGGATAGTTTGGTTAAGCTCGGAGTAAATGTGGATCACGTCGCCACCGTGCGGCAGGCGAGGGGAACTGTGGAGCCGGACCCCGTGACCGCGGCGGCTCTTGCAGAACTTGCCGGGGCCGACAGTATCGTGGTGCATCTGCGGGAGGACCGCCGTCATATCCAGGAGCGGGACGTTGAAGTGCTTCGTCGAACCATCAAGTCTCGACTCAATCTGGAAATGGCCGCCACGGACGAAATGGTGGGGATCGCCCTTCGGATTCTTCCCGACAGCGTGACGCTGGTGCCCGAGAAGCGCCAGGAACTCACAACCGAAGGGGGGCTCGACGTGCAGTTGCACCGGCGCCATCTTACACAGCAGATAGGACTTTTGCGACAGGGGGGGGTCAGGGTAAGTTTATTCGTCGATCCCGAAGTAGATCAGATCAAGGCTTCTCACCGTACCGGTGCGGAATCCATAGAGATTCATACAGGGGCCTATTGCGATGCGGCCAATTCAGAAGTCCGGGCGTCAGAGCTGGCGAAGATAGAACACGCCATCCGGGTCGGTCACAAGTTGAACTTATCCGTCAATGCCGGACATGGCCTGAATTACTGGAACATACAGGATGTCGTGGCCCTTGGCGGAATTGAAGAATTCAATATCGGTCACAGCATCATCTCCCGGGCCATTCTGGTCGGTATGGAGCGGGCGGTCCGGGAAATGGCGACCCTGGTGCGGGGGTGATCCGATGTCTGTGAGCGGACTGGGTACCGATGTAGTCCTCGCAGACCGGTTCCGGCGTTTTCTCAAAAATGAAAAAACCGCGATTCTCGATCGCCTTTTCACTCCGGGAGAAAAAGAATACGCTTTTGCGAAAAGGGACCCAGCCCCTCATCTGGCAGCTCGCTTCGCGGCCAAGGAGGCTTTTCTCAAATCGCTGGGGACGGGGCTTCGGGACGGTCTCTCCTGGCAGGACATCGAGGTGGTCCGCGATCTGTTGGGAAAACCCTCTTTGCATCTGACTGGCAAGGCCGCGGAAATCGTTCGGGAACGGAAGATCTCGGAAATTCATCTGTCCTACAGCCATGACGGCGATTATGCCATGGCGACGGTGATTCTGGAGGGCTCATGAGGCTGCTGACGGCCGAGGAAATGCGGGAGCTGGACCGGCGGACGATCGAAGAGGTGGGGATACCGGGAATCGTGCTGATGGAAAACGCCGGTCGGGGAACGGCGGACTTCCTGTTGCAACACTTCGCCCGACTGGCGCCGGGCCCTGCTCTGGTGCTGGCTGGAAAGGGCAATAACGGGGGGGACGGTTACGTCGTCGCCCGTCATCTGATGAACCGAGGTTGGCGGGTGAGCACCATAGTGCTGGCCGAACGGGAGGCGATCCGGGGAGACGCCGGTTTGAATCTGGACATCCTGGAGCGCTCCGGAGGAGAAATCCATTTCGCGGCGGGCAAAGATGATCTGCTCAGCCTTCTGGAGCGGCAGGGGGACGCCCGGCTGGTTGTTGATGCACTCTTTGGCACGGGGCTGACATCGGAGATCCGAGGCCATTACCGAACGGCCATCGACTGGGTGAACGCCTCCGGACTGGCGGTTCTCTCGGTGGACATTCCCTCCGGAATCGATGCTTCCTGCGGCAGGGTCCTGGGGTCGGCGGTGCGGGCGGATGCAACGGCGACCTTCGCTTTTGCCAAAATCGGTCATGCCATGTATCCCGGGGCCGAGATGACCGGGGATCTGAAAATCGTTGATATCGGAATCCCCACCGTTTTATCGAATGGAATTTGCCTTGATCATCTCCTGGTGGAGGAGATGGAGGCCGTGCCTCTTTTCCCGCCCCGTCCGGCGACCGGACACAAGGGAACCTTCGGCCATCTTCTGGTTATCGCCGGGGGCGCCGGTAAAACCGGTGCAGCGGTCATGACCGCCGATAGCGGAATCCGCGCAGGGGCAGGGCTGGTTACCGTGGGGGTTCCGGAATCGGTTCATTCCATTCTGGAAATAAAACTGACGGAAGCCATGACGGCCCCCCTTGGCGAGGTCGAAGGGGCGCTTGGCCTGCGAGCCCTGGACCGGATTCGGGCTCTCTGGGAGGGGAAGAACGCCCTCGCTGTCGGCCCCGGACTCGGGACGGCTGAGGAAACTGTCGCCCTCGTGCGCCGGATGGTTCGCGAATGTCCTCTGCCCATGGTCCTGGACGCCGATGCGCTCAACGCCCTGGCCGGTCATGCGGAGGTTCTTCTCGAGAGGCGGGGGCCGCCTCTGGTCCTTACTCCACATCCTGGAGAAATGGCCCGTCTTGCCGGGACTTCCGTCCCGGAAATTCAGAAGGAACGTATCAAGGTGGCCGGAGATTTCGCACGCAGGTTCAAGGTCGTGCTAGTGCTGAAGGGCGCCCGCACCGTGACGGCTTTTCCGGATGGACGGATCCGGATCAACGGCAGCGGCAATTCCGGAATGGCAAGCGGAGGCATGGGAGATGTGCTCACCGGATTGATCGGAGGCCTTCTGGCCCAGGGGTGCGAGCCTGCAGATGCTGCCGTTCTCGGGGTTTTCCTGCATGGCCGGGCCGCCGACCGCATCCAGAATCGACTCGGCAATGCCGGGATGGCCGCAACCGATCTGCTCAAGGAGATCCCCGTGGCCAGAAAAGACCTCATTGAGAATTACCCCAAGACGAAATAGGAGTTTGCCACCTCATGCTGAAAGCCAAGGACATAATGACACGGAATATTCATTCCGTGACCCTCGATACTGCACTGGATGAGCTCGCCCGGCTATTTGTGAAGACGGGTGTCAGCGCCATGCCGGTACTCGACGATTCCGGAAACCTGGAGGGAATCGTTACCGAAACCGATCTTGTCGAGCAGGACAAACCTCTCCATATCCCCACGGTGATTTCCCTCTTCGATTGGGTTCTCTACCTGGAGAGTGAGAAAAATTTTCGCGAGGAAGTGGAGAAGATTACCGCCCGTAAAGTCGGCGAGATCTGTACGCGGGAAGTGGTCACCTGCACGTCCGAAACTCCGGTCAGCGAAATTGCCGATATGATGGTGCAGAAGAAAGCTCATTTGATTCCGGTGGTGGAGGAGAAAAAAGTGATCGGTGTGGTAGCCCGGCTCGATGTCATTCGAACGATGGGTCTGTAAGTGCCGGACTGGATTGTCACGACCCGCTCCCCCGAAGAAACCCGGCGCTTAGGGAATTTTCTCGGGCAGGCCGTCGAGCGTCCGGTGTTGTTTCTGCTCTCCGGCGATCTGGGCGCCGGAAAAACCTGCCTGGCCCAGGGGTTGGCGGGCGGACTGGATGTGCCGGAGGATGAGCCGGTGACCAGCCCCACCTATACTCTGATGAACCAGTACAAGGGACGCTTCGATCTTTTCCATTTTGATCTCTATCGCCTCTCCCAACCTGAGGATCTGTTAGACTTGGGTTTTGACGAATACGTCGGCGGGCCCGGCGTCGTGCTGGTGGAATGGGCCGACCGGTTTCCGGAAGTGCTCCAGGAAGGATTGCTGATCCGGATGGATTGGGAAAGCGTTGACCGGCGACGGATCCGTTTTAAGGCATTGGACGAATCTCATGAGACCCTGCTGGAGCGACTGAAAAATCTTTGGGAAAAGGGGGAAGGATCATGACTGAGTTCGATATTGCCGTTATTGGAGGCGGACCTGGTGGATATGTTGCGGCGATTCGAGCCGCCCAGAAGGGAGCCTGCGTCTGTCTGGTGGAAAGGGACAGGGTGGGAGGGACATGTCTGAACCGGGGATGCATTCCCACAAAAGCGCTGTTCAGTACGGCCCATCTGTTAAAGAGAATGCAAAACGCGGATCAGCACGGCATCAGTGCCGAGGGGCTTCAGCTCGATTATGCCCGGACCGCGGAGCGAAAAGATGAAGTGGTCCACAAGCTGGTGACAGGGGTGGAGCAGCTCCTCAAGGGCAACGGAGTGGAGGTGTTCCGCGGTCAGGCCTCTCTGGAGGGAGAGGGGAAGATCCGCATCCGTCGCGAGGGTGTGACCGGGCACATCCGGGCCAAAAAGATCATCCTGGCCACTGGTTCGACGGCGGCCCGCCCCAAGGCCCTTCCCATTGATGGGAAAAATGTTTTGACCAGCACTGAAATCCTTGCTATTAAGGAGCTTCCGGCCAGTCTTCTGGTCATCGGCGGCGGCTATATCGGCTGTGAATTCGCAAGCATTCTTTCCGCCCTCGGCTCCGAAGTCACCATCGTGGAGCAACTCCCGGAAATTCTTGCCAAGAGCGACCGGAATGCGGTCAGGGAGGTGGAAAAGGCCCTTAAAGAACAGGGGGTTTCCATCCGCACCGGAACGTCTGTAAAGAAACTGGAGGTGAAGGAGGGAAGTGTGACGGCACATCTCTCCGGCGGAGAAGAACTCACCACCGAAAAAGTGCTGGTTTCCGTGGGGCGGGTTCCGCATACCAAAGAACTGGGACTGGAAGAGGCCGGGGTGGAACTGGACGAAAATGGCGCCATCAAGGTCGACGAGGGAATGAGAACATCCCGCGAGGGGATTTTCGCCATCGGCGACGTAACAAATATCATTCAGCTTGCCCATGTGGCCTCCTACCAGGGAGATATTGCCGTCACCAATGCTCTGGGAGGCGATGCGAAAGCCGATTATCGCGTGGTTCCAAGCACTATTTTTACCTTGCCCGAAATCGCGCAGGTGGGATTTACCGAGCAGGAATGCAAGGAGCGGGACATCGCCGCTGTTACCGGGCGTTTTTCCTATCAGGCATCAAGCAAGGCTTTGTGCGACGGAGAGCCCAGGGGACTGGTGAAAATCGTGTCTGAGAAGGACGGCGGGAAAATACTCGGAGCCACAATTGTCGGAGAGGAGGCTTCCAACCTGATCGCAGAGGTGGCGGCCGCCATGCAGAAGGAAATGACGGCAGCGGATCTCGGTGAACTTATCCACTCTCATCCCACACTTCCGGAGATGATCAAGGAAGCCGCCGAGGACACGGTTGGTCTGGCCGTACACAAGGTAGGCCGCCGCTCCCGACAGGATGGACCCGCGGCAAAGAAACAATAGAGGCCGTATCATGACGGCCGTTCCATAAAAGGAGGAAGGGAAAACATGGCCCTTGTTGTGCAGAAATATGGCGGTACGTCAATGGGCTCCATTGAGCGGATTCAGAATGTTGCCCGCCGGGTCGCGAAAACTTACGATGACGGCAACGACGTGGTGGTGATCGTTTCGGCCATGGCGGGCGAAACGAACAAGCTGGTGGCGCTAGCAAATGAAATGTGCGAATTTCCCAGCGAGCGTGAATACGACGTGCTGGTAGCCGCCGGAGAGCAGGTGAGCATCGCCCTTCTTTCCATGGGCCTGCAGTCCATGGGCTACAAGGCGAAGAGCTACCTCGGACATCAGATCCCCATCTACACGGACAATGCCTTTTCCAAGGCTCGCATCGAGGAGATCGAGGACAAGAAGATCCGCGAGGATCTCAAAAACGGCACGATCATCGTGGTTGCGGGATTCCAGGGAGTGGACCGGGAAGGCAACGTGACCACCATGGGGCGGGGCGGCTCCGATACTTCGGCCGTGGCCGTGGCGGCGGCACTCAAGGCTGACGTCTGCGAGATCTACACTGACGTGGACGGCGTTTACACCACCGACCCGCGCATCGTGCCCGAGGCGTCCAAGATCGAAAAAATTTCCTACGATGAAATGCTGGAGATGGCCTCTCTCGGGGCCAAGGTGCTGCAGATCCGCTCCGTGGAGTTTGCGAAAAAATACGGCGTGGTGGTCCATGTCCGATCGAGTTTCAACGATAATCCAGGTACGCTGGTGATGAAGGAGGATGCCGATATGGAAACCGTTCTGGTTTCGGGGATTACCTACAACAAGGATGAAGCCAAAATTTCGATGATGCGAGTGCCCGACAAGCCCGGAATCGCGTCGCAGCTCTTCTCGCCCCTGACGGAGGCGAACATCACCGTCGATATGATCATTCAGAATGTGTCCAACGAGGGATACACGGATATGACTTTCACTGTGCCTCGGACCGATTTCAAGAAAGCCCTGAAAATCGTCCAGGACACCGCCGGCAAGATCGGCGCCGGGGGCGTCATCAGCGATGAAAGCATCGCCAAGGTCTCCATCGTCGGGGTCGGCATGCGCTCCCATTCGGGAATCGCCAGCAAGATGTTCCAGACCCTTTCTCAGGAGGGGATCAATATCCAGATGATCTCCACCAGCGAGATCAAGGTTTCCTGCGTCATCAGCGCCAAGTACACCGAACTTGCCGTGCGCGTTCTGCATGAAGCTTTCGGACTCTCCGCTGGAGATGCCAAGGCCGAATAAACAGCGGTCTTCGCACGGAACAGTTACGTCGTTTCGAAGGAAGCCGAGCAAGGATAATCATGAGTTCGATTCGTTTTTACGACACCACTCTACGGGATGGAACCCAGGGTGAAGACGTCTCTTTTCTGGTGTCGGATAAAATCAGGATTGCCCACGCCCTGGACGAATTGGGCATCGATTACATCGAAGGGGGCTGGCCCGGTTCCAATCCCAAGGACATCGCCTTTTTCAGAGACATCAAGAAATCTCCTCTGAATAAGGCCAAGGTCACAGCTTTCGGATCGACCCGCCGGGCTGGAGTCACTCCGGAGAAGGACGCCAATATCCGCACGCTGATTCAGGCGGGGCCGGATGCGGCCGCCATTTTCGGAAAAACATGGGATTTCCATGTGCGCGAGGCACTGCGCATCAGTCTCGAGGAGAACCTCGAGCTCATTTATGATTCGCTCCATTTCCTCAAGCAGAACATCGGCGAAGTCATCTACGATGCCGAGCATTTTTTCGACGGATACAAAGCCGACCCCGGTTATGCCCTCAGAACCCTGCAGGCGGCAAGGGATGCCGATGTCGACTGCATCGTTCTCTGCGACACCAACGGCGGCACCCTGCCCCAGGAGTTCCCGGCGATTCTTTCCGAAGTGAAAAAAGCCGTGCCCGGAGCAACCCTTGGAATCCATACCCACAATGACAGCGAATGCGCCGTGGCGAATACCCTTGTTGCGGTGGAACACGGCGCAACCCATGTACAGGGGACGATCAACGGCTTCGGCGAACGGTGCGGCAACGCCAATCTCTGCTCCATCATCCCCTCCCTGCAGTTGAAGATGGGAAGGGAATGCCTGTCGGATGAACAGCTCCGGCTCCTGCGCCAGGTTTCCCGCTATGTCTACGAACTGGCGAATATTGTTCCGAATAAGCATCAGGCTTTCGTCGGCAATTCCGCATTCGCCCACAAGGGAGGCGTTCATGTCTCCGCCATTCAGCGCCATCCCGAAACCTATGAACATATACGCCCCGAACGGGTGGGGAACACGACCCGGGTTCTGGTCTCCGATCTCTCCGGGCGCTCCAACATTCTGGTCAAGGCTGAACAGTTCAATATCAACCTGGACAGCAAGGATCCGGTCACTATGGAGATCCTCGAGGAGATCAAAGATCTGGAGAACAAGGGCTATCAGTTCGAAGGCGCCGAGGCCTCCTTTGAACTGCTCATGCGGCGCGCCATGGGAAAAATGAAACATTTCTTTTCCGTGATCGGATTTCGGGTCATCGATACGAAGCGCCATGAAGATGAGAAAACTTTCTCCGAGGCTACCGTTCAGGTCAAGGTGGGAGGCAAAATCGAGCATACCGCCGCGGAAGGGAGTGGCCCGGTCAATGCTCTGGACAACGCTTTGCGAAAGGCCCTGGAAAACTTTTATCCACAGCTGAAAGAGATGAAACTGATGGACTACAAGGTCCGGGTTCTGTCCGCCGGTCGGGGGACAGCTTCAGGGACCCGGGTGCTGGTTGAATCCGGAGACAAGTCCTCCCGGTGGGGAACGGTGGGAGTGAGCGACAATATCATTGACGCCTCCTACCACGCCCTCGTGGATGCCTTTGTTTACAAACTATTGAAAGATGAGGAGCATCTGGATTGACCTCATACCGCGGGACGGTTCTTCTGGTCGTCCTTCTGCTCGTTCTGCTCGCATGGAATTCTGGCCGTGTGTTTCTCCCCGAAGGGGAGGGGCTCCCGGCCTTTTTCGTGGAGAAAAAAAGCAAAATGATCTGGATTGAACTGGGAGAGGGCTTTTCCGCTCGTGGAGCCCATCAATTTTATGACGAAACGGCTCTGGAAGACGTCATGAAAATGACGCCTCATTTCGGCCTCTTCATGGATGGCTCCGTCGCTCCCCTGAGTTCCGGGGAGGCGCTGGAGATCCGCCTCGATGCATCGGGAAAGGCCGTGCTGATCAGGGATTGGATGCCCGCATCCCGAAGAATAGCTTTGGGGGTCGCCCTTCATCCGGATACTATGACCCGGGAAGACTGGGAGGATCTCCCTGGAATAGGTCCCCATCTGGCGGAAATGATCGAATTGGACCGTCATAAAAATGACGAATTTCGATCCTATCCGAACCTGAAAAGGGTCCGGGGAATCGGAGAGAAGCGGCTTGAACATTGGCGTGAATTTTTTATGCATCACTAAGTCCCCGAAAGTAATTGCGAAAAACAGATTGTGAAATTTTACTTCTGAATTTTCTCCCATTGGAACGATTGCTGGCACAGCTCGTGTAATGTGAACAGAGAAACATCAACGAGCGATACCGACAATCGGACACCATATTTTCAGGCAAAAAAGGGGGTAAATTCATGAAATGTCCTAAGTGCAAAGGCAGAATGTACGCCGAGAAATTCTACGACTTCGTGCGCGCCTTCGATGCGTGGAAATGCTGCTCCTGTGGCGAAGTGCTCGATCCAACCATCATTGCCAACCGCGCGCGCAACCAGAACGTCTTTATCGGTTGACCCGGAACAGGGTTTAACATTCGAATCCCAGATTTGGCAAGGGGGCCGTCCGCAAGGACGGCCCCTTCGCATTGGACGCCGGCTGCAGATTCATTCGCATTGTGGGAAACTCCCGATTCGGATAAGATACAACCATGTCTCGAAGGCTCCTCGAAAAAGCCCGCTTCCGGCTGGCCGCAGAATCGGGCGAAACCTCGCGTCCCTGGGGCGGCAGGTTATCGGTTGCCTTGGTCTATCCCAATTTCTATCGTCACGCCATGAGCAATCTTGGCTATCAGTCCGTTCATCACCTGATCAACTCCCGGGAGAAGGCCCTCTGCGAGCGCTTTTTTCTCCCGGACCCGGATGATCTGGAAGAGCATCGCCGCACCCGCACTCCTCTCTTCTCCCTTGAATCAGGTAGACTCCTTACGGATTTTGACCTGATCGCCTTTTCCATCTCTTTCGAGAACGATTACCTCCACCTGCCTGTCCTCTTTGATCTCGCACGCATTCCTCTCTTTTCCTCCGAGAGGGGAGAGGAGCATCCCCTGATTCTCTGCGGAGGAGTCTGCGCGTTTCTCAACCCCGAACCTCTTGCCGACATCATGGATTTTTTTGCCGTTGGAGAGGCCGAGGCCATTCTTCCCGATCTGCTCGACGAACTCCATCGCTGGAAAGGTTCCAGGTACGACCTTTTGGAGAACCTTGCACTTTTCCCCGGTATATACGTGCCGTCGCTGTATTCGGTTGGATACGCGGAAGATGGGACCGTGGATCGATATCAATCTCGTGAAGGAGCGCCTTCCCGGGTGAGAAGGCAGTGGGTTTCCGATCTGAATCCGACGGAAAGCCGGACCTTTATCCGCACTCCCGAAGCGGAATTCTCGGGCATGTTCCTGACCGAGCTTTCCCGGGGATGCTCACGAGGGTGCCGCTTCTGCGCTGCGGGATTTCTCTACCTTCCTCCCCGGGAGAGGGAAATGAATGTCCTTCTGGAGCAGATGGAAGAGGGGCTGGATCGCGGTGAAAAAATCGGATTGGTGGGGGCGGCCGTCTCCGATTATTCACAGTCTCGCGAATTGAACCGCGAAATTCTCAATCGAGGCGGGACCCTCTCGCCCGCCAGCCTCCGGATCGATTCGCTGACCTGTGAGGAGGTCGAGACCCTGAGGAAGTCGGAGCATCGCACGGTTTCCCTTGCGCCGGAGGCCGGCAGTCAGCGGTTGCGCGATCTGATCAACAAGGGACTGTCGGAGGATCAGATTCTCGAAGCGGTCCGTCTGCTCGGCGAAGGGGGAATCCCGAATCTGAAGCTGTATTTTCTGATCGGACTTCCCACCGAAGAGCAGAGAGACCTGGAGGAAATGCTTGAGTTGGTAAAGAAAACCAGGGAGATCTGGCGTGAGGAAGGACGGAAGAAGGGCCGATTGGGGAAATTGACGCTTTCCGTGAATCCCTTCATTCCCAAGCCTTTTACGCCCCTGCAATGGGCATCCATGGAAAAGGAGAGCCGATTGAAGGAGAAGATCCGCCGCCTCCGTTCCGCCGTGGCGCGCCTGCCCAACACGGAAATGATCGCCGAATCTCCCAGAGAGGCGACCCTTCAGGCCTTTTTCTCGCGGGGGGATCGCCGAACTGCACGCATTCTTCCCAACCTTTCCTCCGGAACCAATCTGAAAGCCGCCTGTCGCGAGACTGGCCTCGATCCTGATTTCTATACAACCCGGGAGAGGGGACCATGTGAAACTTTCCCCTGGGAAATCCTGGACAGCGGAGTCCCCAGAGATTACCTTTGGAAGGAATACAAGAGAGCCCTGGAGGGGAAATCGACGCCCCGATGCACTCCGGAATGCCGTCGATGCGGCATCTGTGGGTGAATGCCACTTCAGTTCTGGTCTGTCCACTTGACAGACGGCCGCCTGCGGCTAGAATTGTGACCGTTGCGATAATAATTCACCAGAGGAGGATAACAGGATGAAATCCAGAGAAAAGGCTGGTGCGGTCACCTTCAAAGGCAAACCCATGACCCTCCTGGGCGAGGATGTTCTAGTGGGGAGTGAAGCGCCCGATTTTCAAGTCGTTGATACCGATCTGAAACCCGTTACATTGAAGGATACAGCTGGAAAGGTTCGGCTCATCACCGTCGTTCCTTCCCTTGATACCGGCGTCTGCGACAAGATGACCCGCACCTTCAACGAAAAGGCCGCTCAGTTCCCCGACAACGTGGAGATCTATACGGTGAGTATGGATCTGCCTTTCGCTCAGAAGCGCTGGTGCGGCAATGCGGGCATCGAAAAGGTCAAGACCCTGTCGGATTATCAGGACCGTTCCTTCGGCTTGAATTACGGCGTTCTGATCAAGGAGCTCAAGCTGCTGGCGCGTTCCGTGTTTGTGATCGATCCGCAGGACAAAGTCGCCTATCGGGAGATCGTTCCCGAAGTCACTGACGAACCGGATTACGAAGCTGCGCTGGCGCAGGTGAAGAAGCTGATCTGAACCGTAGGGAAATTCACCAACGAACCAAGGAAAAAGCTCCGGTGAAATCCGGGGCTTTTTCCTTGTGGTGAACGGAAAAAGCCACAGCGAAGAAAAGAGGGAGATTTCCGGGGAGCATCGAGAAGGATATGGAAAATCCTCGCAGCAAGGCCACGGTTGCCGAAACTCTCAACAGGGACGTCGCCGGATAAGATACGTTTGTACACCCTCGAAAACCAGGATTGAATCCTGGTTGTGGACTGTGGCCTTGACCACAACCACACCCGTCGTCCTTTGCGGGCGCAACTCCGTAATTTCGAGAACCGGGTAGAGCGTATCGCCACAATAAACGGGAGCCAGAAACCGCCCGCTCACATCCAGGAAGGCTACCAGTGCGTCCCCGAAAATGTGGGCCAGTTGCCCCGCGCCCGCCGCGGCCTGAATCATAACCTGCATGCCGTGGGCCAGCAGATCGCGGTGCCCGCGGGCATGACAGTAATGGCGGTCGTAATGGATCGGGTGATTGTCCCCCGAGGCCAGCTGAAAGGCGGCAAACAGGGCTTCGGTCATGGTCCTGGACGGAATCGGGTAGCGACCTCCCAGCTGCAGATCTTCAAAGAAGGAAGATTCGCAGACGGCATGCTTCGACGGATCGAATGCCTTTTCCTGTTCCATAAATCAGTCCCCTTCACGTGGAGCAGTCGCCCGGCGCCAAATCGGACAGGTTTATCGGTTCCCGGCGGATAGAATTTCCCCGGTCGAAAGGATTTTTGCATAAGGGGCGGAAAGGGCGGCCATAAAGGAGGCATGAACTTCCGAAGCTTTTATGGTTTTCCCCTTAAAGGTCAAATCCCTCGTTGCGCAGGCGTCTTCGGCGAGGGTACAGTCAAAGCCCAGATCAAAGGCGGCCCGGGTGGTTGCATCGATGCACATGTGGCTCATGGCGCCGCAGATGAGCAGGTTTTTGATGTCCGTTTTCTTCAGGATGTCCAGAAGTTCCGTATTGCGGAAGCTGTTCGGGAAATTTTTTATTACCACCGTGTCGCCTTCCCCGGGGGCGACCCTTTCATTGATTTCGGCGCCTTTCGTTTCCGGCAGGAAAAAGCCGGCGCCTGGACGGGCGGAGATATGGCGGATATAGATAATCGGTGAATTTTCTTTTCTGAATTGCTTCAGCAGCAGCTGCGCATTTTCAGCCGCTTTTTCCATCCCGACCAATTCCATCCTGCCGCCAGGGAAATAATCGTTTTGAATATCCACCAGAATGAGGCAATTCTTCATGTCTTATCTCCTTGATAATCGGTTGGATGCTTTCATTCTATCCGCAATCGACCGGCAGGGCCTTTTTCAACCCGCCCTACACAGTAGTCCCCGCAGTTTGCGTTTTTCAGCTTCCGGCGCAGTTCCCCGATTTTATCCGGCGATACGGCCATCAGCAGCCCTCCGGATGTTTGGGGGTCGGCGAGCAGATCGATGGTCTCGGCGGGCAGGTTCGTTCCGTTGATCACACGGGGCAGGTAATAGTCCCTGTTCCTGTAGGAACCTTCAGGCACCAGCCCCATGGCAGCCATCTCCAGCACCCGGGGATACGCTGGAAGCGCCTTGCCTTCGATCGCAAGGCAGACCCCGCTTGCCTCGGCCATTTCCAGGGAATGTCCCAGGAAGCCGAATCCGGTGATGTCGGTGCACGCCGATACTCCTGTCTCCATCATGATCTGTGAGGCCTCCCGGTTGAGAGAGGCCATCCCCCGGATCGCCTCCTCGATCTCCGCCTCCGTCAGGATCTCTCCCTTCAGTGCCGTCGCCAGAATTCCGGTGCCGAGCGGCTTTGTCAGAATCAGCAGGTCACCGGGACGACAGCCTACCGTGGTCGCCATGCGGCGGGGGTCCACCATTCCGGTGACCGCAAGGCCGTATTTGGGCTCCCCGTCTTCAACGGTATGGCCGCCAACGATCACCGCGCCGGCTTCCTTGATCGTTTCGGCGCCACCCCGCAGGATGTCGACCAGGACGCTCATCTCCAATGAACAGGTGGGAAAGCCTACCAGATTGAGGGCCGTCAGAGGAACGCCTCCCACCGCGTAGATGTCCGAGAGGGCGTTTGCAGCCGCAATCCGTCCGAACAGAAAAGGATCATCCACCACGGGCGTGAAGAAGTCGACGGACTGAACCAGCGCACGGTCCTCGTCAAGGCGGTATATCCCTGCGTCGGCAAAAGGAATAGAGGCCGAAAGGAGATTCGGATCGTCGAATTTGGGCAATTGACGCAGAACCTGCGCCAGTGGCTCGGGAGCCACTTTTCCTGCTCAACCGGAGCTTTTGGCCAGACTGGTCAGTTTTATTTTCTGGGTCATGGGAGATTCAGTTCAAGGTTCAAGGTTCAAGGTTCAAGGTTCAACGATTCAACGATTCAACGATTCAACGATTCAACGGTTCAACGGTTATTCGTTTCGTTTTTCTCTGGCATCTTCCATGCCACCCGTTCGTCCCCGCGGCGCATTGTGTACTTCAGGCCGTCGAAATGCTCCAGAAGTGCCTGGACCTGTTTTCGGGAGCTGCCCAGTTTGTCCCGGAAATCGGCTAGTGTCAGAGTCTCATGGGTGGTGAAATGCTCCTGAAGAAGTTCCAATGCACGGAAATAGGTTTCCCCATGGAAAAAGGTTTCCTCCGTGAGACGCACCAGGCGGCCGCTGGCGAAAAGATATCCGAAATAAATCTCGGACTTTTCCAGGTCCATTCCGATCTGATCGACCATTTCCCTTTTATTTTTGGCCTGTGGTCCTGCTTTGCGGTAGGTATTTTCGATGCGCTCGATCTCCCTGGCCTGTGCGGGAGCAGGTGTAGGAGAAAAATCGGGCAGGTGAAGCCATTCCTCCCTGCGGGCCAGGACGCCTTCGGCCAGGGCATCGTTCAACAACTGGTCGAAAGCCTTGGGTGAGAGCTTTTTGGGCAGTGCGCTCTGCAGGGTAGCTCGCGGGATGCCGGGTAAAAGCGGGTTTTCCTCATGGAATTTGGACGTCCTTTCCGTGAGAACCTTTCGCCAGGCGCGAAATATTTCTATCGTAATCCATTGATCTCCCAGAGAAACGGTTTTTTTTTCGCTCAGGAGGCTCTCCAGATGTCCGGCAATCCGCTCGCTTCCCATTCCCGTGATCGATTCAAGTTCCCTGAGTCTTACGGGTCCTGTTTCGGAAATCTTCTGAAGAAGGAACGAAATCTCTCCCGATTCGAGTTCGGCCAGAGTTTCCATTATCTCCTGGCGGAAGCGACGGTGTTTGACCGGATTGGGATCAATGACGATTCCGCCTCCGATGGTGGTCACGGGGGAATAGGAGCGGATGATGAAGCAGTCCTGTCGATGAGCGACAAGGGGACGATCGAGGTGAATCTGGACAATGGCGCTTTCCCCCGGATCGAGTCTGTCACGATCGAGCAGGGCCACCACGCCCACAACCCGTGCGGTGCCCAGGTGAAAATGGACGGGATCGCGAAACTTGAGGGGACGGGGTGCATCCGGAAGCAGATTGAGGCGGATGTCCATCCGGGAGGTCTGTTCGAAGATGCCGGGGGTCCCCACGACCGAACCCCGCCGGATCAGATCGCGATCCAGTCCGACCAGGTTCAGTGCGGCCCGCTGGCCAGCGAAGCCCTCCGTCTCTTTTTTGCCGAAAACCTGGATTTCCCGCACGCGCACCTGCTTTCCGGGAGGGAGGACCTCCACCAGATCTCCTTCCCGGACCCGGCCGGAGAGGATGGTGCCTGTGATCACGGTCCCGAAGCCGCTGACGGAAAAGTCCCGGTCCACCGGAAGCCGGAGCGGACCGTCTGCATCCTTGGGCGTCAGGGTCTGGACTGATTTCCGGATCGTTTCAAGCAATTCGGGTATCCCCTTTCCGGTTATGGAGGAAACCCGGCAAAAGGGAGCATCCTTGAGAAAAGTTTCCGCGACTTCCTCCCGGATCTCCTCTTCGACGAGATCAATCCAGTCCTGCTCGGCCAGGTCGCACTTGGTGAGCACCACGATTCCCCGCTGGATGTTCAACAGTTCAAGGATCTGCAGGTGCTCATGCGTCTGGGGCATGACCCCTTCCATGACGTCCACCACCAGCAGCACCAGGTCGATGCCTCCGATTCCGGTGAGCATATTGTTGATAAACCGCTCGTGGCCCGGGACATCAACCACGCCGGCGACTGTGCCGTCCGGCAGTCGAAAGGGAGCGAACCCCAGGTCGATTGAGATCCCCCTCGCCTTCTCCTCCTTCAGACGATCCGTGTCCTTACCGGTAAGAGCCCGGATGAGAGCTGTTTTTCCATGATCGACGTGACCCGCCGTTCCGATGATGATATGCCTTTTCGAAGCTTCATTCATGATGAGGAGTTTCGGTGCGAAGCGCGGACGCGAGCAGTGTCGGGAGAAGATTTTCCTCGTCCTGATTCAGTGTGCGGGGATTGAGAAGAAACCGTCCTTCATGTATGCGGCCAACGAGGGGAGGATCGCCATGGCGCAGCCGGTCTGAAAGATCGTCGACGGACATGCGGCCGGGAGCGATGGCAACGGCATACCCGGTCAATTCGGTCAGGGGAAGGGCTCCTCCCCCTACCCGGGAGGATTCCGGGATCGTCTCGACAGCAGCCAGATCATCCAGCTCTTTCGCCAGCTTTTTTTCCAGGCGCCGGCATTTTCTTTCAAGTTTTTCCGCGGGAATGGCCAACATGCGCAGAACGGGAATTTCCCTCAGGGCTTCGTCGGCATCCAGATAATGGCGCAGCGTCGCCTCCAGGGCCGCCAGGGTCATCTTGTCCGCCCGCAGGGCGCGGGCCAGCGGATGGCTGCGGATGCTGTCCAGGGCCCGTTTCTTCCCGACGATCAGTCCGCCCTGGGGGCCGCCCAGCAGTTTGTCGCCGCTGAAGGTGATCACATCCACCCCGGCGGCGACGGCATCAGCGACCGTAGGCTCGCGGGGAAGGCCAAAAGAAGACAGATCGGATATCATGCCGCTGCCCAGATCCTCCATCACCGGCAGACTCTTCTGCCGGCCGAATTTCACAAGCTCTCCCGCAGAGACCTCGGCGGTGAAGCCCACGATGCGGTAATTGCTGGTATGGACCTTCAGGAGTAGGGCGGTGTTTTCATTGACGGCCTGCTCGTAGTCTCGAAGGTGGGTTTTGTTCGTGGTTCCCACTTCCCTGAGAAGGCATCCTCCGGCGGCCATGACATCGGGGATCCGGAAGGCGCCTCCGATTTCCACCAGTTCGCCCCTGGAAACGACGACCTCCCTGTCCCGCGCCAGCGCGGCCAGGGACAGAAGGACCGCGCCGGCGTTATTGTTCACGACGGTTGCGGCTTCCGCTCCGGTGAGGCGGCAGAGGATTTCCTCGATATGGGAATACCGGTGTCCCCGGGCGCCCGTTTCGAGGTCGAATTCGAGATTGGAGTAGGATTCGCCGACCTCCCGGACGGCGGCCAGGGCGAATCGGCTCAAGGGGGCTCTTCCCAGATTGGTATGGAGGAGGGTGCCGGTGGCGTTGACGACCTTCCGCAGGGAAGGACGGCGGGACCGAACCCACAGGACCGCATCAGCGGCTATCGCATCTATGGAGAGATCAAGGCGCTGCACCGATTTGGGATCCCGCAGAATTTCACGGCGAAGCTCCCCGATCCGGGCCTGCACGCCCTCCAGCAGCAATGCTCGCGGATAAGTCTCGATCAGCTCCGCCAGAGGCGGTGCGCCCAGAACCCGGTCCACCGACGGGAGATTTCGCAGCAGGTTCTGTAGGTCGTTCATGGCCTTTCCGGGAATATCACTGCGTGGTCTGCAAGGGTTGGAATACAGGAGTGTCAGGAGCCGCAGGAGCCGGGAATCGAGGGGAAGATAGCATGAAAATGAGAAAATCACAAGGAGCGCAATGCGTCCGTGGAGGAGGAAGAAAAACGGGTCTCTCCATCGAGCTGTTCGATCGTCATTCCGGTCGAGGAGATTCTGGTCCGGTAGGGCAGTGAAGTATCGATTCCCCTCAACCGCAGGATTTTAGCAACAAGGATGGGGCTCTTCCCATAGATTTCCTCCATTCGGATCATCACCTGCATGCCGGAATTTCTCCTTTCGGGCGAAGTGGGAACGGAAGGCTGCTCCGGAAAAATGGACCGAACATTACTCAATATCACCGGACCGAAGGTTGTCAAGCAGGTTTTTCCATCGTTTGGATTTTGCAGGCGAAGGAAGGGGCTTCCATGTTGATCGAAATTCGTATATCCTAGCCTCTGTCCGAAAAACGGCATTTTCCGCAAAACCGTTGTCTATCCGCGGTTTTGCTTCGGTTTTGAGGAAGAACATTTTCATGAACGGCAAAACCGGGGCGGATTCTTCTTCCACCTTCCTCTCGGCTGGTCCTGATGAACGATAAAAAAACGATTCTTTCACTGGTAGCGGATCAGGACGGACAGGTCTTTGAGCATCCCGATCTGCTCATGGTGGGAATGAGCGGCATGTCCGCAAGGCGACCGTTCGCGGAGGAACTGATGCCGCTTCCCGAGGGAAGCAGGCTCTTCGTGATACCCCATACGCCTCCTTTCGGACGAGACCGAAAAACCGGTCGTATGGTTACCGTCGACCGTCTCCCGCGGCGTTGGGGGGGAGGCGCCGCACAGGCCGTCTCCGCCTTTCTGGTCCCGGGATACACCCGGACCCTTCTGCCCGCGGCGGATTATAGAAGCAAAAGTATTCAGCTGCCCCTGTGGTCCTATACGGCAGTGGGGTGGTGCGTGGAAGAGGATCGTTTCTATGCTGCCGCCGTCCGGGTGGATGAAAACACCCAGTGGCAGCCTGAAAATTATGACGATCGGGAGCTCGATCCCCTGGTGCGCCGGAAACTTGGAGAGCAACCGGAGAACCGGCTTCTTGAGCAACTTGCCCGATGCGCCCTGGATTATCATTGCTTCGCCGCCAAGAACCTCTTCTACGAGCGCTGGGAGGCGCCGCTGCCGACATCCCCTGCCTGCAATTCCCGGTGCCTGGGCTGCATTTCCCTTCAGGAATCCGACTGCTGCCCCTCCAGCCAGGAACGTCTCGATTTCGTCCCGACCGAGGAGGAGATCTGCGGAATCGCCGTCCCTCATCTGCGTCATGCCGAAAACGCCATCGTCTCCTTCGGCCAGGGATGCGAGGGAGATCCCATCCTGCAGGTCGATGTCATCTGCGATGCCGTCCGGCGGATGCGGCGGGAAACCGCCCGGGGCACAATCAACTTCAATTCCAATGCGTCCATTCCCGATGCCGTCGACCGTCTGGCGGAGGCCGGAACGGATTCAATGAGAATTTCACTCAATTCCGCGCAGCAGCGTTTATACGAAGCCTATTACAGGCCTCGGGGCTATGCTTTCGAGGACGTCGTGGAATCGATTCGCCGCGCTCGCAGGGCGGGGATGTTCACCATGCTCAACTATCTCGTATTCCCGGGAATTACCGATCACCCGGATGAAGTGGATGCTCTGAGCTGTCTCCTGGAGGAAACCGGGCTTGATATGATTCAGATGCGGAACCTCAGCATTGATCCGTCCTTCTACTGGGAGCATATGGAAGGGCAGGGGGAGGGGATGGGAATGGGGCGGATGATGAATCTTCTGAAAGAAAGATTCCCGCATCTGCAGTATGGATATTTCAACCGTACCAGAGAAAATTTTTATCCGCAAACGACTGACAAGGAAGGCAAATGAACAAAAAAGAATTTAAACTCATCCGAAGGTTTTCCGAAGTTCTTATCTGCAAGGGTTTTTTTCTCGCTCTTCTGGTGATGGCTATTTTACTGATTGCCGGCGCCGCCGCGGCCCAGACCCAGTATGTCAGCGATGAACTGACCGTCACCATGCGCCGTGGCGAGGGTGATGAGTACAAGATTTTGAAACTTCTTCGGGTCGGGACCCCTGTCCAGGTTTTGGCGCAGGGCGATCGCCATCTCCTGGTGAAGACTTCGGACGGGACGGAAGGGTATGTTCTGAAGCAGTATCTTACCGAGAAAGTTCCTGATGCGATCGTAGCCAACCGAATTGAAAAGGAGCGGGACCAGCTAAAGAGCACGCTGGAAAACCTCCAAGGCGACAAAGCCGGTCTGGCGGCTAAAATGGAAGAATTAAACCAGAAAGCGACCGAACTGGAGGAGGAGCTGGCCAAGACTCGCCAGGAACTGCAGACGGTACGTGTCAGTTACAATGAGCTGCAGGAAAAATCGAAAAATGTGGTTAAACTCGCGGATGAACGTGAGATGTTTGAGAAGGAAAACGTCAGTCTGACATCCGAGGTGAAGACCCTGAGGGAAGAGAATGATCAGCTGCTTCTGACCGGCGTGATCAAGTGGTTTTTCGCCGGCGCCGGGGTCTTCTTTTTCGGATGGATGATTGGAAAGATTTCCCGAAAGAAAAAACGCGGTTTTTAGAAGATCAAGGAACTTACCCGTCTGCAGTATTGCCCTCATTCGGAGGGTTGCACATGAGCCTCAAGGAATACATCAAGCCGGCCGAAAGCTGGACGGCCAGACAGCTCGCGGATTTCCTCCGGGGTCATCATCCAGAGGATTTTCACCTCGTCGATTTACGTCGCCCCGCCGAGTTCGAGAAGGGACATCTGCCGGGAGCCTTGCGGATTTCGCCGGAGGATCTCCCCGATCGCCTGGCGGAGCTCAACCGGGGAAAACCCGTTATTCTCATCTGCTCCTCCGGTCTGCGCAGTCGTGCCTCGGTAGCGATTCTGCACCATTCCGGTTTTCTGGATCTCCAATATCTGGCCGGCGGGATGGAGGCCTGGGAGGGGCGGGCCGCCCGTGGAATTCCGGAGGCGGAATTAATGCTGTTTTCCCCAGATTTTCCTCCAGAGAAACATACTGCTCTTGCTTGGCTGATGGAGGACGGCACCGGAAAATTCTACGCGGAGTTGACGGATCGGCTGCAGGATCGGGAGGTCCGAAACCTTTTCAGGGAACTGAAGGAGGCCGAGGAAGAGCATAAGAAATCCCTCTTGGCCGTTTACGAAGGGCTGACAGGACGTCCGCCGGGGCCAGGATTTCCAGCCGATGCTTTTCCGGAGATCCCTCTGGAGGGAAGGATGGAGGGGGGGATGCAGGTTGATGAGGCGCTGGACTGGTTACGGGGGCGGCTGGTCAGGGATATCCTTGAGCTTTCCATGGCGATGGAGATAAACGCCCTCGATCGCTATCTCTTTTTACGCAGAAAGCTCCCGGATGAGAATTCCCGGAGGGTTTTCGAGCTTCTCTCCGACGAGGAGAGGCATCACCTGGAAAAGCTCTCCCGTCTTTTCGATCATTTTCTGTAAGTGAGCAGAAACCCTAGTATCCACTGCCCGTTCGCTTTGTCCAGTCTCCGTATCGTGCTGGCACACGTTTCTTTTCAGGGTTCCGCCAGGTAATGAGCTGCAAAGGCCCTGGCCTCCAGAAGAAATTTGCGGCAGTCGGCTTCCATCCCCGAAAAATTCCTTTTCAGCTCCCCGATACCTCCGCCCATGGGATTCGGACGTCTCAGGCGTGCGGAAATCCGCTTCAACACCGTATCGACCACTTCCATCTTTCGGTAGGAAACCAGCCAATTGTGGGAAATCATGCGAGGGGCGACTGTGGCCAGACCTTCGGGAAGATTGTCCGCGTTCTCCTGCAGAATTTCATAGACGCGATCTGCGAAATCCTCCAGGGAAAGGGATGAATAGAGAGCCCAGTTGCGGGCGAGAAGATGGTCGTAAAAGATATCGACCATGATCGCCCGGTAGTGCCCGAAATGGGGATGTATGCGGTATTTGCTGCGCCGGAAGTGAGAATTTTCGTGGGCAAAAACATCGATTTTGCGGTGCAGGTCAATGCCTCTTCCGATCCTCGGAGAATAAAAACCTTCGAGGCGACCCTTGATGAAATCGCCCATGATCGCGCCGAGCATTATGTCTGGCTCGGATCCGGCAAGATAAAGGTGTACGAGGTAATTCAAGAATGAGGTTCCGGTCTCATGATTCGAAATTCACCTTCTTTATGAGAGCCTGAATCATTTGACGGATTTTCTCATTTTTAATCTGCCTCTGGAGGGCATGACGATAGAGCACCAGCGCCTCTTCCGCACGGCCGGAACGTACGAGGAGATCTCCAAGTTCGCCCATGAAGCGGACGTCTTCACCCTCGTGCTGCAACAGTTGATCGTAAAGTTCGAAAACCTCATCCAGTTCCCCCTGCAGGCAGCGGACCTTTGCCAGGCCCATCAGAGGAAAGCTGTCGTACCCTTTGGCAAGGAGTCTTTTGAAAATACTTTCCGCTGAAGCAAAATCTCCCGTATTCCTGTAGGCGTCCCCCAGACGTGACAGCATGTTGACCGTTCCCTGGTCTTTTTCCAATATCCGTTCCCAGTAGGCGATCGCCCGGGGGTAATCGCGGCGGCGCCGGGCGATCTCGCCCAGTCCATAAAGAGCGAAGGGATTGCGGTCGTCGATCTCCAGTGTCCGCAGGTAACTGGCTTCGGCCTTCTCATAATGGCCGTGGCGGCGATACAGGTTTCCTACCATGGTGAGAATATTGATCATCCCGGGACTTTTCTTCAGGATTTTCTCGTAATACGTGATCGCCTTCTGGTCCTGTCCGTTCTTGTGGTAAAGATCCGCCAGCCCCATAAGCGAGTGCCGATCGCCGGAATTGATCTTCAGGACCCAGTGGTAATGGTCTTCGGCTTCTTCATGTCTTCCCCGCATCTTGAGGGCGTCTGCGACGCGGGTGATCACAAAAATATCGTTGGGACGGTATTGAAGGTAAATTTCCCAGAGGCGGGTGGCCCGCTTGAACTGCCGAAGGGCACGACAGGTATCCCCCATCCCCCTCAGGGCGAAGAGGTTCGATCTGTCCTGCCGCAGCACTTTGCGATAGCACGTCGCGGAGCCGTTCAGGTCCTTGAGAGTCCTCAGCACATCCCCCAGCCCGGTGAGTACGTAATGATTTTCAGGTTCAAGGCGAAGCGCCTCTTCGAAAACCTTTCGCGCCTCAATCGGGCGCCCGGCCTTTGCCAGGCGCAGGCCCTCCTGAAAGGATGTCACCACCCTGAAATGGGTGTTTTCAGATGAATCAGGCAGCGTCTCCGAGGGCTCTCCCGCAGAATGGTCTTCCATGAATTTAATTCCATCACATTACTTGATTGGGTGCTGACTTATGCGAGCCTTCAGTCGTGGCGGGATGAATAGAAATCCCCTTGATTCGGAAATTTCTTATCGCTTCCGGATTTCTAGAATCTCGATCCGCTTCCCCCACATGTGAAATCCGACCGCCCCCGGAAGGGTGCGGGCCTTTAAACGGATATCCATCCCGTCGTGCCGGAAGGATTCGGGTAGATTCACCGGATCATACTTCCTGTCATGTTCCGACAGAATGCCGTAGAATCCCCCTTCGAGGGGAACATGGAGGACAGTGCCGGTGAATTCAATTATTTCCCCTCTGTTTTCCGAGGCACTCTCCCGGTGACCTCCCACGGCTGCGGCCGTATCCCAGGAGCAACCGGCAAGCAGAAGGACAAGAAGCAAAAGAAGTTGCCGTCGGAACATGATGGACCTTTCTCTGGAGAGATATCCATGCCGATCTTCAGGCCAGGATCTTGCTTTTAAAGATCAGAATATCGAATGCCATGGCGGTTTTGGAAGCGAGCTTTTGAAGATCGGGCAACCTGCTGCCAAGGTCCTTCTCCCCTCCATCCACGTAGAGAATGGCAACGGCCCTGCCCATCATCAGCAGGGGGACCAGAATCGCCACATTCGGGACTTTCCCGCCGAGTCCCTGAAGTATCATCGAGTTGAAAGGAGAGCGGGGAATGGGACCCAGAAAAAAACTGCGGTTCTCCGCTACGGTTTTGAGGACCGATGGTTCGTTCAGGGGGATCTGGACTTCTTCGAATCCGGGCAGGGTTTTTCGCCCCATTGTTCCCTTCCAGCCGGAAGCGGTCTCTCCCCGCACCAGGAAAAGAGCCGCCCGGGTAAATTCCTGTCCCAGGTAGGCGATCAGGGTTTCGGCAATGTCCTCCCGGTCACGGGCCTGGGTCAATTGTTTCCAGACGGCTTCCAGGGTAATTTGATCCGCGCTTTCGGGTTTTTCTGCAATTTCGTTATTGAGCAGATCAATAACCGGCTCCTTTTCCGTCACCGTCGCGTTACCGGAGGCGCTTTCCGTCATGGAGGTGGGCTCGATCTCAAAAAATTCCTCGACGATTTCCGTCTTGACGGCTTTGGCGGATGGGATAAGAGGGACGGAGGCGGCGGATGCTGGAGAAGGTTTCGGCACCTCCGGACGTTTGCCCGCCGCAGGGAGGTCTGCCGTTTTCCGCACTGTAGGCCTGTTGCGGTCCCTGGAATGGATATAGCGAAGCTTTCGTTCGACCTGATAGTATTTTTCCATCGCAAGCTGCAGGCGTACTTCCGGGGAAAGAGCCGGCTTTATGATGTACCCTGTGCGGAAGGCGATTTCGTCGATGGTCCGGTAGTCGGAAGGATTGGCCATGGCCAGATAGAGCCTTCGCCCCTCAATTCGAAGAGGTATGACCTGGTGTTTTTCGGCTATTTCCCGAGGAAGGATTTCAAGAACTTCTGGCGGGATATTCATGAGCTGCTGCGGCTGGACATAGGAAACGCCGGCGGCTTTGGCGAGAAAGGGCCCGAGCTGATCTTCAGACAGCAGCCCCATTTCAATCAGATTCGTGCCAAGCCGTCCCCCGAAAATAACCTGATTTTTCAGGGCCTCATCGAGTTGGCCGCGGGTAATGAGACCGTTTCTTACAAGCATTTCACCAAGCTTGGCCATCCCCATTCTCCTGGAAAACGGATTGGACTGAAAACCCGTCAACCCCTTCTCATCATGGGGCGCGTCAACGGATGAGAGGGTTTTCGTTTGTTTCCGCCCGCGCGTGCATGTCTTGACCTTCAAGAGTCGCCAGATAGGGGGCGATTGTCGCCTGAAAATCCGCCAGACGTTTGGAGCTGACCGGGTCAGCCGCGGGCGACTTGACCCTGTAGGGATTGACCGGCGTGCCATTTTTGTACATGCGGAAGCACAGGTGAGGACCGGTGGCCAGTCCAGTGCTTCCAACATACCCGATCACCTGCCCCTGTACGACCTTTTTACCATTTTTCATTCCTCGGCCGAAGCCCTTCATATGTAGGTAAAGGGTTTCATACGAGCTGTTGTGGCGAATCTTGACGAAGTTTCCGTTATACTTGGTGTGTCCGATACGAATGATGGTGCCGTCCCCTACGCTTTTTATGGGAGTGCCCGAAGGTGCGGCATAATCGATGGCCGGGTGGGCCTTCCAGGTTTTGGTGATGGGATGAAAACGCTTTCTTGAAAATCCGGAGGAAATCCGGGTGAACGAAAGCGGAGCTTTCAGAAAGGCCTTGCGGACGCTGTTTCCTTCTGTGTCATAGTAGGAAGGAGAGCGGTCTCCGTCCTGAAAAAGAAAGGCATTGTAATTCTGTCCCTGGTTGGTAAAACGGGCAGCAAGAATGCGACCGTACCCTGCCGGTTCACCCTTGCGAAAACGTTTCTCTACCAGAACCTGAAAAGAGTCCCCTTGCCGGATGTCACGGATGAAATCGATATCCCAGGCGAAGATGTCGGAAAGGGCCAATGCCATTTCAGCCTTTTCACCGCTCTCGGTTACGGCCTCGAACAGGCTGGAGCGGATGATACCGCTGACGTGGTCGGTTTCCACAACATATTCGATGGGTGACCGCAAGATCTGGAAATCCTCTGTATCCCTTCGGATGATCAGTTGATCTTCGGCATCAATATCGTATTCGAAGCTCTCGAATTCTCCATCCTTCACGCAGAGCCGGTAAGGCTGGCCAGCGCAGATGCGCGACAGGGGAAAGATCTCGCGGCTTTTGAGAGAGAGGGAATGGATTTCCTGCGGCGAAAGGTAGTCTTTCAGCAGCGAGGTCAGAGTTTCTCCCGGGGCGATGGCTCCTTCGAGCACCTCCCGGCGGATTTCAGGAGGCGGCGGAGTCGGAGGAATGGAAGACGGAATTTCAATGGCGCTTTCGGCGGAAGGAGAAGCCGGAGCGCTGTCGACGAGGCGGATCTCATCGCTTGGTGCAGGCCGGTGTCCAAGCAAAACAAGGCCGGCAGTCAGCGATGCAAAAATAAACAGGAAGATAAATGCACCCCGTCGCATTCCAAAACGGGATTCTTTCCGACCTTTGAGAGGAGGCTTGAAATCGACGTCCATTGAAAAGCTACCCTTTGGTAAATAAAAATTTTAATCTGAAATCCCGATACATAGCTGGTCAAGTGAATCGCGGGCATCTTAACAAGAATCCCGTTCTCTTGTCCACCCGAAGGAACCATTATTTTTGTTTTTTGATTTTCATTGTATAAGGAATATAAACGGAGCCAACATTAATTTAAAGCTGAATTCATCACATGGAGTGAGGAAACAAGATGATCGATGTAGAGCGCCTGACATCCGAGTTCGCCCGTATGGCGGCCATTGCAAGCCCATCCCTTCGCGAAGGGGAAATTTCCCGCTATCTCGGCGAAGTATTTGTCCGTCTCGGAGGCGAGGTTTTCATTGACGATGCCGGAGGGAAAACCGGAAGCGAGAGCGGAAATCTGATTGTTTCAATTCCAGGCAATCGGGAGGGCGAGCCGATACTGCTCTCTGCGCATATGGATACGGTCGAACCCTCCGAGGGCGTTCTCCCGGTGTTGAAGGACGGAATATTCACCAGTGCTGGAGAAACCATCCTGGGTGCTGACGACAAGGCGGGACTTGCTGAAATTATCGAAGCCCTGACCGTTCTCCGTGAGCAGGGATTCCCCCACGGTCCCATCGAGGTGGCGGTTACGGTGGGGGAAGAGGCGGGGCTTCTCGGCGCAAAACATCTCGATTTCAGCCGGATCCGTGCACGGCGGGGGTTGGTGCTCGATACCTCCGGCATCGACCTGCTGATCCACAAGGCGCCCTGTGCAAATAAGCTGCGTTTCGAGATCATCGGCCGGGAGGCCCATGCGGGGCTTCATCCCGAAAGGGGGATATCGGCCATCGAGGTGGCGGCACGGGCGATCGACAGCATGCGCCTCGGTCGCATCGATGAGGAAACCACGGCCAATATCGGAAAAATTCAAGGCGGCCAGGCCATCAATATCGTTCCGAAGCACCTCTTCGTCGAGGGGGAGGCGAGAAGCCACAGTGAAGAAAAGCTTGCCCGGCAGACCGAACACATGATGGAGTGTTTTCGGACCGCATCCTGTAATCTGGAGAAAAAGATCGACGGAAAGGTCGTGCGTGCCGAAATCCGCAGTGAAGTGACCTCGGATTATCCCCGCATCGATGTTCCGCTTGATTCACCTATCGTCCGGCTGGTCCAGGAGGCCTCCGCCAGGCTCGATCGTTCCCTGGTGATAAAGGCCGCTGGAGGCGGCAGCGATGCCAACATCTTCAACAGCCGCGGTATTGATGCGGTCATCCTTGGCACGGGGATGTGCAACGTGCACACGGTGGACGAATCCGTCCGGGTGGAGGATATGGTGAGGGTGACGGAACTTCTCGTGGAAGTTCTGCGATCGGACTGATCAAAAAAGAGTGGGTACGTTGATTTATCCGGGTTTCCTCATCGGAAGAAGAGGTGAGTGAAGATCACAAAAAAGGTTCTGCCGTTTAAATACAAATATCGTTTCGCCACGGGGGTTAACTTTTCCCTTTTCCCCTTTTTTTATGATATATTCGATTTCCGTTCATCCTTCAAACGTATAAATCATTTTCAATTGAAAGGAAGGATTCATGCAAAACGGACCATGGGGATCCGGTGGCAGCCAGGTGGATGAAAAAGTCATCGAAATTGCCAATCGGATCAAAAACAGCCGACCGCCCAAAAAACTCATCTTCTCGGGCGTTCTCCTGCTTCTCCTTATTATCGGCGTTGTCAGCAGCATGTACAAAGTGGATACGGAAGAAACCGGAGTGGTGCTGCGTTTCGGACAGTTTTCCGGATTCTCCGAACCGGGACTGAACTTCAAACTGCCTTTCGGGATCGAAAGAGTCTACCTGGTCAAGACAGGGCGCGTCCTGAAGGAAGAATTCGGCTTCCGCACCGTGCAGCCCGGCGTCCGGACGGCCTACACCAAGCAGGGGCTCGAGGAGGAATCCCTGACTTTGACGGGTGACCTCAACGTCAGTGATCTGGAATGGATCGTCCAGTACCAGATCGCCGACCCCTATAAATTCCTGTTCCGGATCAAGGACACGGAGGAAACCATCCGGGATATTTCCGAGGCGGTTGTCCGCAAGACGGTGGGCAACTCCAATGTCACGGATGTTCTCACCACCGAACGGGCCGAGCTCGCCATGGCCATCGAGGATGACCTTCAGAAAATCCTCAACAGCTATGATGCCGGTGTGCGTATCGTGACGGTCAAGTTCCAGGACGTGAACCCGCCCGAGCAGGTCAAGGGCGCTTTCAACGAGGTCAATGAGGCCGAGCAGCAGAAAGAGAGCCTTATTTTTCAGGCTCGCGAGCAGTACAATCGGGAAGTCCCCAAAGCCAGGGGTGTGGCCCGAAGCAAGATTCTCCAGGCCGAGGGTTACGCCGTAGAGAGAATCAACCGGGCCGAGGGCGAGACGAGCCGCTTTCTCGCTCTGCTCACGGAGTATAAAAAAGCGCCCGAGGTGACCCGCAAGCGTCTCTACCTCGAAACTCTGGAAGATGTTCTGCCCCGCCTGGAGGAAATCTACATCATGGACGGCAACGGAGCGGGAGCGATTCCCCTGCTGCCTTTGCGGGCCGGGGTGAAAGGAGAGACGAAATGAGAAATACGGTGCTGATCATTATTGCCGTCGTCGCGATCGTTGTCGCCATGGGCGGATTTTTCGTGGTCGAAGAGGGGCAACAGGCCCTTGTAACCCAGTTCGGAAGGCCGATCGGAACGGTCAGCCAGGCCGGTCTGCATTTCAAGATCCCTTTCATTCAGGATGTCCATCGCTTTCAGAGCCGCATTCTGAAGTGGGACGGTGACCCGAACCAGATCCCGACAAAGGACAAGAGATATATCTGGATCGATACGACCGCCCGCTGGAAAATCGTCGATCCTCTTCTGTATTTCAAAACGGTAGCCACCGAACGTGGGGCTCAAAGCCGCCTGGACGACATCATCGATTCCGTGGTGCGCGACGCTGTTTCAGGGCACCTTCTGGTGGAACTGGTGCGGGGCAAGGATTATCAGGCGCCTGCCGGAGTCAAGGAGGAAGTTTTTGAAGTCGAAGGGGCCGCCGATGTTCCGGTTGAGAAATTGGCGGGAAGAGAGGAGATCCTGGATTCTATCCTGGCACGGGCGCGGGTTGCAACCCCCGAGTACGGCATCGAGCTGATCGACGTGCAGATCAAGCGGATCAATTACGTGGAGCAGGTGCGCACCCGGGTCTACGAGCGAATGATTGCCGAGCGCAAGAAGGTGGCTGCGGAATATCGTTCCGAAGGAGAGGGTGAGCAGGCGGACATTCTCGGCCAGATGCAGAAGGAGCTGAAGACCATCGAATCCGAAGCGTATCAGACTGCCGAGGAAATCCGTGGAAAAGCCGACGCGAAAGCCGCCGCCATCTTTGCCGACGCCTTCGGCGGGGACCCTGAATTCTATGGTTTTATGCGCAGCCTCGAAGCCTATCGTAAATCGATAAGGGAAAACGCCAAATTGGTGCTTTCCACCGATTCCGATTTTTACAGGTACCTGCAACAGGCGAAATAGGTTTCCTTCTCGGGCAGGGCTTCGCGGGCGAGAAGCCCGTGAAAGTTCCGGTTTCCTGAGAGAGCAATAACCCGAAAAAAGGAAAAGGCCCGCAATCCCCGCGGGCCTTTTCCTTTTGGTGAGATTAAGGCGTTGACCCTGATCTTCAGGAGGCGAGAATAGAATTTGATAGAAAAGGGAATGGGATAAAACACAGGAAAGTCTTTGACAGTCCGTTCCCCGGAAGTGTATTTATCAATCCTGATGATTTGAGATTCAATTGAAGGAGAAGACAGAAATGACCGGGAAGCATCCCCACCTATCTCTGATGGAAAAAATCCCACTCCATGAATTTTTGGGTCTGAAAGTCAAATCGGTCGGAAACGGCTGTGCCGAGATTGAAATCGAAGTGTCTCCTGAACTGGCGAACCCCACGGGAGCCCTGCACGGGGGGGTGATCTATTCCATGTGTGATGTTGTCTGCTATATCGCACTGATTCATGAACTGAATCCGGACGAACTGGCTGCAACGCACGATATTCATTTTTCGATCATGCGAGCGGCGATGATCGGCGACAGGATCAGTTTCCGTGGGCAGATCGTGAAGCGGGGAAAGAACATCGCCTTTCTCGAGGCGAAAGCTCTCTCGGGTGATCAGGTGATTGCCACGGGGCGCGTCACGAAATCCATAATGAAAATGCCGAAGACGAAATAGCGCCCCACCGTTCCCCTGTGAACCGCCCTGACGGCGCATGAAATCCGAGCAAAAGGAGAATGACATGTTCGAACTGACGGAACCGGAAAAAGTTGGACTCTCATCGGACAGGCTCCGCCGAATCAGCGAATGGATGCAGCAACAGGTGAACACTCGGCGCCTTCCCGGAGTCAGCGTCCTGGTGCATCGGCGCGGCCGGACGGCCTTTTTCGATGCAACAGGATTCAGGGACGTGGAGGCGGAGAAACCTGTCGAAGAAGATACCATCTTTCGCATCTACTCCATGACCAAACCGGTGACCAGCGTTGCGGCGATGATGCTCTTCGAGGAAGGACGCTTCCAGCTCGATGATCCGCTGGCCAAATTCATTCCCGAATTCGAGAAGATGCAGGTCTGGGCCGGGGGAACGCCCGAAGATCCGATTTTCGAACCCGCCAGGGAGCTGATCCGGATTCGCCATCTGTTCACTCATACCTCCGGCCTGACCTACGGGTTCATGATGGCGACGCCGGTGGATGCCCTTTATCGCAAGCACAGGATCGGATTCCCCGGCAAAGGGACCCTGGAGGAAATGACCGCCCGGCTTGCACAAATGCCGCTGCTCTGCAACCCGGGGACCGAATGGAACTACGGGGTCTCGACCGACGTGCTGGGGCGCCTGGTGGAAGTTCTTTCCGGGCAGTCGCTCGATCGCTTTTTCGAGGAGCGGATCTTCGCTCCCCTCGGGATGAAGGACACGGCCTTTCAGGTGCCCGAGGAGAAGATCGAACGTTTTTCCGCCCTGTATGAGCCGCCGGAGGGAGAGGGCCGTCCGGTGCTGCCCGTCGATGTCGACCCGAGCCGCGTCCCGTCCGAGACGAAGCCCGGTCTGAAGCTGCTGGAGCCGGTCGTCGGGAATCGCTTCACCCGCCCCGCCATGCCTTCCGGCGGCGGAGGGCTGACCTCCACCACGGCGGATTATCTGCGGTTCTGCCGGATGCTGATGAATAAGGGGGAACTGGACGGGGAGCGGCTGCTCGGCCGCAAGACGGTGGAGTTCATGACCATCAATCATCTCCCGGATAACCGGGATATGGCCGCCATGGGACAGCCCCGTTTCAGCGAAGCGCCCTATGACGGGGTCGGGTTTGGCCTCGGTTTTTCCGTGGTGATCGATCCGGCCAAATCGCAGGCCCTGTGCTCGGCGGGGGAATACGCCTGGGGCGGCGCGGCCAGCACCGGATTCTGGATTGATCCGGCGGAGGAGATGATCGTCATTCTGATGACCCAGCTCATGCCTTCCTCCGCCTATCCTCTCCGGCGGCAGTTGCGCTCCTTGACCTACCAGGCGACGATCGATTGAGAAATACCAAGAACTAAAGGGCGACTCACGCAAAGACGCCAAGGCGCAAAGAAAGAGTGAAACTGAAGAAAATCGAGGAAAGATCTTCCTAGACCTGCAGCCCCCGGATGACCTCCTTTTTCAGCAGCGCTTTTATTTCCTCGGGAATGGCCATTGCCTTTCGGGCCTTCAGATCGAGGCTGATGGCGATGGCTTCGGCGGTGGCGACCGCTTCTCCGGTGGTCAGGTCGAAAATCCAGTGACAGAAGGTATAGGTTTTCTCTCCGAAGTCCTTAATGGCGCTTCGCATGGTGATCAGGTCGCCGACTTTCGGCTCTTGCCGATAAACGAAGCGGTATTCCAGTGCGGCGCCACCCATTTCCCTCAGGGAAACCCCCTCGTTTCGCATTCTCGACAATAAATTCGGCACCGCATCCGAAATGATCCCCATATAGGCCCGCGCGGCGAGAACCCCGTCCTCATTGACCATTGTGGGGCGGACCTCGCCCAGGTAAGTCTGAACCATCCCGCATTTCTCCGCCTCGGACAATGTGGGACCGATGCGGGGAGGTCGGCGTTCCAGGCCGCGCGGAGCGCCATGGTCGGGCAGATCCGCCCGAAGCTTGTCCGCCGCCAGGGCCGCGGCTTCAGGTATGGGACGAACATCCCGGGTTTGAAGATCCCGGAGTTCGACCTCTGCAATGAAAGTTGCGGCCACCTCACTCGTTGCTGGATTGATCATCTCCTCATAGATTCGAAGATGGTCCGGAAATGCCTCCAGGACACCGGCCCGGATGCTCAGGGGAGCGCCAGGCCTCTGCTCGCGCAGAAAACGGATATGGTGGTCACGAACCACCAGGCGGGCGTTTTGCTTCCGGACGAAATCGGGTCCCAGACCGAGATGATGCCCCAGAACGGCCAGTCCGATGGTGGCCTTTTCGACATAAAACTGCACGTTCATATGTCCCATCATGTCGGATTCCCATGTCGGGACGCTGTTGCGATAAACTTCGATTAATTCTGCCATGGATTGGTTTTCCTCGCTTAGTTTTCGTCCGGAAACGGTCCTTTTCCGCAATCTCCGCGTCAATCCGCGGATTTGATTGTGCGGCGTAAAGTACTACGCCTCCGCACAAATCCTTGATTTCCTTGACCTTGCGAAAAGTGACTCGTTTCCAGATCGAAAACTGCATTTGTGCTTTCCGAGATTTCCGGATGGACGCTCGCTTAGCACTAATCAATAATCGGCTTCGGGTCTTTTCCGAAACGATGTCACGTTCGGATGTCCCGCCCCTGCGCAAAAAGTGATTTTACACATTCACGGATCCGATTTCAACTTGGAAGAGGCCGGCGGGCAGGGAGTCAGAATTTCGATAGAGGAAGGATTCATCGTTGAAATTATAGAGGCTTATGCGGTGATCGGCCAAAATTGCCCGAGATTTGTGAGAAAGGGAAAAAGTGCGTCCGATCATTTTAAAGTTGACATAAATAAACACAAACGATAAACAAAGTTCTATTATGCTGTCGGTAACGGTCTCCGGATATCGGTAACGATTTCCGATTGTCGTTCATGATGTCCGGCCGTTTTCCAGAATCCTCTGAGGTGATAACCGTTATTTTTCCGGAAGTCATGCCTCTGGCTGTTCAATCTACCGGAATTTTATCTTATTCCCACCCCGACAAGAAAGGACAATGCAGGAAATGGAAACTCTTTTTCCCCCTGAAATCCAGGCTTTGAAAGAAGAATGTGAACGCTATGCTCAAGAGGAACTCGCCCCCCTGGCCGAAAAACTGGGGGAGATCGACGATGTTCCCACTGAATTGCGTGATTCGCTTGGCCGCTCCGGGCTTTACCGGCACATCTTTCCGGAGGAGTACGGCGGCTATGGAACCAGTGCGGTCAAGATCTGCGTGGCCCGTGAAGCGCTGGCCGGCGTTTACGGCCCGGCCGACACCACCCTGGCCATGCAGGGGCTCGGCGGCTATCCTATCGTATTGAAAGGCAACGAGGAGCAGAAGAAAAAATACCTGCCCCGTATCGCTTCCGGCGAGCTGCTCTCAACGTTCTGCCTCACGGAGCCTGAAGCCGGCTCCGATGTCTCCAACCTGCAAACCAGCGCGGAGCGCAAGAACGGCAAGTTTGTCATTAACGGCCGCAAGCGTTTCATTTCCAACGGATTCTCCGCCGATGTCGCGGTGCTGTTCGCCCGCACTCCGGAGGGGGGGGCGCGCTCGATTTCCGCCTTCATCCTCGAGAAGGGAATGAAGGGCTTCAATGTGGCTCACCGGATTCCCCTCATGGCCAGCCATGACATCGTCGAGTTCGAGTTCAAGGATCTCGAAGTGCCGGAGGAAAACCTTCTCGGTCAGGTCGGGGACGGTTACAAACTCTCCATGCACACTCTCGACCTGATGCGCATGTCGGTGGGAGCGGCAGCCGTGGGCATGGGCAAACGCGCGCTGAAAGAGGCCATCGCTTACTCCAAAAAACGCGTTCAGTTCGGAAGCCCCATCTCCAGTTTCCAGGGTGTTTCTTTCAAACTCGCCGAGATGGCCACCGATATCGAGACCGCCCGTTGCGTCGTTTATCTGGCCGCGGCCAAGAAGGACAAGGGAGATCCCCAGGCCTCTCTGTATTCCTCCATGGCGAAAATGCAGGGCACCGAGGCGGCCTTCCGCTGTATCGATCAGGCGGTTCAGATCCACGGAGGCGTGGGGGTCGTCAAAGGCTCGCCCGTCGAGCGTCTCTACCGGGAGATCCGTCCTTTGAGAATCTATGAAGGAACCACGGAAATTCAGAAATTGATCATTGCCAGCCATCTGCTCAAAGGCTAAGGCAGCGCTTCTGAATCTCGGAAAAGATTGCGGAGGATGACACGTCATCCTCCGCATTTTTCTTCCGTCCTCAGCCCTCTTCCCCTCTTTCCCGACTCCTTCCCGCCCGTTCTCTTTTCCTGAAGATGGATTTGACATACAATAGCTCCCGCCACCATGATTTAACCTCGGGTCTCGGGTCTCGGGTCTCGGGTCTCGGGTCTCGAACCTCGAACCTCGAACCTTGAACCTTGAACCTTGAACCTTGAACCTTGAACCTTGAACCTTGAACCTGCCCATGCTTCCCATTGACGGAATTCTCCCCGATCTCCGGCGCGTCCTGTCCGAGGGCAACGCCTGTGTCCTGCAGGCGCCGCCCGGGGCGGGTAAGACGACCCGTGTGCCTCCGGCTCTTCTGGAAGAGCCGTGGCTCACCGGAAAATCCATTCTGATGCTGGAGCCTCGTCGGCTGGCTGCGACGAACGCCGCGCGCTATATGGCCCGGATGCGCCATGAGGACGTGGGCCGCACCATCGGGTACGCCATCCGCTATGAACACGTGATTTCTAATGCTACCCGCATCGAGGTGATGACCGAGGGAATTCTGGTTCGCCGGCTTCAAAATGATCCGGAGCTTTCCGGGGTCGGGTTGGTGATATTCGATGAATTTCATGAGCGGAACCTCAACTCGGACCTGGCTCTGGCTCTCTGTCGGGAGGCCCAGCAGGGGCTGCGGGAGGACCTGCGGATCCTGGTCATGTCGGCGACCCTCGATGCGGCGCCCGTGGCCGAACTTCTCGGAGGCGCTCCGGTTCTCACCAGCCGTGGCCGCGAATTCCCGGTGGAAGTGCATTGGGCGGATCGCGATCCGGAGGGGCCGATTGCGAAATGGTCGGCGCAGGCGATTCGGCGGGCTCTACGGGAGACTAAAGGGGACATTCTGGCCTTTCTGCCTGGGGTGCGGGAGATTCTTTGGTGTCGGGAAATTTTGGAGTCCGAGGCCGGACCGGAGAATGTCCATATACGTCCGCTCTACGGAGACCTTCCCTTTTCTGAGCAGGAGAAGGCGATCCGGCCGGGAATGCACCGGCGCATTGTGCTGGCGACGAACATCGCCGAAACGAGTCTGACCATCGAGGGCGTGGGAGTGGTTGTCGACTGCGGCCTGGAGCGTCGTCCCCGTTTCAACCCTGTACGGGGAATGACCCTCATCGAAACGGTTCGGATCTCTCGCGCAAGCGCCGATCAGCGGGCTGGTCGTGCCGGGCGGCTGGGTCCTGGCGTCTGCTATCGTCTCTGGACGGAGGGAGTCCACGGCAGTCTGCTTCCCTTTTCGCCCCCGGAGATCCGAACCGCGGATCTCGCCCCCATGGCCCTCGAACTGGCGCGCTGGGGGGTGGAGGATGCAGGGCAGCTGATATGGCTTGATCCGCCATCAGAGGGCGCGCTTGCAGGGGCGAGGGAGCTGTTGCGACGGCTTGGGGCCCTGGACGGAAAAAACCATCTCACTTCTCTTGGCGAACACATGGCGAGATATCCAGCCCATCCACGCATCGCCCGAATGCTTGTGGCCGCGAAAAAGGAGGGACGGTTGAACCTCGCCGGGGATCTCGCCGCCCTGCTGTCCGAGCGGGATATCCTCGCGGAAGAGACGCCCCGATATGGCAGCCGTAGCGACTTCCTGGACAGGGTCGAGGCCATTCGATCCAGAAGAAAAGGGGCGGCGGCGCGGGCGGCCCGCTACTGGAGAGAAGTGGTTCGGGCGCCGGAGAAAGAAGCGGTTCCCGATGTTCCCGCGGTGGGGCGCCTTCTGGCGATGGCCTTTCCGGACCGCATTGGTCGCGAGCGGGAACCCGGCTCTGGCAGGTATATCTTGTCCAGCGGCCAGGGGGCGCGCTTATCGCCGCGTTCGGCCGTAAGCGGGGAGGAGTGGATCGTGGCGGTGGAAGTGGGATGGAAGCCGGGCGGGGAGGGGGAAATCCGGTTGGCAAGCGCTCTGAATCAACAGGACGTGGAGGATCTTTTCGGCCGCGAAATCTCCTGGCGTCGGGTAGTGGAATGGGACGATCGGATCGGTCGCCCGGTTGCCCGGCAGGTGCGTCGTTTCGGGGCGCTGGTTCTACAGGAGCGCCCGGCCCGGATCTCCCCCGAAGAGATGTCCGCGGGCCTCCTGGAAGCCGTCCGCGGGTCTGGATTGAAGTCCCTGAACTGGACGCCCGCCGCCCGACAGCTTTCCGCAAGGATTCGTTTCCTTTCGCAAGTATTTCCGGAAACGGATTGGCCCGATTTATCGGAGACGATGCTCCTTTCCAGCCTTGAAAAATGGCTGGAACCTTTTTTATCGGGGGCGAAAAGTCTCCCGGATCTGCGGAAGATCGATCTCGTTCCTCCTCTTTTGTCCCTTCTGGAGTGGTCTCACAGGAAGGACTTCGATGATCTGGCGCCGGAGCGGTTGGAGGTGCCGAGCGGTTCCCGTATCCGGCTTGACTACGATACGGAAGGCGCTCCGGTGCTTGCGGTCAAGCTGCAGGAGCTTTTCGGGCTGGAAAATACGCCGGCGGTGGCCCGCGGAAGGGTTGCCGTCCTGATTCACCTGCTGTCGCCGGCCGGCCGTCCTGTGGCAGTGACCCGGGATCTGAAGAGCTTCTGGAACGAAATCTATCCCGAGGTGAAAAAGGAACTCAAGGGACGCTATCCCCGGCACCCCTGGCCCGATGATCCCTGGTCGGCGGAGGCGACGCGGCGGACGAAAAAGAAAAGGTAAAACGAGCGATTCTTCCCGGAATCGTCCGCTGTACGCCGCAAGAGTTTCTCGCCCGGCGTGAAGTGGACAGCTACGGTTCCAGGGGGAAGTGCAGCCTTGACAACCCGCTCTGAAAAGGCTTTAATGGGGCACTTTAATGAACGACTATTCGATCGGGCACGGGAGGGGCCGATGGAGGGAACATCAACAATGATGACGTAAAGCCGCCACACCGGCCATCCAGAGCCGGCAGGCGGCTTTTCTTTTCGGAGAGGCAGTTGGGGTATTCCAAATCGAAATCGGGATCGAAATCGGTATCGAGGTAATGTTTAGAGGGACTGAAAAGAAATGACACTCGGCCACGAGAAGCTTGACGTCTACCGCCTTTCAATCGATTACGTCGCCTGGGTGTACGAAAAGGCCGGAATTCTCAACGGCGTCCATCGGGCGGCTCGAGATCAGTGGCTGCGCGCGAGCCAGTCGATACCGCTGAACATTGCCGAAGGCAACGGCAAGACAACCGAAGCGGATCGCAGAGGTTATTTTGAAATCGCGCGCGGTTCAGCACTGGAGTGTGCCGCTATTCAGGATGTTCTGGTTGTCGGCAACGCTTTGCGGGAGGCCGAAAGCCAGAGACGTAAGTCTGAACTCGACCGCATGGCGGCGATGCTCAGCTGGCTGGGTGGGCGAGGTTACCAGGTTCGGGAGGATCAGGCGGGCTATGGCATACGGTAAGAATGCTTGTGATCCCGATTTCGATCCCGATAGCGATTTCGATTTGAAAAAAGAGATACGACATCCGGACCATCCAGGAACTGCTCGGCCATAGCGAAGTTAAAACCACGATGATATACACCCACGTTTTTATAGAGGCGTGGCCGGTGTTCGGAAAGAAAAAGGGGGCAGGCTACTTTTTGAATAAAGTAAGGCGGATGGCAATTATGTTTAAGGCTGGGTAGGCCCTCAAAAAAGGGAATGAAAAAGTAGCCTGTCCCCTTTTTGTACGTGCCGGAATCGTCAAGCGGGTTGGTTGTCATACCTTCCGACACTGCTTTGCTACACACCTCCTTGAAGACGGGTATGATATCCGGACTATTCAGGAACTTCTGGGCCACAAGGATGTCAGTACCACAATGATTTACACCCATGTACTTAACAAGGGAGGCCACGGTGTTCGCAGCCCGGTCGATGGGCTTTTATAGTTTTAGGCAGTCCGCCTAAATCAAATACGGCAAAAAGGTGAAAATTATTCAAGGACTTGAAATTATGACGTAAATCCTTTTATTCTCGAGGAAATTTGTCAGCATCTTATATAGACAGGCGCAGTCTGCGTTTACAGATTTAGGCGGACTGCCCATTTACTGTTAAGAGGAGTCAACCCATGAATGTATCAAAATTAGCTATATCTGCCGTGATGATTATTTGTTTTTCTGGTTGCGCACATTATTTCCCCCCATTGCACGAGGAAAGAATCGAGCAATACAAAAAGACTTGTGAGGCTCTTGGATTTAAACCTCAAACAAGCGAGCATTCAAAATGTGTACTGGATTTAGAAAAATCATATCTTTCCGGCAGAAGCTCTAGTACTAACCGTACAAACACAACAAACAATGATGCCAGAACGCAGCAAATGATTGATCAAGATAGGCGGCAAAAACAGATCTTAAATCATGGTGCTGGCGGCTGCACTCCAAATTTCGCAACAGGTGGGTGCCTATAGTGTTATTCATCTCAATAAACTTAACAGGCCCAGCACACTGCCGCTTCGCGGCTCGGACGTGCTAAAGGTCGGCTGTGTGGGCGAAGTTAAGCGGAAAAAATACGAATAAACAAACAGGCCAAAAAGGCATTGATCAAACTCAACTAAAATCCTAGGGAAAAAGAATGCCAATCGAACTTGGTAGTTTTTCGCTCGGTGCTGTTGCTGGCGGCGCTGTTATTGCAGTCATTAGCCATTACCTTACTAAAAGCAGAAACATCGAAGATAGAAAAATAAAAGAATATAACGAAGCCGCCGCCAAATTCCGAGATGCCTTTCACCCCGAAATTTCAGCCTTGGCTCCCGGCCATGGAAGTAGACCCAACCCATATAAAATTCTCTCCGAGGCATTCGCCAGGCACAAAGAAGCTGTATTTAGCTTCGACAGAGTCCTCCCCTCCAATAGGAGATGCGCCCTGGCACAAGCATGGCAAGAATACTATTCCCGCACTGACAAAACAGGAACATACACTTATTTTGAACAATACAACACGGAAGGGATCCATAGAGAAGAAAGCAATAAACGAAAAGACTTTGCCTATAGTAGATTGATGGCAATAGTCTCTATAGCAAATCACAAAGAGACTTTCTCTTAACAAAAATTTCAAGCGGACAGTCCAACTCTCTACGCTCTCGATTATTTTAGTGGTCCGCCACGGTCTCTACGCTGCCGCTTAAATTACCATTGGGCATGAAGGTCCATTGACAAGTTGTATCCGCAAGGCTACAGTAGGGGGGGATGATGGAGATTCGCAAAACGGACGTTTATGCCAAGTGGCTCGATGGACTGCGCGATATTCGAGCGCGTGCCCGCATTCTGGCGAGAGTCGAACGGTTGGCTGCTGGGAATGCGGGGGACGCCGAGCCCGTAGGTGAAGGTGTCTCTGAGTTGCGAATCAACTATGGCCCTGGTTACCGTGTGTACTACAAACAGCAAG